>NZ_VMOA01000023.1 GCF_020662345.1 Methylobacterium sp. W2 | reverse complement strand
CCCCTCTCCTCCGACGGCCTGCAACTCGGCCAGGCCACCCCCCTGCCCGCCTCCCCAGAGGCGGCGCGTCTGGACCGGGTGCCGAATCCGCACCCCCAGACCGATTACCTGGCGCGTTTCACCGCGCCGGAATTTACCTCGATCTGCCCGGTCACCGGCCAGCCCGATTTCGGCATCCTGATGATCGACTATGTGCCCGACCTCTGGCTCGTGGAATCGAAGTCGCTGAAGCTCTATCTCGGCGCGTTCCGCAATCACGGTGCCTTCCACGAGGATTGCACCGTCGGCATCGGCCTCACCCTCGTCGACCTGCTGAAGCCCCGGTACTTCCGCATCGGCGGGTACTGGAACGCCCGCGGCGGCATTCCCATCGACGTGTTCTGGCAGACCGGCGAGCCGCCGAAAGCGATCTGGCTCCCGGATCAGGGTATCGCACCCTATCGCGGGCGCGGCTGAGAACGCGCGCGTTGTCACGCCCTGATTCTCGAGACCGTGCGCCGATAACGAAAAAGGGCGGCCGGTAAATACCGGCCGCCCTTCGAACGTCATGTGTCTGATACAGACAACTCAGTAGCCGTACCCGTAGGCCGGACGCCCATACCCGCCGCCACCATAGGCAGGACGGCCGTAACCGTTGTTGTAGTAGGAGTCGCGGGCTGCACCCGCGGCAATGGCACCCGCCGCAAGGCCGGCAATGCCGAGCCCGACGGCCGCGCCTGTTCCGATGCCGCGACGTCCACCGCCACGATAGGCGTAGCCTCGATTGCCATAGCCGCGATGGCCGTAGCCACCGTGGGCATAACCACCATGGCCGCCGCGACCGTAGCCATGACCATGTCCGGGGCGGGCTTCTGCCGCCGTTCCGGCAGCCATGGCGCCGAGGGAAAGGGTAACGGCCGTGATCAGTGCGAACTTGCGCATGGAACTCCTCAAATCGTTGTCACGTTCAAGCGAGAACAACGGGATGAGGGCGGGTTGGTTCCATTGTCGCGGCAACTCGAACGATTCCGAGCGGAGAGTCTCCGTCAGCCGCTCGACTTCGCGAGACGATCGAAAGCCTTCAGGGTTTCCAGTAACGCCGGCATCGCCTTGAGGGGGACCATGTTGGGGCCGTCCGACGGAGCATGATCCGGATCGGGATGGGTCTCGATGAACAGGCCGGCGACGCCCACCGCCACGGCGGCGCGGGCCAGCACCGCCACGAACTCGCGCTGCCCGCCGGAGGTGGCGCCCTGCCCGCCCGGCTGCTGCACCGAATGTGTCGCGTCGAATACGACGGGGGCACCGTGCGTGACCTGCGCCATGATCGGCAGGCTGCGCATGTCGGAGACCAGCGTGTTGTAGCCGAACGAGGCGCCGCGCTCGGTGACGAGGACGTTGGGATTGCCGGCCTTCGTCACCTTGGCGGCCACGTGCGCCATGTCCCAGGGCGCCAGGAACTGGCCCTTCTTCACGTTCACCACGCGGCCGGTGGCGGCGGCCGCCAGGAGCAGGTCGGTCTGTCGGCACAGGAAGGCTGGGATCTGCAGGACGTCGATGACCTCCGCCGCCGGCGCGCACTGGGCCGCTTCGTGGACGTCGGTGAGGACGGGCAGGCCGAACCGCTCCTTGATCTCGGCGAAGATCGGCAGCGCCCCGGCGAGGCCGAGGCCGCGCGCGGTGGAGCCCGAGGTCCGGTTGGCCTTGTCGAACGAGCCCTTGAACACGAGGCCGATGCCGAGGCGGTCGGTCATGCCCTTGAGCGCGTCGGCGATCTCGATGGCGTGGTCGCGGCTCTCGAGCTGGCACGGGCCGGCGATGAGGGCGAAGGGCAGGTGGTTGGCGAAGGCGGTGGCCCCCGCCATCACGACGGGACCGGAGGGTGAGTGAGCGAGATCTGACATGGATGTCGGTCTAGACCGGCTCACGCCCAGGGAAAAGTCCGGAGCGGCGGCGCAGAACGGCAGGCCGGTGCGAGACGAGTACGCAGCGGATTCCGGCGGGCTCCGCCGCCGCCAAGCTGCCGGTCTCGCAGCGAAGTGCCGCGCGCCCTGCCCGCCCCGCCTGGGGCATCCCCGTGACCAGGGCGCGGTGGTGGAGCACGCGGGCCAGGGTCTCGACCTCCTCTGCCCCGGCGCCGACGAGCCCTTCGGCCGCCAGCCCGATCAGGATGAAATACGCTCCGGCGGGCTCGCGATCCTGCGCCCCGAACGTCATCCGTGCGGGAGCCCGGCATTCGAGGCTCATGCGGTCGGCATCCCGGGCGCGGAACACCGACAGTGACCCATCGCGCCCGGCGAGGGAGGCGCCGGTGGCACGGATCATCCGCGCGGTGAGCCCGTCGCAGGAATCGGTCCGCCTCATCGAACGGGCGTCCGCCGGCGGCGACAGGACAAGGGCGGCGAGGAACAGGACGGGGAAGGCTTTCATGGAGCCGACCTTAGACCAGGGCGGCCTTTGCGGCCCAGATGGATCAGGGCCGTGTCCTGATCGACCCCGTGACCTCCCCGGGGCAGGCCTCGTGGGCATGAGACCGCAGGATTCTCCGCAGGCGCAACGGCCGGGTTCCGGCCTCGTCCTCCACCGTGCCGACCAGGGCGTCCGTCGCCAGGGTGCCACGGAAGGCGAAGCCTCCCTCCTCGCCGCCGACCTGGAACGACAGCTCCTTGGTGGAATCGTCGAGAGTCACGCCCTCGGCCCGCGCCGACCGCGACGGGGTTTCGTAGGACAGCACATCGCCGGTGGGGGAGCGCTTGAGGACGATCCGCCGCCCTGCCCGCTCGCCGCTCTCCGTATCGGTGCAGAGGTCGGCATATACGAAGGTGCCGGTGGCCCAGACCGGCTTTGCAGGAGCCGACCTGGCGACCGCGGGAGCCGCAAGAGCGAGGCCGAGCAGCGGGAGGCTGATCATCATCGTCGGATTGAGGACCGGCATCGGAATCTCCACCTCTCGGTGCTTCGCATCGGATGACGCTAAGCCTCGCTCTCCAATGTCTCTGGATTGCGACTGGGTCCGGCGCCGGCGTGCGCGAAGGCACGCCGACGGTAAGGCAAGTTTCGGTCCTTCCCTTGTCACTCGCCCCCGTCAGGCGGGCAGCCAATCGCCGTTGCCGGTGCGGCAGACCAGCTGCTGCGGCAGTTCGGTGCTGCCTGTCCCGACGATGGTGGCCGAGGTGTCGGTGGCGCGGCAGATGCGGTTGGCAACCGGCGCCGGTTCCGTCACGGGCGCCGTCGGCCGCACCGTGATCTCACGCTGGCGGCCGTCAGAGCCCTGGTAGGCGAGATATTGTGGCCGGTTGGTCGCCGCTGCCGCGATCTGGGCGTTGCGGATCCGTTCCTTGTCCTGGGCGTCGAGTGCAGTGAGGACCGCGCAGGCGAGGCCGCCGACGCCGGCGCCGACGGCCGCCCCGACGCCCGTCCTCTGGCCGCCACCGGCCGCGGCACCGATGAGGGCACCGATGCCGGCTCCCACCAGCGTCGAGGCGATGCAGCGTCCGATGGCGGCCTCCACCGAGCCTGAGCCCCCCGAGGAGGCCGGCGAGCCGCCCCGCGAGCCAACGCACCCGCTCAACACCGCCGACAGGCTCAGAGCCAGCCCCGCCGCCCGCATCGTCCGCATCACTCTGGTCGAAATCATCGTCGTCCTGCCCCCGGCCTGCTCGAACCGGCCGCACGCGTGCGGACGGCAGCACCCTCCCCGGCCTTGAGGAGCGGCGCCCTGGAAATGCGTGATCGTCGGACGTCGGCCGGGCTCAGAACGGCGTGCCCTCGACCCTCTGGATATCGAAGCGCAGGTCCTCGCGGCGCTGGCCGTTCTCGCCGCTGAAGATCACCTTCGGGTCGAAGATCCTGCCGGAGGCGGTCGCTCCCTGGAGAGTGAGCTCGATGTTGCGGGCCCCGCCGAAGGGCAGCTTTCCGCGCTCTTTCGGCTCGGCCTGCGGGTCGAGGAACCACACCTGCGCGAAGCGTCCGTCGCCATGGACCTCGCAGGCCTCACCGCGGCACAACATCTTGCCGGAGAGCGGCGTCGCCGTCGTGCGCGAGACGGTGGTCTCGACCCAGGCATTAACGAGGTCGCCATTGGCGGCGGCCGCGAGCCGCATCTGCAGGGGAATGCGCTGGCCGACATAGTCGATGAAGCCGGCATGGACGCGCAGGGTCGTCGGCTCGGGGAGAAGGCGCGGCAGACCGTCGGAGCGGATCCCCGCGAGCACACCCTTTGATCCGAGGAAGAAGGCTCGCGCGAATTCGAGCGCGGCGGTATCGCCGAGGGACGCGCCGGCGAGGTAGATCTCGGCCCGGCCGAAATCGATCGCGCTCTTCTCGGCGAGCTGGAAGCCGCGCTCGCGGGCCGTTGCGACGTCCGGGAGGCCGGCCTTGTCGGCGACCCGGAACGGGCTCACCAGGATGAAGCGCGGCAGGCCGAGATTGGGATCGGCGAGCCGACCGGCATTCTGAAGGGCGCGCAGGAAGCCGCCCACGGGGACGGGCTGGGCGGCGATGTCGGGGGCCCGCTTCTGCACCTGAGCGAGCGCGCGGGCAATGCCGCTACCGAAGGCGTCCTGAGCGGATTTTCGCCGGGCGCCGCTGTCGTTGCCGAGGAAGCGGTCCACCATGCTGTCGCTGGCCTTGGCCTTCTCGGTCTCGGCTGCCGGCAGGTTGGGCGAGCAGCCGAAGAACAGTGGCACGAGTTCGCTGCCGTCGCGGCGCGCGACGAACAGGGAGAGGCGCTCGCGGGTGCCGAGGGTACCGAGGGCCGTCTCCTTCGCCTCCGCCGCCTCGACGACGATCCGGGTCCAGCGCTGGTCGGCCTCTGCCTGCGCGGCGACGATGGCCTCGTCGAGGATGATCACGGTCTGGCGCAGCGAGCGCGGCTCTCCATCCTTAGGGCAGGTCTGCTCCTGGCGGATCACCTCGTAGCCCGCGGCGCTGGCAGGCGCGGACGAGGCGCCGGCCGCAAGGGCGAGAAGGAGACGTCCGGCGACGGCATACGGGCGGGTCATGGCGGGCTCCCGCTTAGGCGTAGCCGAGCGCGAGGCGCCGGCTCAGATAGGCGTCGCCGTCGATGTCGCGGCGTGTCTCGGTCTCGCCGGAGGCGAGGCCGTCATAGGTGAAACGGGTGTCCACGCCGCGCTTGCGCGCCTCAATGGCGAGCTGGTTGCGATAGCCGTCGAGCAGGCCGAGCACGCGTGCGTCCTGGCGGCAGACTTCGTCGAAGCGGGAGCGGCAGGTGCCGTAATTGCGCAGGCTTCTTGCCTGTTCGGCATCGCGCCGGGCCCATTGCTCGGTCTCGCGCTGAGCTTGGAGGATGAGTTGCTGCTCCTCGCGCTCGATTCCCTTGCGATAGGCTTTCTGCGAGTCGCGCTTGAGGCGATCGAGCCGCCGCCGCTCTTCGGCGAAATCGGGAACCGGGTCCTCGGTGAACAGGACCCAGGCCACGGCGGAGGCGTAGACTGCGAGGTTGCCGATAAAGGCGACGCCGTAGATCGAGATCGTGCTGCCGCCGTCTTCCCCCAGGGCGGTCTGGCGGCTCAGCGCCTCGGCCACGAGGTAGGAGCGGCTGAAGACGATGGCGGCGGCACCGATGAGAAACAGCACGAGGCCGAAGGCGAGGTGGCGATAGCTGTCCGCCCGCATCCGTGCGGTGACGTTGCCGCCGAAGCGCTCTCCCCACTGCCGGATGAGCCGGCCGATGAGGTGGCTCGAGAATGCGAACAGGAGCGCGATGAGCGTGACGGAGGCGGTGGCGAGCGCCGGCGTCAGGAAGTCGATCTTCAGGAAGGAGGACAGGTTGAGGGGAAATTCCAGCAGCATGATCGCGGCGACGCCGCCATGCTTGAGCCAGGGGTTCCAACTGCCGGCATCCCGCCCGTGCGCGGCCCGCCTGTTGTCGTAATCCGAGCGCAGGCGCCGGATCTCCTCTTCGCGGTCGTGGACATCCACCCGCGAGTAGAAGCTCTGCAGCCCGGCGCGCAGGTGCTCCTGCTTCGTCTGCTCTATCTCGTCGCGCTTCGCTTCCAAGAGAAAGCCGAGATTGCCCGAGGCTAGACTCTCCTGCGCGAAACCGCGCTTCACTTCAGCGAGGGCGGAGCGGCGGGCGAAGACAATGTGCGACTGGTACCAGGCCAGCATGACGGGGGTGAAGAAGGCCGGGCTCTCCGCATTGGCTCCGTGTGGGGCCGAGAGCGAGAGGGTCGGCCGTCCGGCCTCCTCGGTCAGGCGTGCCGAGAGGTCGGTGGCGATGGGGCTGCCCGGACGGAGATCCAGGGCCTGATATTCGGCAATGCTCATCGCTCGAGCCTTTCTACGAGGATGCGCCGCTCGCGCAGATCGATGATCACGGGCTCGTCCTTGGCGATGGTCACCACGGTCCTCTCCTGCGGGACGACGACGGCCGCGGTCCTGGCGAGCGGTTCCGGCCCGACGGAGACGGGCGGCACCGGAGGTCCGACAACCACGAGGCGCGGAGATTCGATGGTGGGAACGGCGACGGCAGCCCCCGATTGCGGCGGCTGGACGAGGGTCCGGGAAATAGAGCCCGTCACCACGGGCGCGGCCTCGACCCTGGGCAACCGGGCGAAGGCCTTGAGGCACTCCTCGCGCTGCTCCGCCAGGGCGCTGGCGCAGACGACGGCCTCCTGCTTCGACAGCCACACGCCCACCGCTTCGGCCTTGCGGCCGAACAGGAACTCCACACGGCGGTTGCGCGCCATCGCATCGTCCGTGCTGTTGGGCACGAGCGGGATCGCCTCGCCGAAACCGACGCGCCAGATGCTGGCTTGGCGCACGCCGCGCCGGTCGAGGGCGCGGGC
The DNA here is from genome assembly GCF_020662345.1 of Methylobacterium sp. W2. GTDB lineage: Bacteria > Pseudomonadota > Alphaproteobacteria > Rhizobiales > Beijerinckiaceae > Methylobacterium. Next base: position 71,895 of record NZ_VMOA01000023.1, on the reverse strand, counting down.
CACGCTCTCGGCGCGTCGCACCGAGAGGGCATAATTGTAGGCGTCGTCGCCGCGGTCGTCGGTATGGCCGGCGATGAAGACCGCCGTGTCCGACGCCTCCCGCCGCAGGGCTTCCGCAACCACGTCGATCACCGCCTCGGCCTCGTGCCGCAGATCGGACTGGTCGGTGTCGAAGAAGACGCGCTGGGGAAACACCACCCGCAGGACCGGGATGTCGGTGCGGAAGCTCGATGGCAGCTCCGATTGCGGAACGCGCTCCTCATAGAAGCGCGGGCTCGCCCGCAAGGACTTGTCCGCCAGCCGCTTCAGGCGAGCGGTGCGATCCTTATGCTCCAGCTGTACGGTTTCCTGCCAGGACAGGATGATGTCCCGGGCGTTGGCCGGTGCCATGAGCAGTGCCAGAAACGTCATGCCGATGAGCGAGGTGGCCAAGGCCTCCGACGCTACGCCGCTCCAGTCCCGATCCACGAAAACGATCCCTGAAATCAACTCCAGGTATGATCGTAAACTTCAGGTATGGGTGGGCGGTCAATCATTGATGCTGCCGAAGGTTGTGGTTCGCTTCAGCGGGGGGGGCAGTGTTGCAGAAATGTATGCCTTTGGGAGCGAGATCGCCTGCAGCAACGCCGGTCCGAACGAACGGGCCGGCGTTGGTTTCATCCTCGATGCTCGCGTGTCGGGCGCGGTCCTTCGCGACCGTTCAGCCGGCCTTGTTCAGGGCTACGGCGACGAAGCGGGTCACGCCCTTGGTGCTCTTGACCCGCATCAGCACTGCCTTGCGGCCGCTGGCCTCGGCCGCCTTGATGCGCTCGGCGATCTCCGAGGGCTTCGAGACGCTGGAGCCGGCCACATCGAGGATGATGTCGCCCTGCTCGATGCCCTTGGCGGCAGCAGGGCCGTCGGGATCGACATCCATCACCGCAACGCCCTCGTCTCCGGCACCGACCTGCGAGGCCGGGGCGAGGCTGAGGCCGAGGCGCGGCTGGCCGTCGCTCGTCGCGCTGCTGCGGTTGTCGTTGCCCGCCTTCGGATCGTTCGGCAGGGCGCCGAGTTCCACCGTGGCGGTGTCGGACTTGCCGCCGCGCAGATAGGCGAGTTCCACCTTGGCGCCGGGCTTCAGGCCGGCGATGCGGCGGGACAATTCGCGGGCATCGTTCACCGACGCGCCGTTGACCGATTCGATCACGTCGCCGGATTTGAGGCCGGCCTTGGCCGCCGGGGTGCCGGGTTCGGCGTGGTCCACGAGGGCGCCCTTGGCCTTGTCGAGGCCGAGGCCGTCGGCGATGTCCTTCGTCACCGGCTGGACCTGCACGCCGAGATAGCCGCGCGCCACCTTGCCGTCGGCCCGGAGCTGGTCGACCACCGCCTGCACGGTCTCGGCGGGAATCGCGAAGGCCAGGCCCACGCTGCCGCCGGAGGGCGACGCGATGGCGGTGTTCACGCCCACCACTTCGCCGCCGACATTGAAGGTCGGGCCGCCGGAATTGCCCTTGTTGATGGGCGCGTCGATCTGCAGGAAGTCGTCATAGGGGCCGGCGCCGATGTCGCGGCCACGGGCCGAGACGATGCCGGCGGTGACCGTGCCGCCGAGGCCGAACGGGTTGCCGATGGCCACCACCCAATCGCCGACGCGGGGCGCGGTCTTGCCCAGCGAGACGTAGGGGAAGGGGCCGCCCTCGGTGATCTTGAGCAGCGCGAGGTCGGTCTTCGGGTCCTTGCCGATGACCTTGGCGTCGAGGGTGCGGTTGTCGTCCAGGGTCACCTGCACGGTCTTGGCCTTGTCGACCACGTGGTTGTTGGTGACGACGTAGCCGTCGGCCGAGATGATGAAGCCCGAGCCCATGGCGCCGCGCTGGCCCTGACGCTTGGGCGAGGGGCCGCCGAAGCCCTGGCCTTGCCCTGGACCACCCTGGCCCGGACCACCCTGACCGAAGCGCTTGAAGAACTCGCGCAGCTGCGGCGGAACCTGCTGGCTCTGGCCCTGCCCGGGGCCGTCATCGTCGTCCATGCCGGCGCTGTCGTCGAGCTTTACCTTCACCGCGACGACGCCGGGCTTCACCTTGTCGACCACGCTGGCGAAGGAGCCGGGCGGATGGTCCGGCACGTCGATGGGGTTCTTCGACAGGGCCTGGGCATAGGCCGGGGTGGAGGGCTGGGTCAGGCCGATGCCCGCGGCTCCCGTCGCCGCGATGGCGATGGCGGCGACGGAGGCGAGGGCGTTACGGCGCAGGCGGGAGGTGGACGAGATCATGGACTGGGCTCTCCGGAAAGGTCGTGTCCCCGCCGTGGAGCGGGGCCATGACCCTCCGTGTAGAGACCTCAGCCTGACCCGCCCGTGTCGCCGAGATTACGGTTTGGACAGGTTCGGCGAAGGCAGGGGCTGCACCCCCGCGCGCCACTTCAGATCCAGCAACAACCCCGCCGGGTGCGTGTCGAGCACCGGCGTGACCGGCAGGCCGGCGGCGTTGAGGAGGCGGGCGGCCCAGTGGTTGCAGACGTTGGCGGCGCTGAAGCGGCCGTGCCCTTCGTAGAACAGGCTCGGGCCGTAGAGGCCGGGGCCGCCCTCGACGGGGGCGTTGTCGGCGAGGCGGAAGCTCGCGTCGAGGCGGGCCAGCAGCCGGGCGAGGCCGGCCTTCGAGACCTGGATGGGGACGATATCCGAATGCGGAAAGCTCGTGCGGGTGTCGTCTTCGAGGCCCACCACCTGGACGACGCCGTCGCGGCCGCCGGGGGTGAACAGGGCTTCGAGGGCGAGGCGCAGGTCGAACTGCGCCAGGGTCGGCGTCGCCCGGTAGAAGCGGGCCTCGCCCCAGCCGAACTCGATCCCCGGATAGGCCCGAAAGCGGGTGGCGATGTGGCGGAGCGCCGTGCCGGCGCCCTGCCCGGTGAGGGCCTCGCGCGGGATCACGAGGCCCGAATGCCAGCCGTGGCTGACGAGTTCGATTTTTTCTGAGTCGTCGTCAGGAGCGGGATAGAGCGCGGGGTCGCCGGGCCTCGCCGTGACGATCGCGGCGAGGACGAGGAGGGCCAACAGGCCGGCGAGGCCCTGGCCCAGCCGGCGCAGGATCACGCGTCGGACAACCGCGCCAGCGCTTCCCGGATCTTCTCCAGCCGTGCGGCTTCCGCGTCGCGACGCTCGCGCTGCTCGTCCACCACCTCGTCCGGGGCGCGGGCGAGGAAATCGGCATTGCCGAGCTTGGCTTCGATCTTGCCGATCTCGGAGGCCGCCTTCACCGCCTCCTTGTTCAGGCGGGCGACCTCGGCCTTGAGATCGACGATGCCCTCCAGGGGAAGCGCCGCCACCGAGCCGCGCACCAGCAACTGGACCGCGTTCTTCGGCGCGGATTCGGCAAAGGAGATGTCCGACAGGCGGGCGAGGCGCAGGAGCGTGTCCTGCCACTGCGTCGCCCGCGCCCGCAGGGCCGGGTCGGCACCGACGATGACCAGGGGAATCTGGGCGCCGGCCGGCACGCTGGTCTCCGAACGGGCAGAGCGGATCTCGGAGACGAGGTCCACCACCCAGCCGATCTCGGACTCCGCGTCCGGATCAGCCAGACCCGACAGGTCGGGCCAGGGCGCCAGCGTCAGGAGCCCACGCTCGGCGATGCCCTCGCCCTTGATCGCCCAGAGTTCCTCGGTGAGGAACGGCATGAACGGGTGCAGCAGCTTGGCGATCTGGTCGATCAGGAACGCCACCGTGGCCTGCGTCTCGGCCTTGAGTCCGGCATCGACGCCCTCGCCCTGAAGCACCGGCTTGGCCAGTTCGAGATACCAATCACAGAAGATATTCCAGACGAAGCGGTAGGCTGCCGCCGCCGCGTCGTTGAAGCGGTAGGCGTCGAGAGCCGCCGTCACCTCGGCCACGGCGCGTGCGGCCTCGCCCAGCGCCCAGCGGTTCAGGGGCTCGGCGGCGTCTTCCGGGCGGTAATCGGTGCGGAGCACGCAGCCGTTCATCTCGGCGAAGCGCGAGGCGTTCCACAGCTTGGTCGCGAAGTTGCGGTAGCCCTCGACGCGGTTCACCGCGAGCTTGATGTCCCTGCCCTGCGCGGCCATGGCGGCCAGGGTGAAGCGCAGGGCGTCGGCACCATACTGGTCGATCAGCCCCAGCGGGTCGACGACGTTGCCTTTCGACTTCGACATCTTGGCACCCGAGGCGTCGCGCACCAGGGTGTGGAGATAGACCGTCGAGAACGGCACCCGGTCGGTGACATGGAGGCCGAGCATCATCATCCGGGCGACCCAGAAGAAGATGATGTCCTTGCCGGTGACCAGGGTGTCGGTCGGATAGTAGCGGTCGAGTTCCGGCGTCGCGTCGGGCCAGCCGAGTGTCGAGAACGGCCACAGGGCGGAGGAGAACCACGTGTCGAGGACGTCCTCATCGCGGCGCAGCGCGACGGTGCGACCGTGCTTCGCATCGGCCTGGGCTTGAGCCTCCGCCTCGCTCGACGCGACGAAGATGCCGCCCTCGTCATCGTACCAGACCGGGATCTGGTGGCCCCACCAGAGCTGGCGCGAGATGCACCACGGCTCGATGTTCTCCAGCCACTGGAAGAAGGTCCGCTCGTAATTCTCCGGAACGAACCGGGTCTGCCCGTCGCGCACCGCCTTGAGGGCGCGCTCGGCCAGAGGCTTCACGTTCACGTACCATTGGTCCGTGAGGTAGGGCTCGATGACCACGTTCGAGCGGTCGCCATGCGGCACCGCATGGGTGTTGGGCTCGGTGAGCCGCAGCCGCTCGCGCGCCTCCATCAGGGCGACGACACGCCTCCTCGCCTCGAACCGGTCGAGGCCATGCAGAGCCAGGGCCTCCGGCTCCGGGTTCGAGTCCTTCAGGAAAGCCGCGTTCCCGTCGAGGGTTATGCGCGCTTCCGGATCCAGGATGTTAATCGGCGTGCAGCCGGCCCGCTTGCCCACCTCGAAATCGTTGAAGTCGTGCGCGGGGGTAATCTTGACCGCGCCAGTGCCCTTCTCCGGGTCCGAATAGGTGTCGGCGACGATGGGGATAAGGCGGCCGACCAGCGGCAGGCGCACGTGCTTGCCGACGAGATGGGTGTAGCGCTCGTCGTCCGGATGGACCGCCACCGCCGTGTCGCCGAGCATGGTCTCGGGCCGGGTGGTGGCCACCGTGATGACCTCGCCGGTCTCGGCGCCGGCCTCGTCGACGATCGGATAGTCGAAGTGCCAGAGATGGCCCTTCACCTCGACCTGCAGCACTTCGAGATCGGAGATTGCGGTCTGGAACTTCGGGTCCCAGTTCACCAGGCGCTTGTCGCGGTAGATTTTCTTGTCGTTGTAGAGATCGACGAACGTTTTGGTCACGGCCCGGACCATCTGGTCGTCCGGCGCGCCGGACATACCCATGGTGAAGCGCTCGCGCGACCAGTCGCAGGAGGCGCCCAGGCGCTTCAGCTGGTTGACGATGGCCCCGCCGGACTCGGCCTTCCAGGCCCAGACCTTCTCCACGAAGGCCTCGCGGCCGAGCTCGCGCCGGCCCGGCTCCTTCGCCTCGGCGAGGCGGCGCTCCACCACCATCTGGGTGGCGATGCCGGCGTGGTCCGTGCCCGGCTGCCACAGCACGTCGCGTCCGCGCATGCGCTCGAACCGGCAGAGGATGTCCTGCAGGGTGTTGTTGAGGGCGTGGCCCATGTGAAGGCTGCCGGTGACGTTCGGCGGCGGGATCACCATGGTGAAGGGCCGGGCGTCCGTGCGCTCGGGCCGGCCGGCCTTGAATGCGTCACCCGCCTCCCAGGCGGACGCGATGCGCGCCTCGACGGCGGCGGGATCGAAGGTCTTGTCCATCATGGGCTTGCGTCGGGCCAGTTCGTGCGGGGCGGGTGTCAGCCCGCGTGCTGGCCCGCTTTCACCCCGTCACGCCCCCCGCGTCAACATCGCAGGGCGGTCAGCGGCCCCGCGCCACGCGCTCGATCTCGGCGCGGACGAGGCGTTCGACCATGCCCGGCAGGTTGTCGTCGAGCCAGGATTGCAGCATCGGCCGAAGCATGTCCTGCACCATGTCCTCGATGGTCCGGGCATTCTGGCTCACCCTCGTACCGGCGAGAAGCTGGAACGCATGGCCGACGCTGGCATCGGTGATATCGGAAACGAGGCGCTGCTTCAGGCTCTCGCGCGGAGCCTCCACCGGTTCCGGGCGCGGGGCGGCGCGGGGCGGCTCGGGCTGGCGCACCACCGGTGGCGGCGGCAGGGGCGCCGGTTCGGGCTCGTCGTCGTCGAAGGAAATCGAGTCGAAGTCGATCTGGCCGCTCTCGGCGAAGTCGATCTCCGGTTCCTCGATGGGAGCGGGCTGGGGCTTGCGCGGCTGTGCGACCTCGGCGAGGTCGAGCACGTCGTCGTTCTCCGGCTGCGGCGGAGGGGAGCGCACCGGCGCGACCACCTCCGCCTTGGCGTTCTGGTCGTCGGCGATGATCCGGCGAATGGACGCCAGGATCTCCTCCATGGAGGGTTCCGGGGCCTTGTCCGGCGCCTTGGGGCTCGCTGCACTCATCCGGACGACGCTCGGGTCACATGGTTAAAGAAGTATTTCGATCACTCTGAGTATTTCACCACGGGTACCGGAAACAAGCACCGGTCGGTCGCAAGGCACAGGATAACACCGGTGCCTCGCGGGTTCCTTGCGCCTCCCCAGAGCTGAGCCCCACCACGTTGGGTCGGGCGCAGCTCTGGACCTCTGTTATGCCGCGCTCTTTTTTGCCGAACCGGCATCCACTTCGGCGCAGAGCGCTCTAGCGCCCGTCGGGTGTGCGCACGCCGTACCAGAGGTCTTTGACCTGGTCGAAATGCTCTTTCGGGCTGTAGGCCACCACCGGGATCGACGTGAAGCGCACGGTCAGGCGGCCCACGGTCTGGACCACGCCATAGGAGTTCACCACCCGGTCGCGCTGGGCGAGAATCAGGTTCACGCGCGAGTTCAGGAGTTCCTGCTGGGCGTTCAGGACGTCGAGGGTGGTGCGCTGCCCGACGCGGGCTTCCTCGCGCACGCCGTTCAGCGCCACTTCGTTGGCCTGAACCTGGGCCTGCGATGCGATGACCTGCGCCTTGGCCGCTTCCAGCCGGCCCCAGGCGGTGACGATGGCCGAACGGACCTGGTCGCGGATGTCCTCGACGTTGATGCGAGCCTGGCCGACCAGTTCCTTGGCCTGGCGGATCTGCGAATAGGTCTGGCCGCCCTCGTAGAGCGGAACCGAGATACGGCCGACGATGGAGGCGGTCACGCCGTTGTCGCCCGGGAACTGGGTATCGTAGCGTTGCTGGACGCTGCCCTGCAGGGCGGCGCTCGGAGCGAGCGCGCCTTCGAAGATCTTCACCTGCGCCTCGGCCACGTCCACCGCGTGCATCGAGGACAGGATCTGCGGGTGTTCCTTCAGGCCGATGGAGATGGCGTTGTCGAGGTTCGGCGGTACGAAGCGATCGAGGGGGCGTCCCGGCGCGAGCTGGCGCGGCTCGACGCCGATGATGCGCCGATAGGTGCCGATGCTGGCGCGCAGGTTGGCCTCCGCGCCGCTCACGTCGGAGCGCGCACCGGCGAGGCGGGCCTCGGCCTGGGCCACGTCGGTCCGGGTGACCTCGCCGACGTTGAAGCGGTCCCGGGTCTGGCGCAGCTGCTCTTCCAGCACCTCGACGTTGTTGCGGCGAAGCTCCAGAGTCGCCGTGTCACTCAGGACCGACATATAGATCTGGGCCGCGTTGAACAGGGTCGTCATCTCGGTGGAGCGCAGCGACTCGCGCGTCCCGAGCACGTCCGATTCGGCGCGGCGGGTCTGGTTGTCGGTCTGGAAGCCGTTGAAAAGGGTCTGGTTGATCGTCAGCCCGGCGCCGCCGGGCTTCGTCACCTGATTGAGGGAGATGCCGCTCACGCGGCCCTGACTCTGGGTGAGGCCGATATCGGCGTCGAGGCTCACGGTGGGACGGTAGCCGGCCTTGGCCTGCGCGACGTTCTCATCGGTGGCGCGCAGTCCCGCCCGCGACGCGTTCAGCGCCGGGTTGGCACCATAGGCACGGGCCAGCGCGCTATCCAGCGTCTCGGCCACGCCCGGAGAGGCGGCGGCGAGGGTCAGCGCGGCGAAGCCACCGAGCCGCAGCCGGAAGCTCTTCGCAGGTTTGCGTTGTCTCACGTCCATCTGCCCTTGCGGTTTCTCGATGAACCGGTCGGCTATTCATCACAGCCACGGCGCCTAGGGTGCCATCCGGATTGCCCGCCTCACAGGTCAGTTTAGCGGAGGATGTGCGTCAGGGCATCGGCCGTGAAGGATGAGGGGCGATATTGATGGCGCAGTGCCGCATAAAAGCGACACCTGCCCTTGCCGCCCAGCAGGTTCGCATGGGCAAGCCAATGCCTCGCCTCGCTCAGGCCTTTGGCGCGTCGCAGGTTTCCGGACGCAAAACCGGTGACCGCTTCTACTGAACCTGCTCAGAAGGAAAAGCTGGATTCCGGGCTGAAGGCCGACAGGGCGGGCAGCGACGCATCGAAGAGCGGACGCGCACCGAACGCGTCCCCGGTCCGGATGAACAGGGTGGCCTTCGCGGCCTTGTCGCGACCCATCACGCAGGCGAGACGTCCACCGTCCTTCAGCTGGTCGAGCAGGGATTGGGGCCGCGTCTCGACACGGCCGTTGACGAGGATGGCGTCGAACGGCCCCGCCTTCGCCGCGCCCGCCTGCAGGGGGCCGCGCACGATCTCGATTCCGTCCGTTGCCGACAGGCGGCTCTCCGCCTCGGCGGCGAGGGCGTCGTCGGATTCGAGGGCGACCACCCGCACCCCGAGCTGCCGCATGATGGCGGCGGCGTAACCGTAGCCGGTGGCGACGTCGAGGGCGATCTGCCCCGGCGCGAGCTGCAGCGCCTGGATCATGCGGGCGAGAAGCATCGGCGCCGGAATGGCGCGATCCGTCGTCGCGTCCTGCCCGGTGATGCGTAGGGACTGGTCGATATAGGCGAAGTCCTCGCGACCTTGGGGGACGAAGCGCTCGCGCGGCACGGCCTCGAACGCGTCGAGGACCGGGATGTCGTTGACGTCGAAGGTCCGCAACTGACAATCCACCATGAGGCGTCGCGCCTGCGCGTAATCGAGCATGGGTCTCGTCTTCCCTCGCCGCATCGACCGCCGGCGCCCCTCCGCTCATCCGGACATTCGGAAGGAGCCGGACGCCAGCGCCGAAGCTTGCCGGGTTGTCGGGGATCGGCCCTCAAAACGCAAGGTTTCAGGCACGGTTCGTGTCGCGCGAAGAAAGCCGCGTTTCCGGTTCGATGGGACGTGCGTGGGTTTCAGCAACCGGTGGCGTCGAGCAGCGCCTCGACCATGGACCGGTAGCCCGATCCGAACAGGCGCAGATGCACCAGCGCCGGCCACAATTGATAGATCGCCCTGCGCTCGGCCAAGCCCCGTTCGGCCTCGCCATACGCCTCGCGGAATGCGGGGCCGGGGGCGCCGAACAGGAACAGCATCGCGAGGTCCACCTCGGCATGGCCGTGGTAGCAGGCGGGGTCGATGAGCCCGGAAACGCGGCCGCCGTCGGTGAGGATGTTACCGCTCCACAGGTCGCCATGAAGCAAGGCCGGGCGGGGGCGGGCCGGCAGGCGACCGGGGAGTGTGTCCGCCAGGGCCTCGATTCTGCGCCGGAGCGCGGCGTCGAGATGGGGAGCATGGCAGAGGAGGCGACGCTCGGCCCAGAAGCCGGGCCAATCCTCGCTTCCGCGATTGTCGATCCGCACCGTCCCGAAGGCGTAATCGCCATGCCAGCCGTAACGGTCGCCGGTCACGGCATGGAGTCGCGCCACCACGCGGCCGAGATCCGTATCCGCATTGCCGCCGCCGATCGGCAGGGGCTCGATCACGAGGGTCCGCGCATCGGCCGCGAACACCTCCGGTGCGGGGATCCCGGCGGCGCGGATGGCAAGGAGCATCCCGGCTTCCGCCGGCGGATCGGGGCCGTCCTTGACGATGGCCGCGCTGGCGTCATCGAGCACGATTCGCACGAGGCCGGAGAGGTTGCCGCCGCTCATGGGCTCGGTCCGGGCGAGCCGGCGCCCGAGCAGGGCCGCTCCACGCTCGGCCAGAGGCCTCATGCCTTGAGCGTGCGCACGAGATGGCGGGCGCCCAGGGTGACGTCCGCCCAGGTGGCGTCGAACCCCGCATCCGCGCCGTAATAGGGGTCGGCGACCGCCTCACCCCTCCGCCCCGGCACATGGTCGAGGAGAAGTGACAACGCGGCGCCGTCTCCTGAGCGAAGTCGCCTCAGCACGGCGAGATTGTCGCCGTCGAGGGCGACGATATGGCTGAAGCGATGGAAGTCGGCAGGCTCGACCTGACGGGCGCGGTAGCCGGAGATGTCGATGCCGTTGCGCCGGGCGACGGCCTGGGCGCGCCGATCGGGCGGTTCGCCCGCATGCCAGGCACCGGTTCCGGCCGAATCGGCCTCCGCCTCGAGGCCCGCCCGCTCGGCCTCAATGCGGAACGCGGCCTCCGCCAGGGGCGAACGACAGATGTTGCCCAGGCACACGAACAGGATGGCGGGTTTGTCTGCGGGCATGGAGGTTCCTCGAATGTCGGCGCCATGAGGTAGCGCAACCGTCCGGGCGCCCGATACCCGTCGGGACCATCCGCCTCACGGCACAGCGTTGGGGCCGCTCTCCCTCTCCATCGCAACCCGCCTCGCCTCCTGGCGGCGCCCGAGCCAAAGGCTGTTCAGGAGCCATGCCGCCGAGAGCGGCACCGCCGTGACGGCCACGGCCGTCGAACCGAGGCCGAGGGCCGCAATTCCCGCGAAGGACCACGCGCCGATCTGATCTCCGGTGCGGTAGACGACGGTGTCGAGGAAGTTCTTCGCCTTGTAGCGGTCCTCACGCGGCACCACCGTGAACAGCACCTCGCGGATCGGCCGGGCGATGGCGAAGTTGCCGGCCCGGCGGAAGACTTGGAATGCGACGATGGCCGTGATCGTGGGCGAGACGGCCAAGGCCGCGAATCCGAGTATGCTGGCCACCGGCAGGAGCGCCAAAGCAGGGCCGACCCCGATGCGGCGTACGATCCGCCCGGTGAGGAAGAATTGCACGCCGAGGGTGAGCAGGTTCACCAGCAGGTCGACGCTGGCGAAGAAGGCGGTCTGCGTCCCCCGATCGGGGAAGCTGCGCTTGGCGATGCCCGCCTGCTCGAAATACAGGAAGGTCGAGGTCACCGAGAACAGCAGCAGGAACAGTCCAATATTGAGCAGGTAGGGCGATTGGAACGTCCGCGTGATGCCCGCGAACGCACTGCCGCCGATGGCCTCCGACGGGGTGGCGTCGCCTGTGGCGGGAGCCCGGTTCAGGCGGTCGGACAGCCGCGCGAGGCCGCGCATGCTGAACACTGCCGCCTCCAGGAGCAGGGCCGCGCCGATGAGGAGCACCCAGGTCGGCACGTCGCGGGCGAGGATCGCCGTCGTCGCCGATCCAGCGATCGCCCCGAGGGTCGCGCCGGCGGCGATGAAGCCGAACAGGCGCTTGCCCTGCTCGGTGGAGAACACATCGACGATGGTGGCCCAGAACACCGAGACCACGAACAGGTTGAAGATCGAGAGCCAGATGAAGAAGGCGCGGCCGATCCAGATGTCGCCCTCAGGTCCGGCGAGATAGAGCGCCCCGGCGAACAGCACGATGTTGGCGGCGAAGAACCGGTAGGTCAGTGGCACGAACCGGGCGCGCGGCAGGGTCTTCACCAGCCAGGCGAAGGGGACGTTCAGGGCCAGCATGCCGACGAGAGTGCCGGTGAACAGCCAGGGCAGGTTCTCGATCCCGCTGGCGACTCCCATCTGGTCGCGGATCGGCCGCAGGACGTAATAGGCGGCCAGGATCGAGAAGATGTAGGCCCACGACCATGCGAGCGCGGGCACCTCTTCCGCCCGCACGTCGATGAGCCGCCGCAGCCAGGGCGGGACAGAGCCGCCGCTCCCGGCGGCAAGCGGGTTCGCCACGCTTGGCTCTTCCCTTGGCCCGTCGCTCAACGGGCGAGCCCAAAGCGCGCCCGCGATTCCTCAGCATTCAGGTCAAGGCCGAAGCCGGGCGAGCCCATGGCGAAGCTGTCCGCCTTGGCCAGTGGCCCGACCTCCACCGGCTCGAAGCCGGCATCCTTGACGAGTTGGGCCGCGATCGCGAGCGCCGCGGGATCGTCGCCGGCAAGGGGAATCGCCATGCGTCCGCCCTCGCGGTGCGCGTTCTTGGCAAAGACCTTGTAATTGGCCGCGTTGAAGGCCCGGACGACCTTCGCCCCGTTCAGGTACTTGGCCGAGACCGCCGCGATGCCGTGGGCCTGGACCTCGCCATAGACCTCTCCGTCACGGGCCTGCGTCGCGTTGCCGGCATCGATCACCACCTTGCCCTTGAGCGCGGCGGCATGGTCCTGCGCCAGTTGCGGATAGGCCTTGTAGGGCACCGCGATGAGCACGACGTCGCCGAAGGCGATGGCCTCGGCCGGGCTGCCCGCCTTCGCCTTGGGCCCGAGCCCCTCGACGAGGCCCTTCAGCTCTTCCGGGTGGCGCGAGGACAGCATTACCTCGTGGCCGGCCTTGGCCCAGAGGCCGCCGATGGTGCTGCCGATATGGCCGGCGCCGACGATGCCGATGCGCGCCGGTTGCGGTGCAGGCTGGGCCGAGGCGGGAATGCGTGATGCGAGCAGGCCCGAAGCGGCGACGAGGCACCCTCCGAGCACGAGGGTAGCACGGCGGTTGAGGGAATCAGAGCGCGTCGACATAGGCCTCCATTCGAGTTCGCTGGGCGGCATCGGGCAACCGACCGCGTGCCGCGCCGAGATTGTCCTCGACATAGGTTGCCTTGGCCATGCCGGGGATCGGGCAGGTGACGGCCTCGTGGGCAAGGACGTATTTCAGGAAGAATTGCGGCCAGCTCGCGCAGCCGAACTCCGTCGTCCAGGGCGGCAGGTCGCGTCCCTGCACGGCCTTGAACAGGCGGTCGCGCCCGAAGGGAACGTTCACCATCACCGCCATGCCGCGCTCTTTTGCCAGTGGCAGGACGCGCTCGGCGGCGCGGCGATCGTCGAGGGCGTAATTGACCTGGATGAAGTCCATCGTCTCGCGCCGCATCACCGCTTCGAGATCCGCGAACTGGCTGTCGCGCCAGACAGTGACGCCGATGTAGCGGATTTTCTTTTCGGCCTTCAGATCCCGCAGCGTGGCGAGGTTTGTCGCCGTGTCACTGAGGTTGTGGACCGCGACGAGATCGATCCTGTCCGTGGCCATGCGGCGGAAGGAGCGTGCGATCTCGGCCGCTCCGCCTTCGCGACCCGGCGCTCCGACCTTGCTGCACAGGAACACCTTTTCGCGCAGACCGTCCTGGGACAGGATCTGGCCGAGGACGTCCTCGGCGGTGCCGTAGCTCGGCGCCGTGTCGATGACCGAGCCGCCGAGCGCCACGAACCGCTGCACCGCCTCGCGCAAGGGCGCGATCTTTTCCGGGACCGGCTCGACCTCGTAGCGGCGTGAGGTGCCGATCCCCATGGCGGGGAGCGTCTCGCCGGAAGACGGGATGGTCCGGCGGATCAAACCGCCCTCCTCCGCACGGGCCGGGGACGCAGCGCGCTCCAGCAGGGGCATCATCATGGGAGCCAGACCGGTTCCGGCCAGGAAGGCGCGTCGGGACGGATGCATGCGGGCTCGGTCCTCATGCGGGGATCGGACAGCGTCAACGCTTAGGTCCGTGCATGGTGCCGAGGGATCAGGAAACGGCCGTCAGCTTGTCAGCCATGGACTGCTCCTTGTCCCGCCGCGACGAGAAAGCCATGGTGAAGAACACCCGCTGAACGCCGAGCTGGCTCAGCTTCTCCTCGCAGAGTTCGATGAGCCGGCAGATGTCGGCGAGTTCGCCCTCGATGTTGGTGCCGTTGGCATGCATCTCGGCGTTGAGGTGGCTGGCCTCGAGGATGGCCTTGATCTCTTTCACGTAGGAGGAGACGGAAGGGCCGACGCCCATGGGCACGATGCACAGATCCGCGACGACTTTCATGGACGTTCTCCTTGGGAATGTAGGCGAAACGGGCCGGCCGATCCCCGTGATCTTATAGGCTGCTCGCTGGCCTGCGTCGCCAGCGCCCGGGGGCCAATGGGAACGGCCGGGCGCCCGGTCCGTTGATACGCATACCTCACAGCAGGACATTTCGAATGCGCAAGCTCGCACTCCTATCGGCCGCGGCCGTCAGCCTTGGTGCCCTCCTGGTGGCAGCCCCTGCGGAAGCCCGTGGCTGGGGCCATGGCGGCGGATACGGTCATGGTGGCTTTGGCGGCCACGGCGGATACGGTCATCGCGGCGGTTATGGCCGCTACAGCGGCGGTTACGGTCGCTACGGCGGCGGATACGGCCGGGGTTACGGATACGGACGTCGCGGCATTGGTCCGGGCGCCGTCATTGGTCTCGGCGTTGCCGGATTGGCTACCGGAGCCATCGCGGCCGGGGCCTATAATGGTGGCTACGACGGCTACGGCTATGGCCACCCCGTCGGCTATTACGGCGGCTACGCCCCGGCGCCGGCCTATGGTTACGGCTACGGTGGTTACTACGGCTACTGAGCCGGCATGGGATGTCGGAAAGAAGGGGTCGCCGCGAGGCGGCCCTTTTTTGCGTCGGCTCTTCGCTGGCGCCCCCGCCGAATCGTCCAGGCTGGATGTCACGGCGCCTGATCGGTATCCCCGGATCCCCCACGCGATGCCGCGTCATCAGGGCGGCGCGAAGATCGTGATGTTGCCGTTGATCTGGTAGGCGGCCGTCGGCGGCGTATTCACGAAGCGCAGGCGGATGGGGCTCTCGCCCAGGATGGCGCCGAAGGACGGGGTCACCGTGATGGGAAAGCACCGGGACACGGCATCCCTCGCGGCCTCCTCATAGTGTTTCCGGGCTTCCTGATGGCCTTCGAGGCGGCGTGCCGTGATGAGAGGCGAGCCGCGCAGCTCACCCGTCTTGCTGATGCCGAACAGAAACGCGATCTGTGATCCTCTGGTATCCGGAGGGACCGACCAGCAGGAGGCGAGCATCGCGCGAAGGTCCGCCCAGTTGTTCACGGCGGCCGGCGGCGACGGAGACTGAGCGAAGACAGGAGCCGTCATCGTCATGGACAATCCGCCGAGCATCGCCACGGCGAGGTGGCGCCCGTTGACAAACCGGCGGATTGTTTCATGGCTCATGGGCGGCAGTCTAAGCAGCACCTCGGCCCCAGTGCAAAACAGCGCACGTTCTGCAACCCGCGACTGCGGGCTCGCCCTCTCGCGCGCTCGCCGGCCTCGGTGTCACCGCTTCTTCGAAAAGTGGAAGATGACAAAGCCCGCCAGGGCCGCGAGGCCCAGCGCGAGGGGTCGGTTGTCGTGGAAGGCGCCGATCGCGCGCGAGCCGGCATCGCGAAGGTCGTCGACAACGGGATTGCCCAGAAGGATGTTCTGGGCGCGATCCAGATTCTCCGCCTTCGTGCTGATGGACACTTGGAATTCGTCATCGTGGCGTTCGATGTCGACGCTGTTGCGGGCGAACCCGGCGCGAGCCAGCCGCTCCCTCGCCGAGCGGGCAGCCCGGAGAGAGGGGACGACGACCGAAGCTAAAGCACTGTCAGACATTCATGTTCTCCGATTTGGATGAACGAACATCTGTGACGGCGCATCAGTTCCTTGTCGGAGACAGGTATTCGGCCTGCCATCTCGCTCGACGTCTTCGAAGCATCCCCAAACCAGGGGGATGCTCAGCCTGTTGTCTTCAGCCGCCGCGGTTCGCGAAACCGTCCGTCAACGCCGCACAGGCGGCCGGACAGAGCCTCGGGCTGTTGCGTCAGGCCATCGTCCAAGTGAGGATCATAATCCCACTCAGAAAGATTCCATACGTGATCGCGATGGCCGCGATTTCACGGTGTTCGTTGACGATGTTGCGGGAAGCGAGGATCATGGCGATGACCGGCAGGGGTTCGATGCCGGCTCTATAGTCGAAGGATCTCTAACGTGGAGTCGTCATGAATGGTTAATGCGATTTTAACCATTTGGTGTCGCCCCCGGAGCACACCCGACCGACGCCAGAGCCGAATGGAGCCGGCGCGTCGAGCCGGAGCAACCGACGCACGCGGCGCGTTGGCCGGGTCACGACGGGGCGGACGGCCTCACCGGAGCCAACCGGAGTAGCGTCTCCTTGTCGACGGAAAGTGCTCCGGCGATCTCTTCGAGGGCTTGATGCTCCACGTCGCTGATCCCCTCATGGTCGGCGGCATCGGCGGCGATCAGAAACACCCCGTTCCGCTGTTCGAGGGATCGATCCGCGATGGCGGCCACGCGGCTCAGGTTGTCCGCCCGTCCGACGCGGGTCCGAGCCCGCGCGATCCCGTCGAACAGCTCTGCTTCCAGCATCAGCGTGTCGTAGCCCTTTTCGATGATCGGATTGGCGCGCATGGCCGCGAGGGCGACCTCGACCTCCCCTTCGTCCACTTCGCTGTCGGCCACGATCACGTTCGAGGCCGCCGACACGGCCGCCTGCATGAGCGTCTTGTCACCGACATAGGCGGTGACGTGTTCGAGAAGGTTCTGAAAGATGCCCATCACGGACTCCATGGAGCGGTCCGGCCGAGGGGCCGTAAAGCAGCAACGCTCGAGCCTGCCCATCGGCGTCGTATGCAAACTTCCTTCGTCGAACGCACGCGCTTTCTTCGGTCCGGCGGGTGCGCGGCGGACTTATGGCATCGCGGGGTTGTCCCACCGCGCGGCCCGGTCGACAGGGCGATGACGCCTGGAACTGTCAGGGTCGTGCCCTCGTTTGGATGAGGACGCCTGTGAAGAAGATCAGACGCCGGGGTGTTGTGTTCCAATGCTCTATCGTTATCAGAAAATAAGATCACGTATTCGAATTATACATCTAAGTTATCGATCAAATCGGCGGCAGCAAAAATTTGATGGAATGCCTTCACCCGATGGCGATGTATGCCGGAGCACATGAGGGATGACCTGGGATCGGCACACGAATAGGGCGTACGCTGCGGCCGTTGCTGTAGGCGGCCTCGTCGTGCTGATGATCCAAGAATCCCCAAACTGGAATGCGACCCTGATCGGCATCGCGTGCCTCGTCGCCTTCGGCATCCTGTGGGTTCTTCCCGAGCGCAGGTCAATCGATGGGCGCCCCTCGCCAGCCAGGGGCGACATCGCATTGTGGAAGGTCGCGACGCCCCGCGAAGCAGGACCGACGGCGCGCGGGCTGCTTCTCGGGCCGCCGGGCCCCCTCGGTCTCATCGAACCGAGGCGTCAGCCGACGATCCTGGCCCATCGACGCCTTCCAAAGCCGCGCTCGTAAGAGAAAGAGCGCCCTGGTCGATCACGCGGCCTCGGCGAAGCTTCGCTCTGCGGCCACCAGGGCGCGGCCCAGCTTGATCGCTCCGTGGTAGCGGCGGTCCGCGATCGCGTCGTGGATTGCGAGAAGGTGGGGGGCGAGCGCCGGGCTCGCCCGCATGATCTCGGTGGCCTGGCGGGCGAAGAGGTCCTCGGCCTCGGCCGGGTCGTCGGCGAGGTAGAGCATCTGCAGGGTGACGCAGAGGACTTTCCCGGGAGTGTCGGCCTCGCTCTCCTTGATAACTTCGGATTCGCGCAGGAACTTGCAATGGGTCTCGATGAGGAAGTCGCTGCGCCGCGAACCGTTGCGGATGAGCGCGCCGTTGATGAGGAGACCCTCGTAGGGCTTGAGGTCGAGGCGCAGGGCCATGGTGGTGCATCCCTTCTGGAAACGGGCCTGGATCGATAGTCGGATAGCGCGGGGACCGGTCCTGATGGCCGGTCCCCGCGTGTGGCGCGCCCTTAGCGGAGGAGCTGGAGAATGCCTTGCTGGGCCTGGTTGGCCAGCGAGAGCGCCGAGGTGGCGATGGAGTTGCGGGTCGACAGCGCCTGAGAGTTGGCGGCTTCCTCGTTGAGGTCCGCGTTCACGAGGTTGGCCGAGCCGGTGTCGAGGATGTTGATGAGGTTCTTCGAGAAGTCCTGACGGTTCTGCACCACTGAGAGGTTGGCACCGAAGGTCGAGGACTGGGTCCGCAGCTGGGTGGTGGCGGCGGTCAGCTTCTCGATGGCGGCGGTGATATCGGTGTCCGACTGGAACCCGCCATCGACGGCGTCGAGGCCGAGGCCGGCGGCATCGAACTTGACGCCCTTGATGTCCAGCGCCGAGGTGTTCTTCTCGTTGAAGGAGATGTGCAGGGTGTTGTCGGCGGCGCTGTTGCCGTTGCGGAACAGCAGGTTGACGCCGTTATAGCCGGAATCCTGAGCCTGCTGGGTGATCTGCTGCAGGATCTGGTTGTACTGCGTGGCGAGAGCCGAGCGCACCGAGCTGGTGCCCTTGCTGCCGCCCACATCCGTACCCGACTGCGTCTGCGAGGTCGCGCCGGATCCGGAGATGCCGAAGCCGATATCGACGCCCGTCGAACCGCCGGTCGTGACCTGGGCTGCCTGGATGGTCAGCTTCTGGTCGGAGCCGGAGGACTTCGTGGCGATGACGAGCTTGTTGTTGACGTAGCTCGCCTCGACCTTACCCGCGAGACCGGTATCGGCGTTGATCTGGTCGTTAATGGCCTTGGCGATGGCGGTCTGGTTGGTGGCGGCCGAGGAGTTGAGGTTCGCGCTGTTCAAGGTGATCAGCTTGAGCGGGCCGCTGCCGAGCTTCAGGGTGAAGGACGCGTCCTTCGTGCCGCTGAAATCCTTGGTCGCGGTCTGCTCGGTGCCGACGATGGAGGCCTTGGACGAGCCGTCCGTCGCCTCGGTGCCGGAGGCGGTGACGCCGGCGGCGGCGGTGCCTCCGCCCGCGGCGGGGGTGCTGCTGGCGGTGGTGGTGGTGCCGAGGCCGAGGCCGGCGGTGTCGCTGGTCGCGGTCAGGGTCGGGGCGGCGGCGCCGGTCCCGACGGCGTTCGATTTCACCTGAAGCTTGTCGCCCACGAAGGAGACGGTGGCCTTGATGCCGCCCTGGTCGAGCTGGACCTGGATGGCTTCGGCGACCTTGGCCTGCGTTGCCGATTCTCCGATGGCGTTGCCATCCTTGTCGAGGCTGGTCGACGAGACCGTGATGGCCTTGGCGGGGGTGGCGGGGTTGGTGATGATGCCGTCATGGATGCTGAAGGCGCTCGACTTGCCGCCGGAGAGGTCGATGGCGCCGGCCGTGAGGCCGTTACTGGCCGTCTGCGGCAGGTTGGCGGCACCGGCGTCGCCGATACTCAAGCCGGCCACATCGGTGCCGGGGGTCAGGGTGACGGTGCCGCTGCTGCCGACGGCCTTCGAGGTGAATTCCAGCTTGTTGTTGTTGTAGGCGGCGGTGACGTTGACGCCGGCCGCGTCGAGCTGACGCTGGATCGCCTCGGCCACCCTCGCCTGCGATGTGCCGGTGGTGTCGAGTATGGCACCGCTCTTGTCGAGGCTCGTCGAACTGATCGATATGTTGGCAGTCGTCGTGCCGTCGCCGACCGAGAAGGTGTTTGCGGTCGCGCTCAGGGTGATGGACGCAGCTGCGTTGGCTCCGGCCGCCGTGATCTTGGCACCCGTGCTCGCGGCCGGCGTCGTCGCTGCGTTGGTGGCCGTCAGCGTGTTGGCGGTGCCGAGGCCGAGGCCGATCGTGTCGGAGGCGGCGGTGATCTGCGGCGCGGCGGTCGTATCGTTCGCCCCGACGAAGGTCAGCTTGTTGGAGCTGTCGATGAAGGCGGAGTATTTCGAGCCGCTGAGCTGGTTGTTGATGGCCTCGACCAGCGATTGCTGGTTCGGGTTGGTACCGATCGCGGTGCCGGATGCGTCGAGCTTGGCCGCATCGATGGTGATAGTCTTCGGCGTCGTGCCGTCGGTGACGGTGAACGTGGCGGATTTGCCACCCGTCAGGTCGGTATTGGCCGCGATCGTCCCGGCTACCGTCTTCGAGGGCGCGCTGAACAGGCCGATTTGATCGGTGAGGTTGTTGCCCTGGGTCGTGAGAACTGGGTCGCTTCCAGCGCCGACGGCCGCGTTCTCGAACTTCAGTGAACCGGCCGTGCCTCCGGACAAGGTCGCGACGATTCCCGATCCGGCGGCCGTGAGTTGTCGCTTGACTGCTTCGAGGATCTTATCGTCCGTGACACCCGTTGTTCCAAGAGCGACCCCATTCGCGTCGAGTGAGTCCTTGTTGATTGTGATATTGACGGTTTTGTTGGCGACTGCGTCGGTAAGCGAAAAAGTCGTGCTCTGACCAGCACCGAGGTTGGATGTGGCGGGGACCGTGGTAGTGGAAGCTACGGCACCCTTGACCGAGGCCGTGCCGACGGTCGTCGTCTGGGCCGCTACCGCGCCACTGGGTGTCGATGACGTGGAATTCACGGCCGCAGTGCCCGCGACCGGTGTGCTCGCGGTGAAGGTGCTGAAGCCGATGCCCGCAGCGCCGTTGCCGCCGGTGGTGTCGATGCCGCCGATCACGGAGATCTGTGCGTCGGGGCCGACATCGGCCGACTTGAACACGAGGCTGTTGGTGTTGGACAGTTCGACCGTCGCGGTCGAGCCGCTATCCTTGAGTTGCTTGTTGATGGCCTTCGCCACATCGGCCCGCGAGGCCGAGGTGCCCAGTGTGCCGCCGAGATCGTCGGTGGCCGAGTTCTTGTCGAGCTTGACCTGGACCGAGGTGTTGCCGTCGCTCACCACCAGGGAGGCGCTGCCGGTGGAGAAATCCGTGGCGACGGCCAGGGCGGCATTGGCGGTGACGGTGGCGGAGGTCGGCGTGGTGGTGGATTTGCCGTAGCCGATATCGATGGTGGAATTGGCCGAACCTGCGACGTTCAGGCTGGCGGCCGCGCCCGTGGTCGTGGTCGAGAAGGTGATGCGGCCGTCGGGGCTGGTGCCGGCCGAGACCTTGCCGGCCAGCGCGCTGTTGTTGGCGATCTGGCCGTTGATGGCGGTGAGGAGCTGGTCCGACGTGACCTTGGAGAGGTCGGTGCCGGACGAGGCCAGGGTGGTCGAATCGATGCGGATGGTCGACTTGGTGCCGCCCAGGGTGATCTCGAGGGAGGCGTCCTTGGTCGGGCCGGAGAAGTCGAAGGTGGTCTCGCCGGTGGCGCCGGTGGTGCCGAGGGAGGCCAGGGTCGAGGTGGCCGTCACCTTGGCGGCCTGCGCCGTCGCGCCGCCGGTGATGCCGCTGCTACCGCCGGTCTTGTCGGCCAGCGCCTGACTGGCCGTGGACTTGGCGGTCTCGAGGAGCTTGGTGATCGAGGTGATGCCCTGGCTCGCCGCCTGGATCGCCTGGACGCCGTTGGAGATGCCGTCGAGCAGCGAGCTGATGTCGCTGGAGCGCGCCGACAGGCTCTGCGCCGTGAAGAAGTTCGTCGGGTTGTCCAGCGCTGAGTTCACCTTCTTGCCGGTGGAGAGCCGGCTCTGGGTGGTCGAGAGCAGGCTCGCCGTATCCTGGAGCGAGAGCAGGTTCTGGCGCGTTGCGGCCGTGAGGGTGACGCTGGACATCGGGCGGATCCTGTTGATCGAGACATCGCCCTGTTGGCGACGCCCCAGACAGGGGGTGATCCACTTATCGAGATCTTAATCCGCATCTCAACTGTGTTTGTATTGAGGGGCGTTTCATCCCATCTGAGTGATGTTTTGTCTCAAAATGCTTTTATGTTACTTTATATCTCAAACATAGTCGTTTTTGTCTCATAGTCGAGCCCGCAGACGGGTCGTGCGGCTTGCCTTGGCCGCCGGCCCATTTCAGATGAGCTTGGCGGCAGGCCGGATTTCCATCGCCCGGTGAGACTGGTGATCGTCTAAAAAACGGCGTTGAAATCCAAGTGTCCGTCGATTAAAGATTTGTTAAATGTTTGTCGTATTCTAGTTAGGTTGTCCATTAACGCTTAAGTAGTTGGAAATCGTAGCGTTATTGGAGGAGTTGATCGACATGATTGATTGTAAATGTCATGTTGGTCGATGATGATCCCAATGAGACGTTCGCATTGGAATAGATCTTCCAGAAGGTCTCGGGGTCTGTGCTTCTTGGTACCGTCCACGGGCCTTCGCTGCATTGAAGGCCGCTGATCCGTGACGGGCATTCTCTGCGACCGTTTCATCGCTCCCACCGACCCGGCACTGCTGGCTCAGTCGTGGTGCAGTCATCTCGCGCCGATCTTCGAAGCGGAGCTCGCGCCGGATGCCGACCTGGCCTCTCCGATCTCCCTGACCACGTATCATTTCGGGGAAGCCCTGATCGGCTCCGTGACCGCGCCGGCCCAGCGCCTGAAGCGTTCGGCCCGGACCATCGCCCGGCAGGGCGTCGACCACATCCTGATCCAGTTCTACACCGCCGGCCAAAGCCGGATGGGTGGTGCCCGGCGCGCGACGGAGATCAATGCCTCGCAGCTCGTGGTGTTCGACCTCACGCAGCCGATCGTCAGCGAGGCCGGGCCGGTCTCGGCCACCAACGTGATGCTGCCGCGCAAGCTCCTCGGCGACCAGATCGCCACCATCGAGAACCTTCACGGGCAACCCCTCGATTACCGCTCGGCCCCCGTGCGGCACCTGTCCTACACCTACCTGTCCGGTCTCGTGGCCAGCGCCGCCTCCACCGAGGCGCACCAGCTGCGCTACCTGTCGAGCGCGGCGGCCGATCTCTGCGCCGCCTGCTTCCAGCCCGACGCGAACCAGGCGCCAGCGCTGGACCGGCTCAACAAGGTCGCCATCTGCCAGTTCATCGAGCAGGAACTGGCCTCGGAATCCCTCGGGATCGACGCGCTGATCCTTCGGTTCGGTCTCTCGCGGGCCACCCTCTACCGGCTCTTCGAGGAGGAGGATGGGGTCGCCAGCCACATTCGCGAGCGACGCCTGCTGCGGGCGATGAAGCTCCTCGGCGCGGCGGGCGGGCGCCCGCGCATCTCATCGGTTGCCTACGCTACGGGCTTCTCCGACGAGAAGACCTTCAGCCGTGCCTTTCGCAGGCGCTTTGGATTTCTTCCGAGCGAGGCCGTGGCGGAGCGGTCGCTCGCGCATCGTGGCCAGGACAGCGCCCCGGTGCTCCTCGGCTGGATGCGAAGCCTGAGCGCCTGAGCGCCGCGCGGGGTCGATAGATACGTCCTCGTCCGATCCGCCGGAGCCCGGATCGGACGAGGACGCCCATCGTCGCTGGTGGAATGGTGTCGATCGTGAGGGTGTGGAAGTCCTTCGACAGACGCGGAATGAGGGCTTGCCATAGGGGCGTTATCGTAACAGCGGCCCGTTCGGCTCATGGAGGGCATCGCCTTCATGTCGGCGAGCTGTTCGCGATAGGCCTCGGCGGCGTATTGGCTGCTGCGCTTGGGCAAGTTCCGCAGGACAGAGGTCGGCGGCTGCGATGCCCTGTTTGGTGAGGCTATGACTCGTGACGAAGCCCGCCTCCTTTAAGCGGTTGCAGGCAAGCGCCCCGCAATTTCGCGCCGCCATTGTCTCGTCCTGAACGACGCGGCACTCACGGACGTCGCTCAGAATTGCGCCGCGCGTCGGTCGCCCTTGGTTCTCTTGGTCGAGGAGCGGCGTCGCGTGGAGGGTCGAGAAGATAGTCTCTGACGCGACGTATAGCTGACAGGCCCGCAGCTTGGCAGTGCGAGCGTCCGATGTCCCGAGGCCGCGTACCATCTCGGTGAGGCGCAATCTCAGCCGCAGGCCGGTCGGTACGCGTCGGCGGAAATGAAAGGTGCGTCCACGCAGGACGACATTCGCGATCGGTGCCACTCCGCTCCATCAACGCTCGGCTGGGTGCCTTGTGTAGCAGCGGAATGGTGCAACAGGCTCACGCCGCAGGGCGACTGCGCGAGGAGGTCAATGATCTGAATGACTTAGGTGTGACAGTGGCTGGGGGACGAGGATTCGAACCTCGACTAGAGGAGTCAGAGTCCACTGTTCTACCGTTAAACTATCCCCCAACGAACCCATGAAAGACGCGGCGTTTTTGCCGCCGTTCTTCGAGCTGGGCCGGAAGCTTCGTGAGCGCTTCCCAACGAGGTTGTTCGCATAAGGCACTGTTCCTGTCCGGTCAACCACCCGGATGATGCCAAACAGAGCGATCGCTCGAAGGAAATGGATCCCGTGTTGCGATTGGCAGGACTCATGGAGGGACTGTCACATTGGAGCCGCATGCGGTCTGCGCGTCCGGGCCATTCGTCCGCACGCAGCGGCAAAGCGGCCCGACGAAGTGCGCGAGATCGAGGCCGAGACAGAGGTGTGAGGCATCCGGCGCGCACGAAGGGGCCGGACGCATGGCGGCCGATCGGCTGCTGGCCGAAGGGAGAGGATCGTGCCGCAACGTCGGCCTACGGAAACAGGCATGCCGTTCCGCCCGCAGCGAAAACCTCTTGAGGCCCGATGGATTCTCGTATCGTTTCACTCCGGGCCGCTCGCCGATATCTCCGATCCCGCGTTACTCCGGCGCGGGCGTCCTGATGGAGACGGCCGTGCCGGCTCGGCCTGGCTTCCCTTTCGTCGGGAGGATTTCGGGAATGGGGTGAGAGAGGTCACGGGTTGGACGCAAGCGATTACGATCTCCTCGTCATCGGCGGCGGCATCAACGGCGCGGGCATCGCGCGCGATGCGGCGGGGCGCGGCCTGCGGGTCATGCTTTGCGAGCGCGGGGATCTGGCCGAATTCACCTCGTCTTCGTCCACCAAGCTCATCCATGGCGGCCTGCGCTACCTCGAACATCACGAGTTCCGGCTGGTGCGGGAGGCTTTGGCCGAGCGCGGGCGCCTGCTGCGGCTGGCGCCCCATATCATTTGGCCGCTGCGTTTCGTCCTGCCGCATGACGAGGGCCTGCGCCCCGCCTGGATGCTGCGGCTCGGACTGTTCCTCTACGACCACCTCGCCCGCCTGCGCGCCCTCCCCGGCTCCGCGTCGGTGGCTCTGCGACGCTCGGATTTCGGCCTGCCGCTGCAGCCGCGTTTGACGCGGGGCTTCGCCTATTCGGATTGCTGGGTCGAGGACAGTCGCCTCGTGGTGCTCAACGCCATGGACGCCCGCGAGCGCGGGGCCGAGATCCGGACGCGCACCACCGTCGAATCAGCCCATCGCGACGGGACATTCTGGGCCGCCACGATCCGCGACACCTGGAGCGGCCGAAGCGAGACCGTGCGTGCGGGGATGATCGTCAATGCGGCCGGTCCCTGGGTGAGCGAGACCCTGGGGCACACCCTCGGCCTCGCCAGCCGGGCGGCGGTCAGGCTCGTCAAGGGCAGCCACATCGTGGTCGGCAAGCTCTACGACGGCCCCCACGCCTACATCCTGCAGCAGCCCGACGGACGCATCGTTTTCGCGATCCCCTACGAGGGCGCCTTCACCCTCATCGGTACCACCGACGTGCCCCATGCCGGAGAACCGGGCCCGGTCCGCATTTCCGAGGACGAGATCCGCTATCTCTGCGACTGCATCAATCGGTCGTTTCGGGCTCGAATCGGCCTCGACGACGTGGTCTGGAGCTTCTCGGGCGTGCGCCCGCTTTTCGACGATGCCGCCGCGAATGCCTCCGCGGTCACCCGCGACTACGTCCTCGACGTCTCCGACCGGGATGGCCGCTTGCCCGTGCTCTCGGTCTTCGGCGGCAAGATCACCACCTACCGGCGCCTGGCCGAACACGCGTTGGGGAAGCTCGCTCCCTATCGGTCCGGAATGAAGCCCGCCTGGACCGGCGATGCGGTCCTACCGGGCGGCGACATGCCGGGTGCCGATTTCGAGCGGTTCCTCGCCGACCTCATGGCGCGCAGGCCCTTCCTTCCGCCGGCGATGGCACGGCGCCTTGCCCGGGCCTACGGCACCTGCACGGACGAACTGCTCGGCCCGGCCCGGACTCTCGCCGATCTCGGGGCGGATTTCGGGGAAGGGCTCACCGAGGTCGAGGTGGCGTATCTGATCGACCGGGAATGGGCACGCAGCGCACAAGACATCCTTTGGCGCCGCTCGAAGCTCGGGCTGCATCTGCCGCCCGAGGGACGGGCGCGGCTCGAAGCCTATATGGAGGTGAAGGCCAAGCCCGAAGCGGCATGACCGGCACCGCGCACCATCGAGGGGGGAGACGGCCATGTCGCGCTATGTCGGGGCGATCGATCAGGGCACGACCAGCACGCGCTTCATCGTCTTCGATCGCGGCGGCGCGATCATCGCGGTGGCCCAGCGCGAGCACGAGCAGATCTACCCCCGACCCGGCCATGTGGAGCACGACGCCAACGAGATCTGGCGCAACACCCGGACCGTGATGCGCGAGGCCCTGGAGACGGCGGGGCTGCGGCCTTCGGACCTCGGCTCCATCGGCATCACCAACCAGCGCGAGACCACGCTGATCTGGGATCGCGCCACCGGGCGCCCGCTCCACAACGCCCTGGTCTGGCAGGATACGCGGGTGGACGGGCTCGTGGCCGAGTTCGCGCGCGACGGCGGCAAGGATCGTTTCCGGGCGGTCACGGGGCTACCCTTGGCGAGCTACTTCTCCGGTCTGAAGCTCGTCTGGCTCCTCGACCGGGTGCCTGGTGCCCGTGCTGCGGCCGAGGCCGGGGATGTCCTGTTCGGCACCCTCGACACCTGGCTCGTCTGGAACCTCACCGGCGGCCCGCAGGGCGGCCTCCACATCACCGACGCGACCAATGCCAGCCGCACCCAGCTCATGGCCCTCGACACCCTCGACTGGGATGCCGGCATGGTCTCGGCCTTCGGCATCCCACGGGCGATGCTGCCGAGGATCGTCTCGTCGAGCGCGGTCTATGGCGAGACGCGGGGCGCCCTCCCCGGGGTGCCGATCGCCGGCATCCTCGGGGACCAGCAGGCTGCCCTGTTCGGCCAGGCCTGCTTCTCGCCCGGCGAGGCCAAGAACACCTACGGCACCGGCTGCTTCGTGCTGATGAATACCGGGACGGCTCCGGTGCCCTCCACCTGCGGCCTCGTCACCACCCTCGCCTACCGGCTCGGCGACGAGGCGCCGGTCTATGCCCTCGAAGGCTCCATCGCCATCACCGGCGCCCTGGTCCAGTGGTTGCGCGACAATCTCGGCCTCATCCGGGACAGCGCCGAGATCGAGCCCCTCGCCCGCACGGTGGAGGACAATGGCGACGTGTATTTCGTGCCGGCCTTCTCGGGGCTCTACGCGCCGCACTGGCGGGAGAGCGCGCGCGGCATCATCGCCGGCCTCACCCGCTATGCCAACAAGGGCCATATCGCCCGTGCCGCCCTGGAGGCCACTGCCTACCAGACCCGCGAGGTCATCGAAGCGATGGAGACGGATTCGGGAATTCCGATCACCGAGCTTCGGGCCGATGGCGGCATGGTCGGCAACGACCTCCTGATGCAGTTCCAGGCGGATCTCCTCGCCGTGCCGGTGCTGCGCCCGAAGGTGACGGAGACCACGGCGCTGGGCGCCGCCTACGCGGCCGGCCTCGCCACGGGATACTGGGCCGGCACCGGCGACCTCGTCGCCAATTGGGGCGTCGACCATCGCTGGCACCCTCGCATGGACGAGGACCGGCGCAACCGGCTCTACACCGCCTGGGGTAAGGCCGTGACGCGTTCGTTCGGATGGACCGAACCAACGGGATGAGGCGCCCCGGCCATGACCGGTCGCTCTCTATCTTCAAATCGGAGGTCGAGAAAAATTGGAGGCCTCGCCCGGAATCGAACCGGGGTGCAAGGATTTGCAGTCCTCTGCGTAACCACTCCGCCACGAGGCCTCTGCCACATCCCATCGAGGACGGAATGGCGCCCCCCCGGATCGGGCGGTCGATCTGGGGTGACCGGTCTCTTACAGAGGCCGGGCCCCGTCCGCAACGGGGATTCCGCGCCACGAGGCCAAAGCGGGGCGAGGCCGTAAACAAAGCCGACAAATATGCGAACAGGCCTTGCGTCCCGCCAAAGCCGTGTGTAGAGACCCCGCCGTGGTCCCCGATAGCTCAGTTGGTAGAGCAAGCGACTGTTAATCGCTTTGTCGTAGGTTCGAGTCCTACTCGGGGAGCCAAATACCTTCTCCGGTCCCTGGCTGTGCCGGACGAGACGTCGGATGAGGGTCGTGGACCTCTTCGTCTCAAGCGCTACCGCTCCCCCCGTAATGCCCGCCATCGTGATCGATGAAGAGTCTCATTTCACCTGACCGGCTATGCGCCGTTGGTGCGATGCAGTAGCCTCGTCCGGCAGTGGGATAAGGTCATATTTTCGACGCGTCGTGCACGCACATGGCCGCTGCGTTTTTGAAGAGGCGGGGCGTTCCGAACGATGGCCAGAATCGCTGTCTCCGGGGGCGGTCAGAGAAGGATGCATGTCATGCGGCGATGCATGTCCATCGTCGGAACCAAAATGCAGGTTCCATGACAGCTTCGAACATTCTGATGGACTACACGGATCTGGTCTCCTTCTTCAAAAGAGGGCTGCCGATCACGGGGATCCAGCGGGTCGTCTACGAAATCACCAGCGCGATCCAGGCGGACGATCTCGACTGCGTCATCACTCCCATCGGCATCACGCCGTTCAAGCGGCGGCTCGCACCCATCAGCGCTCCGATGCTGGAGCTGATCGAGGCGTATGGCCGAACCAACACCGTCCAGGGCCGCTCCCTCGTCGCCAAGGCGGTAGAGGAGCTGAGCTACGTCCGCATCTTCAAGAACCAGCCGGCGGCGGCCGCCGACAGTTCCATGCCCCGGTCGGCTCCGTGGCTGGTCATGCTCGGGGCGAGCTGGTCGCGCTCGAACTATGCGGGCATCGTCAGCGCGCTGAAATCCGCCGACATCTCATGCCGCAAGGCGATCCTCGTCCACGACATGCTGCCGATCGAGCGGCCGAAGCTCACGTTCCGGTCGGCCCATGCGACGTTCAAGCGCTGGATCGACCTCGTGCTCGAGACTGCGGATGTGATCTTCACGCCGTCCCGCGCCACCGCGGACGCGCTCATCGCCTATCAGGGGTTCGATTGCGGGCGGATCGTGACGCTCAACTTCGGTGTGTCTCAGATTGGCGACAACACCCCGCCGAAGCCGCTGAAGGTCAAGGGGCCGTACATCCTCTACGTCTCGTCGGTACACCCGCGGAAGAACCACCGCGTCGCCATCAAGGCTTGGTCGCTGGCCTTCAAGGGCAACGAGCAGGCGGCTCCGAGCCTCGTCTGCGTCGGGCACAGCAAGCGCAAGAAGCGCATGATGCTGCGCGCCATCGTCAGGCGGACGCCGCTGGCACGGAAGCTCCACTTTCTCGCCAAGGTCGACGATCTGGCGCTGCGGACCCTCTACAAGAACTGCCAGATGTTCGTGTTTCCCTCCCGTTACGAGGGCTGGGGCCTGCCGGTGGCCGAGGCCCTGAGCTTCGGCAAGTTCGGCATCGTCTCGAAGACCACCTCCTTGCCCGAGGTGGGCCAGCATTTCGTCGATTATGCGCCTCCCCACATGCCGAGCGAGTGGGCCGCCAAGATCAAGACCTACGCCACCGATCCCGAGCTGCTCCGGGAGAAGGAGCGCGAGATCGACAGAAATTATCGGCCCACCACCTGGACTGAGACCGGCCGGCAGATCATCGCGGCTTTGAAGCGTGTAGACGAGGGGGCGAAGACCGTGCGGGTCGCCAAGCGCCCAGCCCCGCCCCGGCGCGTCGTCCCGCCGTCGGGCGCAGCCAGGCAGCGCGTTCCACAGACCACGTCGTGATGACGGCCAGCCCTCCCCGCTTGTCGCTGGCCGGAGCGAGACCGATGGCACCCTACGGTTTTGCCGATGCCGCGACATCCCGCCCTGGACACCCCGCAGAATCCGCCTTAATCAGGCGCACCAATGACTTGGGAGGATTGGCGGACTTGGCATTCAGGCAATCAGATGCAGGATGACCTCGGTGTCCGCCGACAGGGCGAGTTCGGCAATCGCGTCGAGCTGCCAAGAATATAGTCACTCGTGCGTTGATGGAATTTTTTGCGCAGCCCTTGTTTCCGGTTGCGGTGGGACGAGTCCAAGAGCGTCGGGCGTGTCGATGCTGGCGGATTTGAATCGCACCATCACGATACGATCATTGTTTTTGTTTTAGAAAATCCAAGAACCGAGGACGCGATCTATGGCGACATCCATCACCCGGTACGTGCGTGAGAAAGGCGAGATTCCGCTGGCCTGGGCCGGTTCGACCCTGGACATGAACTATCTCAACTTCGGCGACGCTCTGAGCCCGGTGATGATCGCTCTGCTCTCGGGCAAGCCGATCCGCAGGGCGCCGATGAAGTCGTTCGCGCCACGCCTGTCCTGCGTCGGTACGATCGGGCACGGTTTCGCCAACGGCGAAGTCTGGTTCTGGGGCACGGGCTGCTCGAACTGGGCCAACCCCTCCGCGCCGGCGGCCGAGAAGAAACCCTTCGTCCCGTCCGCGGAGTCGCACTTCACCGTGACCGCCACCCGCGGCCCGGTCTCGGAATCGCTCCTCTCGGCCAAGACCCTCTCGCACGCCGTTCCCTACGGCGACCCGGTCTGGCTGCTCCCCCGATTCTACAAGCCGACCGTCAAGAAGCGCTACAAACTCGGCGTCATCCTTCACCTCTCGGAACTCGCCAACCGCGAGATGGAGGCGGTGCCGCGCAAGGAGATCGCGCGCTTCCGGATTCCGGCCGAACTCGCCGACGACATCCATCTCATCACGACCGTCACCGAGCTGCATGTCGGTGCGCTTCAGTCGAAGATCGACGAGATCCTGTCCTGCGAGCGCATCGTCTCCACCAGCCTCCACGGCATGGTGATCGCGGAATCCTACGGCATTCCCTGCCTGTATTTCGCGCCGAGCCTGAGCAAGGACGGGTTGCAATCGGTGGAACTCACCCCCGGTGGCGACGTCGATCTGCGCATCGTCGATCTCTATACCGGCCTCGGCCTGCCGAAGATCGACGTCTTCAACCAGCCGCGGCCCAAGCCGAGCGACTGGCCCGCGATCATGAAGGCGATCGACAAGAGCTGGTCGCCGAAGACCTTCGATGGCGATGCCCTGATCAACGCCTTCCCGGTCGATCTGAGCCCGATCTCCGCCGCGCCCGGCGAGACGATCTGGGAGCACAAGGCGCTCACAGACCTGAAACTCCGCCACGATGTGGGCGAGCTGAACCGTCTCGACCGCAAGGAATTTCCGGGAGGTGCCAAGGTGGCCGCTGCCCGATTTCCTGACGAATCTCCCAAAGGCGCTCCCAAAGCCGCTGCAAGAGCTGTGGCCGAAAAGACTGTCTCCGAGCCGGCTGGCGAAGATGCTGCCCTGGTCGCAAAGGCGAAGCTAGAAAAAAAAAAGAGCTCCGTCGCTCTCCTGAAGCGCATTAAATCGACCTTGCCGCCCGGCTCGGTGCCCCTGGCCTGGGCGGCCAGTTCGCCGAAGTTTCCCTATGCCAATTTCGGTGACGCACTGAGCGCCGTCATGGTCGCCGCCATCTCCGGTCGCGTCGTGCGGCATGCGGGCTTCGACAGCAATTCCGAGCGCCTCGTCGCGGTCGGAACCATCGGCCACGCCATCAGCAAGGGCACGGTGCACATGTGGGGCACCGGTCTCGATGCCCAGCGCTGCCCGGGCAACCCGAACCCGGCGCCCTACCAGCGCCCGGCGGGAACCGAGTTCCACGTCCATGCCGTGCGCGGGCCCAAGACCGGCGCCGTGCTGAGGGCGCAGGGCATCGCGGTGCCGGAAATCTACGGCGATCCGGTCTACCTGCTGCCCAAGTTCTGGCCCATGGGCCATGTGGCGAAGACCCATGAGATCGGCGTCATCGTCCACCTGACCGAGCTCGCCTCCCAGGATCCCGCGGCCACCGTCCTCGACGTGATGACGCGCTACGGTATCCCGCCCGAGCGCAAGGGCGATATCCGAATCATCAACACGATCACCGAACGCGACGCACCGTCCCTGCGCGCCAAGGTCGAGGAGATCGTGTCCTGCCGGCACATCCTCTCCACCTCGCTCCACGGCCTCGTGATCGCGGAATGCTACGGTATTCCCAGTGCCTGGTTCGCCACCTATGGCCAGGGCGAGGGCCGCGAGCTCAAGCTCGACGACGATGAGGAGAAGGTCGATCACCGGGTGCGGGATTTCTATCTCGGCGCCGGCGTGACCCGCCTCAACGCCTTCTGCCTGGAGCGGCGCGCCAAGCCCGAATGGGACAAGGCCGTCGACTGGATCAAGGCCACATGGCGGCCCCTGACCTACTCGCCCCAGGCCCTGTTCGAGGCCTTCCCCTTGCCGAAGGCGGTCGAGTTCGAGGCGACCCCCTGGCCGGTGGAGCCGAAGGTGCTGAAGGCGCTCAAGTTCTAGGCGCCCGGCCCCACGGGACGCGTCGGATCGCCGAGGCCACGCGGCGATCCGAGAAGAGCCGAACTCCGTCCTCCCGCAGGCGTCAGCGTCCGAGGAGGAACGGAGTTCGGACGGCACGAGGCCGAGCCATCGGCGCGTGAGACCGCATGTGGTCCGAGTCTTTCATTCCTGTCGCCACCGACCCATCGCAGAACCATCCGAGGAAGTCCGGAATGCCTAAAAGTGTGATGTTGGATGGGTACAATCTCGGCCTGGAGAAGGGGACCGGCGTCGCCACCTACGCCCGTAACCTGAGCTACGAGTTGCACGAGCTCGGCTACCGGACCGACGTCCTCTACGGGACCCGCGCCTCGCCGGGCATCGACGCGCTTCTGCGCGAGATCTCGTTCTTCGATCCGGCGGTGGGCACCCCGCCCCAATGGCTGGTGATCCTGCGCTATATCCGCGACCAGCTCACCTCGCCCCTCGGGCGGCGTGCGGTGAAGGTGCCGATCACCGGCACCGTCATCAGCAAGACGTTCGAAGCGCGGATGCCGTATTTTGACCAGATCTGGAACAGCGTGAACCTGTTCGACGTCGCGCTCGCCTATTTCAAGACCTACAACCGCACCCTGCGCGTCAGCGGCCTGCGCACGCCCGACATCATGCATTGGACCTATCCTCTGCCGATCCGGATTCCGGGCGCCAAGAACATCTACACCCTGCACGACCTCGTGCCCCTGCGCCTGCCCTTCACCACCGGCGACATCAAGCGGCGCTACCTGCGCCTGATGCGGCGCATCGTGAAGGATGCCGACCACATCGTCACCGTGTCCGAGACTTCGCGCCGCGACATCATCAACCTGCTCGGCTGCCCCGAGCACCGGATCACCAACACCTACCAGTCGGTGGAAATCCCGAAGAAGTTCGCCGATAAGCCCGAAGACGTGGTCCGCCGCGAGATCGAGGGTGCGTTCGGCCTGCCCTACAAGGGCTACTTCCTGTTCTTCGGCGCCATCGAGCCCAAGAAGAACGTCGGCCGCCTCGTCGAGGCCTATCTTGCGAGCCAGGTCTCGGCGCCTCTCGTCATCGTGGGCGGCGCGGCCTGGAAATCGGATATCGAGTTCAAGTTCATCAATCCGACGACGAACTCGTATCTCGAGCAGATCGACAACATGACCTACCAGCGCGACCGTATCCGGCGGTTCGACTACGCGCCGTTCTCGCTCCTCGTCAGCCTCATCCGTGGCGCCAAGGGCGTGGTGTTCCCGTCCCTCTACGAGGGATTCGGCCTGCCCGTACTGGAGAGCATGCTGCTCGGCACCCCGGTCATCACCTCCAAGGAGGGCTCGACGCCGGAGGTCGCCGGCGACGCCGCGCTGCTGATCAATCCCTACGACGCCCGCGACATCGCCGACGCGATCCGCGCGGTGGATTCGGATGCGGACCTGCGCGGGCGGCTCTCCGAGATGGGCAAGGTCCAGGCGGCGAAATACAGCCCCGAGATCTATCGCGGGCGCCTCAAGGAACTCTACGAGCGACTCTGAACGGACCTTTCCGGATCGCCGCCGGCCTCGTCGGCAGGCGGTCCGGGCGACGATGAGGCCTCGACCCGAAGATGGCGATTCTCGTGACCGGAGCCGCGGGCTTCATCGGCTACCATGTGGCCGATCGCCTGCTCGCGCGTGGCGAGACGGTCATCGGCATCGACAATCTCAACGCTTATTATTCCGTTGCGCTCAAGCGGGACCGGATCGCCGATATCGCGACGCGCCGGGGCGACGCGTTCCGCTTCCTGCCCATCGACTTCTCCGATCACGAGGCCCTGGACAGGGGCCTGGAGGGGGATGGGATCGACAGGATCGTCCATCTCGGTGCTCAGGCCGGGGTGCGCTACTCCATCGAGAACCCGCGCGCCTACATCCAGGCCAACGTGGTCGGTCACCTCAATATCCTGGAATTCGCGCGCTACCGGGGCGTGGCGCATCTCGCCTATGCCTCGTCCTCCTCGGTCTATGGCGGGAATACCTCCCTGCCCTTCCGGGTCGAAGACCGCGTCGACCATCCGGTCTCGCTCTATGCCGCCACCAAAAAAGCGGACGAGCTGATGAGCGAGACCTACGCCCATCTCTATCGCCTGCCCCAGACGGGCCTGCGCTTCTTCACCGTCTATGGGCCCTGGGGACGGCCCGACATGGCCCTGTGGCTGTTCGCCAAGGCGATCTTCGCCGGAGAGCCGATTCGCGTGTTCAACGACGGCGCGATGCGGCGCGACTTCACTTATATCGACGACATCGTCGCCGGCATCCTCGCCTGCCTCGACAATCCGCCCCCCGATGACGGCGCAGAGAAGGCGGGCGGCAGCCATGCGCCGCACCGCCTCTACAACATCGGCAACAACACATCCGTGCCGCTCCTGCACATGATCGACGTGCTGGAGGAGGCCTGCGGGCGCCCGGCGATCCGCCGGTCCGAGCCGATGCAGCCCGGCGACGTGAGGGAGACCTACGCCGATCTCGGCGCCATCGCCCGCGACCTCGGCTACGCCCCGACGACGCCGATCGAAGTCGGCATCCCGGCCTTCGTGCGCTGGTTCAAGGCCTATCACCGGCTCGGCTGACGCGGCCCGCTTCCGCCCGAGGTGCCGATCCGCTGGCGGGACAGTCGCCATCCCCCAAATGGAGGATGGCAGGACTATGCGGGATGGTAGTGTTTCCGTGACCCCGGGGCCGCGATCGTGCCCAGCACCATGTGGAACAGTGATGTTCATCGATTGCCGTATCACCTACGATCTCCGCTCCGATGACCGGAGCCTCGACAGGTGGACCGTCTTCGACACCAAGACCGGTCGGCCGGCATGGGTGAAGGGTCTGCGGCAGGTCGGGCTTGCCTTCGCGGAAGCCGACGCACTCGTCGACGCCTTGAACGCCATGGAACGTGCGGCACCGGGATCGTCGGTGACGTGGTCGGACCGTTTGAGCAGGCCGCTCCTCGCCCCCGTATGATTGCCCGTCCCACCGTGCCGGTCCTGTCGGGCCCGGCCTCGATCCACCCTCTCGATGACGCGGTCTTAAGACAACGCTAACCCTGTTCTTTTACCACGTTGGGGTCGGCGAAGAGCCGTCCCGATGTGTTGGCCGTGCGTCTTGAACGTGCGCGATCCCCCGGGACGATTTTTTGGCCGCCGCGTCCGTCGCGCCGGTCCGGGATGCGCGAAGGGACGTCCGCGAAACATCCTGGGCAGCGGTCCTGTCGCGCGCACCGCTCGAGGCGGGGACCCGCGGAGAGACACTCGTCCGTGATGCGTGCAGGGCCGATCGCAGGATGGCGCAGGAGGGGGCTTCACGGCCTGATCCTGACGGCCGCCGTCGCCCTGCCCGGAAGCCAGGCCGAGGCTCAGTCGAGCCAGGCGCCGCGGCCCGCCGCACCGACCTTCGGCAGCACGAATCCATCCTCGGCCACGGGTGCTGGTACCGCAGGCGGCCCGACCCTGCGGGGCAGCGGGGCCTCCGGCGACGCATCCACCGGCGCCGCCTCCCCGAGCGACGGCGCTTTCTCGCAGACCGACGACGGTTCGGCCGGAAACCCTGCCCGACGGCGCTCCCTCGCGCCCGTCGCGCGTCCGGCCACGAGCGCCGGCAACAACCGCAATCCCACCGATCTCCTGCGCTTGCGCGCGATCCCGCCGCGCCGTTTCGGCGTGTCGACGGCGCGGCCGGTCCGGTCCATCGTGCAGACGCCGCCGCCGGACCTGCGCCTCACACCTGTGATCCGCAATGCCGTCGTCGGTGCGCCACTGCCGACCCCGTCGCCCGTCCCGCCCTCGGCCCCATCCCTGACTCTGCTGCCGCTCGCCGGAATCGGCACGCCGGGCGCCTTCCTCGGCGCCGCCCTGCGCAGGCCGCTCGCGGTGGACGAAGCCTATGCCCCCCTCGGCATCAAACTCGGGACCTTCACCTTCCTGCCGGTGTTCCAGCAGAGCGTCGGTTACGACACCAATCCGGACCAGATCACCGCTGACCGCGCCAAGGGGTCGCTCGCCCTGCGGACAGAGGGCGAGCTCGCCTTCCGCAGCGACTGGTCTTCGCATGAACTCGCGGGTGAACTTCGCGGCGGCTATCTCGACTTTCCCGACAACCAGGCCGCCAGCCGGCCCAATGGCGCGGGCACCGTTCGCCTGCGCCTCGACGCCAACCGCAGCACCACCCTCGACGTGGAGACCCGCTTCCTGGTCGAGACGCAGCGGCCGGGCTCGCCGGACATCAACGCCACGCTTTCGAACCGCCCGATCGTGGCGAGCTACGGCACGACGATCGGCGTCACCGAGACGTTCAATCGGCTGCAGGTGTCCCTGCGCGGCCTCATCGACCGGTCGGAGTTCGAGAGCGCGACGCTCTCCAACGGGGCGATCCTGAACCAGAGCGACCGCAACCTGAACCAATACGGCCTGAGGCTGCGCGCCTCCTACGAGATTTCGCCCGTCATCTCGCCTTTCGTCGATGTCCTGGCCGATACCCGCGTCTACGACCTGCGCACCGATTCCAATGGGATCCGCCGGAATTCCGATGGCATCACCGTGACGGGCGGCGCCCGCGTGGCGCTCACCCGTTTCGTCAACGGCGAGGTCTCGGCGGGTCTCCAGCACCGGACCTATGTCGATCCAGGCCTGAAGGACCTCACCGCCCCGATCGTCAACGCAGCGCTGATCTGGACGGCGAGCCCGCTCACCACCGTGCGGCTCAACGCGGCCACCGGTATCATCGAGACCGCCGTCCCGGGATCGAGCGGCGTGCTGACCAAGGCGGTGACCCTGGAGGTGCAGCACGACCTCCTGCGCAACCTGTCGATCACGCTGGGCGGCGGCTACCTCGCCAGCGACTACGACCGGGTGAACATCACCGAGCGCGGCTTCTCGGCCACCGCCCGGCTCGATTACCGCTTCAACCGCTGGCTCTCCATGCGCGGCAGCTACATCTACCAGCAGATCGACAGCACCTCCGCCGGGTCGAGCTTCAGCGCCAATACCTGGTTGCTGGGGCTTCGGGTCACGCCCTGAAGGGGCGGGTGAGAGTCTACGATCGTTCCCTGAAACTCAGCAACGGCAAGGCTTTGTACCGGTTTCGTGATGTGACGCCGTAAGTTGCTACCGAGCCAGGGCCAGCGAGGCGCCGGACTTGGAAAGGGCTCCGTCCAACGCACCGCCGCCCTGGCGCAGGCGGGCCGTCACGGTGCCGCCGGGCTGGTAGAGATAGACCTCGCCGTCGCGGTAATCCCAGGCGGTGACCTTCGCCAGATCCTTGTTAGCGCAACCGGAGGCGTTCGCCTTGTAGAGGTCGAGGGCGGGGGCGCTTGACAGAGAGACCTTGCAGGTCGCGCCCGTGGCGTCTTTGGCGTTCCAACTTCCCACCACCGAGGAGCGTCCGCTCGATACGATCGGCGGAGCCGGCGGCGGCACGTAGACCGGTTCGGCGACGACCGGGGCGGGCGCCAGGGCCACGTCGGACCCTACCGGGGGCGGCGCATCGACGGGGGCCGCGCTGGCGCCGGGCGGGGGCGCGAGGGGAGCGGAAGTCACCGGGCCGGCGGGCATGGCCGGAGCGACCGGCTCGAGGGCGGCCTGGGCACCGAGGCCGGCGCGGCTCGGCCCTTCGAGGCGCGACGAGCTGCAGGCCCCAAGGCCTGCGGCGAGGACGACGAGGGCAACGGTCGACAGGAACTGACGCGGCATCGATCTCTCTTCCCGGCGGGGACTTCGGCAATGGACTGGTGCGTCACCGCCAATTGCGCTGACGGCAAGGCAATGCCGCAGGCCGGAGAGGGGAAAGGCGCGTCGCTCCGGCTTTTCGGACACGGTGTGGCGGCAAGGCCGCAATCGTGCCCGAGCGAGCTCAGCGGCGGGGTGCCACTCCCTCAATGGCGAGCCGGAGATGCATGGGGCCGCGCAGGGCCGCGCCCGAGCGATAGGGCGGCGGATCGTCGATGAGACGTGGATGGACGAGGCGTTGCGCCAGCGCCACCAGGGCCGCTTCGGCTTCGAAGCGCGCGAGCGGCGCGCCTGCGCAATAATGGAGGCCGCCGCCGAAGCCGAAATGACGGATGTCGGGGCGGTCCGGGTCGAACCGGTCCGGGTCGCGGAACACCGCCGGGTCGCGATTGCCGGAGGCGAGGAGGAGCACGATGTCGGCGCCCTCCGGGATGGTGGTGCCGGCGATGTCGATGGCGCTCAACGCCCGCCGCGTCCGGAAATGCACCGGCGGGTCGTAGCGCAGCATTTCCTCGATGAGACGCGGGGCGAGGTCCGGCTCGTTGGCGAGTCGCGCGAGGATGTCGGGGTGCCGCACCAGTGCCAGCATGCTGTTAGCGATGAGATTCACCGTGGTCTCGTGCCCGGCCACCAGCAGCAGAATGGCGGTGGCGATGAGGTCGACCTCGCCCATCCCCGCTCCGCCGTCCTTGCCCGATTCGCCGCTCATGCCGGACAGCATGTCGTCCTGTGGGTGCCGGCGCTTCTCCTTAATGAGGCCGCGCATGTAGGTGGAGATCTCGTCGAAGGTGGTGATGTTCTTGGCGCGGGCCTCCGCGTTGCCGAGATTGTCCGGCTCGAGGGCCGAGGCGAGCTGTGTCGCCCAGCCGTGGAATTGCGGTTCGTCCTCCGGCGGCACGCCGAGCATCTCGCAGATCACCGTGACGGGGAGCGGGTAGGCGAGGTCGCAGACGAGGTCGAGGCGCGTCGCATCGCTCTGCTTGTCCAGCAGATCGGCCACGAGGTTATGCGAGCGACTCCGCATGGCGTGGACCCGCTGATGGGTGAACTGCCCCATCACGGCCATCCGCAGCCGGTCATGGTCCGGCGGATCGCGGAAGATGAAGGGGCGATGGGTATTTGTAAGGTGGTCCTTGACCGGGTTGACGATCCAGTCCGAGAGCGGGTTGCCGGTCCGTGGGCGCTCGCTCGGCGGAAGGGTCTCCGAACTGATCCGCGGATCGTGCAGGAGGCTCGTGATCGCCGCATGGGTCGAGACCACATAGGTGCCGTCGTCCTGGCGCGAGACCGGCGTCTCGCGCAGGCGGGCATAGAGCGGATAGGGATCGGCCCGGTTGGCCTCGTCCTTGACCGCCTCGAACAGGCATCTGGTCTTCATGACGATGTCCGTTCCTCGGGAAAGCCCGGCTTCAGCACCGCGAGACCGTGCAGGTCGACCCCAACGCGGATCGGCGGAAACGGGGCGCGGGCTGCGATCTGCTCGGCATAGGCGGGGAGCCAGCGCGCGGAATCGAACGACAATGCGGCGATGCAGCGACCCTTGGCGCCATAGACGACGACGAAGCGCCCCTCCTTCGGACTCCCTTGCGCGAAGACCATGGCATCCGCCCCTTCGGTGAGGCCCACCGACTTGATGGTGACGCCGCCCTGCGAGGACCAGAAGGCGGGCATCTCGGCATAGGCCGCGCCCGTGGCCGCTCCAGCCAGCAGGTGCCCGGCATGCTCGCCCTGCGCCACGGCGTTGCCCCAATGTTCGAGGGCGACGGGACGCCCGTCGTAGAGCGGATGGGGAAAGCGCGCTACGTCGCCAGCGGCGGCAATGAACTCGTCGGGGCGTCCCTCCGTGTCGAGGACATGACCGGCCCGGTCGCAGAGGACGCCGCCGGGGCCGGCATCGAGCCCGGAGCCGCTCAGCCATTCGGTGTTGCGCACCGCGCCCAGGGCCACCACCACGAGGTCGGTCTCCACGGTGGCGCCGTCCTCGAGGATGGCGCGAACCACCCGGCCCGACGCATCGCCTTCCAGCCGCGCGACCTTGGTCCGGCTGCGCAGGTCGACCCCAAGGGCCCGGTGCAGGGCGGCGACGATCTCGCCCACCGGTTGCCCGAGGATCCGGGCGAGGGGTGCCGGTCCCGGATCGATCAGGGTGACGGCGCGGTCGAGGGCCCGGCAGGAGGCCGCGACCTCACAGCCGATGAAGCCTGCGCCGATGATGAGGACTCGTTTCGGGCCGGCCTCGAGCGCCCGGCGGAGAGCCGCGGCATCGTCGCGCCCGCGCAGGGTATGGACCCCGGAGAGGCCCGCCTCAGTCGGATTCGGCCAGGATCGCGCGCGCGATCCGGTGGCGATGAGGAGCCGGTCGTAAGACACGGTGGCGCCATCGGCGAGGCGGATCTCGCGGGTCTCCCGGTCGAGGCCGATGGCGGCGACACCGAGCCGCCATTCGGCATCCAAGGCATGGAGGTTCGGCAGCGCTGTCGCCTCCGGCGCGATGTCACCGGTCAAGACGGCTTTCGAAAGCGGCGGCCGGTCGTAGGGGCGATGCGGCTCGTCGCCGACGAGGGTGAGGCGGCCGACAAAGCCCGCGCGGCGCAGGGCCTCGGCGCCGCGCAGGCCCGCGAGAGACGCGCCGACCACCACCGCATGCCCTTCGGCATCCATGCCCTTCATCGGCCTTGCCGCTCCGGATCCTCGACGCGGATCGCCTGGACCGGACAGGACACCCGCGCCCGCTCGATGGCGAGACGGTCGGACGTCGAGGGCGCGGGGTCGTAGAACAACGCCTCGCGCCCGTGCAGCACGAAATGCTCCGGCGCCGCGTAGCAGCACTGGGCGTAGGCCTGGCATCGGTTGAGATCGACGGTGACGCGCAGGGGCGAGCCGTTCGGCGTTGGGGAGGGATCGGGCATGGGGCTCGCTGAAGACGTTGCGCGACAAGGCGTTCGGGCTGCCGATGTTCCGTCCGGCGCACCGTGACGTGACGTCCGACCTCTACGAATCCCGGTGCGCCCCGAGCTTCCGATGCATCACCAGGGCATCGACCAGCCCGAGGCTCGGGTGCCGGAACGCCTCGGGCAGGCGGGCGATCCGCGAGAAGCCGAGGCTTTCCCACAGGGCCACCGCGCGGGTGTTGCTGGCGACGACGAAGTTGAACTGCATGGCGAGGAAGCCCTGGCGGGTGGCGCCGTCGAGGGCGTGCCGTCCCATGGCGCGGGCGATGCCGCGTCCGACCGCATCGGGATGGGTCATGAACCCGGCATTGGCCACATGGGCGCCGCCGCCCTGCTGGTTCGCCTTCAGCATGTAGGTGCCGAGCACCCTGCCCTCGTCCAAAGCGACGAAGACCTGGTTTGCCGGGGCGAACCAATAGGCCAGCATGGCCTCGCGCGAGCCGTCGCGGGGCAGCGCGTAGGTCTCGCCCGCCCGGATCACCGGCTCGAGAATGAACCAGATCGCATCGGCATCGCCGGGTTCCGCCGGGCGGATGAAGAGGGGTGTCGTCATGCCGTTCCGATCCTGCCCCAGCCCGGAAGCTTGATCGCCGGGCGGCGCAGGTCGAGCCCTGCGACGAGACCGAGCAGGTTGATCTCGACCCCCTCGACCCAGCCGATGGTAAGCCCGGCATAGCCGCCCAGGGTCAACCGGATGCCGGTGCCGCTCGGCGTACGCTCGACGATGCGACCCGGCGGCGCCCAATCCTTGCCCAGGGCCGTCGGCGGCAGGGTCACCCGTGGCTCCGGAAGGCGGGCGAGGACATGGGCGGTGAAGCTGTTCGAGTTCGGCCCAGGCCAGGCCTGGTAGGTGCCGAGCGCCCGGTAGGGATAATCGGCCACCGCCGCGCGGATCGCCGGGATGGCGCGGGCAGCCTCGTCCCCGTCGAGGGCGAGGACGGTCTGCGGATCGTTGCCGAACCAGCGCCCGTCCGCGGCCCAGCCGTCCGTGCGGACCGGCATCCCCCAGCCGACCACGTCGTAGCGGGTGTAGCGGGCGGCGCCTTCCGGCTTCACCACGATCCAGCTGTGATGGGCGAAGATCCCGCGCCAGCGCCCGACCCGCGCCGCATAGACCCGGACGAGGGCCGGGTCCGACGCTTTGGGCGGACGCAACAGCCCGGCACTCGACCAGTCGGCCACCGCCCAGTCCGCCGCGCCACCGCCCCGCGCCATCCACCACAGGGCATGGCTGCCGAGCGGCAGAAGAAACAGACCGAGCAGGAGGAGGCCGAGTACGCGAAGGCTTGCGCCCAGGAAGGGAAGGCTTGCGCCGAGGAGGGAGAGGGAGATCACCACAGGGATCTTTGCCCGCGCCAAGCCTTGCGCAAGCGCCGCCTTCGTCGCAGCCACGCTCATCGCCCGCTGCCGGCCGTTTCGGCAATGATGCGCATCGGCCACAGTCGGAGATCAACCGCGACGCGGCTCACATCCCCCTCTTGCCGCATGAAACGCCCCCGGTAATGAAACATTATAACATAGTAATTTTGGGGCGTGACACGGATGAGACGATCGAGGATCTGGCTGGCCGGGACGATGCTGTCCGGAGCGGGCCTCACATCCGGCGCGATGATCGCCCCCGCGGCGGCCCAGCAGGCCGAGGCGACGCTCTCCGAGCTGAGCGTGACCTCCGCGAGCCCGATCCTCCCCGCCCCCGGCCCTTCCGCCGTGGGGGGCTTTCCCACCGGTGTGCTGCCGGTCGTCGGCGACAGCCTCTCCCCCGTCACGGTGGTCACCCGCTCCGAGATCCAGCGCAACCAGCCCCGCACCCTCGGCGACGCCCTCTCCGACCGCCCCGGCATCTCGTCCTCGACCTATGCGCCCGGAGCGGCTTCGCGGCCGATCATTCGCGGACTCGACAATGCCAGGGTGCGGATCCAGGAGAACGGCATCGTCAATGGCGGCGTGTCCGATCTCGGCGAGGACCATGCGGTACCGGTCAACCCGCTCACCGCCGACCGGATCGAGGTGATCCGCGGCCCCGCGACCCTGCGCTACGGCTCCGGCGCCATCGGCGGTGTGGTCTCGTCCGAGAACAACCAGGTGCCCACCTTCATCCCGGCCCGGGGCGTCTCCGGCCAGGTCACCACCGGCTATTCCAGCGTCGATAATGGTCGGCTCGGCGCGGCGAGCGTCGATGACGGGGCCAACGGAATCGCGGTCCATGCCGACGGCTTCAAGACGGCCACCGATTCCTACGCCATTCCGGGCGGCATCCAGCGCAATTCGGCCACCGAGACGCAGGGCGGCTCGATCGGGATCTCGGCGATCGGCGATCGCGGCTTCCTCGGCGTGTCGTTCAGCCATTACGAGGCGATGTACCAGATCCCCGGAGGCGAGTCGGAGGAGACCCGCTCGCGCCTGAACCCGAACCAGGACCGCGTGCTCGCCCGTGGCGAGTACCGGCCGCTTCAGGGGCCGTTCGAGGTGCTGCGGTTCTGGGCCGGCGGCTCGGTCTACCGCCATGAGGAGATCGGTCTGGCGCACCACGACCATGACCATGAGCATGACCACGACCATGCTGAGGTGGCCGGCCCCGAGGGCGTGCAGGCGATCTTCAAGAACCGCGAGGTCGAGGCCCGGTTCGAGGCGCAGCACGTGCCGGTCGTCACCGCGCTCGGCACCCTCACCGGCGCGGTCGGCCTGCAGACCAGCCGGCGCGTCCTCAATTCACAGCTGGAAAGTTTCCTGCCGCCTACCGAATCGCGCTCCCTGGCCGGTTATCTGTTCGAGGAACTGGCGGTGGGCGGCGGCCTGCGCTTCCAGGCGGCGGGCCGGATCGGGAACGACCGGCTCAACAGCACCGCCACGCTGTTTCCCGCCGACTACCTGCCCGGCGGCATCGATCCGACGAGCTTCGCGTTGACCCGCCGCTTCGCTCCTAAGAGCTTGAGTTTCGGAGCCCTGCAGGAC
Source organism: Methylobacterium sp. W2 (assembly GCF_020662345.1). Lineage (GTDB taxonomy): Bacteria > Pseudomonadota > Alphaproteobacteria > Rhizobiales > Beijerinckiaceae > Methylobacterium. The sequence goes on along the minus strand of NZ_VMOA01000023.1, from coordinate 28,021 downwards.
CTGCCCTACGGGTTCGTGGCGAGCGTCAACGGCTCTTATGTCGAGCGCGCGCCGACGAGCTACGAGCTGTTCTCGCAGGGGCCGCACCATGCCTCCTCGACCTTCGAGATCGGCGATCCCACCCTGAAACTGGAGCGTGCCCGCACGGTGGAGCTCAGCCTGCGCCGGGCCGAAGGTCCCCTGCGCCTCGACGCCACCGGATACGTTACGCGCTATACCGGCTTCATCTACCGCCGGGATACCGGCAACCGCTGCGATGACGATTTCGCGTCTTGCGGCAGCGGCGACGAGTTGCGCCAGATCGTCTATTCGCAGGCCAACACGACCTTCTACGGCGCCGAGATCGGCGCGCAACTCGACATCCTTCCCGTCGGCGACGGCTGGGCCGGGATCGAGGCGCAATACGATTTCGTGCGGGCGCAGTTCGACGACGGTTCCTACGTTCCGCGCATTCCCCCCCATCGCCTGGGCGGCGGCGCCTTCCTGCGGGCGAATGGCTGGTTCGGCCGGGTGAACCTGCTCCATGCCTTCGACCATACCGAGATCGCGCCGTTCGAGACACTGACTCGGGGTTGGAACGATCTGCGCGCCGAGCTGGCGTATACGCGGTCCCTCGATCCGGTGATCTACGGTGCCAGCGAGGTGACGGTGGGGCTCCAGGGGCGCAACCTTCTCGACGACGACATCCGCAACTCGGCCTCGTTCAAGAAGGATGAGATCCTGCTGCCCGGCCGCAACGTCCGACTGTTCCTGACGGCCCGGTTCTGAAGCCGGACCCGGTCCCCTCAAGAGACCGCGACGGTCCGGCCCTGGACCGTTGCTCGCCGTGTCGGACAGTTAACTGCCCGCTCGGCGGCAAACCGTGCTAGAACACGGCCAACCCCGCACGAACCCGTGCCCTGGGCAACTCCATGAGGCCCAAGTGGCGAATGCGTTCAAGAGTGGTGCGTCTCAGTCGCGCACCACCAACGATTTCAACGAACGGGCCAAGCAGCTCTCCGAGCGCCTTGGCGCCATCGAGAAGCCGGCGCAGATGAAGCGCGGCAACGCTCCCCGTCGTTCGTTCAAGGCCGGCCCCCGCCCCGAGGCGGATACCGAGCCGAAGGGCGAGGTCGAGACGACGTCCGAGAAGGACGAGGGCGAAGCCGAGAACGAGGCCTGAAGCCGGCGCTGTCGTTCGGCATCGGCGTGAGCCGAGGCGACGACGCAGAAGGGCCCGGATAGAAACACCGGATACGAAATCCGGTCCAACGATCCGAGCCCTTGCAGTCATTGTGACGACGAGGCCTCCCTCACGAGGGATGGCCCGTTCAGGCCCTCAGCGACGGGCCTTGGCCTTGCGGGCGGCGTAGCGCGCATCGCGCTGGGCCTTCTTCTCGGCGAGGTCGATTGCCTTGCGTTCGGCGGCGAGACGCGTCTCTTCCTCTTCGCGGGCGATCTGGGCGGCGAGTTCCGCCTCTTCGCGAGCGCGCTTCTCCTCGGCGGCCTTCTTCTCGGCGGCGATGCGGGCGGCCTCGCGTTCGCGAGTCCTCTCATCGCGGGCCCGGGCGATCGCGGCGCGGGCCTGGGCCTTGGCCACCATGTCCGGGTCATCCGCCGGAGGACGGGCCTTGAATTTTTCCAGCAGCATCTGCTTGGCGCTGGCGGAGTTCTTACGGCGGTCGTCGAAATTCCTGTAGTCGAAGGCGCTCATCTGACCTTTCTCGGGTGGTGCGTCTCGGCCCGTTCCGCGAGCGGAAGCGCGCGGCGCTGAGCCTTGCTGTGAATCATCGATGGACGGGATCGAATCGCAAAGCCCAATGCCTCACGATTCGGCCGGAATCAACAGAAGCCGCCCATGACAGGGCGGCTTCTTATACATGTGTTGAACGAAGGCCTCACACGGACGGCCCTCGCTCGTCCCGGCCTCAGGCCGCTTGGAGGTTGCCGGCGGATTGTTTGCCGGTGCGGCGATCATTCTCGATCTCGTAGGAGAGCTTCTGCCCCTCGATGAGATTGCGCATGCCGGCGCGTTCCACGGCCGAGATATGGACGAACACGTCCTTGCCGCCGTCATCCGGTTGAATGAAGCCGTAGCCCTTGGTCTCGTTGAACCATTTCACGGTGCCCGTGCTCATGGATATGTCCTTCTCGCCGTCGGGAGGAACGCGATTGCAGGGGGCGCGCCCTCGTCTCGAATAGGGGGTAGGGGGCCTCTCGGGCCGCGGTAACGCTACGCGCGGCCGACAGGGCGCAGGGTCTCGGAGATGCGATGGGATCGAAGCGACGGTCCGCGGCAGTTCTGCAGCGACTGCTGGGCGTGCGACCCGGAATGAACCGGCGGGGGATCGTTGAAGACAAGGTCCGATGGGTGAAAGTTAGGGTGCCTGCGATTCTCAGACAAGGCTCCCGGCCGTTCCGGGTTCCCGACTTAGCCTGCGATTTCCGTCGGCAAAGCGAGCCGACTGAATGACGGGCGGTTCCAGCGGGGCGGACCCGACGGGACGGGCTGCGGCACTGCCCGTGGTTGCCCTCGCCGGGGGCGACGGCTAGGCTTGCCACTCTGCGACATGGGGCGAGGAACGACCTTAACGACCCGGTGAGGGGTCGTCACGGAAGGTTGACCGGCATCGAAGCGGGGGCGGGATGACGGAATCGAAGATGGGCGGACGAACCTTCGGGGTTGCGTCGTCGTGGATAACGAGGGCGGGATCGCGGGCGGGTCGCGCTTCGTGACGTCGGGTGTTCACAATTCCAGTGCCAGAGGCTTGTCCAAGGCCAGAGGCTTGAGGGACGGCTGCGCGGGCGTGGCCCTGGCCGTCCTCGGCGGCGTGTCGATGACCGCCCTCGCCTGCTCTCCGGCCGTCGCCTTCGACCTGTTCGGCCTGTTCGGCTCCGAGGAGGAGCCCCCGGCGCCGAGCCGCGAGGCGGTGCCCTATTCGGTCAAGTTCCAGGGGCTCGAAGACGACGACGTCCTGCAGGCCCTGCAGGACACGTCGACGCTCTATCGCCTGCGCCAGGACGCGCCGCCCGATGGCGAGGGCATCGTGCGACGGGCAGAGGCGGACCTTCGCCGCCTGTCCGATGTGCTCTCCGGCTACGGTTACTACCAGGGCAAGGTCGCCATCCGCATCGACGAGGTCGAATTATCGGGCGAGGCCTCGGTTGCGGCGGCGGCGCGGGCCGCCGAGGGCGGCCGGAATCGGGCCTTGGTACCCGTCAAGATCGTCGTCGATGCCGGCCCGCTCTACAAGCTCCGCACGGTGGCGGCCACCGATCCGCGCGGCAACAATTTTCCCTCCGAAGTGCTGCCCGAGCGGTTCACCCGCGTGGGCGACGACGTCCCCGCCCGTTCGGCCGCCGTGCTCGCCCGCGAGGCGAAGATCGTCGACCGCTTCCGGGCGCTGGGCCATCCCTTCGCCAAGGCGGTCTCCCGCGACCCCGTGGTGGATGACGCGGCCCATGTCATGGACGTGCGCTTCACCATCGATCCGGGACCCATCGCTGGGCTCGGCGAGGTCGCCGTGCGTGGCACCACCGGCATCGACCCCGCTGTGGTGCGCTCCTTCATCTACAGCGAGCCAGGCGATCCCTACTCGCCCAAGGCCGTGGCCGACATTCGCCGGTCCGTCGCCAAAGTCGAAGCCCTGGGCTCCGTCCGGGTGCGCGAGGGCGAAGTGCTCGACGCGCAGGGCAACCTGCCGATCTTCGTCGACGTGACCGAGCGCGACCGCAACCTGATCGGGGTCGCGGCCCGCTTCTCCACGGTCGATGGCCCAGGCATCCGTGCCTACTATGCCAACCGCAACCTCTTCGGCGGCGGCGAGACCCTGCGGCTCGATGCCGACATCTACTATCTCGGCAACGACCTCTACGCTGCGCAGCGCAAAGCCGCCGGGATCGATTCGAACGGCCTGGGCGGCCGGGTCTCGGCGACCTTCGTCAAGCCGGCTTTGTGGGGCACGCGCAACGATCTCGTGGCCAACATTTTCGCGGGCCGCGAGGCCCAGCAATCCTACGTCTCGGATGCGGCCGGGGGCACGATCGGCATCCGGCACCGATTCTCCGACACGTTCTACGCGCAGATCGGCGTCGACGGTCAGGCCGGCCGCTCGCAGGACGCGCTCGGTAAGGTCGATTATCGCCTCGTCGGCGTGCCGCTGTCGGTGGCCTACGATTCCACCGACAACCTGCTCGATCCGACGCAGGGGTTCCGGGCTACCGCCTCGGTGACCCCCTATGCCGGGTTCCTTGGCTCGGACCCGTCGATCTTCGTCGCCAAGGCGCAGGGCTCGACCTATTACGCCATCGACGACGAGGCCCGCTACATCCTCGCCGGTCGCGTCGGCTTCGGCTCGATCTCCGGCGCGAGCCTGGAGGACATCCCGGCCAATATCCGCTTCTTCGCCGGCGGCGGCGGCTCGGTGCGCGGCTTCCCGTACCGGACTCTGGGGCCGCGCGGACCGTTCAACCTGCCGGTGGGCGGGCGCAGCCTGCTCGAAGCCTCGGTGGAGGCGCGGGTCAAGATCACCGACACGATCGGGATCGTGCCGTTCTTCGATGCCGGCACCGCCTTCGAGGGTAGCCTTCCGGATTTCGAGGAGCGCATCCGCTACGCGGCGGGCTTGGGCCTCCGCTACTATACCGGCATCGGCCCGATCCGCGTCGACGTGGCGTTCCCCCTCGACCGCATCAAAGGGAACCGCGAACGTCCCGTGGCCCTGTACATCAGCCTGGGGCAGTCGTTCTGATGGAGTTTTTCGGACGGGTTTCCGGTCGCTGCGCATCGACCCTCCCCCCTCTGCGGGGGAGGGTGCCTGCGAAGCAAGCGGGAGAGGGGACGACCTCTCCGAATGCGGCGCTCCCCTCTCCCGACCCGCTTCGCGGGCCACCCTCCCCCGCAAAGGGGGGAGGGAAAGCGTGCGCCATCGCTGCGGTCTTCGGTCTTGCCGTTCTGGTCGCCGTTCCCGCCACCTACGCCCGCGCCGACGACGGCGAAAAGACCGTCCTCGGCGGGCTGCTGTCGAAGGCTTTGTCCACCCCCGGATCGCAGGTCTCCATCGGCGCCGTCGACGGGGCGCTCTCGTCCAACGCCACGATCCGCGACGTGGTGATCAGCGATCGCAACGGGGCCTGGCTGAAGCTCGACAAGGCGCGCCTCGTCTGGAGCCGCCTCGCCCTCCTCTCCGGCCGGCTGCAGGTGGACAGCCTGGAGGTCGGCCGCCTCGAAGTGCTGCGCCGTCCCCTCCCCGCACCGGTCTCGGCGACGCCGGAGCCCGATGGCTCGCTGCTGCCCGAATTGCCCGTGAAGGTGGAGATCACCGCCTTCAAGCTCGCCGAACTCGTCCTCGGCGAGACCGTCGCCGGGCAGCCGGCGCGCCTGTCCGCCGAGGGGAAGGCCAAGCTCGGCGCCCCCTCCGAAGGGCTCGACCTCGACCTGTCCGTGCGCCGCCTCGACGCCACCGGGCAGTTCGTCGCCCGCCTGCTCTTCGTGCCCAAGGGCGAGAAGCTCGAGGTGAAGACCACCCTGGTGGAGGCCGCGGGCGGTCTCCTCTCCAAGTTCGCCAACCTCCCCGGCGAGCCGCCGATCAACCTCGATCTCGACGGACGCGGCACCCTCGATGCCTGGAACGCCCGGCTCGACTTCGATGCCGGCCCCGATCTCGGCGCCAAGGGTACGGCCCGCATCGCCCGCGCCGGTGCCGACCGGTCGCTGACTCTCGACCTCTCCTCGCGGATCGAGGGGCTCCTGCCCGGCCCGGCGGCGGCGATCTTCTCCGGCACCACCAAGCTCGACGGCGCCCTGCGCTTTGCCGATAACGGCGCCTTCGGCATCGATCGCCTCGCCCTCGCCTCCCGCACCGCCCGCCTCGATGCCTCGGGCGGCCTCACGCCCGAGCGGGTCGCCGACTTCACGATTTCCGCCCGCGCCGTCCCCACCGATGGCAGCGTCACCAAGGCTGCCAATGCCGAACTGGACACCCTCGTCTTCGACGGGACCGTGAAGGGGCCGATCGCGCGGCCACGGGTGAACGGCGACCTCAAGGCGACGGGCCTGCGCGCCGATGGCAACGTCCTCGAGCGGATCGCCGCCAACCTCGCCATGGAACCCACGGGTGGCGACCCCAACGCCACCCGCTTCGCGCTCCGTGCCGATGCCGCCGTGGAGGGCTTGAAGCTCGCCGACCCGGCCCTGCGCCGCGCGGTCGGATCGCGCGGTACCTTCACCTTCCGCGGCACGCTGCAGCCCGATGGCGTGGTCGATGTGGCGGCGTTCGATCTCGACGCGCCCACCGCCACGCTGTCCTATGCCGGCCGCGTCGGCCAGAACACGCTCACCGGTACGCTGAAGGCGGGTCTCGCCGACCTCTCCGCCTTCTCCGATGTCGCCGACCGGACCCTTGCCGGCAGCGTCGCCCTGAAGGCCGCCCTGAGCGGCGACCCCGCCCGCAAGGCGGTGACCGCCGATGTGGATGCGACGACTAAGGGGCTCGTCCTCGGCCTGCCGGCCCTCGACCGGCTCCTCGGCCGCGAGCCGCATTTCTCGGGCAGGCTCTCGCAGGTCTTCGACGGCTACAGCTTCGACGGCGTCAAGCTCGACGGCGCCGAGATGGTGGCCCGGCTGGAAGGCAAGGCCACGGCACGTCTGGCCGACGCCAAGCTCCTGGTGGACGTGAAGAGCCTCTCCGCCGTCGATCCGCGCCTTGCCGGCCGTGCCCTCCTCGACGGGCGGCTCTCCGGAACCCTGGAGAAGCCGGACCTCACCGCCACCCTCACCGCCGCCGACGGACGGGCGCTCGGCCGCCCGATCCGGGACGTCCGCGTGGCCGCCGCGCTGAAAGATCTCACCGGGGCGCTCGACGGAACGTTGGCACTCGGCGGCGAGATCGGCGGCAAGACCCTGCGCGGGGACGTGCATTTCGCCCGCACGGGCGCGGATTGGTCCCTCGATCGGCTCGCCGTGAATCTCGGCTCCGCCACCCTCGACGGCAAGGCAATCGTCGATGCGGCGACCCTCCTGACGCAGGGCAGCGTCACGCTCTCGGCCGCCAATCTCGACGACCTGTCGCCGCTCGCCCTCACGCCGCTCGCCGGCAGCCTCGACGCGACCGTCGCCCTCTCGCGTGAGGGAGGGCGCCAGGACGCGTCGGTGAAGGCCAAGGGCGCCTCCTTGCGCTTGGGCGAGATCGGCCTCGCGCAACTCGATGCCGACCTCACCGGCCGCGATCTCCTCGCCCATCCCGTCGTGGATGGCCGGGTCAATGCCGACCGGGTCATCGCCGTCGGCGAGTCCATCGATACCGTGCGCCTCCTGGCCGTGGGGTCGCCCAGTGCCAGCGACATCACCCTCACCGCCAAGGCGCGCGGCTTCGATCTCGACGGTGCCGCCCGGCTGGTTCCGGCCGAGGCCACACGGATCGAGCTGTCGCGCTTCTCCGCCGCCCGCGGCAAGGACCGGCTGGCCCTGGCCGGTCCCGCCACGATCACCCTCGACAAGGGCTCGGCCCTCATCGAAAACCTTGTCATCGCCGCCGGTACCGGGCGGGTCAGCCTCGCCGGACGGGCCGGATCGAATCTCGACCTGAAGCTCGGCATCCGGGCACTGCCCCTGGCCCTCGCCCGCATCGCCTCGCCGAGCCTCGCCCTCACCGGCACCCTCGACGGCGACGCTGATATCCGCGGGACGGCCGCACGGCCGGAAGGGCGCTATGCCCTGTCGGCGGCGAAGGTCGTGACGCCGGAGACGCGCAAGGCCGGCCTCCCGCCCATCGACGCCAAGGCGAGCGGCACCCTGAGCGACGGCCGCGCCGGGATCGAGGGCCGGGTCTCGGCCGGTCGCGGTGCCGAGCTGACGCTTGCCGGCTTCCTGCCCGTGTCGGCGGGCGGACCCATCGCCCTGAAACTGCGCGGCACCCTCGACGCGGCCATGGCCAACAGCCTTCTCAGCGTCGGCGGCCAGCGGGTCGCCGGCCGGATCGCCCTGGATGGCGGCGTGTCGGGAACCCTCGACGCGCCCCGTGCCGAGGGCGCCGCTACTCTTTCCGGCGGCAGCTTCACCGATCCGCTCCAGGGCATCGCCCTGAAGCAGATCGAGGGCCGCGTTACCGGGCGCGGCGATACCCTCGTTGTGGAGCGCCTCACCGCGCAGACCCGGAACGGCGGCGGCCTCCAGGCCAGCGGCCGCGTGGCCCTGGACCCGAATGGCGGGTTCCCCGGCGCGTTCAAGATCACCGCCGAGCGGGCCGAACTCGTTTCCAGCCCCATCGTCACCGCCACCGCAAGCCTCAATCTCGCCTTGAGCGGGCCTTTGGCGCGGACGCCGAAAGTGTCGGGGCGGGTCGACCTCGTCTCCGTCGATGTGACGGTCCCCGATCGCCTGCCCGCCACGGTGCAGCCTCTGCCCGGCGTCCGCCGGGTTAATACACCCGCGGACGTGCGGGGGCGTCTCGATGCGAAGGCCGACCGCAAGGCGAAGGTCGCGGCTTTGGGCAAGCGCAAGAAGGCGCCCCCGCCCTTCGACGCGACGCTGGATGTGGCTGTCCATGCGCCGAATCGCATTTTCGTGCGTGGGCGTGGCATCGACGCGGAACTGGGCGGCGACCTGCGCCTGACCGGTACCTCGCGCGACCCGGTGGCGGTGGGTGACTTCGCCATGCGCCGTGGCCGCCTCAGCATCATCGGCCAGCGCCTCGACTTCACCCGTGGCCGCCTCGCCTTCAACGGTGAACTCGCGATCCCCGATCTCGACTTTCAGGCCGAGACCAAGGCCGCCGAGGTCACCGCCCGCGTCGCCGTGACCGGTCCGGCCAACCAGCCCGACTTCGTCCTCACCTCCGACCCGTCCCTGCCGCAGGACGAGGTGCTGTCGCGGCTGCTGTTCAAGAAGGCGGCCGGCGGCCTCTCGCCGTTCCAGGCGCTGCAACTCGCCCAGGCGGTGTCGCAGCTCTCCGGCGGGGCCGGCGGCCCCGACGTGTTCGAGCAGGCCCGCAAGGGGCTCGGACTCGACAGCCTCGACGTTTCCACCGGCGCCAGCGGCGGCCCGGCGCTGGGTGCCTCGCGCTACCTCAGCGACCGTCTCAGCGTCGGCGTGAAGGCGGGCGCCAAGCCCCAGGATACCGCCGCCACCGTGGATTATGACGTGACCCGCCGCATCAAGATTCAGGGCGAGGCCGGCAGCGACGGCCGTACTGCCGTGGGGGTGGGCGCCGAGTGGGAGTATTGACCGGGCCGGAGCGACGGAGCGGCCACGCGGACGTTGTCGGCTGGTGGGTCTTTCACGGCCATGGCGGCAACGACGCCCGGTAGACCATGGGCATCGTCGCGGTGCCGCTCTACCCTCAGGGGCATCGCGGGAGCGGCTTCCATGTTCCTCTTCAGGCTGTGCTGGCCTGCCACTCGGCGATGGTGCTCGATACCGTCTTCGGCGGTTGGCGCATCGTCCACACGATGGGCTCGACGATCACCCGCCTGAACCCGCTGCAGGGCTGCTGCGCCGAGACCGGAGCGCCATCACTCTTTACCTGGCTCGGGGCCCGGTCTCGATTACGCATACCATTCCCGACGCCATCGTCGTCGCCTGAGTGCTGACCCTGCCCGCCGCCGCCTCATGGCCGCGTGCTGCTACGTCCTGACAGGCTGGCTCGCCCGAGCGACCTCCCCCGGTCTGCCGGGACCTGTGAACCCCCATGCACGATCTCGCCGCCCGCCGAAGGGCGTGGCCAGGCGCATCTCACACGGATGATGCCATGCCGAGGTCGACATCAAGTTTCAGTGCTCATGATTATTTGACAAAGTGTCCCGGTAACTTTTTCGTGAAATCGCGAAATTGCATATGATTTGCCGTTTATCAGTTTAGATGTCAATAATCTTTGTGATTGTTACTTTTAGTAACGAGATGGCGAGGCTGTAGGAGGCACGAACATTCATCATAGAAGGAAGAATTATACTTCTTGCAAGTAGTCATGGAATATTAAGGAGAATCGTTCATTGGATTGGTTTCATTGTATCTGTGGGGGTGAGTCATGCATTTGTCGATAAAGACCGTACTGATCGGTCTGTTCAGCATCGTGGTGTCGATTTCGGCTGCGCAGGGGCTGGTGGCCCTCCTCAAGCTTCAGGATATCGGGACGAAGATTTCCGTGCTGCTCGACAATGCCGTGCCGTCGGTGACCCAGGCCGACAAGATCAACCGTCTGGTGCTCCGGGTCCGCACGACCCAACTGCGTTACCTGACCGCTCCCAACAGCACCGTCGAACAGGCTGATCTCAAGCTTGCGAATGAGCTGGTGCAGGAGCGCAACAAATCCGTCGAAGACTACAAATCCCTGATTACCGGAGCGGAGGAAAAGGCTGCTTACGGCGATCTGACCGCCAAGATGGAGATCCTGAAGGCCGATTGGGGAAAGCTCCGTTCCATGAGCGAGATCAACAAGGAACAGGCGCTGAACTTCTTCCGCGAAGGCAACCATGCGAATTACCGGGCGGTCACCGAGGCGGCCACCCGTCTCGTGGACATCAACGTGATGGCCGCCAACGCCGCCGGTGAGGCGGCGCGCAGTCAGCAGGCCGAGGCGACCCGGATCTCCGTCATCATGCTTGGCATCGGTCTCGTCACGGCAATCGCAGCCATGATCTTCTCCTTCGTCGGCGTCGCCCGCCCGATCGAGCGCATGACCCGGGCTATGGGGAGCATTTCCGGCGGTGACACGGCGACGATCGTTCCCTCCATCGGCCGTCGCGACGAGATCGGCGAGATGGCCGCTGCGGTGGAGGTGTTCCGGACCAACCTGATCCGTACCCGCGAACTCGAAGAGGAAACGGTTCTAGCCCGGGCGAGCGCGGAAGAGCAGCGCAAGTTCGGCATGCGCAAGATGGCCGATGATTTCGAGCAGGCAGTTGGCGGCATCATCGGCATGGTCTCCTCCTCGGCCACCGAACTTCAGGCCACGGCGCAGACCATGACGGCGACGGCGACGCAGACCGCGTCGCAATCCACCACCGTGGCCGCCGCCGCCGAGGAAGCCGCCGTCAACGTGAACACGGTGGCCGCCGCCGCCGAGGAACTCGGCACGTCGGTGCAGGAGATCGGCCGGCAGGTTTCGAGTTCCGCCACGCTCGCGCAATCCGCCGTCTCGGAGGCCGACACCACGGCGGTGCTCGTGCAGGAACTCAGCGGCGCCGTGAGCCGGATCGGCGACGTGGTGAGCCTGATCTCGACCATCGCCAGCCAGACCAACCTGCTCGCCCTCAACGCCACCATCGAGGCCGCGCGCGCCGGTGAAGCGGGCCGGGGCTTCGCGGTGGTCGCCGCCGAGGTGAAAGAGTTGGCCAACCAGACGGCCCGCGCCACGGAGGAGATCTCCCAGCAGATCGGCCATATCCAGGGTGCCACTGGCCAGGCGGTCACGGCGATCGGTTCGATCACGTCGCGCATTCGGGACATCAATGCGGTGGCGACTGCGATCGCGGCGGCGGTTGAGCAGCAGAGCGCGGCGACGCAGGAGATCGTGCGCAACGTCTCGCAGGCCTCGGCCGGCACCAACGAGGTGACGAGCAACATCGCCGGCGTGGCGAGCGCGGCCGAAGAGACCGGAGCTGCCGCGAGCCAGGTGCTCGGTGCGGCCGGCGAACTCTCCCAGCAATCCGAACATCTCACCGGAGAAGTGCACCGCTTCCTCGCCACGGTGCGGGCCGCCTGACCGGCCTCCACCGTACGCGGTCCATGGGACGGGTCAGGCTCGCGGGAGCCTGGCCCGTTTTCATGTCGACCGTCCGGGTTCACCCCCGGAGGATGAAGCCCTCACCGTCCGGCCGTCACCCTTTGCCGCCAGTCACCCTTTGTCCCACCTCGCCGTAGCCGAGCTTGGCTCCCTGACGGTTGACGCTTCCGAAGCGCAGGACGGCCTGTTCGAGGTAGTCGATCGCATCGATGAGCGCATCCCGCACGGCTCCGACCGCCTCTTCACCGTCCTCGGGCGGTGTCTCGGCGACATTGACCGCGGCGATGAGAACCCGGTCACGCTCCTCCTCGATGCGGCGGTCGCGCTCCACATGCCCGCGCACGTCGTCGTCGAAGGCCTCGATCACCGCCCAGGGCAGCGCGTCCTTCGACGACGACGCGTCGAACGCGCGAGCCCGGCGCCGGGCCTGCGCCGCCGCCGCCCTGACGATCTCCGCGAGCTTGGCATCCATGGTCGATCTCCTGGGGCTGTCTCTACGCGCTCTCCTTCCCCGGACGGGTGGAGCGAAGCGGGATCCGATCCGGGGGGCTAGCACAACACGTTGCGAAGCGTCCGAGCTCCAGGCCGCCGGGAAAGCGCCCCGGTGGCGCAACTCGCAGAATCGGGCACGATGCGGGGCCTCTCCCCGCTCAGCTCCGCAGTCCCGGCGCTTCCTGGCCGGTGCGCGCGACGTATTCGGTGTAGCCGCCACCATATTGATGGATGCCGCCGGCGGTGAGTTCGAGGACGCGGTTCGACAGGGCGGCGAGGAAGTGCCGGTCGTGGCTCACGAACAGCATCGTGCCTTCGTAATTGGCGAGCGCGGTGATGAGCATCTCCTTGGTGCCCATGTCGAGGTGGTTGGTGGGCTCGTCGAGGACGAGGAAGTTCGGCGGGTCGAACAGCATCTTCGCCATCACCAGCCGGGCTTTCTCGCCGCCCGAGAGGACGCGGCAGCGTTTCTCCACGTCGTCGCCCGAGAAGCCGAAGCAGCCGGCCAGCGCCCGCAAGCTGCCCTGCCCCGCCTGCGGGAACGAGCGCTCCAGATCCTGAAACACGGTGAGGTCGCCGTCGAGGAGATCCATGGCGTGCTGGGCGAAGTAGCCGAGCTTGACGCTTCCCCCCACCGCGATGCTGCCGTCGTCGGGCGGGGTCGAGCCGGTCACGAGCTTGAGCAGGGTCGACTTGCCGGCTCCGTTGATGCCCATCACGCACCAGCGCTCCCGGCGGCGGATGGAGAAGTCGAGTCCCTCGTAGATGGTGCGGCTGCCGTAGCGCTTATGGACGTTCTTGATGATCACGACGTCGTCGCCGGAGCGCGGTGCCGGCTGGAACTCGAACGCCACCGATTGCCGGCGCTTCGGGGGCTCCACTCGCTCGATCTTGTCGAGCTTCTTCACCCGGCTCTGCACCTGGGCGGCGTGGGAGGCGCGCGCCTTGAACCGCTCGATGAACTTGATCTCCTTGGCAAGCATCGCCTGCTGGCGCTCGAACTGCGCCTGCTGGTGCGTCTCGTTGAGGGCCCGCTGCTGCTCGTAGAAGCCGTAGTCACCCGAATAGGTGGTGAGGGTGCCGCCATCGATCTCGATGACCTTGGAGACAATGCGGTTCATGAACTCGCGGTCGTGCGAGGTCATCAGCAGGGCGCCCTCGTAATTCTTGAGGAAGGCCTCGAGCCAGATCAGGCTCTCGAGGTCGAGATGGTTGGAGGGCTCGTCGAGGAGCATCACGTCCGGGTTCATCAGAAGGATGCGGGCGAGTGCCACGCGCATCTTCCAGCCGCCCGAGAGCTTGCCGACGTCGCCGTCCATCATCTCCTGGGAAAAGCTCAGGCCCGCCAGCACCTCGTAGGCCCGGCCTTCGAGGGCGTAACCGTCGAGTTCCTCGAACCGGGCCTGGACCTCGCCGTAGCGCTCCACGAGCGCATCCATCTCGTCCATCCGGTCGGGATCGGCGAGGCCGGCTTCGATCTGCTTCAGCTCGGTGGCGACCACGCTCACCGGGCCGGCCCCGTCCATCACGGCGGAGACGACGGAACAGCCGGCCATCTCGCCGACATCCTGGCTGAAATAGCCGATGGTGATGCCCCGGTCGGTGGCGACCTGGCCCTCGTCGGGCTCCTCCTCGCCGGTGATCATCCGGAACAGGGTGGTCTTGCCGGCGCCGTTCGGCCCCACGAGGCCGACCTTCTCGCCCTTCTGGAGCGCGGCGGACGCCTCGATGAAGACGATCTGCCGTCCGTTCTGCTTGCCGATTTTCTCGAGGCGGATCATGCGCGCGTCGGTGTCCTGAGATGTGTCCCGCGGCCTTACGGCATGGAGCGCGGAAGCGGAAGGCGAGGCAGGTACGGGGGTGGCGCCGGCCCGCCTCGCGCCGCCGTTCCCGATCTCGCGGTGGTACGCACCGCCACCATAAACTTCGTGGACAATGGTTGGCGATTCCCTGTTGACCTGGAGCGCGCTCCAACAACTAGAACCGGTCGTCGAGGGGGTTGCGCCGTGCGGATCAGCGACTTTGCCAGAGAGAGCGGATTAAGCATCGATACGATCCGCTATTACGAGCGTATCGGCCTCATGCCGCGAGTATTGCGGGACCGGGGTGGGCGAAGACGCTACGGTTTCGATGACCTCGTCTGGGCTTCGTTTCTTCAGAAGCTTCAGGCCATGGACATGCCGATGCGCAAGAGGCTCGAATACGGCCGCCTGAGGTCCATGGGCGCTGTGACATTGGGCGAGCGCCGACAGATGCTCGAAGAGCACCGGGCCACCCTCCTCAAGAAGCAGGCCGACATCGTCGGGCTGATCACGACGCTCGACGCCAAGATCACTCACTATCGCGACATGGAAGGAATGGTCGATGACCCTGGATCGACGCACGATCATGGCGGGTGCGGCGGTACTGCCGCTCGCGACCGAGGGACCGGCACGGGCGCCTGAGGATCGCTATGCCCGCGGTCTGGCCCAGCTCGAAAAGGTCAGCGGCCCGCATGGCGAGGCCGTCATTCAAAGCCTGAACGACATCGCCCCCGATCTCGGGCGATACATCGTCGAGTTCGCCTATGGCGACGTCTTCACGCGGCCGGGGCTCGATCTGAAGACCCGCGAGATCGCCACGGTGGCGGCGCTAACCGCGATGGGCAATGCCCGCCCCCAGCTCAAAGTCCATATGAAGGCCGCCATGCGTGTGGGGGTGAGCCAGACGGAATTGATCGAGACGATCCTGCAGATGATTCCCTATGCCGGATTTCCCTCGGCTCTCAACGCCGTCGCTGTCGCGCGCGAGGTCTTTGCCGAGCCCTGACCATCGGGGGGCACTCCGGTCGTGACCGATCCGCAAGCCGGCCTCCCCCTGCCCTGCCTTGGACACCGCCCGGTCGATCGCGTATCCACGCCCCGGCCGATTCCCTGAGGTGCCCTGCCCCGTGCCGGTCCAGTCGCTGATCCTCTATCCCGATCCAAGGCTGCGCTTGCGGGCCGAGCCGGTCACCGTGTTCGACGACGCGCTGCGGCGGGATGCTGCGGAGCTGGTGGAGGCTCTCTCCCGCGTCTCCGCCATCGGACTGGCCGGGCCGCATGTGGGCTGGCTCGCCCGCGTGGTGGCCCTGCGCCTGGAGCCGGGCACGCCAGCTTCGATCTACGTCAATCCGCAGATCACGTTCACGTCGGACGAAACCGCTCCCCAGACCGAGGGCAGCGTCTCCATGCCCGGCGTCACGGACGTCGTGGAGCGGGCGGTGACGGTGCGGCTGTGCTACGACGACCTCGGCGGGGCCGGGCACGAGATCGAGGCGGAGGGGTTCGAGGCAGCCTGCCTCCAGCACGAGATCGACCAACTCGACGGCATCTTCTGGATCGAGCGCCTGTCGCGGCTTCGGCGGGAGCGGGCCGTGAAGCGCTATGCCAAAGCGAGGCGGGCGGCATGAGCAACGGGTATCGTCGCCACCTACCGGCAGCCGTGATCCTCGCCGTCGCGACAGGATGCCCGCGCGTCGAAGCGCAGCCGGCCAAGACTTCCGCGCCCCCAGCCTCCGCATCGGCCTCGGCGCCCGCGATCGGCTGTCCGTCGCTCGCCAATCTGCGCCTTCTCCTGCGGCAATCGGGTGGCGACGCGAAGATTGCGGCGGCGACCCTGGCCGATCCCAAGGCCGATCATCTGAGCTGCAACCTCCTCGGCCGCGACACGGTCAATGCCATCACCGACCACGCGGCGCTCAACGGCAACGAGTACGATTGCGTCGGCGTCACCGGGACCAGCATCTGTTCCTGGACCATCGCGGGAACGGTGGTCCCGGCCGATCCTGCACGCGCGGCCAAGAAGGCGCCTCCCGCCAAAGCCAAGCGCTGACGGCGGATCCCGGCGGCCACGGGCCGCAGACGGTTCATTGGTCGCGGCAGCCGGACCCGGGGGTGCCCTATATCCCCGCCGGTCGAGCAAAGCCGAAGGAGGCCACCCCATGATGCCGCAGAACCGCTGGGGACTCGCCATCCTGCTCATCATGGCGGCGACGAAGACGGCCGGCGCCGGCGGTGCCGCGCCGCGCGACGTCGTCGCCTGCGATACGTTGGTTCATCTGCGTGTCCTGATGGCACGGATACCATCCGATCCCGCCGCGGCGTCCACCGATCTCACCGGTCACCCCGGTTGCCGCAGAATCGCCCGTGATCGCGTCGGCTCACCCGAGCACCGCGCCATGATCGGCGGAGCCCCGTTCGAATGTCTGGCGGTGACGGGGGAGGCCTCCTGCCTCTGGATCATGCCGTAGGCGGTGCTTCCTGCCGGAACGGCTATTCAGTGGATAATACCGATGCGCTTTTCCGCCGATCCGCTCTACCTAAGCCGTAACGACTGGGGGCGGAAACCATGGGCGGAACGGCCGGATCGTGCAGGGGGAATGCGGCGGCGCGCCGACGGGGCTGGATCGCCGGCATGGCCGCTGTGGGATTATTGGGAATCGCGTTGCCGACCCATGCCGAGGCCCCGATCAAGAGCCCTCAGGACGCAGTCTGTCGTAACGAGGCCCGCGCCAAGGTGTTCGTCACGCCCGACCCGAGTGGGAGCGGGCTCTACGCCATCGGCCGTCAGATCTACATGGCGTGTATGGCGCGCTCGCAGCCACGCACCGCTCGGCGGCGGCGCTAAGCAGGTTCGCGTTGGCAAGCCAACGCTTCATCCTGCTCACCACTTTGCTGTGTCGCAAATTTTCAACGCAGAACCGGGTGCTACTTCTGCGAAATCCTGCTTAGGCGGGGATCAGACGCTGCGCGGGGCACCAATGCGTGCCCGCAGACGCAGGCGCAGATTCTCGTTGGCCGTGGAATCCGCATCGACGGCGAACATCAGCCGGAGCAGCCGGCTGATCGGGGTCGTGCCGTCCTCGACGGCGGCCTCGACCTGGTCCTGGAGCGCCATCCGCTCGTAAGGACGCTGAGAATCGAAGCTCGACTGGGCTTGCTGCGCCATGGTCTGCGTTCCGTCGCTCGGGATCATTTTCCCCGGGCGGTTGGCTACGCGAAGACGTTCGCCTCCGCCAGTCCCTTTCGTCGACTATTCATAGCCGACGACCGGATCTGACGCATTTGTGTCATGTGTGGCTTGCAGAGCGGTTCCAGACAGACGCCTCAGCGAGGGAAGATCCGGAGCCCGTCATCGGGGAGCAGGTTGCGCGCCGGCCCACCGGTCTGCTGTCCGCGCCCCTGCTGGTAATAGGGCAATTCCGGGCGGCGGTCGTTGTCGCTGCCCGAATCGTATTCCCATGCCTGGTTCCACGGTGCCCGGCCGCCCACGCTGATGCCGCCGGTGGAATCGATGTCCCGCACCACCGGACGCTCCCGATAGGGGCCGGGACCGGCCTCGGCGGCAACGGGAGCCGCCACCATCGTCAGGGCGAGCAAGGCGGACAGGGCGGTCTTCATGACGGGCCTCGGAAGGACGGGCCGGGAATCGGCCCGTATCGGTGCTGTCACCGTATAACGGCAAAGGTTGTCGCGGCGTTCCCCGTGGGCTGCCTCCCCCTACCCTCTCAACATCTCCCCGACCCAGATTCCGCGTTCCACGCGATCGGTCATGATCGCCTCGCCGGCACTGTCGTGGCGCGTGGGACCGCCGCCTACCGGCGCACCAGTCTCGCCATGGGCCTTGGCGGGCTTCTCCCCGCCCTCGCCGCGCGACGCGGTGCAGCCGCTCCTACCGAATTTCACTTCGGAATGCGGGATCACCGCCTCGGAGGCGTCCCTGGCGCTCTCGCTCACCATCGGCTTCCTCGCCTTTTCAATTTTCTGTGCCGGCCCGGCCTCCGAGGCTCTGGGCCGTCGCGGCCTGGCGTTCGCGTCCATGGCCGGGGGCGCCCTCCGCCACATGGCCGGCGCCCTGGTGCTGGGTTGGTACGCCATCCTGGCGCTGCGGGCCGCCGAGGGCTTCTTGCTGGGCGGCGTGTCGGCGGTGGCCATGGCTCTACCTCGCCGAGGAGATCGACCCGCGTGTCCTCGGGCCGACGATGGGCTTCTATGTCGGCGGCACGGTCTTCGGCGGCATGATGGGCCGGCTCGGCATGGGTGCCCTCACCCAATTCGCCTCTTGAGCAGGTTCGCGTCGGCTAGCCAACGCTTCACCTCGCTTAGGCCTTTGTAGTGTCGCAGGTTTTAGGATGCAGAACCGGCGACCACTTTTGCTAAACCTGCTCGGACGGCCTTGTTCACCCTCGGAGCCGTCGACCTCCCGGCGGCTTTCGGCTTCACCCTGCTGCTGCCGCCCTGGCGCAACTTCATCCGGCGTTCGGGCATCGACGCGGCCCATCATGGGGGAGCCTGGGCCGCGCACCTGCGCAATCCCGGCCTGCTGCTGCTCTCCGCCACCGGGTTCCTCGACCTCGGAGTCTTCGTCGCGACCTTCAACGACCTGACGTTCCGCCTGAGCGCCCCGTCCTGCGGCCTCGGCCAAGACCAGATCAGTCTGGTCTTCGCCGTGTTCCTGTTCTGGGTGATGTCTTCCTCGACGGCGGGTTTGATGGCGGACCGGTTCGGCCGCGGCCCTGTCCTCGCCGCCGGGATCCTCTGCATGGCGGCGGGCATCGCCCTCACGCTGCTGCCCTCGCTTCCCGGCATGATCGCCGGAGTGGCGGCGGTCACGATCGGGTTCCTCGTGGCGCATCCGGTGGCGAACGGCTTGGCCGGCCGGATGGCGGCGGGGTCCAAGGGCCATGCGGCGTCCCTGTGCCTCCTTGCTTACCACCTCGGTTCGAGCTGCCTCGGCTCGGCCGGCGGATGGTTCTGGACGGCGGGGGTCTGGCCGGCCGTGGCGGGGTTCAATGCCGTCCTGCTCACTCACGCATGGTCGTGCAATGCGCCTGTGGCGGATCGCGGGGCGGCGCCCGGGAACCGGGTCTCGCGCATGAAGAAGCCCGCCGCCCATGACAGGCAGCGGGCTTGAATGGAGCCGTTCTGCGTCAGTGGACGGTGGCGCCGGATTCCATCGAAGCGGCGGCGCGCGGCTTGGAAACGGCACGGGACTTCGCGGCCGGGGTCGCCTTGGCTGCCGGCTTGGTCGCTGTCGTCTTGGTCGCGGGCGCCTTCGCGGCAGGCGCCTTGGGGGCGGCCACCTTGGCGAAAGTCGGCTGGGTCGTTGCCGACTTCGCCGCCGCTGTCCTGGGCTTACGCGGAGCGGCCTCGGTCTTCTCGGCGACGGCCTTTTCAGAGACGGCCTTGGCGGCGGCGCTGCGCGAGGCACGAGGCTTTAGAACCTTGGCCGGACTCGGCGACAAGCTCAGATCTGCGGTCGCCGGCTGGACGTAGACCGGTGCCGGACCACGCATCGAGACCAGCTCGGCCTCGGCCATCAGCCAATGCTCATCGGCGCGGCCGAACACCCGGCCCTCGCCTTCCCAAATGTAATAGGCGCGCTCACGCACCTGCTGTTCGAAAGGGATCATCCGCGCTCTCCTCGTGGGTGGTCGCCCCGATGGAAGCGGAAGTTGGTTAATCCTCGGTTAATGCTGCGCCGCAGCGAGACCATGTCAGCCCTGCGAGAGCCGCCTCGCATTGGCGCGGACCTTCCGGCGGTATCCGGTGACCATGCTCTGGGTCGAGCCTCCGGTCGCCATCAGCATGGCCGCCTCGCCGGCAGCCATGATCTTCTCGCTCACCATGCGTTGAGCCTCGACCTGCGCGGCCGGTCCGCCGAGGGACAGCTTGGCGAGGCGAAGGCCGATCACCTGCTGCGATTCCATTGCGAGCAGGGTCGCATCCATGCCGAGCTTCCACCACGCACCGAACATGTCCGTCCTCTCTGCGCCGCCGGGCGCACCGGCCGCGCTTATGCCACGCGGCCCGTCTTCGCGGTAAGGGCAACCTTGGCCGAAAGGCCGCCGCCGCCTCACGATCTCGCGAACGAGTGCTCAGCCGTGGGTGCTCAGTCGAAGGAGCGCGACTTCGCCGACGATCCGCCGAGGCTAATCTTCTTCGGGGCCGAGCCACCGCCGAGGCTGATTTTGCGCGGGGGCGGGGCGGCGGCAGGATTCGGGGCGGCGGGCCGCGCGGATTTCATCTGCGCCTGGCCGTGGACTACGGAGCCGATCTCGCCGGCGACGCGGACGAGATCGTCCCGCTCGCAGGCACGCGCCACCGAAAGGCCGAGCTGATGCATGTGGCTCTTGCCGTAGAGGTAGACGGCGAGCTTGGCGCGGGTGGTGGGAGGGATCTCGGCGAGGATCTCGGGCAAGTCTTCGGGCTCGGCGCGATAGACCGCCCCGAGGAGATCGAGGGAGACCGGGCAGGCCGGATCCGGCTCGGCGCCGCTGGTGGGGTGCGACTGGGTCATGGAGTACCTGTCTGACGGGTTGAGGTCTGGGCGAGGATATTGGCCGGAGCCGTGTCGCCGGCGGCGGGCGGCTCGGACGGTGTCGTCTGCACCCGGACGATGGCGTCCTCCGGGCGCGGTTGAGAAGTGAGCCGCACCGCCGGACGCTCCGGCTGCAGACAGCCGGTGCAGACGGAGGCGATCGCGATGCGGGCGCGGCGGTCCGCCCGCTCCCACACCGCTTCGCGCGCGGCCCGGGCCCGTGCCACCTCCTCGGCCGACGGCATTCCGCCGCCCGCGCCGATCTCGGCCGGAGCGGCGTCCGCAGGCCTGATTCGCAGCAGGAGCGGTTCCTGGGCCAGAACCGGCGATCCCGCAAGGGCGCAGGCGAGAGAGGATGCGGCGAGCCGGCAAGCGACGATCGTGCGGCCCATCGGCTCCTCAATCGGGTCGGCAGACCCCTGGTCCCTCGGCGGAACGATCGTCGGCGCAGGGTTAACATGACCTTAACGGGAAGACGACCTTGCCTTTTGGGCGCCGCCGATCCGTCTCGCCATCGCGTCCGCGTGCCGCACAGGAATGCCTTCGCCCAACGACAAGGTGCGCGGCTCGCCCGACGAACCGGGTGACGCCCGCTGACGGCACGTGGATCCGCGCAGACCGGCCAGCCTGCGAGCAACGATGCATCGCCGAGTGCGGCCTGCAATCCGGTGCCATCATTGGAACGGAGCGGACGAAGAACGCTTGGGTACCCTGCCTCGACCTCGATTTCTCGGATATCCCCGCGGGTGGTTCAGGTGACGGTGCGAGACACGTACGTCCCGAGGAGCAGCGCGACGGCCGTAGGAGGCCGGATCCCATGGCAAGCACATTTCACGCGGTCATCAAGACGTCCGGCGAGCAGAATCTGGTTATCGATGTCATCGAGGTCTTCGAGGACGAGACGTTTCACCCCCCAACTTACAGCCCGACCCTCATCGCGGTCGAAGTGCCGGACGGCCTGCCCGTCGCCGGGGGATGGACTTGGACGAGGGACGGCGGGTTCAGGGAGCCTCAGTAACTGGTCGACGACAACCGGCCCGGCTCCGCGCCACTATCCGCCCCTGGCTGAGCCGTCCGTCCTACGCAGGATCGCCTGGCGCAGGATCGCCTGGAACGAACTCCGGACGCCTCGCATGCGCGAGACCGGAGCGGGAGAAATCAGCGACAATCCGCGAGGTTCGAATGCGCAACCGCTGGACGAAGGCCCCCCTTTTCTTCTACGGGAATAGGCGCAGGGCCTGTAGCTCAATGGTTAGAGCCGACCGCTCATAACGGTCTGGTTGCAGGTTCGAGTCCTGCCGGGCCCACCAATTTTCCCAACGGCTTAGCCGCCAATCATGGTAAGCCCATGGGCTAGCGGCAACGCTTACGGCAATGAAAGCGTTCTCTTAGCGTTCCGGTTCTGGCCGATTCGGATCGCCGCGTTTCGCATAAAGTCAGGGTGATGATGCCCATAGGTGTCTTTGAGGACCTGCTCGGACATCCCAAGGTACCCCGATGCTTCCCAGAGCCCAACGCCCTGCTGCATCAACCACGTAGCCGCCGTATGGCGTAGGGTATGAGGCACGATTTTCTTTTGGATTCCGGAAAGCTCAACCGCATGCTTCCAGCCAACCTTGATCGACTTCACCGGAAGCCCCTGCCACTCTACCGCGTGCTGAGCGATAATGCCCTTGTCGCGCCACCGTCGTAGATGCGCTAGGAGCCTTGGAGGTATCGGGGCTGGGGGCTGACGCTTATTTGTTGCTGTCGTACCTTCTGCGAGCCGGTAGAAGATGCCGTGATCGAGGTCGAGGAAGCTACGGTTCGGGCCTGCGTGGATGGAGGCCGTAAAGATCGTTCCAGATCTCGACCCAGTGTACACCCCCATCAGGATAAACCGAGCGATGTGACGCAGGTCGTGCCATTCGGACTCAATGATAGTCCCTGACGAACGCCCTTTCGGGAGACGAACTGCACGGCCGTGACGCCAGCAGGCCCAAATGAGTCGAGCGACTTCATCTCGAGTCAGCCAGTGAGCACGAGCCTGCCCTTTCGCAGGCAACTCTACTCCCACATAGCCCTTGTGCAAGTCGCGCTTGGCGTGATGGTTGATGGCCGCACGAAGGTCTTCGAGGTCACGTCGTGATCCACCGCGCTTCCTGCTTGCTGTGTAATCTCTACAGGAACCGGGAGTAACATCGGATAGCAGCTTCGTACCCCACCAATCTAATAGCCGGCCAATTCGAGAGGCGGCCTTGGCAGGGCAAGCTTGCCTGGGTGCAACCTCGTCGAGGTAGACGGACAGGACGTCTGCTATCAGGACTTGCGAGGGGTGGCGGGCCCGCTGTGCCGCGGGTTCGTGCTTTGCAGCGATGTGTTCGACGAGCCGTCTTTCAGCTTCCTCACGCGCATCTGGGCCGCAGCCAGTGCGGTACTGCTTGCCTCCGTCGAGGATGATCCAGGTTTGTTCACGGTCGTGATCGGCTGGCCTGAGCCAAAGCCGGGCGGGCAGTCGCTTACGAGGCATTGATCGATCATTCTCCTAATCTCGGCAAGCGTGGTCATGTCCTTGCCTGCGATACGCCAAACCCGCAGACGTCCGCGGGAAGCCTCCCGGCGCAAACTGGACTGTCCGATTGAGCCGTCTGGGAATGACAGTTCTGCCGCTACGTCGAGGCGTAGCGGGGTGTCATCGGCGACGTCCTCTCGCCGAGGCACTCGCCGGCTCACAGCCGAAGTCCAAAGGCGTAAGACAGATGCCGCAGCGTGAAGTTCAACGGTGACGTCGGACAATACGGCAACAGAAACGCTCTGATGCGCAAAGTTGGTCGGCCGCTTTCGCGACCAACCTTCAGAGGCACCAGTGCTACGGCTAGAGGATCGTCCTTCACGTGCCTGCCCGCTCGCTAACAGGCGGCTAAGCTGCAGCAAATGCGGACGCACTTCCGGGGCCGAAATAACGCAGAAGTTTTGGCTTATTGATCGCCGAGCAGGCGTGGTTCCGAGTTCAGAATCAAAGGCTCTTGTCAAGGTCTCATGGTCGCTATTTGAGAGGGCTGTCACGCAAGTAATGAACTATTGATCGCGTTGATTTCCGGTATTGGGATAGCGCCTTGATAGCTTTTTGCTTTTCTTTCGCTTCGAGAGCTGATGCCTCTATTGCGGCCTTGCCTTTTTCAACGCCAATATCCAGAAGCGCAATTATGAATGAAAATGTTGGGTGCACATTGTCGAAGACGTTTTCATTTGATGGTACTTTAATCTCTAAGCCTTCAGCATTCATAGCATTTATCAGGCGCAATAAAAAGAGTCGGAATGTTGTGTCGGGCTTACGTCCTTTTTTTATCTTGTTTTTGATGTCCGCCAATGCTTTAGTGCAGGGGCCAGTAATGCCCTTCAGGTGCACCTTTAAAGCGTACTCTTGAGGGTCCACTTGATCCAGCAGCATTTTCTTAACTAGCTGATCTGCCGATAGGGCACCTCTCGTCACCGAAGCATCAATGATATTCGGGCTTGTCAGACTAATTAGGTCTTGAGCGCTTTTGCGAATAGTTGCGCAGGTGTCCAGGATCAATTGCAATTGACTTTCAATGCTTTTCCATGTGGCTAATCTGTTATCTAAAGCTATTGTGCATACAAGCTCATTGATTGCTCGATCAGCCTGCTCATACAATGTATCAGATATCTCCTTGCCTAATACGGATACAAGTTTTGTCCTTTCTGTAACAGAAAATGGGGGCGTTGCGATAAAATCGGAGAGATATGACGGCTGTAGTGTGAATGGATCAGGAACAATGTAAGCTTGGGAAAGGTCTGTCTTAGGATCGCGGGGGTCGCCTTTGGGGCTGAATACTCGGAGTGCGTCGCCGGGTTTGACCGTCCACTCGGTCATCGCAGGGATAACCGCTGGTAGTTCCGATGACCTGCGCTTCATTAGTCCGCCCCATTCTTCGTTGTCTGCGACATGTACTCTGCACCTGCCGGGGCCAACGCGCGAGCGGCTTCGGCCGGAATAACGACAGATGGAAACGTACATTTCGGCCCCGGATATAGGACCCATAACCCGCTACCGCTCCTCGTCCGCTCCGGCTGCTCAGCAATCATTTGCCGGGGCCAGTGCTCAGTTGAGGAGTATCAAAAGATGATAGTTCACCAAAATCGTAGTGTATTGTTGCCTAGCGCACCATTTGCACCTGATGAACTGCAAGGCATCGCTGGCCGCATCAAGGCGCGAGATCGGCTGTTGACGGAAAGCGCCAAGGCTCTCTCCGTGTGCACCCGGAACCAGTGGCTTGAAAACGGCCGCGACTTGCTGAAAGCGAAGAAGCTTTTGGAGCACGGCGAGTTTGGTCCGTGGTGCGAGAAGGAACTCGGCTACAGCAAGCGTACGGCCGAGAAGTACATGCGGGCAGCTGAGTTGTTCGGTCCGTTGATCAAAAACGAACCCGGTTCGCATTTGCCGTGCCTGAGCCTGGTGTACCTTCTCTCGGCAAAGTCGGTGCCGGCGGAGATCTTCAAAACCTTCGCCCACCGCGTGGTCGCAGGCGAAAACGTTCGGCGCGAACTCCAGGCGGTCATTAAGAAGCACCGCGAGACGGTGAAGCGGGCCAAGGCGCTGGCCAAGCGCGGTCCCGAGGCAACTGCCAAGCTGGAGAAGCGCGAAGCAGCTAAGGCGAGGCGCGATGCGCGCGAAGATGAACAGCAGTGCGTTGAACGAGAGCAGCGGGAGAAGGCTCGGGGTGCCGCGCTGGATCTCCTCGTGGCTTGCATGGGAACCAATCTTCACAAGCTGATTGAGCTTGCCGATGAGGCCGGTTCCGCTGAACTGTTCGCGTATCAGGCCCTTAAGGGGTTGAAGGAGCACGCACAGATGAACGGTGCGCCCGCCGCCGCTTCGACCGAGGTCGCTGTCACGGATGAAGCGCCGGCCGGCACGCCCCAGAACGAGTCGGAGGCGGCGTGATGACCACGGACATCATCCCCGGCTCACACAGCTCCGACCTTCGTAAGGTTGTGCATGCGATCCTTGAAGATAGCTTCCACCATGGCGCCCATCTCAGCTACTCCGACGGTGCGTTCCATCGCTTCACCGGGACGCATTGGGCCGAACTCTCGGAGGACGAACTCGGCCGCATTGTCTGGTCGCACGGGGCAGTAGCCGAAGCCACTGGTCGTCAGCGCACCCCGAGCTTGATCCGCGACGTGATCACCGGCTTGCGCCATGCAACGGCCGCTCCTTGCGGCCACAGGTGTGCTGAAGCGGCAGCCCCCATCATCAACGTTGCGAACGGCGAGCTCTGGTTCGAAGCGGATGGTGCCGTCTGCCTGCGCCCTCATGATCCGGGTTCAGGTCACCGTCACTGCCTCGACGTCGCCTATGATCCCCAGGCAACGTGCCCACAGTTCGATGCGGCCATCGCCAACATCTTCTCGGCCTCGGACGATGCCGACCTGCTCATCGCCTTTTGGGACGAGTTCAGCGGGTACATCCTTCAGCCGCAGCGACGTGAGCCGCTGATCGTTGTCGGCCGGGGTAAAGGCCGTGACGGCAAAAGTGCCCTGGCGGAAACTCTTGTGCATCTGCTTGGTGCCGGCCGTAGCGCGTCGATGCCGGTCGAAGACCTTCAGGGCAGCCGGTTCGTTATGGGCGACCTCGCCGGCAAGCACTTGTTCGTTGACGACGACATGGCGTCAAGCGCGCGCTTGCCCGACGGCATGCTCAAGAAGATGAGCGAAGGCACGACGGTGACGGCTGAGCGGAAGTTCCGCGACCCGGTGACGTTCGCAATGACCGCAGTCCCGCTGCTGCTCGGCAACAACGTTCCGATCCTCCGCGACCGTTCGGCCGGCTTTCGGCGTCGCCTTGTGGTTCTCCCGTTCGACCGGCAGTTCGGCAAGGACGAGGTCGATTATGGCCTGTTCCCGCGCATCAGGGCGACAGAGATGCCGGGGGTCCTGTACCGGGCGGTTACCGGCCTGCAGCGGCTGATCCAACGAGGCTGGCGGTTCGACCTTCCCGATGCCGTGGCGGTGGCAACGGACGCGTGGTGGGCGGAGGCAACGGGCACGCAGGCGCCCGACGAGGAGGACCGGGAGAAGCGGCCGGTTCAGCGATCCCGCGCACGGGCCGAGCCGCTCGCCGTGAAGCCTGACCGCGTTCAGGTCTCGGGTCATGAGGCCTATGCCGACGCCGACCCTCAGGCAGCCGGAGCGGGGCTCCACCTCAACCTCGAAGTGCCGCTCCACTGCGAAAGCGCCACCGTAAACTTCATGGCGAACGGCCAGCAGGCCGAGCTCCGATTCAGCTGTGTCCCGAACGGTACCGCGCTGCTGGTGGCTGCCCGCAACGCGAGCCGCTGCTGAAGTCGTCACAGGACAGGAAGGAGGCCTCACATGGCAACGATCAACATTTCGCCGGCGGTACTGGCGGCGAAGATCATGGCAGCCCCTCACGCCCCCTCACGGGTGGCTGCGGAGCCTGCTCAGCCGCAACCACTGGGGTGCGCCACCGGCGACCCGGCAAAGGGCTCTGACGCTGCCCTGCCGGACAGCTTCGAAACGGAAGCGGCAATGGTCCAAGAGGATCGGCTGCGTGCTCGACAAGCGCGTCGCGTCATGAATCACCCGGGGCCGACGAACTGGGTGAACCTCAATGACCGGCTGTGGCTGGCGAAGCAGCAATCCCAAGGGGTGCTCGCGACTGAGCTGAATGGCGGCGCCATCGAGGCCCTGATCACCAAGTTGGAAGCCGGGGTTGAAACCGGCCAGCCGGCCCTGACCCTTGCGTCGGCACTTCGGATGCGAACGATCCGAATGGCACTGGGCCGTGCCAAGCTCGATGCCTTTGCCGAGTACCACGATAACGATCTTCGGACTGTGACCGTGATCTACTCGGGTTGGGCCTACACGCCCGCGACCCTCGACGGGGTTACGGCATCCCAGATCAAGGCGCAGTTTATCCAGCACCTGAACCGAGCCGGGGTAACGAAGATGCCGGGGCCGCTGTTCGCGATGCTCCATGGTGAGTTTGAGGCATCCAGCGGTGTCTTCCAGCTGCACTTCCACATCATTACGACCAAATCGAAGGCCGCGGCTCTGCTGCGTCTGCCGAAGTTTGTGAAGGGCTACACGAAAACGGCCACCGGGGCTTGCCCGGTCCGTCGCTCGCCGGTCCGCAATCGTATCCGCCAGTTCACCTACCTCGCGAAAGCATTCTGGCCCGGAAAGCCAGTGGTCCTGATTGATGGCGTCCCAAAGCGGGTTCACGGTTACCGGCGCATCCCTGAGCCGTTCGGAACGCAAGTTCTGCTTTGGCTCGACCGGCAACAGCTGGCCGATCTCATCGTAATGAACGGGTGCTGGTCTCCCCGGAAAGGGGGCACCCCAGCGATGCGGCGGCTGTATTTACTGGCGCAGGGTGGTGGGTGAGGCGGGGCGATAGATTGGCCCACGGGGGCATCTAGCTGGCTGACGGTGCCCTGTAGGGGCCTGTTGGTGCGGTTCGGTGC
>NZ_VMOA01000022.1 GCF_020662345.1 Methylobacterium sp. W2 | reverse complement strand
GAGGGGGGCGGTACACGGCCGGGAGGGCGGCAAGGTGGGGTTGCCCGGATCGTCGCATTGGCTAGCGGCCCCGTAAATCGATCCCGTGCCGGGGGGCCTTCGTGCTATGTTGAATGACGGTAGCCAGAACCGTAGTTGAGTGATCGAAGGATGGCCCTCGTGCTCGATGACGACGATCTTTTATTGCCCCTCAACGACGACCTGTCGAAGGAGGATATCCAGCATCGTGTCGACGATTGGCTCGGCCGGCTGAACGTGCTCTTCCGGAAAACGGAACAGTGGGCCGTCGAACAGGGCTGGGCTGTGTCCCGGGCCGACGCGGTTCCGATGAACGAAGAACTCATGCGCAAACAGGGGGTTGCCCCGGCGGAGCAGCCTGTCCTCAGGATCGACGGCCCTGAAGGCGGCTATGCCCTGTTCAAGCCGAAGGGTCTGTGGGTCATCGGGGCGAATGGACGTGTCGACCTCTACACCTCCAAGGGGGCCTTCATTCTAGTGGACAAGGCGGACCAGTTTCGCACGCCGAGTTGGCAGCTCTTCAGAGCGAGCGGGCAGCCGGACGGCATTCCCTATGCACCAGAGCTTCTCACTGGCTTGGCCTGACGATGCACCATCTGCCTTTGATCAAGGCAACCTACGACTGGTTCTTCGCGCAGTGGCAACGCGAAGCCATGAAGTCGGCGTCGTCGGGAGACATTGCGGCTCTGGCGAGGCTGGACGAGAAACGCGATACGTTGGAGCGGGGCGTCTTCGTGCTGATGTTCGGGCAGTTCGAGGTCGCGGTGAACGAGGTCTTCACCGCCGCGAGGACATCCCGCGCGGGAAACGCGGATTGGACGCAGCGGAGAGGATGGGACGCCGATTCGCTCAGAGGTCGGAAGGTTCCGTTCGAGACCCGGCTTTCCCTCGTGCTCGACAGGCATTCGCCGTCGTTCAATAAGATCCTCGCGACCTACGCAGTCAGGAATCATTGTGCGCATGGGGGCACCGCTTCCCCGGTCGGATCCATCAATTCGCTGGAATCGGACCTCTACGCTTGGCAGCGGGAGCTTCGGCGTTAGGGCACCTGTCAGATAGACACGGGCCTCCCTAAAGCTCTCGCTCATCGAGAGCCGGTCATCCCGGTATCGTGTGGTGCAGGCTTATCCGCCGTCTCGCACGCAAACGGCGATGGCGGCGCGTTCACCCCGCGCCAGCGCCCATAGGTCCAGGGGGCGTACCAAGCCGAGCGCGACGGCAGGACGTCCGGTACGAGATCGATGCCATGCGTGCCAAAGGGGCCGCAACGGCAGATGCGCGAGAACCCGATCCAGCCGCCAGGCCACATTCCGTGCCGGCGGATCGCCTCGTCGGTGTAATCCGAGCAGGACGGCCAGTGTCGGCATTGCCGGCCGATCAGGCTCGACAGGGTGAGCTGGTAGCCCCGGATCGCCCAATGGGCCGCGCGGCGGACCATGGCTTTATTCGGCCGCCTGGGCCTTGGCGGCGACCTGATCGAGGGCATTCACGACGGCATCGAAGGTGAGAAGCGTCGAGGCATGGCGCGCCTTGAAATCCCGGACCGGCTCCAGCACGGCGAGATCGGCCCATTCGCCCTGCGGCGCCGGACCGTTCTCCTTGAGCATGCGGCGCATGGTTTCGCGCAAGCTCCGGAGGTCGTCCGCCTTCGCCCCGACCACGTGGCGGGCCATGAGCGAGGAGGAGGCCTGGCCCAGGGCACACGCCTTCACCTCATGGGCGAAATCGGTCACCGTGCCGTCCGCCACGGCGAGATCGACGGTGACGGTGGAGCCACAGAGCTTCGAATGAGCGGTGGCGCTGGCATCCGGGGCGTCGAGCCGGCCGAGACGGGGGATGTCGGCCGCGAGTTCGAGGATGCGGCGGTTGTAGATGTCGTCGAGCATGG
Organism: Methylobacterium sp. W2; assembly: GCF_020662345.1. Taxonomy (GTDB): domain Bacteria; phylum Pseudomonadota; class Alphaproteobacteria; order Rhizobiales; family Beijerinckiaceae; genus Methylobacterium. The sequence goes on along the minus strand of NZ_VMOA01000022.1, from coordinate 81,147 downwards.
GGCGCGTCCTGCCGGATGAAGCCGGCTTCCGATCACGATGGTCTGATCCGCATTCCCCGCATTGCGCGGCGGCGCGATAACGACGATATAGGCGCCAGCGCGCCGTTTCGCGAGGAGGCGGCTCGTCGACCAGGGTCGCGCCCACGGCCTAGGAGACCTTACCGTTCGGGCGCCGGCCTGCGGCAACGCGGCTGAAAACGCGGCCGAGATGGTACGACGATGTACGCAAAACCGGATAGCTCGACGATGAACGCCCGTGTCGCTCGGGCGGGAGATGCCATGGATGCCGCGCTCAAATCCCTATCCTACCGGCTGACCGAGACGGATCATCAGGGAATGGACCCGACTGCCAAGGCTGCGCCCGCACCCCTGAACGGGATGCGCAACGACAATTCCCGCCCCGTGGAGGCTCCCGTCGAGGTCGCTCCTCTGCCGTCTTCCGCCAAGCGCGTGCCCGACTCCGTTGCCACCGGCCGCCCGAGCCGTGAGGAGGCCGAGGCTGCCGTGCGCACCCTGCTGCGCTGGGCCGGAGACGACCCGACCCGCGAGGGCCTGCTCGATACCCCCGCCCGGGTGGTGAAGGCCTACGGCCAGCTTTTCGGCGGCTACGAGCAGGATGCCGACGCGCTGCTCGAGCGGGTGTTCGAGGAGGTGGAGGGCTATTCCGACATCGTGCTCGTGCGCGACATCCCGTTCTATTCCCATTGCGAGCACCACATGGTGCCATTCATGGGCCTGGCCCATATCGCCTACTACCCCACCAAGGGCGTGGTCGGCCTCTCCAAGCTCGCCCGCGTGGTCGATACCTTCGCCCGCCGCCTGCAGACGCAGGAGACCATGACGGCCCAGATCGCCGACGTGATCGAGAGCATCCTGAAGCCGCGCGGCATCGCCGTGATGGTGGAGGCCGAGCATCTCTGCATGGCCATGCGCGGCGTGCAGAAGGCCGGCGTCTCGACCCTGACCACGCAGTTCCGGGGCGCGTTCAAGGACGATGCCAACGAGCAGGTTCGGTTCCTCACCCTCGTCCGCAACAGCAAGAACTGACGCGGGCTTCCCGACAATGACGGTGAGCCCAGCCTCCGCCCTGGCCGGTGGATTTCCTCCGCCCGGCCCGCGCAAGGATGTCGAGGAAGGGACGCAGCTCACCCCGCGCTTCGATGCGAACGGTCTCGTCGCCTGCATCGCCGTCGACGCCCATGACGGGCGGGTCCTGATGCTCGCCCACATGAACGCCGAATCCCTGCGGCGTACCCTGACGACCGGCGAGGCCTGGTACTGGTCGCGCTCACGGGGGGAGCTCTGGCACAAGGGCGCCACCAGCGGGCAGGTCCAGCGCGTGGTCGAAATGCGGGTGGATTGCGACCAGGACGCACTTCTGATCTCGGTGGAAGTCGGCGGCGATGGCGGATGTTGCCATACCGGACGACGTTCCTGCTTCTACCGGGCCGTCTCCCTCGATCCGGTATCCGGAGAGGCCTTGCTCGGGCCCGCCGGGTCGTGACCTGGGATGGGCTGTCCTTTCGCGGGGTCGCCCTCTACCGCCAGGGCATGCTGTCAAACCTGTCGCAGAAGCCGGTTTTTCCGCGGGGTAATGTGGAGCCCGTGGCCGAACAACCGCCGCCGCGACCGCGGATCGGTCTCGCCCTCGGCGGCGGTTCCGCGCGGGGCTGGGCGCATATCGGCGTCATCGAGGTGCTCGAAGAGGCCGGCATCCATCCCGACATGGTGGCCGGCTGTTCCATCGGCGCCGTCGTCGGCGGCTGTTACGCCGCCGGTAAGCTCGACCTGCTCAAGGATTTCGCTCTGTCGCTGACGAAGCGGCGGGTCATGGGCCTCCTCGACCTGCGGCTGGGGTCCGGCCTCATCGCCGGCGAACGGTTGAAGCGCCGCCTCGAAGGCGATCTTGGCACGCGGCGGGTGGAGAACCTGCCGATCCGCTTTGCCAGCGTGGCGACGGATCTGGGCTCCGGCGATGAGGTTTGGCTCACCCGCGGCTCCCTGGTGGAGGCGATCCGGGCTTCCTACGCCCTCCCCGGCTTGTTTCCTCCGGTCCGCCTCGACGGGCGCCTAATGATGGACGGGACGCTGGTGAATCCCGTTCCGGTCAAGCTCGCGCGTGGGCTCGGGGCCGAACTGGTGATCTGCGTGAACCTCAACGGCGATCCGCGCACGGAGCCCGGCCTGGTGATCGGGCCGGAAAGCGACGGGATCGCTTCGCCGGCCATGCCCCTCGCCACGTCGCGCCGGGGATGGGACCTCCTGCGCCGCATGCGCGGCACCGGTCGGCGCGCTGCGGGTCCACGGCCCGCCTCGCCTCGGGAGCCCGGCTCCCCCGGCATGGGGCGGGTGATGTTCGATGCGTTCAACATCACCCAGGACCGTATCTCACGGGCGAGATTAGAGCGCGACCCGCCGGACCTGATGGTGTCTCCGCGTCTTGCGGAGATGGGCCTGTTCGAATTCCACCGCGCCGACGAGGCGATCCTCCTCGGTCGGGAAGCGGCCAAGGCTGCCCTGCCACGCATCAGGGAACTCGTCGCCCTGGCGGCGGAGCGGGTCTGACCCTGCCGGGGCCCCTCCGCTTCGCGTGAGAGGAGACCCCCAATGGCGCATTTGGAGCATCGTCAGGCCATCGTGATGTAGTCGCGCATGGCCTGATGCTCCGCCTCCACGGCGGCGATCCGGCGCTTGACCACGTCTCCGATGGAGACGAGGCCGGCGAGGCGCCCGTCTTCGACCACCGGAACGTGGCGGAAGCGCCCGTTGGTCATCAGCTGCATCACGTCCTCGACGGTGCTGGAGCGGCTGCAGGTGGTCACCGCCGCGGTCATATGCTCGGAGATCGGGGCATCGAAGGCTCCCGCGCCCTGGCGCGCCAGGGCGCGGATGATGTCGCGCTCCGATAGGATGCCGAGGACGGCACCCGCGTCGTTGCTCACGACGATGGCGCCGATCCGCTTCTCCGCAAGGAGGTGAATGGCTTCGTCGAGGGTCCGGTGCGGCTCCACCGTGACGACGGAGCCGCCCTTCTCGGCCAGAATGCGTGCGACGGTCATGGACGTGGTCTCCCGTATGATGCTTGGCGCGGGCCGGCTCGATTCCGGCGCATCACGGAATTGTGTGACGCAAGGTCTGACGTGACAACCCACGAGACCCCGCTTCCGATGCCAAAACATGCGGAAAAATTACGCTTTCGTACTCCATGAGCGGTCGAGGATCGGGAAAAGGAAAAATCCTGCCAGAAATCCTCCCAGGTGTGCGTCCCACGCCACCGTCGAGGATTCGGCTCCCAGCGGGAGCGAAATGATCCCGAACACGAAGTTGGTGATGAGCCAGATGCCCAGGAACATCACTGCGGTGCGGTTCCTTAGCAATTCGGGGATGGTCTGAAGCGGCGGATGCGCCATGCGCTGCCAGGGCTGGCCGGCAAGGAAGGATGGCGGCGGCTGGAACACGAAGCGCGCGGCGGCGGCCATCAGGGCCGAGACCCCGGCCGAGGCGCCGATCAGCGGGGCGGTGCTCAGCGGGTCGATCGCTACGTGAAGGATGCCCCCGGCCACCGCGCCGATGAGTCCGAGCAGACCATAGCGCCAGGGACCGCATCGCCGCGCCACGGGCGAGCCGAAGGCGGCAAGCCAGACCACGTTGAAGATGACGTGCGTCCACGAGCCGTGCAGTAAGGCATAGGTCGCGAAGGTCCAGAGGCTCGCCGAAGGGTTCGCTACGACATACTGAGCGAAGGCCCTGCGGGCCAGGCCCGTTTCCGGATCACCCGCGGCCGCCGAGGCGGCCGACAGGATCTCCGCGGCCCGGTCCGGGTCGACCGAGGCGAGCCATCGGCCGGGGATCAGTGCCAGTTTGAGGATGAGCGTGATGTCCCATTCGTCCGGCAGGACGAAGTCGCGCAATGCGTGAAGGCCGAGCAGAAGGACGATCGATGCCGTGACTACGCTCGGCATGTTGAAGACGGGGACGCGGCTTTGGCGCGGCAGATCGGGCATGGCATCCATGGCGCCACCATGTCGGCGCGGATGCCGCCGCCGCAAGCCCCCGGTCCATGCAAATTCAGGCGAGCGGCACGCGATTTGGGAGAAGCGCCGACGCGACCCGAACGCTTCGACCCATCTGGACATCGCCGCAATGGCTGCCTGGCGCGTTAACCCTAATCAAAGCTTAAGCGAGCGTGCCGCCTTGGACGGGCATAAGGTGTGCGCAGGCTTGTTAACCGAACCGTCCGCTGTGTCCAGCGCTGCACGGATCGGGCCGATTTCGAACAGGTCCCCCGGGACCGTGCCACGACGGGACACCATGAAGCATCCGACCAGCCGTATGCTCTATCATTACTGGGACCGGCTTCGTGGAACACGAGCTGCGCCGGAGCGGAGCGAGATCGAGCCCGGCGAGATCCGCAACCTCCTGTCCGAGAGCCTCATCCTGGAGCTCGACATGGCGCGTTCCGACGCGACGGTCCGGCTTGCGGGGACCCGCGTCTGTGCGTTGTTCGGGCGTGAATTGCGCGGCAGCGCCTTCGCCGCCATCTGGGGCGCGGGGCAGGCCGATCCCTGGCGCCTCGTGGAGACGGTGGCGGTCGATACGGTGGGGATCGTCGCCGGTCTGCGAGGAAAGACGCAGCGGGACGAACAGATCGACCTCGAACTCCTACTTCTCCCACTGCGCCACCGCGGGCAGACCCAGGTCCGCCTGCTCGGAGCGCTCAGCCCGAAGGTCGTTCCGCAATGGCTGGGGCTTCGCCCCGTGGAACGGCTCGAATCCGTGTCCCTGCGCGTTCTCGATCCGACCTATGACGTCATCGATCTCGCCAGGAACGACGCCGCGGCCAATCTCAGGAACCTGCCGGAGCCCGCCAATGACAGCCTGCCGGTGCGTCGCGGACATCTCATGGTGCATCCCGGCGGACGGGCCTGATCGGCGTTTTACTGGACCAAACACCGAACTTATCTGTCCCCGGCAAAGATTTTCGTAACCAGCCGACCTGTAAGACTGTGCTGACGACGATCTAACCCGAGTGCGGATTCCGCGATGATCGAGGCTCTCGCGCAGACTGAAGCGAAGCCGGTGCGCTTGCTACGGCCATCGGATCTGCGTCGCCATCAGCGGGTCAATGTCGCCCTCCTCGGCCGTTACATGCTGGCCGACCGCCGTGAATTCCCTTGCCAGACCGTGGACATGTCACCGGGCGGCGTCCGCCTGACCTGCGCGGTTCTGGGAGCACCCGATGAGCGCGTCGTGCTGTATCTCGAGAGTATCGGGCGCATCGAGGGGACCATCGCCCGGTTCCCCAGCGGCGGTATGGCGGTTCGCCTGAACGCGACTCAGCGCAAGCGCGACAAGATCGCGTCCCAACTCACCTGGATCTCCAACCGCGAGGCTCTCGGCCTGCCCGAGGGGCGCAACCATGAACGTCTCACACCGCAGGAAACGGGGGTGACGGTAAAGCTCGAGGGCGGGCGCGAGGTCGCCGCCCGCATCATCGACGTCTCCCTGTCCGGGGTCGCCCTCTCGACCCAGGCGCAGCCGCCGATCGGAACGAGCGTCATGGTGGGGCGGACGCCGGGACGCGTGGTGCGCTATTTCGAGGGCGGCATCGGGGTGGGTTTCATGCTGCCGATCTCGCCGGACCTGTTCCATGAGGGCTTGACGCTCTGAAATCGGCGGCCCGCCCCGAACGGGGTGGGAGATTGCCATCGCCGCTTCGCGGCCGGCCGGCGCAGGGCGGCCATCCAGGGCTCGGCGACACACCCTCCTTCGAAGGCGCCGTTCCCGGGCGCGGAGGATCGCTGCGACGGAATCCCCACGTCTGCCGGCTCGCAACTCCGATTCGAAAGTCGATGCGCTTTCGGTCGAGGCGTCGATCAGCGCGAGCGATCGTTTCTCCGGGACTGTCCGCCAGCACGGCTGGATGGCGTGATCTCCGCTTCGGACCAAGTCTCACGATTCGTCATCGCTCGTCCCGTCGCCCATCCCGCGCCCTCATGGTTACGGTTTCCTGATCCTGGTCGGGCCAATGCGAGCCTTCGGTTCAGGCGCCGGTTGGCTCTGTCCGCCAGCGGCCCCGCTTCGAGGCCGGATCGATAAAATTGCGCCTATCCGTTTCAGCGCAGCACAGGAAGCGTGGCGGCATCGTGGTCCTCGTTGGACGAGGTGGTCGCGATGTTACGGACGAAATCACTCTTGGTCGGGATGCTCGCGGCCCTCGCGATGTTCGGCACCGTGGCCTCGCAGGCCCAGACGCTGGCGGCCCTGCCCTCGCCGTCCCAATCCGCCGACGTCCTCGGCGCCGCCCGTCCGATCGTCGGCTGGGTCTCGTTCTGCCAGCGTTACCCGACCGAATGCGCCGTCGACGCGAACGAGCCGCCGCGTATCGCCCTCACTCCCGCGACCTGGAGCCTGATCGTCTCGGTGAACCGCCGGGTGAATACGGGCCTGCGCGCCGTCACTGACATGGATCATTGGGGCGAAGCCGACCGCTGGGACCTCGCGGAGGACGGGATGGGCGATTGCGAGGATTTCCAACTCCTGAAGCGCAAGCGTCTCGCCGATGCCGGCCTGTCCCGCCGTGCGATGCGGATGACCGTGGTCATCGACGAGAAGGGCGAGGGTCATGCCGTGCTGACGCTCCTCACCGACCGTGGCGAACTTATCCTCGACAACAAGACCAGTGAGATCCTGCCCTGGTACCGGACCGGCTACGTCTTCATCAAACGCGAGAGCCAGGACTCCGTGGCCTGGGTGTCACTGGGCGGCGTCACATCTCCGGTGACCACTGCGAACCGTTGAACCGGATTCCCTTGGGTTGCCCGAAAACATCACTTTTCTGCCATGGAACTCCCGACTGCGTGGGAAGTTAATTCGGGTTTAACTTTTGGATTGAGCCCCGGCCCAGGGCGTGCCAGTTTCTTGCCTTCGGCAACGAATGGCAGGGCGACCGGAATGCGGCACGCGATTCTGCGAGGCGTCGACGGCGGAAGCTTCTCGGGAAGCGGGCTGTGGCGACGGGTCGGCCGGATGGCCAAGGTCTCCCTGGTGGGCTCCATCCTGCTCCTCGGCGGGGCCGCAACGCAAGCGCGCCCGGTCACAGCCCTCCCCGATGCGCCAGCCGTGAACGAGAATGGCGGCGCCCGGCCGGTGGCGGCCTGGAACGGGTTCTGCGCCAAATACCCCGCCGAATGCATCGTCGATACGTCGCAGCCGGCCCTGATCACCCTCAACCCGGCGATCTGGCGCACGCTCACCAGCGTCAACCGCCGCGTCAACGGGCGCATCCATCCGATTACCGACATGGCCCATTGGGGCGTCGTCGACCGGTGGGACTTTCCCGATGACGGGTTCGGCGATTGCGAGGATTTCCAGCTTCTGAAGCGCCGGATGCTAGTGGAGCGGGGCCTCCCCCGTCGCGCCCTGCGGATGACCGTGGTCATCGACGATATCGGTGAAGGCCATGCGGTTCTGATGGTCCGCACCGACAAGGGCGATCTCATCCTCGACAACAAGACCGCCGCGATCCTGTCAGCGCCGCGCACCGGCTACACCTACGTCAAGCGCGAGGGGCAAGACGGCATGGCCTGGGTCTCCCTCAACGGCGTCGCCTCGCCGGTGGCCACCGCCAACCGCTGAGAGGGAGGGGCATCGGCTCGCTCACATCGCCTTTTCCCGGCGGGTGGAGCGAAGCGGAGCCCAGTTCAGAGTTTGGCGCCCTCCGACCGAGCCGCCGGTGCGGCTCGCTCCGCTCAGCCGGTGATCATGTGGGCGAGATTGAGAGCGACGCGGCCCGAGAGCAGGCTCCAGCCGCAGGCAATGATCGTGGCGATCATGACGAAGGGGATTGGCCGGCGCTCGATCCTACGCCCGCGGACGGTGTTGCGCAGGATGATGAAGGGGGCACCGAAGGCCAGGATCGGCAAGGCGGCCACGGCCCCGACACCACCGCGTTCCAGCAGGCTGAAGCTCGCGCGGCGGTCTGAGACCAGTTCGAACGCGCTGGCGAGGAGGCCGGACAAGGCGAGGCCGACGCACAGCGTCCGAATCGATTCGATGGCAGAGGGGCTGATATCCATGGCGCGCTCGACCCTTGACGACGGATTGAGCACACTCTGCCAGAGCGTTTACGAGTTGTTAAGGATCTCCCGGCGTCAGGGTTAACCAACGCACAGGGAGGACTACGTGCATTGGGGCGTCATGCGGACCGCTGCTCCGCGGAGACTGCGATCGGAATGTGAAGCCTCGTTGCCCCGTGAGATTCAGTCTTCGAGATCGATGTCGAGGATCGCCATGGCGAAGTTGAATGAGCGATCGCCGTCCTCGTCGTCCACGGAGACCACGCCGAGGAATTCCTCACCGATATAGACTTCGGCCGAATCGTCCTTCTTGGGGCGGGCGACGAGGCGGATATTCGTGTTGGCGAACGTCCGGCGCATAAAATCCTGGACCTTCGTGATGTCGGTCTTGTTCACGCTTTCGCCTCTTGCTTCGTCGGTGGTCGGTGGAGGCGGGACCGTCTCAATCGGCCCGGTGCCTCGGGATGGGCACCGCTTGCCATGCCGCTTCGCGCCGGGCAAGCGCGGGCGAACGGGTTCAGATGCCTTCGGCCATGTGGATGAACTGGTCGAGATTGACGAACTGGTCCATGGCGCGTGCCGGTTCGGCGCAGCCGGCGGTGCCGACCACGCGGGCGGGCACACCCACCACCGTGGTGTGGGCGGGCACCGGGCGCAGGACCACGGAGCCGGCGGCGACGCGGGCATATTCGCCCACTTCGATGTTGCCCAGGATCTTCGCGCCGGCACCGATCATGACGCCACGGCGGATCTTCGGGTGCCGATCGCTGCCCTGCTTGCCGGTGCCGCCGAGGGTGACGGCATGCAGGATCGAGACGTCGTCCTCGATCACGGCGGTGGAGCCGACGACGACGCCGGTGGCGTGATCGAGGAAGATGCCGCGCCCGATGCGGGCGGCCGGATGGATGTCGGTCTGGAAGACCTCGGACGACCGGCTCTGGAGGTAGAGCGCGAGGTCGCGGCGGCCACTGGTCCAGTACCAATGCGCCAGCCGGTGCGCCTGGATGGCGTGGAAGCCCTTGAAGTACAGGACGGGCTCGATGGCCCGGGCCGCCGCGGGGTCGCGATCCAGCACCGCCCCGATATCGGCGCGGAAGCTGTCGCCGATGCGCGGGTCGGCGGCGATGGCCTCATGGAAGCCATGCGCCACGAGTTCCGCCGGCAGCGATGGATGGCCGAGACGCGCGGCGACGCGGTGGGACACCGCCGCTTCGAGAGTCGATTGGTTGAGGATGGTCGCCACGATGAACGAGGCGAGTTGCGGCTCCTCGCGAACGACGGCTTCGGCCTCGGCGCGAAGGCGCGACCAGACCGGATCGACGGTCCCGGCGATGGATTCGTGTCCAATCGCGGGATTCGAGAGTGGGCTGGCGGACATGGACTCCTCCGCAATGCGGAATCTTTGGCGGGCGGCGTGACCCGAACGGCTTGGTCGCCTCGTCCGGGCTCGGACGGGTCTTGCCGGGACCCGATACGGGAGAACACTCTCCCCAAGGTCAAGGGCGGACGGAGCACTCCGTTCCCTCAAGCTCTCTCCATAGCGTGGGGAAAGGCATCCCCGGTATCAAGGGGCAGCTGTCCCGTGCCGATGGCCCATCAGGCACTGCGCCGGTAATCCGCCGATCCGAAACGCGCATCGATCACGGCGGCGAGCCGGTCGATCATCTCTTCCAAGGGAACGTCGGACGTGTCCACCACCGCCGGGGCGCGGGCATAGAGCGGCTCGCGGCTGAGCAGTACGGCGCGCAGCTCTTGCATGGCCGAGGCGTGATCGCCGGTGGTGGCGAGTTTTCCCTGGTCGCGCACGCGCTGCATGTGCTCCTCGGGCTTGGCGCGGAGCCAGACCGTGAAGAAGGCTTGGAGAAGGAGGTCGTAGGTCAGGGGCTCGGCGACGATGCCCCCGCTCGTGGCGAGGATCATCGGACCGGGATGTTCGGTCAGCCGGCGCAGGGCGGCCTGTTCGAGGCGGCGATATCCCTCCTGGCCGTAGATCGCGAAGATCTCCTTCACCGACAGCGCGTTCTCGCGCTCGATCTCGGCGTTGAGCTCGATGAAGGTCCAGCCCAGGCGCTCGGCCACCCGGCGGCCGAGGGTCGATTTCCCCGCCCCACGCAGGCCCACCAGGGCCACCCGCGGCATCGGCGTTTCGCCGTTGGCCGTGGCATGGCCGGACAGGATGCCCTTCGCCAGGGTGATCTGTTCCGCCGATGCCGTAGCAAGCAGATCACGGATCACGTGCCAGTCCGGCGGGGTATCCTGCACGGTGATCATATCGTCGAGCCGCACGCCCATCGCATCCGCCACGCGGCGCAGCAGGATGATCGACACGTTGCCCTGCCCGCTCTCGAGCTGGGCGATGTAGCGCTCTGACAGCCCCGAGGTCTGGGAGAGGAGTTTTCGCGACAGGCCGCGCACCGTCCGCGCATGCCTGACACGCCGACCGAGTTCGGCCAGGAAAATCGATTCTTGTTCAGCCGCGCCGGCCATGCCGTCGTCCGTCTTCCGTGTTCGCGTCCGAGACCTGACCGTCCCGGAGGCTGATGACCTCACCATATCCCGCCACGCGACCCTTGCTCGGCACGAAGATCGTGCCGGCGAGATCGATTGCGGCGGGCTCCCGAGCGCCGCTCGCGGTCCCTCAATCCATGGCCGTTCGACCAAGATCAGGCACGCGACTACGCTTCACTATCGTCGGCGTTGGGCTTGATGTCCAAGACTTGCACTTCGCGCTCCACGTTGGAAGCCCGATCTTGCCAGTCCGTGATCTCTAAATGCCGCACTGCACCATGTGATATCGGCGTGGCTCATACGCAAGCGAAACATGCGTCGTCTCTGCCGCAATCAGCATGGCCGAGGGAGGTTTTGCGTGGCGTGGTTTCGAAAAACGATGCTCGATTGTCTCGGGCTGAGACACACAGTCGGTTCGGGTGGCAAGGACCGACCGGCCCGGTGAGGCGACGCGTCGGGTGCAGAGAGCTCTTGCAGACCTACTGGCTCGGCGGAAGCGCCGAGGCTTCCATGATGGTGCCGGGGGTCGGCGCCTTTTTTGCCACGATCGGTCGGCCGACCGAGGCGAGGACGATGGCCGAGGGACGACGCGGCGGCAGCGGGACTTCCACGGTCTCCGTCATGGCCACCTCGGTGGCGACCGCCGTTGCAGCCGCCTGGGGCACGGCAGGATTGACCGAGAGGGAAGCGAGCGCCGTGGCCGGGGAGGCTGTGACCGGCGCATGGGCGGGACCGATCTCCGCCACGGCCGGTGCGAGGCCGGACAAGGCGACCGGGCGGCGCGGCGGCAGCGGGACTTCCACGAGCTCCGTCGGCATGGACGGAGCGGTCAGGCTCGGAGCGTAGGCCAGGGCCGTGCCGGCGGCGATGACGTTCGCATCGGGCTGCGCCTTGCGCTGCCCGCCGAAGCCACGGGTGAACACGTCGCTGAAGGCGGCACCCGATTGCGGCGAGGCGGGAGCGGTATCCTCGATGCCGGCGACCAGGGTGCCCTGGCGCTTGCCCGCATGGTAATAGCCACGGTTGTAGTAGCTATAGGCTTGGTGAACATTGCCTTTCGCGGTGCGATAGGCACCGGCGAGGTAGGCGATCCCATAGCGCAGGTTGATCTTCGGGTCGTAAAGCCCGGCCGCGTCGCCACGATAACCCAGGCCGCGGGCCGTGGCGTGCTTGATCTGCATCAGACCGAGGGCGCTGCCGCCCCGCGCATTGGGATTGTAGTTGCTTTCGCGCTTGACGACCTGGTGCACGAAGCTCGCCGGGACGCCGTTTGCCTTTGCCTGCTCCTCGATCAGCGCATCGATGTTGTCGCGGGCCGGAGTGCCCTGGCCGAGAACGGGGCCAGGCAGGACGGCCGCAACCACGGCGAGGAGCAGGAGGCGCTGATTCATTCGGAGACCCGGTGGCGTCGTTCTTGATCTGACGGCCAGGGTCGAGGCCAATTGAGGCCGGAAGGCGGCTCTGTTGCCATGATTGCCGGGAAGCGGAGCCGTTTCTCTCTGTGCTGTGGCGCACATGGCACAGGCGCGGTTTCTTCCCCGCCGGTTCGACCGGTGATTCTGCGAGCGCCGCCAAGGGGCTGGGCCGTGGCGGGAGGCTTCGGGCGACCAGGGCGCGTTAGCGCGTCAAGAGAAAATCATCCACCGCTTTTGCGAACCCGTCCTCGTCGTTTCCCGTCGTCACCGCCGAAGCGGCCCGCTTCACGGCCTCCGTCGCATTGCCCATGGCGACCGAGAACCCGCTGCGCGCGAACATCGGCATGTCGTTGGCGGCGTCGCCCAGGGTCGCGATCCGCGCGTGGGGAATCCCGAGGCGGCGGGCGATGGCGTCGACGAAGGTGCCCTTGCCCTGTCCGTGCGGCGTCACGTCGAGGTAGTAGGCCTGCGAGCGATGGACGTCGGCTCCGTTCCCCAGGGCCTCGGCGACCCGGCCCTCGCATTCGGCCAGATGATCGGTATCGGCGCTGACGCCGACGATCTTGGACGCTGCGCCGAGGAGCGGTCCGAGATCCCCCACGCAAGTGGGCTCAGCCTGCAGGGTCCGGCGCTCGAGATCGGTATAGGGCCCGTGAGGGTCGCGCAGGTTCCATTGGCCGCGCGCGAACACCCAGATCGCGAGGCCGAGCCCGCCGAAGAGCCGTACCGCCTCGCGGGCCGTATCCTCCGGAATGAAGTGCTCGGCGATGATGGTGCCATCGGGGTCGAGCAGAGTGCTGCCGTTGAAGGCGCCGATCGGGTGGCGCAGGCCGAGTTCGGCGATCAGCGACGTGAGCCCCATCGGCGGTCGGGCGGAGGCGATGGTGAAGCCGATGCCGGCCGCATCGAGCCGCCGCACCGCGTCCCTGCTGCGCGGTGTCAGGCTCTTGTCGGAGGTGACGAGGGTGCCGTCCACGTCCGAGATCACGAAGGCGATCCGTCGATCGCCGGAGGGGTGGCCCGACTTCATGCAGTGTCCCGCGCCGTCTCAATCGTCGGAGGGCAAACCCAATTCGGTCAGGATCGTTGCCACGATCGCCTCCGCGTTGCCGGCGATCGGCACCTCGAGCGCCCCCTCCTCCGGGCCCGGCGGTTCGAGGAGGGCGAATTGGCTGTCGAGGAGGGCCGCCGGCATGAAGTGGCCGGCCCGGCGGGCAATGCGGGCCGCGATCAGGTCCCTGTCGCCGTCGAGATAGACGATGCGGATGCCTGCCCGCCCCTGGACGAGCGCATCGCGGTAGGCCCGCTTCAGGGCCGAGCAGGCGAGGATGCCCGGTCGTCCGGTTTCGATGCATGCGCCGATCCAGGCCGCCATGGCCGCGAGCCAGGGCGCGCGGTCGGAATCGTCGAGGCCGTGGCCATCCCGCATCTTGGCCACATGGTCCGGGCTGTGGAAGGAATCGCCGTCGACGAAGTCCCATCCGAGACGCTCGGCCAGAAGGCCGGCGACCGTGCTCTTGCCCGAGCCCGAGACACCCATGACGACGATGATGTCGGGCATGTCCGCTCCCGCCTTCGGCTCCGGTCCCGGCCTCACGGCTTGTTCGCCTGGCTGTTGGTGATGCGGGGGCCGGTCACGCGGTCCCGTAGGCGCTGCGGACCGAGCGCCATGGCGAAGAAGTCGTATTCGCCGCGATGGTCGTTGGCGAAGAGAAACTGGAAATGCATACGGAACGGCCGCCATCGTACCTTGAGGTAGGTCTCCGGATCGATGATCTCACGGAACTTGGCCGAGCGCACCAGCGGGTTGCGCGGGGATCGGCCGCCGAGGTCGAGGGGCAGGCGCTCCACCGGATCGAAATCGGGGAAGTTCATCCAGTCCTGCGGGGCATAATAATCGACCCAGACGATCCGGTCCGAGACGACGAGGCTCGCGATGTCCGAGTGCACCCGGCGCGCCTTGCTCTGCAGGGCGACGATGGGCAGGCCCGAGCCGAGGGTCAGCAGGGAGAGCGCCGTCGTTCCCGTGCCGATCACAGGATCGGCGGCGAGCACACGGGCGGCGACTTCCACCGCCGTGAGCGCGCCCGTGGAATGGCCGAGGATGAGCACCTCGTCGATCTCGGTTCCCTCCGCGCGGAATGCCGCCAGCCGCTCCACCACCAGGGCGGCGAAGGCATCGACACGGGTCTCGTAGTCGCGCCGCCAGCCCTGGCCGTGCTGCCAGTTGAAGACCCAGTCGTTGAGCAATTGCCAGAAGAAGGCGCGGTCGAGCAGTACGTCGAGGGACTTGATCCAGACGATGCCGGCCGCCACTCCCAGCGGCACCGTCACCCAGGCCGGCCAGTTCAGGCTGTGTCCGAACCCATCGCCCAGATGCGCGTGGATCTGATGCGCGATCAGGGCGCTCACGAGGGTGAGCAGGAGGATCAGGCCAAGGGGATAGAGGATGACGTTGCCGTATTTCCAGTTCAGCCGGTAGAACTTCACCATCATGCCGGAGACGATGGCCTGCAGGCTGCCGATGAGCAGCAGGACAACGCTGACGATGCGCCAGCGGGCGAAATCCTTGAGGACGAGATCGTCCCACAGCAGCACGTCGTAGCTCGTCTCCGCCCCGCCGACCTCCGGTTCGGCGGCCACCGTCCAGCGTTGGGAGAGCCCGTCCGCCCCCATGACCGCCCGTCCGGGCCGGCGCTTGGGCTCACCGAACCGCTTGGCGTGAAGGATCAGTTCGCGCACGAACAGCATGCGGTAGCGGGTACGCCCCTCCGGGTCGTAGCCCGGCACATAGAAGACGTGACGCCGCCGGACGGCGCTCGGGACGTCGGCATCGTGGGGCAGCACGTTGGATGTGCCGGAAGTGCGGTCGGGGATCGTGTCAGACAAAAGCGTCCTGCTTTGGCTCGGGTGTCCTCGCAGGTGCCCCCTGCTCGCGCCCCGGAAATTCGCATGGCGATCCGTCCACCGTCGAGCGCTTTCGGCCGCGAGACGAGGCGGATGCGGCTGAGTGTCTTTCACACAACTCCCGCCGCGCCGTCGTGCTCCGGGCGAGAGCCGACCTGGATCGGGAGTTGTGTGAGGCACTCTGTAGCCCTCTTCGCCGTCCAGTCCGCACCGGCACGGTAAGGTCTGGACGGCCGGCATGTGGGTATCGGGGATGATCGTTGCGCGTGTCCCGTCGGGGCGGGACTGTGTCCGGCCTGCCACGGACAGTGACGTGGCTTTGGTTTAGGCAGCGGATGAGAGAAACCGACAGGCGAAACTGCATGCGCACTCTGCCTATCGTCCTTATCACCACGCTTTCGGTGTCGGGATGCGGCGCCTTCCTGCCCGCCGCTGGTCCGTCGACCTCGGCCGTGGTGGACGGTGCGGATCAGGCGACGAGCGAGGGAACCTTCGCCCGCTACGAATTCATCGACATGAACTCCGCCGTGGTCGAGGCCCTGCGCGGGCGCTCCCTCGATAGCCTGTTCGCGTCCTTCGGCGACCGCCGCGCCCCGGCGGAATCGGTCATCGGTGTCGGTGACGCCGTCGCCGTCTCGGTGTTCGAGGCGGGTTCGGGCGGCCTGTTCTCCGGCCCCCTCACGGTCAATTCGTTCTCCCCCGGCTCGAAGGCGGCGCAGCTGCCCGAGCAGGTCGTGTCGCGCGACGGCGCCATCTCGGTCCCCTATGCAGGCCGGATCCAGGTGGCCGGCCGGCGGACACAGGACGTTCAGGCGCTGATCGAGACCGAGCTCGCCGGCAAGGCGATCCAGCCCCAGGTCATCGTCACCGTCATCCGACCGGTCTCGCAATCGGTGACGGTCGGTGGTGAATCCATCGGCGGCGCCCGCGTCCCGCTCGGAACCCAGGGGGATCGCCTCCTCGACGTCATCGCCACCGCCGGCGGCGTCAAGACGCCCGTCAACGAGACCTTCGTGCGCCTGTCGCGCGGCGGCACGACGGCGACGGTGCCGCTGACGACCGTGGTGTCGAACCCCAAAGAGAACATCTACCTGCGCCCCAACGACAACCTCACCCTGGTGCGCGATCCCCAGACCTTCCTCGCGGTGGGTGCGCTGGGTCAGGCGACCGAAATCCCGTTCCAGGCCGAGGGCATCACCCTGGCGCAGGCGCTCGCCAAGGCGCGCGGGCAACGCGACGCCGACGCCGACCCGACCGGGACCTTCATCTTCCGCTTCGAGCCGGCGGCCGTGGTGCGGCGCCTGAAGCCCGGAAGCCCGCTTCTCGGCACGCCGCTCGTACCGGTGGTCTACCGGGTCGACATGCGCGACCCCAACAGCCTGTTCCTCACCCAGGCGTTCCGCATGCGCAACCGCGACATGATCTACGTCTCGAACGCGCCGTTCACCGAGATCAAGAAGGTCCTCTCGGTCTTCGCCGCCGCGTCCCAGCCGATCACCACCGGCGTCCGCGTGGGCAGCGCGTTTGACTGAAGCACTCCCGATCCTCACGGATCGGGACAGGCCCTTCGATGGAGCCGCAGGATAGGTCGGACGGGCCGGGGTACTTGCGTTCTCGCTGGCCTTGCCGCACGGCATCCGCGATGCCATGGGTGCCCTGGGGTCACTCGCGGGGCTCGCTTGTCTTTCAGTGGGCCGGACGGGCGTTGGGGCGGGGCGACATGAGGATGAGACGGGTGGCCCGCTTCTTCGGGCCGGCGAGCGGGGTCGTTCGTAGGGCCCTGCCGGGGCGGGCGATCGGCGCACCGAGCATGGTCGCTTCCGGGCTCCTGATCGTCTTCTCCGTCGTTTCCTCCGCCCGAGCCGATGTCACGGTCGGCGTGGCGGTGCCGCAATCGGGCGCCTATGTCGCCGTCGGCGAGCAGGTCCTTCGCGGCGTCCGGGCCGCGGTGCGGGACGCCAACGCCAAGGGCGGCCTCGCCGGCCAGACCATCCGGCTCGACGTGCAGGACGATGCCTGCGATTCCAACAAGGCCGTGGCGGTGGCCAGGCACTACGCTCTGAGCGACGTGCGCCTCGTCGTCGGCCATGTCTGCTCCAACGCCTCGCTCGCCGCCTCGGAAGTCTATGCCGCCAACGGCATGACCATGATCACCGCCGCGTCCGTCGCCGCGAAGCTCACCGATCGCGGCCTGCCGAACGTCTTCCGGGTCTGCGGGCGCGACGACGATCAGGCCAAGCTCTCCGCCACCGTGCTGGCCGAGCGCTTCCGCGACAAGAAGATCGCCATCCTGAACGACCAGAGTCCCGGCTCACGGGCGCTGGCCGCCGCCACGAAGGACAATCTCAACCGGATCGGCATCAACGAGGCCCTGGCCACGGCCTTCGTCGCCAGCGACGCGGACGACGCGGCCCTCGCCGACCGCCTGAAGGACGCGGGCATCGCCGTGGCCTATTATGGCGGCGACGCCCAGGAGATGGGCCGCCTCGTGCGGATCTCGGCGGAGCGGGGCTTCCGGCCGCAATGGTTCGGCACCTCCGCCATCGCCACGCAGGATTTCGCCACCGCGGCGGGACCGGCCAGCAACGGCGTGCTGATGACCTTCTATCTCGATCCGCGCCGCAAGCCCGAGGCGGCCGCCGCCGTCCAGGTGCTGAAGGCCGAGGGCGGCGACGTGGAAGGCTCGACGATCTACGGCTACGCCGCCCTCCAGGCCTTGGTGGAAGCGGGCAACTTCGCCCGCAGCACGGATGCGAGGCGCATCGCCTCCGCTCTCCATGCGGAGCGCTTCGACCTCGTCCTCGGTTCGGTCGGCTTCGACGGCAAGGGCGACGTCACCGCCCAGGGCTACGTGCTCTATGTCTGGAAGGACGGGACCTTCACCTACGCACCCCCTCCGTGACAAAGTTCGGCCGGTGAGGCGGAAGCGAGGGCGTACGGGAAGGAATATCGGATCGATTTGTCTCCTGCCCCGTTCGTGAACGGACCGAGAGCCGGGGGAAGCGATTTCGTGAAGCGAGTTGTCATGGCCTCACACCCTGCGCGCCGCAGCCTGCTCGCCGCCGGATTGGGCGGTGCCGCCGCCCTGTCGATGGGGGCGGCCCGGGCCGAGACGATGCCCGAGACCCGTTGGCGGCTGGCCTCCCACTATTCGAAATCCCTCGATATCCTGTTCGGAGCGCCCGAGACCCTGTCCCGCCTCGTGGCCGAGGCGACGGATGGCCGATTCCAGATTCAGGTGCTTCCGCCAGGCGAGCCGGTGCCCGCCGAGGGCGTGATCGATGCCGTATCGGCCGGGACGGTCGAGATGGGGCATGCGCCGGCCACCCTCGGCGCGGGGAAGGACCCGACCTTTGCTCTCGCTTCCGCCCTGCCCTTCGGCCTCAACGCCCGCGGCCAGAATGCGTGGTGGCTCCAGGGGGGCGCCGCCGACCTGTTCGCCGAGGTCTTCGCCAAGCATGGGCTCGTGAGTCTCCCCGGCGGCAATACCGGGGCGCAGATGGGCGGCTGGTTCCGCCGCGAAGTGAAGACCGCCGCCGACCTCCAGGGCATGAAGATCCGCATCGGCGGTCTCGGCGGCCAGGTCCTGGCGAAGTTCGGCGCCGTACCGCAGGGAACGCCTGGGCCGGAGATCTATGCCGGCCTCGAATCGAAGGCCCTCGACGCGGCCGAGTGGATCGGCCCCTACGACGACGAGAAGCTCGGCTTGCAGAAGGTGGCGCCCACCTACCATTACCCCGGCTTCTGGGAGGGCAGCGCGATGCTACATTTCTGGATCGGCGCCGAGGCGTGGAAAGCCCTGCCGAAGGCCTATCGCGCGATTCTGCAGGCTGCCGCCGCGCAGGCCCATGCCGAGGTCCTGGCGAAATACGATGCCCGCAACCCGCGTGCCCTGCGCCGCCTGGTGGCCGCCGGCGCGCAGCTCCGGCCCTTCCCCCAGGACGTCATGGAGACGGCCCTGAAGCATTCCAACGACGTCTATGCCGAGATCTCGGCCAAGAACGCCGATTTCAAGCGCATCTACGAGGCGCTGAAGACCTTCCGGAACGAGGAATACCTCTGGTTCCAGGTGGCGGAATACACCTACGACAATTTCATGATCCGGGCGCGCGCCCGCGGATGAGCGCCGCGTGGCTCATGAGCACTGCGTGGCTCCGGCCAGAAAAAAGGCCGCTCCGAAGAGCGGCCCGAAGTCTAGGGAGGAAACGCCCAAGAAGGGCAGCAGGACCGCGACGCCATCGCGTTCCCGCAATGCACAATCTGAGCGTCCCGCACGGAATTGCAAGGTCGTTCGTGCAACGGCGCCATGCGTTTTCGTGTGACGCCACACTTCGTCATCCTTCTGTGTCGAAAATGTCGCGACGCAAGATCAGTGCAGTCTTTCCGCGCGCCGGCGCTGCCGGAGGCAATGACCGTGAGACGAGACGTCCCATCTGCATTGCCCGTGCGGTCGCGAATTCTAGTGCAGCCCTCTCCGTGACGGCCTGCTTATGAGATTGATAATTCCTGATTTCCCCCTGGTGGGGGCATAAACTTCGATGGTGACGGGGCGGTCTCACACGATGGCGATACAGGCGAAGCGGGTTCGAGAGCTGAACGACCTCGAACCGGATGCGGGCGGCTCCTACGTCCTCTATCTGCTGCAGCAGGCCAACCGGGCCCATTTCAACCCGGCCCTGGAACTCGCCATCGAGGAGGCCAACCGGCTCGGTCTCCCCGTCGTCGCCTGTTTCGGCCTGCTCGATGGCGCGAACGGGTTTCCCGAGGCCAATGCGCGCCACTACGCCTTTCTGCTGCAGGGGCTCGCCGACGCGAAGGCGGGGCTGGAGGCGCGCGGCATCCATTTCGTGATGCGCAAGGCGTCACCGGCCGAGATCGCCATCGACCTTTCGGCCAAGGCAGCACTCCTCGTCCTCGACCGGGGCTACCTCGCCATCCAGAAGCGCTGGTACGGGGAGATCGTGGAGGCGGTGAAGACCCGCGTCGTCCAGGTGGAGGGGGACGTGGTGGTGCCGGTGGAGGCCGCCTCCCCCAAGCACGAATACGCCGCCCGCACCCTGCGTCCCAAGGTTCAGAAGCTGCTCGACGAGTATGTGGAGGAGCTCAAACCCCGCACGGTGAAACACAAGGCCGGGCGCGGGTTGCCGAAGAGCGAGATCGACGTCTCGGACCCGGAGGCGGTGCTGGCGGGAATGAGCCTCGACCGCGAGGTCGCCCCCGTGACGCGCTTCAAGGGCGGCGAGACGGAGGCACGCCGGCGCCTGAAGGCCTATCTCGACGGGCCGTTCCGCTCCTATGGCAGCGACCGCAACCGGCCCGAAGCGGGGGCCGCCTCGCATATGAGCCCCTACCTGCATTTCGGGCAGATCTCGCCGGTGGAGATCGCCCTGGCGGTACGGGCATCGAAGGCGGGCGCGTCGGAGGACAGGGCCTCCTATCTCGAGGAACTGGTGGTGCGGCGGGAACTCGCCATGAACCATGTCCACTACACCGAGCGCTACGACAGTTTCGAACACGCGGTGCCGGACTGGGCGCGCAAGGCCCTGGCCGAACACGCCGACGACGAGCGCCCGCACCTCTACAGCGAGGCCGAGCTCGCCGAGGGCAGGACCCACGACGAATACTGGAACGCCGCCCAGGCCGAGATGCGGGTGACCGGCTACATGCACAACCACCTGCGCATGTACTGGGGCAAGAAGATCCTCGAATGGTCCCCGAGCGCGGAGGAAGGGTTCAAGCGCACCCTGCGCCTGAACAACCGCTACTTCCTCGACGGGCGCGACGCGAACTCCTTCACCAACGTCGCCTGGGTCTACGGCCTGCACGACCGCCCCTGGGCACGCCGTCCGATCTTTGGCACGGTGCGCTACCAAAGCGAGAACTCGCTCCGGAAGTTCGATGCCAAGGCCTATCTCAAGACCGTCGGCGAACTCTGCCACGCCGAGGAGAAGGCGGGGAAGACACCGCGCAAGAAGAGCTGAGGGGCGGTATGCGCCTTGCGTCGCGGACCTTGCTTAGGGAGTGTCCTCGGGCTTTGAGTTCGTATCGGCACAAGCGCCCTGCCCTCTCGTGATCCTCCCCGTCATTCCGGCACTGCGCAGCAGAGCCCGGAATGACGGGGTCGGTTCGCGAACTTCCAGCCCACCCGACGATCGATCGAGCGCAGCACCGTGAGTTCGAACTCCGCGCAGGCCGGTGGCCATGCTTGAACCTGCTCCCGCCTCCCCTCTGTCGCGGACGCGCTGGGCGCGTTTGCGCGGTGCGGCCTCCGATGCCGCGCCGCTGTGGCGCCAGCGATTGCTATTTATCATCGGCGGATTCTGCGTCGGGCTCGCCGCCGTGGCGATGGCCAAGCTCGCCGACCTCGCTCAGGACGTGTTCCGCTCTGTGACGGCACCCTCGCCTTTCGTCGCCCTGGCGGTGACGCCCATCGGGTTCGCCATCGCGGTGTTCCTGTCGATCCGGGTCTTCCCGAACTCGCAGGGGTCCGGCATCCCCCAGGTGATCGCGGCGCGCCACACGGCCGACGCGGCCGTGCGCGATGCCCTGGTCTCCCTCAGGACGGCTCTGGGCAAGATCCTGGCGATGACCTTCGGTCTGGCCTGCGGCGCCTCCACCGGGCGCGAGGGGCCGACCGTCCAGGTGGGCGCCGCGATCATGGCCGCCTTCGGCCGGCTCGACGCGGAACGCCTGCCGGGCGTCATCCTCGCCGGCGGGGCGGCGGGCGTCGCCGCCGCCTTCAACACGCCCATCGCCGGTATCGTCTTCGGCATCGAGGAACTGAGTCGGACCTACGAGGCGCGCACCAGCGGCCTCATCATCGCCACCGTGATCGCGGCCGGGCTGACCGCGCTGGCGATCCAGGGCGACTACACCTATTTCGGCACCACCAAGGCCGTCCTGCCCTTCGGGCCGGGTTGGCTGGCGGTGGCGATCCTCGGCGTCCTCGGGGGCATTGCCGGCGGCGTGTTCGGCCGCGTCACCATCCTCTTCGCCAGGGGCCTGCCGGGGCGGATGGGTACCGCCATCCGCCGCCGCCCCATCGTGTTCGGTGCCCTCTGCGGGCTCGGTGTCGCCCTCTGCGGCCTCGCCTCCGGCGGCACGGTCTACGGCACCGGCTACGAGGAGGCCCGCGCCATGCTCCACGGTACCGATACCGGGCATCCGGCCTACGCCCCGCTGAAATTCCTGGCGACGGTGTTCTCTTCCATCAGCGGCATTCCCGGCGGCCTGTTCGCCCCCTCCCTCAGCGTCGGGGCGGGCATGGGTGTCTGGCTGCACGGCCTGTTCGCGGAGGTGCCCCTCGGCGCCCTGGTGCTCATCGGCATGACCGCCTACCTCACCGGCGCGCTGCAGGCGCCGATCACCGCCTTCGTCATCGTCACCGAGATGACCCAGGACCACGCGATGATGATCCCGCTGATGGTCACCGCCCTCATCGCCGACGCGGTGTCCAAGCTGATCTGCCGCGAAGGGCTCTACCACGCCCTGGCCGGGATCATCCTGGAGAAGGCCGAATCCGGTGCCGCGCCCGTCACCGCGTCGCCGCGCAAGCTTGAGCGGAACGCTTGACCCGGCAGGAGGGTTATCGGTCGTTCCGCACGCTGGAGTTTTGCGCGTATGACCCTTCTCAAATGGGCCCTCATCTGTTTCGTCATCTCGCTCCTGGCGGGCGGCCTCGGCTTCACCGGCATCGCTTCTGGCGCGCGTTCCTTGTCGCGTATCCTGTTCGGGGTGTTCCTGGTGATCGCCATCGTGATCGTCGTGCTCGCCCTGGCGGTCGGCCAGGCGGTCTTCTGAGCGGGGACCGGGTCGGGGGGAGTCCGTGACGTCCTTGGCGAACGCCGTACCCATCCCCGGCAAGATCTGTCTCGTGACCGGCGCCACCTCGGGCATCGGCTACGAGACGGCCCTGGGCTTGGCACGGGCGGGGGCCCGTGTCGGGATCGTCGGGCGGGATGCCGGCCGCACCGACGCGACGGCGTCCCGCATCCGCAACGCCGTTCCCGGAGCCGTCATCGACGTGTTCCTCGCCGATCTCTCCTCGCAGGCGGAGATCCGGCGTCTCGCCGCCGAGGTGCGCGCGCTGTACCAGCGCCTCGACGTGCTCGTGAACAATGCCGGAGCCATCTTCGATGCCCGGCACGTGACAGTAGATGGTCTGGAGCGGACCTGGGCGCTCGACCATCTCGCCTACATGCAGCTGACCCTGGAACTCCTCGACCTGATAAAGGCGAGCGCGCCCGCCCGCATCGTCAACGTTGCCTCGATGGCGCATAAGCGCGGCCGGATCGACGTCGAGGACATCGACAGGGCGCGCCGTTACGGCGCCGTGAAGGCCTATTCTCAGGCCAAGCTCGGCAACGTGCTGTTCACCGCCGCCCTCGCCCGGCGCCTCGCCGGCACCGGTGTCACCGCCAACTCCCTCCATCCCGGCGTGATCGCCAGCGGGTTCGCCGGTGGCACCGGGGGGTGGTTCGGCGTCAGTTGGTCGCTGATCCGGCCCTTCCTCAGCAACCCCGCCGATGGTGCGGCGACCTCCCTGCATCTGGCGACCTCGCCGGAGGTGGACGGTGTCAGCGGTCTGTACTTCTCGAAATGCCGCCCCGTCCCGACCTCTCGCCACGGTTGCGATCAGGCGCTTCAAGAACGGGTCTGGGCGCTGAGCCTGCGGCAGCTCGGACGGACGGAATAGGACGACGGCTGCCTGCCGGTGGAGACGGGCCGGTGGGATCGCCTGATGTCGGCCCCTTCTCAAACCGCTCCCATATCAAAAAATGCACCGTTTATGGTATTCCTTGCATCCTTTTGGGGGCGAGGACGGCATGAACGTATCGGTTGGCGACCGGTGCGAGGGGTTCATCTCCCGCATCGTGCAGGATGGCCGCTATGCCTCGGCGAGTGAGGTGGTTCGCGAAGGCCTTCGCCTCGTCGAAGAGCGCGAAGCCAAACTCCAGGCCCTCCGCCGGACCTTGAGCGACGCCGTCGAGGCGGGCGGTCACGCGAGTGAGGACGAGATCGATGCCGCGCTCGCGGCAAAGAGCGTGGAACTCAAGGCCCTGGGTTACGGGGAGTGAGCAAGGTTCGGTTCCTCCGCTTCGCGCGAACCAACCTCGTTGATATCCTCGTTCACGTCACCGAAATGAGTGGCAGCCTCGCCACCGCGTAGGGGTTCGTCGCGCGGCTTCGCCGTCAATGCCATCTATTGGCGACGCTCCCGAGACGGCACGGTCGGGCACGTCCTGAATTACAGAGCGACCTACGCAGCTTTCCTTGCGAAAACTACGTGATCTTCTTCCGCTATGATGCCGGGACGGTGGAGATTGTCGCGATCCTGCATGCCAGCCGGGATTCCGGTCCTCACCTCACCGATCATCCGGACAGCGGATGATCGGTGAGATCGAGGGTCACGCGAGAGAGGCTGTCTCGGACGAGGCCGGCACGAACGCGCCGGACAATGCCTTCTCGATCAGTGCCTGCGTTTCCGCCACGCCGTAGAGCGCGATGAACGAGCCGAAGCGCGGTCCGCGCGCTTCGCCGAACAGCACGTTGTAGATCGTCGTGAACCAGGCCTGCGACACGCCGGGCCGTCCGTCGGGGCTCTTGGCCTTGCCGGATAGGTCGGGGAAGTGTCGCCGCCCGACCTCGTAGACCACGGCCTGCAGCCCCTCCGGATCGGTGGAGCCCTTCTGGGCATCCAGCGTCTGAGACAGGTCGGCGAGGGCCGCCCTCTCCTCCTCCGTCGCCGCGCGGTAGGTCTTGGCCGGGCGCACGAGATCGCGGAAATAGGCGAGCGCGTGGCCCACCAGCTTGTCGAGGACCGGATGGGTCTGCGGCCCGATCTCCGGGTCGTAGCGGCGGATGAAGCCCCACAGCACCGCCGGGTCCTCGGTATTGGCCACCGCCGCGAGGTTGAGCAGCATGGCGAAGTTCAACGAGCCGCCCTTGCCAACGGCTTCGGCCGCCGGTGGATGGCCCGCATGCAGGTGCCAGACCGGGTTGCCGAGCTGCTGCGCCGGTTCCTGGCCGGGGAACTTCTCGAGGAAGTTGAGGTAATCGTCGACCTGGCGCGGGATCATCTCCACGAACAGACGCTTGGCCTCGCGCGGCTTGTTGTACATGAACAGGGCGAGACTGTCGGCGGTGCCGTAGACGAGCCAATCGTCGATGGACAGGCCGTTGCCCTTCGACTTCGAGATCTTCTTGCCCTCCTTGTCGAGGAAGAGTTCGTAGTTGAACCCTTCCGGCGGCTCGCCGCCGAGGGCGCGGGCGATCTCGCCCGACAGCTTCACCGAATCGATCAGGTCCTTGCCGGCCATCTCGTAATCGACGCCCAGCGCCACCCAGCGCATCGCCCAGTCGGGCTTCCATTGCAGCTTGGCGTGGCCGCCGGTGACCGGGGTCTCGTAGGCGGTGCCGGTCTTCGGGTCGCGCCAGACCAGGGTGCCGGCGGAGACCCGCACCTCGTCGATGGCCACCTGCATCACCTCCCCGGTCTCCGGGTGCAGCGGCAGGAACGGCGAGTAGCTCGCCGAACGCTCGGCCCGGAGCGAGGGCAGCATGATCGCCATCACCGCCTCGTAGCGCTCCAGCACTGTGAGGAGGGCCGTATCGAACAGGCCGGCCTTGTAGCATTCGGTGGCCGAGCGGAACTCGTAGTCGAAGCCGAAGGCATCGAGAAAGCGGCGCAGCTCGGCATTGTTGTGCGCGCCGAAGCTCTCGTGCGTGCCGAACGGATCGGGCACGCGGGTGAGCGGCTGGTTCAGCGCTGGGATCAGGATCTGCTTGTTCGGCACGTTGTCCGGCACCTTGCGCAGGCCGTCCATGTCGTCCGAGAAGGCGATGAGGCGGGTCGGCACGCTGTCGTTAGTGAGCACGCGGAAGGCGTGGCGTACCATGGAGGTGCGCGCCACCTCGCCGAACGTGCCGATATGCGGCAATCCCGACGGCCCGTAGCCGGTCTCGAACAGCACCTCGCTCTTGGGTTTGCGCTCCAGCCTTGCCACGAGCTTGCGCGCCTCCTCGAAGGGCCAGGCGGCCGCATGGGCGGCGGCCTCCACCAGGGCGGGATCGAGGACGAGCGGCGACGAGACGGGCGGGGCGGACATGGAATTGGCGTCAGTTCTGCGAGAAGACACGGGACGGCCGGAACCGGCCGGATGCGGCCCGGCACCCTAGGGAGCGTGCCGGGGAGGGTCAACGCGGAGGGGCAACGCGAGTCGCCGGCGAGGCTGGGGCCAAGGTCGCCTGAAACTAGGCTTTAATGCTCGGCGCCTTATGCAAGCGGGCATTCCCGACCTTGGCGACGAGCGAGACGGGCGGGAACCATGCCGCGGCCCGATCCCGGCGTATCCAGCGGAAAGGCGACCCCGATGGCATCCGTTTCCTTCACCCTCGACGACGACTACGAGTCCGCCAAGGCCATCCGCCTGGAGCGCAACCCCCTCGCCTCCTATGCCGGACCGGCCAGCAGCCACGCCTTCGGTCCCGACGGCCAGGGCCGCTTCATCCTGAACGATACCGGCGCCATCGACGATGGTGGTTCGACCTTCACCGATGCCGCCCGACCCGTCCCGGGTGGCTACGCCGCCCTGACGAGCGACCGCTACGCGGTCTTCCTGGACATGTCCGACAACACGGCATCGTTGAGCCTGACCGGCGGGACCTTCGGAGATGTGCTCCGGGGCGGAAGCGGCGACGACATCCTCAGCGGCGGCGGCGGCAACGACGTGTTCGAGGGCGGCGAGGGCGACAACGTCATCAAGGGCGGCGCCGGTTCCGATACCGTCAGCTACGAGCACGCCCGGTACAGCATCGAGGTGTATCTGGAGGATTCGCGCGCCTACACCGCTCCCACCGGAGACGAGGACACCCTGTCGAGCATCGCGAATATACGCGGCACACGCTTCGGCGATGTGCTCACGGGAGACGGCCGCGCCAACCGCATCGAGGGTGGCGCGGGGGAGGACGTCATCGGCGGCGGCGGTGGCGACGATGCCCTCGACGGTGGCGCCGGGGATGACAGCATCAATGGCGGCGGCGGCGACGATCTTATCGAAGGCGGCGCGGGCGCGGACGCCATCCGCGGCGGCGGCGGGATCGACACCGCGAGCTACGAGCATTCCGCGTCCGGGGTCACGATCAATCTCTTCCGCACTTATCAGGTCAGCGGCGGCGATGCGAACGAGGACATGCTCTACGACATCGCCAATGTGACGGGCAGCCACGACGGCGACCGGCTCGCGGGCGACGGCAAGGACAACACCCTCGACGGGAACGGCGGCGCCGACAGGCTCTATGGCAACAACGGCAACGACCGCCTGATCGTCTCGGCCACCCCCGTCGAGGTCGATGGCGGCGCGGGACGGGACGTCCTGATCGTCGAGGTGAACCCTTACCTCGAAACGATCCACTTCAGCGACGAGACCTTCTCGGCCATCGAGAAGGTGGCCGTCCGCAGCGACGGGTCCATCGATATGAGGGATGTCACGCTCGGAACGTCGATCATCTCACAGAGCGTCGCGGGCGATCACGGCAAGATCATCGGCACCGCCGGGGATGATCGCATCAGGGCGGGAAGCGGCGGCGACCGGATCGACGCCTGGAGCGGCGACAACACCGTCCTCGGCGGTGTGGGCAAGGACCAGTTCATCTTCCGGTCGGACAAGGGCCGCACCGAGATCCACGATTTCGAGCTCGGCAGGGACAAGCTGAACGTGGTGCCGCTGACGACGAATTTCGATGACGTCGTCATCACGTCGGTCCACGGCGGTGACGACACCCTCGTCACCTTCGCGAAATACACCGGCATCGAGCATCGCATCATCCTGCACGATGTCGCCGCCTCGTCGCTCGGCGAAGGAAACTTCATCATCTGATCCGGTCCGCACACGCGGTACCGGGTTCCTCCGCTGCAAACCCCGGGCGTTCTCAGTCGCCCGTCCCGGAGATCAGCATGTCCAGGCGCATCCGCGTGATCGCGCCGATCTCGTCGAGGGCGGTCGCCTCCTCCTCGGCCCGTCCCCGTCGGAGCCGGGCCTCGAACACCGCGAGGATCTCGGCCCGGCTGCGGCTGCGCACGGCGATGATGAAGGGGAAACCGAACCTCTCCCGGTAGGCGGCGTTCAGGCGGTCGAAGGCCGCTAGATCCTCGGGCGGCAGGTGGTCGAGGCCGGCGCTGCCCTGCTCGCTTGCGGACTCCGCGGTCATTGCCCGCGCCCGGGCCTCGGGGCCGGCGAGTTCCGGGTGCCCGTTGAGGAAGGCGAGGCGCCGCGCCTTGGGCGCATGGCGCACCGCGTCCATCATCGCGGCGTGCAGGTCGGCGACACTGGCGAAGGGTCGCGCAGGGGCCACCGCCTCGGCGACCCAGGTCGCATGTTCGAACACCCCGCCGAGCAGGGCGACGAAGGCGTCCCGCTCGAGACGATGGATGGCGGCCAGATCCGGCAAGGGCTCAGCTCCCGCGATAGGTGGTGCAATTGCCGGGCGTGCACAGCATCGGCACATGGTAGTGCTGCTTGGCGTCGAACACCGCGAACCGCACCACCGGGTTGTCCACGAAGATATCCGCCTCGCTCACGCCCGGCCGGCTCTTCAGGTAGCCGTCGATGAAGAATTCGAGCTGGTACTGGCCGATCTTCGCCTCGGCCGCCGGCAGGATCGGCGCGTCGGTGCGCCCGTCTGCATTGGTGACGACGCTCTTCACGAGGCGCCAGCGCCCCTCCTCCATCACCGAGAAGTCGATGCGCACGCCGGGCGCGGGGCGCCCGCGCTCCGAGTCGAGGATATGTGTCGTGATGCCGGCCATCGGGTCTCTCGGATCGTGTCGTGACGGAGCGGTTGCGGAGGGTCGGGGTTTTCAGCTGCCGCGATAATACGAGTAGCCCCAGGGCGTGAACAGGATCGGCAGGTGGTAGCGCTGGCTCGCGTCGCGGATATGGAAGTGGATCGGCACGAGGCCGAGGAAGTTCGGGTTCGGCAGCGCCACGCCGATCCGGGCGAAGTATTCCTCAAAATGCATCAGCAACTCGTAGCGCCCGGTCTTCAGGGCGTCGTCGATGAGGAGCGGCTCGGGCGAGCGGCCGTTGGCCCCCGTGGTGATGGTCTTGAGCGGCCGGTAGGCGTCTCCGTCGAGGACGGAGAGGTCGCAGACCATGCCCGCGCCCGGCGTGCCGTGGAAATTGTCGATGGCGTGCATGGTGAGGCGCGGACCGAGGCCCGATTGCATCGTCGGGCCGGTGGTCAGGGCTCCCGGCTGCGCCGGAGCCGAAGACGGGGCGGGCGCGCCCTGGGCCAGTACGGTGCCGGTGGCGGCGACCGTGCCGCCGAGACCGATCCCGGCGAGGCCGGCTCCAACGAGGCTGCGGCGCGTGAGGACGGGTCGCTCAGGGGGGTGGTTCAACTGTGTCTCCTGCAGAGGGCCGGTCCCGGCGCGACCGGGAGCGGGTTCAGGCCGGCTCATGGGCGGCGCGGGCGGCGGCCCGGCGCTCCAGCGCCGGGGTGGCGGGCGGGACGAAGGCGAGGATCAGGACGATCGTCGCGAGCTCGAAGGCCGCGACCAGCCACAGGCCGGCCGAGGCCGAGCCGGTATGCTCGCGCAAATAACCCATGACCGCCGGGGCTCCGAAACCTGCGAGGTTGGCCACCGAGTTGATCAGGGCGATGCCGGCTGCGGCGGCGGAGCCCGCCAGGAACCGGCCGGGAATCTGCCAGAAGACGGGGATCGCGCTCATGGTGCCGACGATCGCCACGGCGAGCGCCAGCATCGCCAGAACCGGGCTCGTCGGGACCAGGAACCCGACGAGGGCGATGGCCAGCGCCCCGATCGTCGCCGGTACGCCGCAATGCAGGCGCGCCTCGCCGGTCCGGTCGGAATGGCGCCCGTTGAGGATCATCCCGATGCCGCCGCACAGATACGCTGCCGACATGATCCAGCCGACGGTGAGCGGATCGGTGAAGCCGGCATCGCGCACCACGCTCGGCCCGAAGAACGTCAGGGCCGAGTTCGCCATGATGATGCAGAAGAAGATCGCGATGCACTGCCAGACCCGGACATCCTTCAGCGAGGCGAGGATGCGGTGTTCCCGTGGACCCAAGGCTTCGGCGTCGCGGGCGAGGTCGGCCTCGATCAGTGCCCGCTGTTCCGGCGTCAGCCAGTTGGCTTTGGCGGGGCGGTCGGTGAGGTAGAGGAGCGTGACGAATCCCGCGAGGATCGAGGGGATGCCCTCCAGCAGGAACACCCATTGCCAGCCGGCCCAGCCGTTCACCCCGTCCATGCCGGTGAGGATCGCCCCGGCCAGCGGCCCGCCGATCACCCCGGCAATCGCCGAGGCCGACATGAAGAGCCCGAACACCTTCGCCCGCCGCTCGCTCGGGTACCAGTAGGTGAGGTACAGGATCACGCCCGGATAGAAGCCGGCCTCGAACACGCCGAGGAGGAAGCGCAGGACGTAGAAGAAGGCCGGCGTGGTGACGAACATCATCGCCACGCAGCAGACGCCCCATAGAAAGGTGATTCGCGCGATGGTCTTGCGGGCGCCGATGTACTCCAGCAGCAGGTTGCTCGGCACCTCGCACAGGAAGTAGCCGATGAAGAAGATGCCCGCGCCGATGCCGTAGACGGTCTCGCTGAATGTGAGATCGGACAGCATCTGCAGCTTGGCGAAGCCGATATTGACCCGGTCGATCCAGGACAGGATCCAGAGCGCCATGAGGAACGGCAGAAGGCGCCATGTAATACGGCGGTAGGTCGCGTCGAGAGCCGGAGGTGGTCCGGACGACGACGCACGATGAGCCGGATATGACTGAGCCGCCATTGATCGCCCCGAGGTCAGCCACACCATCGGCGCCCATGAAACCTCGGCGAAGGACCAGCAATATATGGACCAGTATCGCATGTGACCCGACGATCGATCGGGCCGCGAATTCCGGCCTGTCCCTCGCCTCTCCGGGCGTCGTCGCGATCGGATCCGGTTGCCGAGCGGGTGGACGTCGTCCTGGTGCGATGGTGTAGACAGGTGGCTCCTGACCGCAAGGAAACCGCATCATGTGGCCCGACAGACGCTTTCTCGATCTCGTCGGTCTGGATCACCCCATCGTCCAGGCGCCGATGGTCGGGCCTCGGGCCGGGCTCGCGGCGGCCGTGTCCGCCACCGGCGCCCTCGGGTCGCTGGGTTGCGCCGCGCTCAACGCCGAACAGGTGCGCGGCGAGGTGGCCGTGATCCGCCGGGGCACGGATCGTCCGTACAATCTCAATTTCTTCTGCCACGCGCCGGCCGCCCCCGATCCGGCCCGCGAAGCCGCATGGCTGGAGCGGTTGACGCCCTATTACCGTGAGCTCGGCCTCGACCCGGCGGCGCCGGTGGCCATGGCCAACCGCGCGCCCTTCGACGAGGCGATGTGCGCCGTCGTGGAGGATCTGCGCCCGGCGGTGGTCAGCTTCCATTTCGGGCTCCCGGACGCCGCTCTCCTCCGCCGCGTCAGGGAGGCGGGCTGCCTCGTCGTCTCCTCTGCCACGACGGTGCGCGAGGCCCGCTGGCTCGAGACACACGGCGTGGACGCGATCATCGCGCAAGGGGCCGATGCCGGCGGCCATCGCGGCATGTTCCTTACGGACGCGCTCGAGTCCCAGGTCGGCACCTTCTCCCTGGTGCCGCAGGTGGTGGACGCGGTGCGCGTACCGGTGATCGCGGCGGGCGGCATCGCCGATGCGCGCGGGATCGCCGCGGCGCTCACCCTCGGCGCGTCCGCCGTCCAGATCGGCACCGCCTACCTCCTCTGCCCGGAGGCCGGCATCTCCGCCGTCCATCTCGCCGCCCTGCGGGCCGCCCGCGACGAGGAGACCGCGCTCACCAACGTGTTCACGGGTCGCCCCGCCCGAGGTCTCGTCAACCGCGTTCTGGCGGAACTCGGCCCGGTGAGCGCCGACGCGCCGGCCTTTCCCTCCGCCGCCGTCGCGCTCCAGCTCCTGCGCCAGCGCGCGGAAGCGGCAGGCTCGGGCGATTTCTCGCCGCTCTGGTCGGGACAGGCGGCGGCTCTGGCGCAAGAAATGGGGGCTGCGGACTTGACCCTGCGGTTGGCGGACGAGGCGGGCGGGATGCTGAAGCTCCGCGGCTAGCCCGACTTCCCGATGGGGATGGGCCGGCGAGTCAGAACGGACTGACGGGGAAGAACCGCAGGTACAGCTCGGCGTATTTCCCCTCGTCCCAGAGCCGTTGAAGGGCTTCGTCGAGGGCGCGCGAGAGGGCCGTGTCCTCGCGCCGGGTAACGAGGCCGATGCCTTCGCCGAAATAGCGGTTCTCCAGGTAGTCGCTGCCCACCAGCGCACAGCAATTCGAGGAATCGATGCCGCCGATCCACAAGGCGAGGTTGAGCCCGTCGGCGAAGACGTAATCCACATCGCCGCGCCGGAGCGCCCCTTCGGCGGTGGCGAGGTCTGTGAAGTCGCGCGCTTCGGCCTGGGCGAAGAACGCCTTCAGATAGGCCGCGTGCGCGCTGCCAGTGACGATGCCGACGGACTTGCCGGCCAGCGCCTTGGCCGAGGGGGCGGGCAGGCCCTTGTCCGTGCGGGCCGCGAAGCGCGCCGGCCAGCGGAAATACGGACGGGTGGCGAGAAAGCGGCTGCGCAGGGTCGGGGTGAGCGGAATCGCGGCCGCGACCACGTCGCCCTGCCGGTCGGCCAGGGCATCGAGCAGCGTATCGAACCGGCGCGCCTGGATCGTGCAGTTGAGCGATAGGCGTTCGCAGACCGCCCGGACGAGTTCCACCACGAAGCCGGTGGGTGCGCCGTCCGGGCCGGCGAAATGCAGGGGCGGAAATTCGTCGTCGGTGAGGAAGCGGACAGCGCGCGCCGTTTGCGGAGCCTCGATCCGTTCGAGGCGGCTGCGCGGATTCCAGAAATTCGGGATCGTCACCCCCGGAGAGGCCGTGTCCCGCGAGGCCGTATCCTGCGCTGTCGTGTCTTGCGCTGCCGCCGGCCAAGCCGAGAGCAGCGCCAACATCAGCAAAGCGGCAGCGCACCACGTGGGGCGGCTTGACGGTTTGGTTGTATCTGTGGCGCATTGGTTGTGCGCGGGAATCGTCTGGCTCACGGCTCTCCCCTATCACGTTCCCGGGCCTCGGGGAGCCGGTTCCGGTGTCGATCCTCGGTTTCAGGAGCCTGCGCGGCGAAACGGTGGCATTGCCGCCCGAGATCGCGTTTCTCCTGAGCCACGCCGCCTCCCCGATGCTGCTGGCGAAGGCCGCCGCACTGGCGCGGGCGAGCGGCACCGATGCCGCCACCGCCCTGATCCAGTCCGGGCTGATGGAGGAGGAACGCTTCTACCGCGCCCTCGCCCTTACCCTCGGCGCGCGCTATCTCGGCGAGACCCTGCCCCTCGGCACCGGGGCGCGGTTTCCCGACAGTCTGGTCGCGGGTGTTGCGCCCCTTGATCCGGGGACTGGGGCCGCCTTCGTCTACGCGCCGCGGGGACGCGCCGTCGTCGAATTGCTGCAGGGGCACAGCCCCACCGGACTGATGCCGGCGATCACCACCCCGACGGCCCTGCGCCACGCGATCTTCGCCCAGCGCCCGGCGGGAATCGCGGCCCATGCCTCGGACGACCTCCTCAGGCGGAGGCCTGACTGGGCCTACAATGCCGCCCCCGTGGCGCCGCTCCTCGCCCTGGCGGGCCTCATCTTCGGCGCGTTCCTCGTCGCCCTGGCCTGCCTGCCGGCGCTCCTCGTCACGGCGGTCTGGGGTCTGGTGCAGGTCGGATTTCTCGCCCTGCTCACCTTTCGCGTGGCCGCCATCGGCCCGACCAGCGGGATCGCGCCGGAGAACACGGCCGGGCAAAGGATGCCGGACGGCGACCTGCCGGTCTACACGGTGTTCGTCGCCCTCTACCGGGAGGCGGCGGTGGTGCCGCGCCTGCTGGGGGCGCTCACGCGGTTCGATTACCCGGTGGCGAAGCTCGACATCAAGCTCCTCACGGAAGCCGACGATGCCGCCACGGCGGGGGCGCTCGCGCGTCTCACCCTGCCGGCGCATGTGGAGGTCGTCGTGGTGCCGCCGGGGCTGCCGAAGACCAAGCCGCGCGCCCTCAACGCCGCCCTGCCCTTGGCGCGGGGACGCTGCCTCGTCGTCTACGACGCGGAGGATGTGCCCGATCCCGGCCAGTTGCGGGCGGCGGCCGAGGCCTTCGCCCGCGCCTCCCCGCGCGTTGCCTGCCTGCAGGGCCGCCTCGTCATCGACAACGCCCGCGATTCCTGGCTGACCCGGTGCTTCGCCCTCGAATACACCGCCCTGTTCGACGTGCTTGGCCCGGCGCTGGCCGCATGGCGGCTGCCGACACCGCTGGGGGGGACCTCCACCCATTTTCGCACCCACATCCTGCGCGCCGTCTACGGCTGGGATGCGTGGAATGTCACCGAGGATGCCGATCTCGGCCTGCGGCTGGCCCGGGCCGGCTATGATGTCGGCGACCTTCCGAGCAGCACGATCGAGGAGGCGCCGGCCCGCTACGGGCCTTGGCTCAACCAGCGCACCCGCTGGATGAAGGGCTTCCTCCAGACCAGTCTCACCCATGGCCGCACCCCCCTGGCGACCTTCCGCGAACTCGGCCCCCTGGCGAGCCTGTGTGCGCTGGCCCTCATCCCCGGCACTGTGGCCTCGGCTCTGGCCTATCCGTTCCTGATGCTGCCGGCCGTGGTCTCCCTCTGGCCGGGCCGGATCGAGGCAGGGAGCGATTTCTGGGCGAACCTGCCCACGGGCACGGCGATCACGGTGCTCGTCTCCGGCTTCGTGGCGATGCTGCTGCCGGCCTATATCGGCTGCCGGCGCCGGGGCTGGCACGACCTCGTCCCGTTCGTGCCGCTGCTGCCGGCCTACTTCCTGCTCGTCAGCCTCGCCGCCTGGCGCGGAGTGATCGAACTGATCCTCGCGCCCGACCGCTGGAACAAGACCGAGCACGGCCTGTCCCGCACCTCGCGGAGCGGGGCGTTGACACCGCACCCGCCGCGATGACGCGTCACAGCGCCTTGGCGAGTTCCGCCGCCGCCTGGTCCGCGGGTTTCGTCAAATTGAGGGCGTTCACGAAGCGGTTCCCGCCATCCATGATGTAGACGAGCGCCGTGTGCTCCATCGTGTAGTCGCCCTCCTTGGTCGGCACCTTGCGGACATAGGCGCGGTAGCCCTTCACCGCTGCGGTGACCTCCTCCGGCGAGCCGGTGAGGCCGACGATGCGGGGGTCGAAGCTGGCAAGATAGGTCTTCAGCGCCTCCGGCGTGTCGCGCTCCGGATCGACCGCGATGAACAGCGCCTTCGTGTCCTTGCCCTTAGGGCCGAGCGCCTGAAGCACGTCGCCGATCTGCTGCAGCGTCGTCGGGCAGACGTCGGGGCAATGGGTGAAGCCGAAGAAGACGAGATGAGTCGCTCCGGCAAAATCGCGCTCGGTGACGCGCCGGCCGTCCTGGTCCGTCAGGGTGAACGGCCCGCCGACGCTGCTGGTCGCCACCTGACCGGCCTTGGGCACGAGCAGCACGGTGGCCGCGACGCCGAGCGCCACGAGGCCGAGGGCGAAGAGGATGAGGGGAAGGGCACGCCGCATGGGAAGTCTTCAGGCCGGTTCCGGAGGGATGCTGCGGCAAGAGCATGGGCCGGGGATGCGGGCAACCGTCAATGTGTCGCCGGGGGCGGCATCGGGGAAATCGGGGTCTCGCCCAGGTCAGCGGGTCGCGAGGGCGGCGATCAGCTTGTGGGTCGTGCTGGTCAAGGCGGAGAACGCGGCGAAATCGATGCTGTTGATCACGACGAAGACCCCGACATCGCGCCCCGGCGCGAAGGCGATGTAGCTCATGAAGCCGGCGCCTCCCCCGCTCTTTGCCAGCAGCGCCGGTTCGTTCCCCTTGGCCGCCAAGGCGACCCAGCCGAGGGCGAGGCCCGCCATCGGCGAGGCTTCGTCGAAGCCGATCGCCGCCGGCATCGATTGGCGCGGGCGGTAGACCGCATGGCTCAAGGCGAGCGCGCCGCTCTTGGCCATGACATTGTGCCGGAGCCAGCGCGCCATGTCGTTGCCCGTGCTGTAGAGCCCGCCGCTGCCGCCCGTCGCCTGCGTGTCGACGCAGGTGGCCGGGCCGCCGAGGCCCGAGCCGATCATCAGCCGCGCACATTGCTCCGGCGTCGGCGACAGTCCCGTATCGGCCATTCCCAGCGGCGTGGTGACGTGGCTGCGCAGCAACTGGGAATAGGGCGCGCCCCCCGCCGCGCCGACGGCATCGGCCAGGAGGTCGAACCCCACATTCGAGTAGGACGTGACGGTGCCGGGAGCCCAAGGCAGCGTGTATGTGCCGAGCCAGGACCAGCGGTCGTCGCGGGTCGGCCAGGCGCGGGGGTTCGTGCCTTCGGGAGCGTGTCCCATCTCGCGCGGAAGGGCGCCGGAATAGGTCGCCAGATCGAGCAGGGTGATGGGCCGCCCTTCGAAGGCGGGAACCTTCGCCTCCGGCGCGAAGCTCTGCAGCGGATCGGCGAGGGAGAGCTTTCTCTCCGTGGCAAGGGAGGCCAGCACTTCCGTGGTGAAGACCTTGGTGACGGAGTTGAGCCGTACGAGACTCGTCCCGTCAGGCGTGATCCCGTTGCCTTTCTCGGTCTCGCCGTAGCCGCGAATGAAGGTCCCGTCCCCGCGCACGACCACCAGGATCATGCCGGGCGCGCCGGATTCGAGGAACAGGACCTCGCCGGTGAGGTCCGTCGCCGCCGCGATCACCGGATCGTCGGCGCTCGATGCGGGCGTGGCGGCCAGAAGAGACAGAGCGAGGGCGAGGACAACGAATCGCATGATGGTATGGCGCTGCTCCGACCCGGATCGGAACTCTACACGCTTTGGCTGCAGCGCGAGCCCTTCGGTCAGCAGGAGAGCGGCGCGACATTACCGATCTTCACCGTTTCACGCCGACTTGGAAGGGGAGTGCCTGCGAACCGGCGCTTTTCAGATCGCGAGCTTGCCTTCGATCGCGGAGACCGCGGCCTCGGCGCCCATGCGGCGCAGGGCCTCTCCCACCATCAGCAAGGCCGGCCCCTCGAAGCCGGATGCCTCCACCCGGTCCGCCAGATCGGCGGCGGTACCGCTGACCACGGCCTGATTCGGCCGGGTGGCGTTGAAGACGAGGAGCGCGGTGGTGTCGGGAGCCAGACCTTCGACGGTGGCGCGGTCCAGCAGCACGCGCAGGGTCTTCTTCGGCATGTAGACCACGGTGGTCACGCTCGGGTCCGCGAGCGCGCCCCAGTTCAGATCCTCCGGCAGGGCGCCGCGGCGGTCGTGGCCGGTGACGAATTGCAGGCGCCGCGCCGCGTCGCGGTTGGTCAGCGAGACACCGAGGGAGGCAGCCGCCCCCTGCGCCGCCGAGATGCCGGGGACGACGCTCACGGGGATGCCGGCCTGATGGCAGGCGTCGATCTCCTCGCCGGCCCTTCCGAAGACCAGCGGATCGCCGGATTTGAGGCGCACCACCTGCTTGCCGGACTTGGCGAGCTGCACCATCAGCGCGTTGATGTCGTCCTGGCGGCAGGAGGGGCCGTGCCCGGTCTTGCCCACCAGCATGGTGCGCGCCTCGCGGCGGGCATAATCGAGGATCTCGGGCGCCACGAGGTCGTCGTAGAGGATCACGTCGGCGTTGCGGAGGGCCCGCAGGGCCTTCAGCGTCAGGAGCTCGGCATCGCCCGGCCCGGCGCCGACCAGCGTAACGGCTCCGCCCTTCGGCGCGGTCTCGGTGTGATCGAGGAGTTCGGCCAGATCCGTCTCTGTGGGGACGCGATCCGGCTCGGCGAAGGCGCGGTCCGTGAAACGCTCCCAAAAGGCGCGGCGATCGGAGAAGGCGTGGAAGCGGCCCGTCACCTCCTCGCGCCAGTCGCGGGCGGCGCCGATCCAGGCCTTGAACCCGCGCGGGAGCATGCCCTCGATCCGGGCGCGCACGGTCTGGCCGAAGACCGGGGCGGCGCCCTCCGTGGAGATGCCCACCACCATGGGCGAGCGGTTGACGATGGCGCCGAACTTCACGTCGCAGAGATGCGGCCGGTCGACGGCGTTGACGATGGCGCCGGTTGCCCGCGCGGCTGCGACGAAGGCGATGCAATCGGCCTCGTCCTCCATGGCGCCGATGCAGAAGGCGGCGCCCTGGAGGTCGGCGGGCTGCCACTGGCGCTCGTGCAGGGTGACGCTGCCGGCGACGATCTCGCCCGGCACCGCGCGCAGCTCGTCGCTGGGCTCCGGCGCGTAGACGTCCACGTCGGCGCCGGCGGCGGCGAGCAGCTTCACCTTCCACGGCGCCCCGCCATTGGAGCCGGCGAGCACCGCACGCTTGCCCTGCAGCGGCACGAAGACCGGCAGCACCGCAAGCGGTTCGAGGCCGGCATGTCCGGCGCCCTCACGGGCGGCGATTCCGGCGGGTCGGGTTTCCCGGGGCTGGCGGGGCGTGCTCATCCTATGAAAATGAGCTTATGCGGCGTCGCGCGCAAGCGCCTGCGGCAGCAGCTTGCGGATCTCTGGGATGCACGAGCCGCAATTCGTGCCGGCCTTGCAGGCGACGCCCACCGCCTCGACGCTGTGCGCCCCGGCCGCGATGGTGGCGGCGATGACGTCGAGCCCGACCCCGTGGCAGGCGCAGACCGTCGGTCCGGCCGACGCCGTCTCGGCCCGGCCGGAGAGGAGCGCGCGCCGGGCGGAGGGTTCGAGATCGTCGGCGGCGAAATAGGCCTTCTCCGATTCCCAGCCGGGTTTGGCCTCACTTGGTGCCAGGGCGAGGCACGCGACGAGGCGGTCACCGTCATAGGCGGCGAAGCGGTAGCGGCCACGGGCGTGGTCGGCGTATTCGGCGATCTCGAGACCCTGGAACATTCCCCGCAGCATCAGCGCCACCTCGCGCGAGCTCTCCTGGGTGGCGAAGTGGAGGCCTGAGCCGCCCTGGATCGTGGCGCGCGCCCACCACCAGCCGGCGGGGAGCGACCTCTGATCGCGGGTGAGCAGGAAGCCGCGGCTGCGATAGACCGCCGGCGCGATGGCGGCCGGCGTCGCCTTCAGCTCGGGCTGCCCGGAAACCGGATCGGGGATGCCGCGTGCGAGGGCGCCGACCCTCCCCTCCGAGGCCGTGGCCCCGCTCCAGTGGAAGGCGGCGAACAGGTCGCCCCGGCGCATTCCGCCGCTGACCATGACTTCGAGCACCGTGGTGCCGTGGGCGGTGGACACCGTGGCGAGGCCGCCATGGGTGACGCCCATCGCCGCCGCATCGTCGGGGTGGATCTCGACGAAGGGCACGTCGCGGTGAGCCGAGAGGCGCTGGCTCTTTCCGGTGCGGGTCATCGTGTGCCAATGGTCGCGCACGCGGCCGGTATTGAGCACGAAGGGAAAGTCCTCGCTCACGGCCTGTGCCAGGGCCGGGGGCTGCACCGCGACGAAGCGGGCGCGCTTGTCGAAGGTGAAGAACTGCCCGTCGGCGAACAGGCGCTGCTTGCCGTCCCTGGCCCCGCGCTTCGTCAGCGGCCATTGCAGCGGCTTTGCGCCGGCATAGGCCGCGTCCGAGATGTCGCTCACCGCGCCGATGTCGAAATCGCGGGTGCCGTTGTTCTCGAAGGCCGAGAGCGAGGCATGCTCGCGGAAGATCGCGGCGGCGTTGGGATAGGCGAAGGCCTCGCCGTGGCCGAGGCGCTTGGCGACGTCGCTGATGATCGCCCAGTCGGCCCGCGCCTCGCCGGGGGCCTTCAGGAAGCTGCGCTGACGCGAGATGCGCCGCTCGGAATTGGTGACGGTGCCGTCCTTCTCGCCCCAGGCCTGGGCCGGCAGGAGCACGGTCTTGCGGCCCGTCGCCATGGCGGTGTCGCTGTCGGCGACGGCCTCGGACACGACGTAGAGATCGAGCCCCTTGATCGCCTCGCGGATCGCGTCGGCGCGGGGCATCGACACGACGGGGTTGGTGCCCATCACCCACAGGGCCTTGATCTTGCCGCGCTCCACCGCCTCGAACAGGGCCACCGCCTTCATGCCTTCGCCGGTGATGATGCGCGGCGCGCTCCAGAAGCGGCGGACCCGGTCCACCTCCTCGGGGGCGAAATGCATGTGGGCGGCGAGCATGTTGGCTAGGCCGCCGACCTCGCGCCCGCCCATGGCGTTGGGCTGGCCGGTGAGGGAGAACGGCCCGGCGCCGGTCTTGCCGATGCGGCCGGTGGCCAGATGGCAGTTGATGATGGCGTTGCCCTTGTCGGTCCCTTGGGCCGACTGGTTCACCCCCTGCGAGAAGGCGGTGACGACGCGCTTCGTGCGGGTGAACAGCGCGAAGAAGGCGCCGACATCCGCGTCCGAAAGGCCGGTGGCGGCGGCCGTCG
This sequence comes from Methylobacterium sp. W2, assembly GCF_020662345.1. GTDB lineage: Bacteria > Pseudomonadota > Alphaproteobacteria > Rhizobiales > Beijerinckiaceae > Methylobacterium. The sequence goes on along the minus strand of NZ_VMOA01000022.1, from coordinate 40,891 downwards.
CGGCGATGTCCGGCGCGATCGAGCGGGCGCGCTCGAGCGCCCCCTCGAAGCCCGTCGTGTGGTCGAGGACGAAGCGGTAATCGAGGGCGCCCGCGCTTGCGAGATGCACGAGGAGGCCGGAGAACAGGGCGGTGTCGGTGCCGGGCTTGAGGCCGAGAAAGAGGTCGGCCTCCTCCCCCGTCTGGGTCCGGCGCGGGTCGATCACCACGAGCTTGGTGCCACGCTTGGCGCGGGCATCGACCATGCGGCGGAACAGGATCGGGTGGCACCAGGCGGTGTTGGACCCCACCAGTACGATCACGTCGGCCTCGTCGAGATCCTCGTAGCAGCCCGGCACCGTGTCGGAGCCGAAGGCGCGGCGGTGGGCCGCCACCGCGCTCGACATGCAGAGGCGCGAGTTGGTGTCCACATGCGGCGTGCCGAGGAAGCCCTTCGCGAGCTTGTTGGCGACGTAGTAATCCTCGGTGAGGAGCTGGCCCGAGAGATAGAACGCGATCGCATCCGGGCCGTGCTGCTCGGCGACCTTGCGCAGGCCGCCGGCCACGGTGCCGAGCGCCGATTCCCAGCTCGCGCGCACGCCGTCGACGGAGGGATGCAGCAGGCGGCTGTCCAGGGACAGGGTCTCGCCGAGGGCCGAGCCCTTGGAGCAGAGGCGGCCGAAATTCGCCGGATGCTCGGAATCGCCGGCGATGCCCGCCCCTCCGAACCCGTCGGGGGTGGCCAGCACGCCGCAGCCGACGCCGCAATACGGGCAGGTGGTCTTCACGGCGGCGGCGGGTGCCTGGACGTGCGCGTTCATGGCGAAATCCTCGGCGGGTTCCAGGGTTTAAAGGGCAGCAAGAGTCGGGCCGGATGTGCGCATCTTCCTCCCCCCTCTGCGGGGGAGGGTGGCCCGCGAATGCGGGTCGGGAGAGGGGAGCACTGCCCCATTCGGAGAGGTCGCGCTGCCCCTCTCCCGCCTGCTCCGCAGGCACCCTCCCCCACCCCCAGTCGGGCCTGCCCGACTTGGGCAGTCAAAGGCAGACCTCGGGCAAGCCCGAGGTCTGTGGGGGGGGACGGTTCGACGTGTGCTAATACACGTCGGCCTGATACCGCCCTGTCTTCTTGAGATGGGTGAAATAGGCCACCGCCTCGTCCGGGTTCTTGCCGCCGTGGCTGCCCGCGACGTCGATGATCGCCCGCTCCACATCCTTGGCCATGCGCTTGGCATCACCGCAGACGTAGAAATGGGCGCCGCCCTCGAGCCAATTCCATAGCTCCGCTCCGCTCTCGCGCATGCGGTCCTGGACATAGGTCTTCTCGGTGCCGTCACGGGACCAGGCCAGCGACAGGCGGGTCAGCACCTTGTCGTCCTTCAGCTTGGTCAACTCGTCCTTGTAGAAGAAGTCGGAGGCCTGGCGCTGGTGGCCGTAGAACAGCCAGTTGCGCCCCGGAGCCTGGGTCGCCGCGCGCTCGCGGAGGAAAGCGCGGAACGGCGCGATGCCGGTGCCCGGCCCGCACATGATCACGTCCTTCGACAGATCCTCCGGCAGGGCGAACCCGTGCGCCTTCTGCAGGTAGACCTTGACCGTGGTCTTCTCGGAGATGCGTTCGCCGAGATGGGTCGAGGCGACGCCCAGACGCAGCCGCGAGCGGTGGTTGTAGCGCACCGCGTCGACGGTGAGCGACACCCGGCCCGGATCGGCCTTGGGCGAGGAGGAGATCGAGTAGAGCCGCGGCTGCAACTCGTCGAGGGCTTCCAGGAACACCTCCGCATCGGGCCGGGCGCCGGGGAACTTGTGGAGGGCGCCGAGCACGTCGAGATAGGCGGCATCGCCGTCCGGGTCCTCGCCGGCCGAGAGGGCCTGCGCCTTCTTGCGCGCCTCGCCCGAGGTGAGGAGCGAGAGGAGCTGGTAGAGCCCGTCCGGCGCTCCGCCCAGCGCGTAGTCCTTGATCAGTCGGTTGCGCAGGGTCTGGCCGCCGATGATCCGTTCCGGCCGGGCGCCGAGTTCGGCGATCACCGCATCCACGAGGGCCGGCGGGTTCGACGGGAACAGGCCGAGGGAATCGCCGACCACGTACTCGATCGGCGTGCCCGTGAGGTCGATCTCGATATGCCACGTCTCCTTCTCGCCGCCCGGCTCGTTGAGGCGGGTGCGGGACAGGAACACGGCCTCCACCGGGTTCTCGCGGCAATAGCCCAGCGGTCCCAGCGGCGCTTCCGCCTTGGCCTCGCCCTCCCCCGCATCGGCCTTCTTGGCGGTGCCGCCGCCGCTCGCGCCGAACTCCTCGTCCAGCTTCTTGAGCATGCGGAGGGTGTCCTTGCCCCCCGGCTGGCACAGGTTCAGGCGCTCCTCCTTCTTCAGGAACAGCGCGTTGGCGTAATCCGCGCAATTGTAGCCGCACTGGCCGCAATCCTGCTGCGCCATGGCCGCCATGAGCTTCTGCGGCTCCGGCCGTTCCTTGGCGAGCTCCATCCGGTCGGGCAAGGGCATCGACGGGTCGTGCCAGGGCGCGTCGTCGTTGTCGGCGAGCTTCGGCCCGCCCCCGGAATCACCCGGGGCCAGGGCCGTGGCGCCCTCGATGGCGGGGCCGAGGAGAGCGGCGAAATAGCCCGACAGCCAGGAGCGCTGGTCGGGGTTGAACGGGGCGTTCTCGGGGATGAGAACGAGCGGGGGCGTGACGTGCTCGCTCATGCTGCGGCCTTCAGGACGGGTTGCTCTTCGGCGAGGTTGCGGAGGGTCTCGGGGCCGGTGCGGGCGGTGAAGGCCTGGAAGCTCTCCTCCCGGTTTTCGCGGCGGGTGAGGTAGCTGCGCAGCAGCGCTTCGATCCGGGCGGGGCAATCCTCGGCTTTCACGGCCTTCCAGATCTCGGTGCCGATCTTCGGGCTGTCGCCGAAGCCGCCGCCCACGACGATGTCGTAGCCCTCCACCGTGTCGCCCTCCTCCGAGACGACGACCTTGGCCCCGATGAGGCCGATATCGCCGATGTAATGCTGGGCGCAGCTATGGTGGCAGCCGGTGACGTGGACGTTCACCGGCACGTCGAGCTCGGTGAGGTTGGCCTCGATGTAGTCGGCGATGATGAGGGCGTGGCCCTTGGTGTCGGAGGCGGCGAACTTGCAGCCCTTGATGCCGGTGCAGGCCACGAGGCCGGCGCGGATGCTGGAGGCCTCGGTGGTGAGGCCGAGCGCTGCCACGCGCGCCTGGACCTCGGCAACCTTGGCGTCCGGCACGCCGGAAAACAGAAAGTTCTGCCAGACGGTCATGCGGATGGCGCCGTCGCCGCATTCCGACGAGATCTTGGCCAATTCCCGCATCTGGTCGGAGGTCATCTTGCCGACAGGCAGGATCACGCCGATCCAGTTCAGGCCCGGCTGGACCTGTTTGTGGACGCCCACATGGGAGAAGCGGTCCATCGGTCCGCGCGGTGCGATATGCGCCGGATCGACCCGGTCGAGCTTGTAGCCGAGTTCGTCTTCCACGGCGGCGAGGTACTTGTCGAAGCCCCAGGCGTCGAGGACGTACTTCATCCGGCTCTTGTTGCGGTTGGTCCGGTCGCCGTTCTTGATGAAGACCCGCAGGATCGCGTCGGCGACCTTGTTGCAGGCCTCGGGGCGCAGCACCACGCCGGTATCGCGGGCGAGATCGCGGTGGCCGGAGATGCCGCCGAGCACGAGGCGCATCCATATGCCGGGCTCCACGGCGGCACCCTCGAGGACCTTTACCGCCTGGAAGCCGATATCGTTGGTCTCCTCCAGCACCGGCATGACGCCGCCGCCATCGAAGGCGACGTTGAACTTGCGCGGCAGGCCGTAGAGCGAGCGGTCGTTGATGATCCAGTTGTGCCAGGACTTGGCCAGCGGCCGCGTGTCGAGGAGTTCCTGGGCGTCGATGCCGGCCACGGGCGAGCCGGTGACATTGCGGATGTTGTCGGCGCCCGAGCCGCGCGCCGTAAGGCCGAGATCGATCAGCCCGTCGAGGAAGGGCTGGCCGTGCTCCGCCGTAATCTCGCGGACCTGGAGGTTGGCGCGGGTGGTGACGTGGCTGTAGCCGCCGCCATGGGCATCGGCGAGATCGGCGATGCCGGCGAACTGCCAATGCTGCAGGATGCCGTTGGGGATGCGCAGGCGGCACATGAAGTCGCCGCTGGCCGGGGCGAGCCAGAACAGGCCGTGATAGCGCCAGCGGAAATTGTCCTCCGGCTTCGGGGCCTTGCCGGTGGCGGCCTCGGCGATGAGGCGATTGTGGCCCTCGAACGGATTCTCCGCCCGCTTCCACTTCTCCTGGTCGCAGAGCTTGCCGCCGGCCTTCACCGTGGCGTCCTGGGCCTTGATGTGGATGGCGTCCGGCCCGGTGGGCTCGGAGGGCGCGGCGGCGCCCTGCCCGAGGGCGAGGCCGCCGGTGAGGCGGGCGGCGGCGATGCCCGAGGCGAAGCCTTCGAGGTAGCGCTTCTGCTCGGCGTTGAAGTCGTCGGCCATGGAAGCCTCCATCATGCTGCCAGGGATTGGGAATCGGGGGCGTGGACGCGCCCGAACATCAGGTCGTCGCGGTGATCGGCGATGGGTTCGCCGGTGCGGATCAGGGTCTTGCACCAACCTTGTTCGGCGATGTCGCCGACGAAGACGGCGCCGAGGAGCCGGCCGTCGCCGACGATCAGCTTGCGGTAGAGGCCGAGGCCGGGATCGGACATCACGATCGTCTCGGCGCCTTCGGGCGCCTCGATCAGCCCGGCAGAGAAGACCGGCAGGCCGGACACTTTCAGGCTGGTGGCCAGCGACGTGCCGGGATAGGCGGCCTCCTCGCCCACGAGATGGCGGCTCAGCACCTCGGCCTGCTCATAGGCGGGCTCGACGAGGCCGTAGACCATGCCGCGATGCTCGGCGCATTCGCCGAGCGCGAAGATGCGCGGATCGGAACTCGTCATCCGGTCGTCGACCTTGATGCCGCGTCCGACATCGAGCCCGGCGCCCTGAGCCAGGACGGCATTGGGGCGCACCCCCACCGACATCACCACGAGGTCGGCCGGCAGCACGGTTCCGTCCGACAGGACGAGGCGCTCGACCCGGCCGTCGCCCTCCACATGGGCGGTGTCGGCCTTGAGCAGCACGCGGACGCCGCGCGATTCCATGGCCCGCTTCACCAGGCCGGCGGCGTGGTGGTCGAGCTGGCGCTCCATCAGCCGGTCCATGACGTGGAGCAGCGTGGTGTCGACCCCGAGACGGGCGAGGCCGACGGCGGCCTCCAGCCCGAGCAGGCCGCCGCCGATGACGATGGCCTTCGCCCCCGTCACAGCCGCCTTGCGGATGGCCGCCACGTCGGCGAGATCGCGAAAGGTGATGATGCCGGGCAGGTCCATGCCGGGCTTCGGCAGCCGGATCGGCAGAGAGCCCACCGCCAGGACCAGCTTGTCGAAGGGCAGGACATGGGTCTCGCCGACCATGACCAGGGCGTTCTCCCGGTCGACCTGGGTGACGGGCGCACCGGTGATGAGGCGGATGCCATGCGCCTCGTACCAGTCGAGGCCCCGGAACGCGCAGGCCGCCTCGTCCACCTCGCCGCCGAGCAGCGACGAGAGCAGGACGCGGTTATAGGCCGCCTGCGGCTCGGCGCCGACGACGGTGACGTCGTAGGCACCGGGCGCGCGCTCGGTGAGCCGTTCGAGGAAGCGCAACGACGCCATGCCGTTGCCGATGACCACCAGACGTTCCTTCATCACCGAGGTCCGATCCTCAAGCCGCCATGGCGGGCTTGGCGTGGCGGGCATAGAGGAACTCGAGCACCGCCGCGCGGGCATGGGTGTAGGTGGCGTCCTCCACCAGATCGAGGCGGCGGCGGGGCCGCTCCAGATCGACCTTGAGGATCTCGCCGACGGTGGCCGAGGGGCCGTTGGTCATCATCACGATGCGGTCGGAGAGCAGCACCGCCTCGTCGACATCGTGGGTGATCATGATCACGGCGTTCTTCAGCCGCGCATGGATGTCCATGAGCGAGTCCTGGAGATGGGCGCGGGTGAGCGCGTCCAGCGCGCCGAACGGCTCGTCGAGGAGGAGCACCTTCGGCTCCATGGCGAGCGCGCGGGCGATGCCCACGCGCTGCTTCATGCCGCCCGAGATCTCGTTGGGGCGCCGGTCGGCGGCGTGGGTCATGTTCACCAGCGCGAGGTTGTGGTCGATCCACTCGGAGCGTTCGGCCCGGGACTTCTTGCCCTTGAGCACCTTTTCCACGGCCAGCGCCACGTTCTCACGCACGGTGAGCCACGGCAGCAGGGAGTGGTTCTGGAACACCACGGCGCGGTCGGGGCCGGGGCTGTTGACCTCCTTGTCCTCGAGAAGGACGCCGCCGGTGGAGGCCTTGAGCAGGCCGGCGACGATGTTGAGCACCGTCGACTTGCCGCAGCCGGAATGGCCGATCAGCGAGACGAACTCGCCCTTGTCGATCTTCACGCTGACGTCGCGCAGCACCTCGTTGGTGCGCCCGGCGCGGGTGAAGCTGATGCCGACATTCTCGATGCTGAGATAGCTCATGGGTCTCGTGTCCCTCTGCGAGAGGCGGTCGGGGCACGGCGCGGCGGGAAGACCCCGGCGCGCCGCGCGGAGGCGTTCAGGCGGTGGCGCCGCGGGTGACGAGGGTGCCGATGAAGGCCACGAACCGGTCGAGGAAGAACCCGATCACCCCGACATAGACGAGGGCGACGATGATCTCGGAGATGTGCGACGAGTTCCAGGCATCCCAGATGAAGAAGCCGATGCCGACGCCGCCGATGAGCATCTCCGCCGCCACGATGGCGAGCCAGGACAGGCCGACGCCGATCCGCAGCCCCGTAAAGATGTAGGGGGCCGCCGAGGGCAGCATGATCTTCACGAAGAATTCGAGCGGGTTGAGCCGCAGCACCGCCGCCACGTTGCGGTAATCCTGCGGGATGTTGCGGATGCCCACCGCCGTGTTGATGATGATCGGCCAGATCGAGGTGATGAAGATCACGAAGATGGCCGAGGGCTGCCCGTCGCGGAACGCCGCGAGGGAAAGCGGCAGCCAGGCGAGCGGCGGGATCGTGCGCAGCACCTGGAAGATCGGGTCGAGGCCGCGCATGGCCCAGTCCGACTGGCCGATCAGGGTGCCGACCATGATGCCGACCACGGTCGCGAGGGCGAAGCCGAAGGCGACGCGCTGGATGCTGGCATAGATGTGCCAGAACAGGCCCTTGTCGGTGCCGCCATTGTCGTAGAACGGGTGGGCGATGATGTCCCAGGCCTCGGTGACGACGCGCGAGGGCGGCGGCAGGCCGGCGGTGGGCCGCGAGCACAGCAGTTCCCAGATCACCAGGAAGGCGATCAGAACCACGACCGGCGGGATCAGGTTGACGGCGATCTGGCGGAACGTCGCCAGGGTCACGAGGGGCTTGCGCGGGGCCTTGGCCGCCGCCGCCGGCTTCGCGGCGGCTCCCGTTACGGCGATGGTGGAGGTGTTGGCCATCACGCGATCCTCTTGATGCCGAGGCTGGACAGGTAGGCGGCGGGATCGGCGGGATCGAAGACCTTCCCGTCGAAGAAGGTCTCCTTGCCGCGCGACGTGGAGCTCGGGATCGCGGTGACGCCCAGCGCCTTCGCGGCGTCACGCCAGATGTCTTCGCGGTTGACCTTGGCGATGAGCGCCTTGGTGTCGGTCTGCGCGTCGAACTTGCCCCAGCGGATGTCCTCGGTGAGGAACCAGAGGTCGTGGCTCTGGTAGGGGTAGGAGGCGTTGTCGGCGAAGAACTTCATGACGTAGGGGCTGTTCTCGACCACGCGGCCGTCGCCGTAATCGATGGTGCCCTTCATGCGGCCGGCGACATCGCCGACGGGGATGTTGATCCACTGACGCTTGGCGACGATGGCGGCGAACTCGTCCCGGTTCTCGGGCTTGTCGCACCACATCTGCGCTTCCAGCACCGCCATGGTCAGGGCCTTGGCGGCGATGGGGTTCTTCTCGACCCAGGAGGCGCGCATGGCGAACGCCTTTTCCGGGTGGTCCTTCCACAATTCGCCGGTGGTCAACGCGGTGTAGCCGAGGCCCTGCTGCACGAGCTGCGCGTTCCACGGCTCGCCGACGCAGAAGCAATCCATCGTGCCGACCTTCATGTTCGCCACCATCTGGGGCGGCGGCACGACGATGGTCTCGATGTCCTTGTCGGGGTCGATCCCGCCGGCGGCGAGCCAGTAGCGGATCCAGAGGTCGTGGGTGCCGCCGGGGAAGGTCATGGCCGCCTTCACCGACTTGCCGGCGGCCTTCTTCTTCTCGATCGCGGCCTTGAACACCTTGGAATCGAGGGCGACCTTGGAATCGAGATACTCCTTGGCCACCGAGACGCACTGGCCGTTGGTGTTGAGGCGCGCCAGGATCTGCATCGGCACGGGGACGTTGTTCTGCGTCACCCGGCCGGCGCTGATGAGGTAGGGCATCGGCGAGAGGATATGGGCGCCGTCGATGCCGTTGCCCTCGGAGCCGAGCACCAGGTTGTCGCGGGTGGTGCCCCAGCTCGCCTGTTTCAGCACCTCCACGTCGGGCATGCCGTGCTTGGCGAAGAAGCCCTTCTCCTTGGCGACGAAGAGCGGCCCGGCATCGGTCAGCGCGATGAAGCCGAGCTTGGCGCCCTTCACCTCGGGGCCGGCCCCTTGCGCGAAGGCGCCGCCGGGCAGCGCGGTGCGCGCCAGGGCTGCCAGCGACAAGGTCGCGGCGGCGCCCTTCAGGAGGCTGCGCCGGCTGTTCTGAAACCCGTCAGTCATGGAGAAATCGATCCCTCGAAGCGTGAGCCGCCGACCTGAACACACAAAAAAACCGCCGCCCAAACGCAACCGGAGGCAGCCGCGAAAGCGCGCCAACGGGTTACTTGGGTCAGCGGCTCTGCCGACATTCGCGCCCGTCGCCGTTGACGAGCGAGAAGATCACAGCAGGTTCCGTGCCAAACGCCGTTCAGCCTGTAACGGCTCTAGGTTCGGGGATGGGATCGACGGCGCGCGGGCCATGGCCGCTATAGGCCTGGCCGGGGTGTGCGATGCACAATCGGAAGGCTTGTTCTGCCGTCAAAAGCGGCGTCGGGCCCCGATCAGCCGCTCAGAGCGGCATCGAACAGGTCCGGGCGGTAGACGGCGCGGGCGGCGGCCAGCAGATCGTCGGAGGCTGCGAGCTGCCCGGCACGCTGCGCCTGGTCGATGAACCACTCCGCATGAGCGGGGTCCGGCCGGTGCGCCGCCTCTCCGAACAGGGCGAAATGCGGGTCGCGCCGGCGTCTGCCGTCGGGATCGACAACGACGTCCCCCGTGATCGCCCGTTCGAGGATCGGCGCCGACGTTCCTAGATAGGCCTCCCGCGCGAGGATAGAGGCGAGTTCCGCGCTGTTGCCGGGATCGGCGCACCAGCGCCCGGCCCGGTCGAGGGCCCGCACCAGGGGGGCGCAGCGCAGGGCTTCGGATTCGGGCAGGGCGAGGACCTTTTCCGGGCAACCGGGCACGAGCTCGCTGCAAAGCACGGCGATGCGGCCATAGCCCTCCGCCACGGCGACGCTGTTCCAGGGACTGCCGACGCAGAACCCGTCGATCAGTTCGCGCCGCAGGGCCTCGGCGATCTGCGGCGGCGGGATCACCACGAGGCGGGTCTCCGCATCGAGATCGAGACCGCCACGCTCGGCGAAGATCCTGAGCTGGTAGGTATGGCTCGAGAATGGATGCACCGTACCCAGCGTCAGGGGCCGTCCCTCCCGAGCCCGTCGCCGGGCAATGCGGGCGAAGGCAGCGGCCACGGTGTCGACCTCGTCGTCGGCGGCCTCCATCGCGTCCCACAGGGGCCGGGACACCGTGACGGCGTTGCCGTTGAGGTTCAGCGCCATGGGCACGCAAAGCCGGGTCTGGGGACCGCTCAGCCCCAGCGTGCTGGCGATGGCGAGGGGCGCCAGGATATGCGCGCCATCGAGATGACCCACGGCCAGCTTGTCGCGCAGGGTCGCCCAGGACGGCTCGCGCACGAGATCGAGGGTGAGCCCCTCGACCTTGGCGAAGCCGAGTTCCGCCGCCGCGATCAGGCTCGCGGCATCCACGAGGGGGACGTATCCGAGGGCGAGCCTCATCCGAACAGGTCCGCCGCGGTGACGATCGCGCGGGCGATGTCGGCGATCTTGCGCTTCTCGTTCATGGCCTTGCGCCGCATCAGCTTGTAGGCCTCCTCCTCGCTCAGGGAACGGGCGGCCATGAGGATGCCCTTGGCGCGCTCCACGATCTTGCGGTCGGCAAGCTCGCCCCGCGCCTCCACGAGCTCCCGCTGCAGCCGGGCGAAGGCCTGAAAGCGCAGGATGGCGATGTCGAGGATCGACCGGATGCGCTGGGGATGAAGCCCGTCCACCACGTAGGCGGAGATCCCCGCATCCACCGCCGCCTGCATCATCGGCGCGTCCGAGCGGTCGACGAACATCGCCACCGGGCGCTCCACATGGCGCGACAGGCCCGACATCTGTTCGAGAATGTCCCGGCTCGGGCTCTCCAGGTGGATCACCACCACGTCCGGGTTGAGGGCGGCCACCTGCGCCGGCAGGTCGGCGGTATCGGGGATGATCACCACATGCGCGATTCCGGCGGCGCGCAGTCCCTCTTCGAGGATCGCGGCGCGGGCTCGGCTCGGATCGATCACGGCGACGGTGAGGGATGGGTCTGTCATCGGGGCCCAATGGGCGGCGGGACGGCGGGTGCATGCCGGCGGGAAAGGGCAAGACGCATACCGAATGAGCCGCTTGCCGAACAGGCCGCTCGGCCGAACGGATCGACCCAAGACCGGGGGAGCGGAAAAGCAGCGCGACCGATTCGGCGTCTCCGGTATGTTTTGATACGATCGGGAAAGGAAATGGCCCAGCTTCCGCCGCAAACGCAGGCGCTTATGGCGTCGTCGAGGCGCGGGGTGAGGTGTTCGGATGGTGGAGTGCCGCATATCACAGCCCATCGAGAACGCCCTCGCCTCCGAGGCGGGGTCGGGCATGGCGCTTCCGCTGCTGCCGACGATCGTCGTCGCGGTGATCGTCTCGGCCGCCTCCTTCCTCTGCCAGACGCCCTCCGCTCCCGTCCTTGAGACGCCCGTCGGCCCGCCGATGGTCGAGATGGAGAGCCGGACGGCGCAGGCCAATCCGGCCGAGGCCGACCCGACGGTGGCCTTCGTCCCCGCCGCCCTCGCCTTTCGCGATCAGTTTCCGTTGCGCGATCACGGTGCCATGAGCGTCGCAGCGACGGGCGCCGTGACCCCACCCCGTCGCCCGGCCGCTCGCGTCGCCGCCAAGCCGACCCTGCGGCGGACGGATCCCGCGCGGTCCGAGACGGCCAGGGCCGAATCCGCGAGGCCCGACGCCGTCCGCGTGCCATCGGTCGCCGTCGCCAAGGCGCCCGCCGTGGCTCCCGAGCCGTTCCGGGTTGAGGCCGAGGCGGAGGAGGATCTCGTTCCCCGTCTCGCCCTGCCCTTCGCGCCGGCGATCTCCGCGATCAGCCGGGCCGGCAGCTTCGTCGGTACCCAGAGCGCCGCGGCGGGAGCCAAAGCCGTGGCCCTCGGCAACGTGGTGACCGGCCTCGTCGACAGCCTGCCGTTGCGCCCCTGACCGCGCCGCTCCGTGGATCGGTCGCTGTTATGGCCCTGCCCGGCCTCTCTTTCCGAGCGTTGCCGCTGGATTCTCCCCTCACCGGGGACTAGGTGAGCCTTCATCGAGAATACGGGCGCGACGACTGGTATGCCGCGGAGTCCCGGCGGCGAGGATGGGCATGGCGGGACGCATCGAGGATTACGCGCTTGTGGGCGATGGCCGCACCGCCGCTCTCATCGGTCGGGACGGCAGCGTCGACTGGCTCTGCTGGCCCCGCTTCGATTCCGCCGCCTGCTTCGCCTCTCTCCTCGGCACGGAGGAGCACGGCTTCTGGAAGCTGTCCCCGGCAGACGGCGACGCGACGATCTCCCGCCGCTATCGCGAGGGCAGCCTCGTCCTCGAGACGCGCTACGTCACCTCCACCGGCGAGGCCAGGGTTACTGACTACATGCCGGCCAATGACGGCTCGCACCTCGTGCGCATCGTCGAAGGGCTCTCCGGCTCGGTGGACATGCGCATGGTCTTGTCCGTGCGCTTCGATTACGGGCTCGCGGTGCCCTGGGTCTCGCACAACGAGCTCGGCGACCTGCGCGCCATCTCCGGCCCTCACAAGGTGGTGCTGCGCACCCTGGCCCCCCTTGAGGGGGTCGGCCAGACCACGGTCTCGACCTTCAGCGTGGCCGAGGGCGAGAGCATGGCCTTCAGCCTCAGCTACGGCCCGTCCCACGAGGACGACCCGCCGCCGATCCAGCCGCGCAAGATCCTCTACGAGACCGACCGCTACTGGCGCGACTGGTCGAGCCGCGCCGCCTCGGGCACCCCGTGGGACGCCATCCTGAAGCGCTCCCTCCTCACCCTGAAGGCGCTGATCTACCAGCCCACCGGCGGGATCGTGGCCGCGCCCACCACCTCCCTGCCGGAGGAACTCGGCGGCGTGCGCAACTGGGATTACCGGTTCTGCTGGCTGCGCGATTCCACCTTCACCCTCATCGCCCTGATGGATGGCGGCTACCTCGACGAGGCCCGCGCCTGGCGCGACTGGCTGGTGCGGGCGGTGGCCGGCAATCCGGAACAGGCTCATATCCTCTACGGCATCGCCGGCGAGCGGCTGCTGCCCGAGATCGAACTCGATTGGCTGCCCGGCTACGAGGGTTCGAAGCCGGTGCGGATCGGCAATGCGGCCGTCGACCAGTTCCAGCTCGACGTCTACGGCGAGATCTTCGACGCCCTCTACCAGGCCCGCCAGCGCGGGATGCTCGGCGACGCCGACGGCTGGCGCGTGGGCCTCGCTTTGCTCGAGCACCTGGAAAAGGTCTGGAGCGAGCCCGACGAGGGCATCTGGGAGGTGCGCGGCGGGCGCCGCCACTTCGTCCATTCGAAGGTCATGGCCTGGGTCGCTTTCGACCGCGCCATCCGCTCCTTCGAGATGGGCGACGGGCCGCCCGCCCCCGTGGACCGCTGGCGCGCGATCCGCGACCACATCCACGAAGAGGTCTGCGAGAAGGGGTTCGACACCGAGCTCAACAGCTTCGTGCAGTATTACGGCTCGAAGACCCTCGACGCGAGCCTGCTCCTCATCGCCCATATGGGCTTCCTGCCCCAGGACGACCCGCGCGTCGTCGGCACGGTGGAGGCCATCGGCCGGAAACTGATGCGCGGCGGGTTCCTGCTGCGCTACGACACCGAGGATGACAATACCGATGGGCTGCCCGGCGGCGAAGGGGCTTTCCTGCCCTGCAGCTTCTGGTACGCCGACAATCTCATCGGCCTGGACCGTTGCGACGAGGCCCGTGACCTGATCGAGCGGCTGATCGGAGTCTGCAACGATCTCGGTCTGATCGCGGAGGAATACGACGTGGACGCCAAGCGTCTGGTGGGCAATTTTCCCCAGGCCTTCAGCCATGTCACGCTGGTGAACACGATTCTGAACTACAGCCGCGCCTACGGGCCGGCTCGGGAGCGGAGCGGGAAATCCGCCCTCGCCCGCGCCACCGCCCCCAACCGGGCGAGTTCCCCCGGCGAGGGCGGCGCAGACTTAACGGATGCCGCGGCGCAGCGCAGCTGAGCGCCGCTGCCACAAACGACGGGAAGACGAGACCATGAGCGGAGCCGACAACAGGCCGACCGAGGCCCTGAGCGAGATCGACAAGCTGTCGATCGATACGCTGCGCACCCTGGCGATCGACGCCGTGCAGAAGGCGAATTCGGGACATGCCGGTGCGCCGATGGCGCTGGCGCCCGTGGCGTACACCCTGTGGAACCGCTATCTCCGCTACGATCCGGCCCACCCGCACTGGCCCAACCGTGACCGCTTCGTGCTCTCGGCCGGCCACGCCTCCATGCTGCTCTACGGTCTGCTGCATCTCGCCGGCGTCGCCCAGACGGATGGCGGCAACGAGCCGGCCGTCAGCATCGACGATATCAAGAATTTCCGCCAGCTCGACAGCAAGACGCCGGGCCACCCGGAATACCACTTCACCACCGGCGTCGAGACCACCACCGGGCCCCTGGGCCAGGGGGTCGCCAACTCCGTCGGCATGGCCATGGGCGGCCGCTTCCTCGGCGAGACCCTGAACCGGCCCGACCTGCCGCTGTTCGATTTCAACGTCTACGCGATCTGCTCGGACGGCGACCTGATGGAGGGCGTGGCCTCGGAGGCCGCCTCCATCGCCGGGCACCTGCGCCTGTCGAACCTGTGCTGGATCTACGACAACAACACCATCACCATTGAGGGCCATACCGAGCTCGCCTTCTCGGAAGAGGTGGCGACGCGCTTCCTCGCCTATGGCTGGCAGGTGCTGCGGGTGGCCGACGCCAACGACGTCCACGCCGTGTCCAGCGCCCTGGAGACCTTCCTCCAGTCCGGCGACCGCCCGACCCTGATCGTCGTCAATTCGATCATCGGCTATGGCGCCCCCAACAAGCAGAACACCTCGAAGGCGCATTCGGACGCGCTCGGCGTGGACGAGGTCAAGGCCGCCAAGCGCGCCTATGGCTGGCCCGAGGATTCCCAGTTCCTGGTCCCGGACGGTGTCAGGGAGAATTTCCAGGCCGGGATCGGTGAGCGCGGCGCCGCGCTCTTCGCCGATTGGGAGCGGTTCATGGCGGAGGCCAAGGCCGCCGAACCGGCGCTGGCCGAGGAGATCGACGCCCTGCTCGCTGGCCGCCTGCCCGAGGGCTGGGACAAGGACATCCCGGTCTTCCCGGCCGACGCCAAGGGCATGGCCACGCGCGAATCCTCGGGCAAGGTCCTCAACGCCATCGCGAAGAACGTGCCCCACATGCTCGGGGGCTCGGCCGATCTCGCGCCTTCCAACAAGACGAAGCTCGAATTCGAGGGGGCCGGCACCCTGTCGCCGTTCGAGCCGGGCGGGCGCAACATCCATTTCGGCGTGCGCGAACACGCCATGGGGTCGATCGTCAACGGCCTCGGCCTCGTCGGCCTGCGCGCCTACGGCGCGACGTTCCTGGTCTTCGCCGACTACATGCGCCCGCCCATCCGCCTCGCGGCGCTGATGGAACTGCCGGTCTTCCACGTCTTCACCCACGATTCCATCGGGGTCGGCGAGGATGGGCCGACCCATCAGCCGGTGGAACAGCTCCTGACGCTCCGCGCCATTCCGGGCCTCATCACCCTCCGCCCGGCGGATGCCAACGAGGTGGCGGAAGCCTACCGCGTCATCATGAACCTCAAGGACCAGCCCGCCGTGCTGGCCCTCTCCCGCCAGCCGCTGCCGACCCTCGACCGCTCGGCCTTTGCCAGTGCCGCCGGCACCGCCAAGGGCGCCTACGTGCTCGCCGACAGCGAGGGCACGCCCGACGTGATCCTCATCGGCACCGGCTCCGAGGTGCAGCTCTGCGTCTCCGCCTACGAGGCTCTGAAGGCCGAGGGCATCAAGGCCCGCGTGGTCTCGATGCCGTCCTGGGAGTTGTTCGAGCGCCAGGACGAGACCTACCGCAACGGCGTCCTGATCCCCGACGTGCTGGCCCGCGTCGCCGTGGAGCAGGGTTCGGTGATCGGCTGGGACCGCTATTCCGGCTCGTCCGGCGCGATCATCGGCATGCACACCTTCGGCTCCTCGGCGCCGATCAAGGATCTGCAGACCAAATTCGGCTTCACCTCCGAGAAGGTGGCGCAGGCCGCCCGCGACCAGATCGAACGGCACAAGAAGTAGGGGTCGAGGGTTTTCCGAAGGGGCGAGGTGGTTGGATCGACCGACCCACCACCTCGTTCCGAGGTGCCGGAGCGAAGCGGAGGCCTCCAAGAAGGGCTCCAGGTCGCGCGGCATTCCCTGAAGGCCTCCTTCGAGGCCCGCTGATGCGGGCACCTCGGGATGAGGTCGCGACTTGGTGAGATAGCGCCGCCTGTTTTCCGAGCGGCACGACGACCACGACGAGGAGTTTTCGCATGAACCCGCTCAAGGCTCTCTTCCCGGAACAGGGCCAGGCCGTGTGGCTCGACTTCGTCGCCCGCGGTTTCATCGCCGATGGACGCCTCAAGAAGCTGGTGGACGAGGACGGCCTGCGGGGCGTGACCTCGAACCCCTCGATCTTCGAGAAGGCGATCGGCGATTCCACGGAATATGACGGGGCGCTGAAGGAGGTCATGGATACGGGCGACGCCCGCGTCATCGACCTCTACGAGGGCTGCGCCATCGCCGACATTCAGGCCGCCGCCGATGTGCTGCGCCCGGTCTACGACGAGAGCGACGGGGCCGACGGCTATGTCAGCCTCGAAGTCTCGCCGTATCTTGCCCTGTCCACCGAGGACACTCTCGAAGAGGGCCGCCGCCTGCACGAGACGGTGGCCCGCGACAACCTGATGGTGAAGGTGCCCGCCACTCCCGCCGGCATCCCGGCGATCCGTGCGCTGACGGCCGACGGCATCAGCATCAACGTCACCCTGCTGTTCGGGCAGGATGCCTACGAGGAGGTGGCCCGCGCCTTCATCGCCGGCCTCGAAGAGTTCGGTGCCAAGGGCGGCGACGTCTCGAAGGTGGCCAGCGTCGCGAGCTTCTTCATCAGCCGCATCGACGTCGCCGTGGACAAGGCCCTGGACGCCAAGATCGCCGAGGCCAACGATCCCGACGAAAAGGCGGAACTGGAAGCCCTCAAGGGCAAGGTTGCCATCGCCAACGCCAAGCTCGCCTACCAGCGCTACAAGCGCATTTTCGCCGAGCCGACATGGCAGGCCCTCGCCGCCAAGGGCGCCAAGGCGCAGCGCCTGCTCTGGGCCTCCACGGGGACGAAGAACAAGGCCTATTCCGACGTGCTCTACGTCGAGGAACTGATCGGCCGCGATACCGTCAACACCATGCCGCCGGCCACCATGGATGCATTCCGCGACCACGGCACGGTCAAGTCCGCCATCGAGGAGAATCTCGGCGACGCCGAGGCCGTGATGGCCCGCCTCGCCAAGGCCGGCATCGACATCGGTGCGGTGGCCGACACGCTCGTGGAGGAGGGCGTCCAGCTTTTCATCGATGCCGCCGACAAGCTCCTCGGCGCGGTGGCGGGCAAGCGCGCCGACTTCCTCGGCGCCAAGCTCGACGGCCAGACCCTGATCCTCGGCGATGCCATCGGCGCGGAAGCGAAGAAGGCCGTCGAATCCTGGCGCGCCTCGGGCTCGATCCGCCGGCTCTGGGCCCATGACAAGACCGTGTGGTCGAATGCCGATGAGGACCAGTGGCTCGGCTGGCTCCGCATCGTCGAGGACGAACTCGCCCACGTTTCCGAGTACCAAGCCTTCGCCGAGGACGTCCGGCAGACCGGCTTCACCGACGTGGTCGTCCTCGGCATGGGCGGTTCCAGCCTCGGCCCGGAAGTATTGGCCGAGACCTACGGCACCCGCGACGGCTTCCCGACGCTGCGCATCCTCGATTCCACCGACCCGGATCAGGTTCGTGCTACCGAGGCAGCGGTGAACCTCGAGACGACCTTGTTCATCGTCGCCTCGAAATCCGGCTCCACCCTCGAGCCCAACGTCTTCCGCGACTATTTCCTCGGCCGGATGAAGGCTCTGGTCGGCGAGCGGGCGGGCGCGCATTTCGTCGCCGTCACCGATCCCGGCTCGGCCATGGAAGCGGCGGCCAAAGCCGACAATTTCCGCCGGATCTTCTACGGGGTGAAGCAGATCGGCGGACGCTATTCGGTGCTCTCGGCCTTCGGGCTGGTCCCGGCGGCGGCGTCCGGCATCGACGTGAAGCAGTTCCTCGACACGGCCAGGACCATGGTCCGCTCCTGCGGCCCGGCCGTGCCGCCCGCCCAGAATCCTGGCGTTCTGCTGGGCACCGCCATGGCGGCGGCGGCGCTCCATGACGGTCGCGACAAGGTGACGTTCATCGCCTCGCCGGGCATCGACACGTTCGGTGCCTGGGCCGAACAGCTCATCGCCGAATCCACCGGCAAGGACGGAAAGGGCCTCATCCCCGTCGACGGCGAGCCGGTGGGCGTGCCGGCGGTCTATGGCCGCGACCGCTTCTTCGTCTACCTGCGTCTCGACAACCGGGCGGATGCCCGGCAGGACGAGGCCGTGCGCAGCCTGGAGCGCGAGGGGCATCCCGTCGCGCACATCACCATGGCCAACGAGGAGCAGCTGCCGCAGGAATTCTTCCGGTTCGAGATCGCTACGGCGGTGGCCGGCGCGCTGCTCGGCATCAACCCGTTCGACCAGCCGGACGTGGAAGCGAGCAAGACCGAGACGAAGAAGCTGTTCGACGCCGCCGAGAAGAGCGGCTCGCTGCCCTCCGAGACGCCGCTCGTCGAAGATGAGACCATCGCCCTCTATGCCGACCCGGCCAATGCCGGGGCCCTGCCGCAGACCGCCGAGGGGTTCGAGGCGGCACTGAAGGCCCATCTCGCGCGGATCAAGGACGGCGACTACGCCGCGCTGCTGGCCTATGTCGCCCGCAACGAGGCGCACCACGCCATCCTGCAGGAGGCGCGCATCGCTCTGCGCGACAAGCGCAAGGTCGCGACCTGCCTCGAATTCGGGCCGCGGTTCCTCCATTCCACCGGTCAGGCCTACAAGGGTGGGCCGGATACCGGGGTGTTCCTGCAGATCACCGCCGACCCGTCGGAGGATCTCGCCATCCCCGGCCGGGCGCTGGGCTTCGGCACCGTGGTGGCGGCGCAAGCGCGGGGCGATTTCGCGGTGCTGGCCGAGCGCGGCCGCCGGGCGCTGCGCGTCCACATCAAGGGCGGCGACGTGGACACCGGGCTGAAGCGCATCGCGGCCGCGATCAAGGCGGCCCTCGCCGGATAATCGCACCGCCTCCGAACACCTGAGACGGGCCCCCTCTCCCGTCTGGGAGAGGGTTGGGGTGAGGGTCGTGGACTGTTCGGAAAGGTCACACACCTCACCCTGTCCCTCTCCTTCCAGGAGAGGGGACCCGCGCCCGGCGACGGCAAGTTGGCACGTTCCGAAATCCAAGCACGGAGATCCCCAATGCAACTCGGCATGATCGGCCTCGGCCGGATGGGCGGCAACATCGTCCGGCGGCTGCTGCGGGACGGGCACACGGCCGTGGTGTTCGACCAGAACCCGGAGGCCGTGGCGGCCCTCGTCGCCGAGGGCGCCACCGGGGCGGCGAGCCTCGAGGAGTTCGTGGACAAGCTCGATGTACCGCGCGCGGCCTGGGTGATGCTGCCGGCGGGGGCCATCACCGAGGCGACGGTGGCGAAGCTCGGCAACCTGATGGCCTCCGACGACGTCATCATCGACGGCGGCAATTCCTTCTACAAGGATGACATCCGCCGCGCCGCCGAACTCAAGCTCAAGGGCCTGCACTACGTCGATGTCGGCACTTCGGGCGGCGTCTGGGGTCTGGAGCGCGGCTACTGCATGATGATCGGCGGCGATACCGACGCCCTCGACCGCCTCGACCCGATTTTCAAGACCCTGGCGCCGGGAACCGGATCGATCCCCAAGACGCCCGGCCGCGAGGGCCGCGACGCCCGCGCCGAGCAGGGCTATATCCATGCCGGGCCGAGCGGGGCCGGCCACTTCGTCAAGATGATCCATAACGGCATCGAATACGGGCTGATGCAGGCCTATGCCGAAGGGTTCGACATCCTCAAACACGCCAATTCGAAGGACCTTCCGGAGGGTCAGCGCTTCGATCTCAACATCGGCGACATCGCCGAGGTCTGGCGGCGCGGCAGCGTGGTCTCGTCCTGGCTCCTCGACCTCACGGCGGGAGCGCTGGCGGGCGACGAGAACCTCACCGACTTCTCCGGCTTCGTCGCCGATTCCGGCGAGGGGCGCTGGACGCTGAACGCGGCCATCGAGGAATCGGTGCCGGCCAACGTCCTCTCGGCCGCCCTCTACGCCCGCTTCCGCTCCCGCGAGGATGCGTCCTACGCCGACAAGCTGCTCTCGGCCATGCGCAAGGGGTTCGGCGGGCACGTCGAGCCAAAATAGCCGGGAGCCGCGGCATGATCCCACTGCCCAACAACGCCGAGATCTTTCCCGACGCGGACAGTGTCGCCCGCGCCGCGGCCGACCGGCTGGTCGCGCTCTGCGCCGAGAGCAAGCAGGAGCGCATCGCCATCTGCCTCTCGGGCGGCTCGACCCCGAAGCGGCTCTACGCGCTGCTCGCCGGGCCGGATCACGTCGGCGCCCTCCCCTGGGAGCGCCTGCACTGGTTCTTCGGGGACGACCGGTTCGTGCCCTGGACGGATGAGGCGAGCAACGTGCACATGGTCCGGACGGCGTTCGGCGACGCGCCGATCCCGGAAGGCCATCTCCATGGCATTCCCACCGACGGGACGTTGGACGCGGCGGCCTCTGCCTATTCCGACACCCTGCGCGCCTTCTACGGCGCCGATAGCCTCGACCCGGCCCGCCCGCTCTTCGACCTCGTGCTCCTCGGCCTCGGCGAGGACGGGCACACCGCCTCCCTGTTTCCGGGCAAGCCCGCCGTGAATGAACGCGAGGCCTGGGTCGTCGCCGTGCCCGAGGCCGGGCTCACGCCGTTCGTGCCGCGCGTCACCCTCACCTTCCCGGCGCTCGCCTCGTCGCGTCAGCTTCTGGTGCTCGTGACGGGAGCGGGCAAGCGCGAGCCCCTCACCCGGATCGCCGGCGGCGAGGACCTGCCCGCGCGCCACATCTCGAGTGTCGGCACCCTGACATGGCTGCTCGACCGCGCGGCGGCGGATCTCGGCTGAGATCGGGGACCGGCGGTCGGTGACTGTCCTGGTCCCTTGGCATCGTCGCAGGCGGAGCCTACGTGACGTGTAACGCCCTGGGGAACGGTCTCGTCATGTCGGCATCTGTCGGTCCGCGCGTCAGCAAGCGTCGTGATGCGCTCCGGGCGGCCGGCCTGCGGCCTATTCAGATTTGGGTGCCCGACACCCGACGGGCGGGCTTTGCCGAAGAATGCGGGCGACAGGCTCGGATCGTGGCGGCGACAGATGCGGCCGATCGGGAACTGGATGCCTTCATGGAGGCGGCGCTCCTCGATCTGCTCCCTGAGCGCGAGGCTTGAAGCGGGGCGATCTCGTCACCATCGCCATGCCCGGCGATTTCGGCAAACCTCGTCCGGCGCTCATTATCCAATTGGACGCGTTCGTCGAGACCGGTACGGTCACGGTGCTGCTGATATCCGGCACGCTGGCCGACGCTCCCCTGATCCGCACGACCATCGAGCCGACTGAGGCCAATGGCCTGAGGAAGCGCTCACAGGTCATGGTGGACAAGGCCATGACAGTGAAGCGTGAGACGATCGGCGCACGGATCGGGCATCTCGATGCCGAGACGATGCTGGCGGTGACGCGGGCGCTGGCTGTGTTCTTCGCCGTTGCCTGAGGGCGGATCGCTGCCGAGGCGATTGCACGAGGCCTATAAGAGACCGTCCGGGATCGACGGCTACGACTTCAGCACCGGCTCCGAAATGTCGCCGCTGCCGCGCCGGGCCAGATATGCCGGCTGGAACAGGCACATGCGCACCGCGTCGCGATACTTGCCGTTGACGAAGAACTCGTCCTTGAGGATGCCCTCGGGCACGAAGCCGCAGCGCTCGTAGATGCGGACGGCGCGGGCATTGTCCTTGTCGACGTGCAGGTAGAGCTTGTGGATGTTGAGGACGCTGAAGGCGTAATCCATGGCGATACGGGTGGCTCGCGGGGCGTAGCCCTGGCCCTGGAACGCCGGATGGATCGCGATCTGGAACTCGCAGCGCCGGTGCAGGTGGTTGATCTCCACGAGCTCCACGAGGCCGGCCGGCTCGCCCTCCGAATTGGCGATGATGAAGCGTCGCTCGGTCTGGTTGTGGATGTTGCGCTCGTAGAGCTGCGCCAGTTCGGCGAAGGACTCGTAGGCCTCCTCGAACCAGTAGCGCATGATGCTGTCGTTGTTGTTGAGCTGATGCACGAACATCAGGTCTTCGCGCTCCAGCGGCCGGAGCTTCACCGGCCCGTCGGCGGCGATGGTGCGGGGAGCGAACTTGCTCATGGGGTGAGGCTCATGGGGTCACGCATTCCGTGATGAGACGGCGCATGAACGCCTCGCCGGCCTCGAGGGCGGCGAGGGTGATGTACTCGTCGGGCTGGTGGGCCTGGTCGATGGAGCCGGGTCCGCAGACCACGGTGGGGATGCCCGCCACCTGGAAGCGTCCCGCCTCGGTGGCGTAGGGCACGGAGATGGTGTGGTTGCGCCCCGCCACCCGTAGGGTCAGGCGCTCGGCCTCGGAGCCCGGCTCGGGGGCAAGGCCCGGCACCGCCACCTCCTCGATCGTCTCGATCCGCCCGTAAGCGCCGTAGCGGTTGAGCCGCTCCGTCAGCACGGTCTCGACCTTGGCCGCGAACAGGGCCGGGATCTCGCCCATGTCGAGGTCGGGCAGGCCGCGGAACTCCCAGTGGAACGTGCAGATCTTGGGCAGGATGTTGCGCGCCGTGCCGCCCGAGATCGTGCCCACATGCACCGTGGTGGCGGGTGGATCGAAGCGCCCGGAAGCGTCGCCGCGCTCGATCATCGCGTCGGCGATGCGGTTCAATTCGGAGACGAGCTCGGCCGCCGCCATCACCGCATTGGCGCCGAGCATGGGTTTCGCCGAATGCGCCTCGTGGCCGTGGACGGTGGTGAGGTAGGTGACGATGCTCTTATGCGCATCGGCGACGTCAAGATCGGTGGGCTCGCCCACGATCACCGCGCCCGGCCGGGGGAGATCCTTGCCGAACCGGGCGATGGTGTCGGCGACGCCCAGGCAGGTGGTCTCTTCGTCGTAGGAGAGCAGGATGTGGATCGGCCGCTTCAGGTCGGCGGCGAGCATGTCCGGCACGGCGGAGAGTGCCAGGGCGCAGAAGCCCTTCATGTCCACGGAGCCGCGGCCATAGGCGCGGCCGTCCGCGATTCGCAGGGTGAAGGGGTCGCCGGTCCAGGTTTGCCCCGCCACCGGCACCACGTCGGTATGGCCGGAGAGGACGATGCCGCCATCCACCATCGGGCCGATCGTGGCGAAGATGGCCGCCTTGTCACCGGCTTCATTGGGGATGCGCACGTGGCTCACGCCCCAGCCGTCGAGATAGGCGCAGACGCTGTCGATGAGCGCGAGGTTGGAGCGGGAGCTCTCCGTGTCGAAGGCGACGAGGCGCGCCAGCAGGTCGAGCGTGCTCAACCGTTCTCCGCCACGGGACATCGGCCTCAGCAGGTTTCGCAAAAGTGGCCCCCGGTTTTGCGGTAAAACCCTGCGTCAGAGCAAAAACCTAAGCAGGGTGAAGCGTTGGCCTGCCAACGTGAACCCGCTTAGTGAACGCTGCGGCGGACGTGCGGCGAATCGAGGGAGAAGGCGGGGATCTCGGCCTCGAAGCTCTCGCCGGCGGTGGTCGACATGGTGTAGCTGCCGGCCATCAGCCCGTCGGGCGTGGTGAGCGGGCAGCCGCTGGTATAGCTGAACGACTCGCCGGGGCCGAGGACCGGCTGCTTGCCGACGACGCCGGCACCGCGCACCTCCTGGGTCTCGCCGCGACCGTCGACGATGCGCCAGTGGCGCGAGCGCAGCTGCACCTGTTCGGAACCGTTATTCACGATCTCGACAGTGTAGGCGAAGAAGTAGCGGCTCTCGTCGGGGGAAGATTCCTCCTCGACGAAGCGGGGCTGGACGGTCACGCTGATGCCGCGCGTCTGGGCCTTGTACATCGCCTTCAAAGCCTCCCGTGCCGTCGCCCACCGATAAGCGACATAGCCTTTTCGCCGTGGTACGTCCCGGGCGAAATCGCGTCAATCGTGCTGAATGCGGGGCTGCCCGCCCCAATCGGAAGGTCGTGCCCCGTGGTCGAGGAGACCGTCTCGCCCCTGCCCGCTCCGTTTCCGAGCCGGGCCGTCCTCGCCAGCCTCGCCATCGCTCTCCTGGCCGGTGCCTTTGCCTGGAATGCGCCGGAGCGGAACGGCTGGGCCGCCCTGGCCCTGGGGGCAGCGCTGGTGCTCGACGGCCTCGCGCTGCTGGCGGGCGCATGGCTGGCCCGGCGCGGCCCCGCGCCCCGCATCGCCGGCTTGCCCTCCGTGGTCCTGGCCTTCGGTCCGGCGGCGGGACTCTGCGCCGTGCTGTTCGCCGTGGCGCTCCTGCTCCGGCCCGCCTGGTTCCCCCCCGTGGCGAGCGCGCTGGCGGGGCTGATCGCCATGGGGGCCATCGCCCGCCTCGTCGTTGCCTGGATCGTGCTGCGGATCGATCGCGAGGAGGGTTAACCGCGCCTTCAGCGATCCGGTGGGATCATGAGTCAAACCATGCGGCATTCCTGATCCCCAGCCGGGGAAGGCGGCCGAGTGCGGAGCGGGCGACGCGAGACCATGCCGGATACCAAGCAGGACACGGCGCCGACGAGCCCGCCCCCTTCCCTCGGCGAGAAGTCCGGAGGCATTCTGGCGGCACAAGGCATCCAGTCCCTGCATGCGGCCGGCGCCATCCTTCCCGAAAGCACCTTCGCGGTCGATCAGGTCCAGCCGGCGAGCCTCGACCTGCGCCTCGGCTCGCGCGCCTTCCGGGTGCGCACCAGCTTCCTGCCCGGTGCGCGGCCGGTCTCCGCCTGCATCGCGGCCTTCGCCCTCCACGAGATCGATTTGACGCGGGGCGCCGTGCTGGAGACCGGCTGCGTCTACATCGCCGAATTGCAGGAGACCCTGGCCCTGCCGGCGGACGTGGCGGCGAGCGCGAACCCGAAAAGCTCCACCGGCCGCATCGACGTGTTCACCCGCGTCATCACCGACCGGGGCCAGGCCTTCGACCAGGTTGAGGCCGGCTACCACGGCCGGCTCTATGCCGAGATCTCGCCGCGCACCTTCCCGGTCCGCGTCCGCACCGGCTCGCGCCTGTCGCAGATCCGCTTCCGCCGAGGCGAGCCGCGCCTCACGGACACCGAACTCGCCGCGCTCCATGCGGCCACACCGCTCGTCGCCTCCGCCACACCGTCCTTCCAGGGCGGCATCGCCGTGTCGGTGGATCTCGCCGGATTCGAAGGCCTCATCGGTTATCGCGCCAAGCGCCATACCGGCCTCGTCGATGTCGACGCGCCGGGCCAACACCGCACCGCGGATTTCTGGGAGCCGCTGCCAGCCGACGGCTCGGGCGCGCTGATCCTCGATCCCGGTCAGTTCTACATCCTCGCCTCCAAGGAAGCGGTGCAGGTCCCGCCGGATTTCGCCGCCGAGATGGTGCCGTTCGATCCGCTGGTGGGCGAGTTCCGGGTGCATTACGCTGGCTTCTTCGACCCCGGCTTCGGTTTTGCCGGGGCTGGGGGCGCCGGCGCGCGGGCGGTGCTCGAAGTCCGCTCGCGCGACGTCCCGTTCCTGCTGGAGGACGGCCAGATCGTCGGCCGCCTCGTCTATGAGCGCATGGCCGAGCGCCCCGCCGCCCTTTACGGGGCGGATGCCGGGTCGAACTACCAGGCGCAGGGGCTGAAACTGTCGAAGCACTTCGCCTGACGTCGAGGCACTTCGTCCGAGGTCGAAGGCGCCCTATTGTGCCGGATCGATCTCCGCCTCGGCCGGGTCGATGTCGTAGCGGCGCGAGCAGAACTCGCAGGTGATGCCGATACGGCCGTCCTCGGCGATCATGTCTCGGCGTTCCTGGGGCGAGAATGAGCGGATCATCCCCATGACGCGCTCGGGCGAGCAGCGGCAGCGCTCGTGGATGGCCTGGGTGTCGAACACCCGCACGCCGCGCTCGTGGAAGAGCCGGTAGAGCAGGCGCTCGGAGGAGACCTCCGGATCGACCAGTTCGTGGTCTTCCACCGTGTTGACGAGGCTGCGCGCCTCGACCCAGGCATCGTCCTCCGGTGCCGCGCCCGTATCGAGATGGGCGTGGCCTTCGGGGATGTCGCCGGGGGGGAGGTCGGCGAGGCGGGCGCGGTCGATGGATTGCGGCAGGAATTGGATCAGCAGCCCGCCGGCGCGATAGGTCTTGTCGCCGCCCGCGAATTGTTCGGCCACTGCGAGGCGGACCTGGGTCGGGATCTGCTCGGATTGGCGGAAATACTGGTGGGCCGCCTCTTCCAGGCTCTGGCCCTCCAGGGCCACCACGCCCTGGTAGCGACTGAAATCGTTGCCCTGGTCGATGGTCATGGCGAGATGGCCCTGCCCGATCAGATCGGCATCCTTGAGAGGAGCGCTCCCCAGAGCTTCGATCCGCGCGGCGTTGAACCGTGCCGTGGCGCGCAGACGGTCGGGCGCCTCGAAATCCACCACGATCATCTCCACCGGGCCATCGGTCTTGGTCTGGAGCTGGAACCGGCCCTCGAATTTCAGGGACGAGCCCAGCAGCACCGTGAGCGCCGCCGCCTCACCCAGCAGACGCGCCACCGGGTCGGGATAGCCGTGGCGGCGCAGGATGGTGTCGACGCTGGGGCCGAGCCGGACCACGCGGCCGCGCACATCCAGCGCCTCCACCGAGAACGGCAGGGCGACGTCGTCGGCGCCGTCGATGACGGCGGAGGAAATCTCGTGTCCGGAGGTCATGGCCTCTCCATGTCTTTTGTCCATCCGGTCCGTGGACCGAACGCATTGGCTCGATTCTCGACCTCATCCTGAGGCGCCGTAGCAAAGCGAAGGCCTCGAGGGAGGCCTCCAGTTCGCGCAACGAACACGGGAAACCTCCTTCGAGGCCGCTGCGCGGCACTTCAGGATGAGGTCGCGCGGGGGATGAGCGACGCTGTGCGGATCGCGACTGTCGGCATCGTCGAGTATGGCACTCCACCGCCGACCGTGCATCCAGGACCGGATATAGGGATGAGCCCGCCGTTTCACACGGCCGTCAGCCTTGGTCGAACTCGGCATCCGCCACCGGCGCATGCGGCAATTCCCGGTCGAGGCTCGATCGGAAAGCCACGCAGCCCCGCATGAAGGCCGGCCAGGGCGGTACGGCGACATCGGGGGCGACGGGTTCCGGCAGCAGGGACCAGAGTTGCGGATGGAACCAGCACAGGTCGTGGCCGGAGCCGTCCCGATGGCGGCGGATGCCGGCCCGCAGACGCTTCACCTCGGTGATCAGGGCATCACGGTCGAGGGCATCGAGATCGTCGTCCATGCCTCTCTCCTGTCCCGCCCTCCCCGCATGCTGTGGGATCGGCGACGGCACAATCGATGTCAGCGCGCCATGGCAAGCGCGCCCGCACGGAGCTTTACGCCCCCAGGCACCACGCCAGAATACCCTTCTGCGCATGCAGGCGGTTCTCGGCCTCGTCGAACACCACCGAGCGCGGGCCGTCCATGATCTCGGCGGTCACCTCCTCGCCGCGATGGGCGGGGAGGCAATGCATGAAGATCGCGTCGTTCTTGGCCGCCGCCATCAGCTTGGCATTGACCTGATAGGGCGAGAGCAGGTTGTGGCGGTAATGCTCGTCGTCGTCGCCCATGGAGACCCAGCAATCGGTGACGACGGCATCCGCCCCGTCCACCGCCTCGAACGCGTCGGTGGTGACGTTGATGCGCGCGCCCTCAGCCCTGGCCCAGGCGAGCAGGGCCGGCGGGGCCGACAATTCGAGGGGGGCGGCGATGTTGAGGGTGAAGTCGAACCGCGCCGCCGCGTGGACCCAGGAGGCCAGCACGTTGTTGGCGTCCCCCGACCAGGCGATGGTGCGCCCCTGGATCGGCCCGCGATGCTCCTCGAAGGTCAGCACGTCAGCCATGATCTGGCAGGGATGCGAGACCTTCGTGAGGGCGTTGATCACCGGCACCTCGGCATAGTCGGCCAGTTCCAGCATCGTGTCGTGGTCGAGGATACGGATCATGATCGCGTCGATGTAGCGCGACAGCACGCGGGCGGTGTCGCCCACGGTCTCGCCCCGGCCGAGCTGCATCTCGCTGCCCGTCAGCATCAGCGTCTCGCCGCCGAGCTCGCGCATGGCGACGTCGAAGGAGACGCGGGTGCGGGTGGAGGGCCGGTCGAACACCATCGCCAGCATCTTGCCCGTCAGCGGGCGCTCGGCGGCGATCTCGCCCTTGCGGCGACGCCCCTTCATCGCGGCCGCGGAGGTCAGGACGGCACGCAGATCCTCGCCGGAGAAGTCCTTCAGGTCGAGGAAGTGGCGGGGCCTGGTGGCGGTCCCGTTGGTCTGGGGAATCATCGGCTCGTTCTTCGTGTTGGGCATATCGACGTTGCGGGCGTCGCGGTCCGGCGACGAGGCCGGACCCGGACGGCCATGCGTTACTCCGCGGCTCCGCGCATCTGCGCGCCGAGCCGTCCGGCCGTGGCATCGAGGCGCTCGACCGCCTCGGCCACGTCCGCCTCGGAGACGATCAACGGCGGCAAGAGTCGGACCACGTTGTCGCCGGCGGGAATCACCAGCAGGCGCTCGTCGCGCGCCGCCGCGGTGAAGGCGGTGTTGGGCACGCCGAGCTTGAGCCCGAGGATGAGGCCGGTGCCGCGAATCTCCGAGATCACGCCCGGATGCCGGTCGATGACGGCGCCGAGTCGTTGCTTGAGGAGCAGGCCCATCCGCAGGACGTGGTCGAGAAAGCCGTCGGCGAGCACCACGTCGAGGACGGCGTTGCCCACCGCCATGGCCAGCGGATTGCCGCCGAAGGTGGTGCCGTGGCTCCCCGCCGTCATGCCGCGCGCGGCCTCCGCCGTGGCGAGGCAGACGCCGAGGGGGAAGCCGCCGCCGATGCCCTTGGCCGCGCTCATGATGTCGGGGGTGACGCCGGCCCATTCATGGGCGAACAACTTGCCCGTGCGGCCGACGCCGGTCTGGACCTCGTCCATGATCAGGAGCAAGCCATGCTCGTCGCAGAGCGCCCGCAGGCCGCGCAGCATCTCGGGGGGCACCGTGCGGATGCCGCCCTCCCCCTGGATCGGCTCGATCATCAGGGCGGCCGTCTCCGGGCCGATCGCCGCCACCAGCGCGTCGTGATCGCCGAAGGGCACCTGGTCGAACCCGTCCACCTTCGGGCCGAAGCCGTCAATGTACTTCTGCTGCCCGCCCGCCGCGATGGTGGCCAGCGTCCGCCCGTGGAACGCGCCCTCGAAGGTGATGATGCGGAAGCGCTCCGGGTGGCCGCCCGCCGCATGGTACTTGCGCGCCATCTTGATGGCGGCCTCGTTGGCCTCGGCCCCGGAATTGGCGAAGAACGCCACGTCCGCGAAGGTCGCGTCCACGAGCCGCCGGCCGAGGCGCTCGCCTTCGGGGATCTCGAACAGGTTCGAGGTGTGCCAGAGCTTCTGCGCCTGGGTGGTCAGGGCCTCCACGAGGTGCGGGTGGGCATGGCCAAGCGCGTTGACGGCGATGCCGGCGCCGAAATCGAGATATCGCTCGCCGTCGCGCGTCACGAGCCAGGCGCCCTCTCCGCGCTCGAAGGCGATCGGAGCCCGGGCGTAGGTCGGCAGAAGGGCGGATGTCACGATCCCGACTTCCCATCGTCAAAGCGGGCACGCGGATGGGCCGCGGCACCAAATGAAAGTGCCGCCTCGAAACCGGGCGGCACCGCTGTGATTACTAGAGAATTGGCCGGTTCTGTCAATGATCGGCCGGGTTCATATGCCTGACATGCCTAGGGATTAAGCTATGCGGGAGGACGCGGTTCGGCAGTTGCACGGCGTCCGCGGGGTGGGGTCGGTTCGCGTGGCTGGGCCCCCGGCTCGGAGCTTGCGCGGCTCGGAGCAAGTGTGCTCTGTCCCGCCCCGTCGGGCATGACCCCAAGGGTGGCATGCCTTCAAGGAAGGACGGACGGATGAGCACGGTCAAGGAACGCCTGGATGCCCTCGGCCTGGTGCTGCCGAAGGCCGCGGCCCCGGTGGCGAACTACGTACCCTTCATCCGCACCGGCAATCTGGTGATCATCTCCGGCCAGATCTGCTTTGGCGCCGACGGCACGCTCGCCGACGCCCACAAGGGCAAGCTCGGCGCCGAGATCTCCCCGGAGGCCGGCATCGCCGCCGCCCGGCTCTGCGCCCTCAACGTTCTGGCCCAGGTGCAGGCGGCCGTAGGCGATCTCGACCGCGGCGTCGTGCAATGCCTGCGCCTCGGCGGCTTCATCAATGCCGTGCCGACCTTCGCCGGCCTCGCCGGGATCATGAACGGGGCCTCCGACCTGATGGTCGAGATCCTGGGTGATCGCGGCCGGCACGCCCGCTCCACCGTGGGCGTCGCCGAACTGCCCCTCGATGCCGCCGTCGAGGTCGAGGCGATGTTCGAGGTGAAGTGAGGATGGGGTCGAACGCCCCCGCCTGGCTCACCGCGACACCCATCGCCCATCGCGGCCTGCACGACCGGGCCGCCGGCATCCCCGAGAACACCCTGGCGGCGGCGAAGGCCGCCATCGCCGGCGGCTACGCCATCGAGTGCGACGTGCAGCTCAGCGCCGACGGCGAGGCGATGGTGTTCCACGACGAGGCGCTTGGGCGTCTCACCGGCGCCGTCGCCCTCGTGGCCGAGACGCGAACGGACGCCCTCCGATCCCTGGCGGTGGCCGGCTCCCCCGAGACGATCCCCACCCTGCCCGAGTACCTCGCCGCCATTGCCGGCCGGGTGCCCCTCGTCGTCGAGGTCAAGTCGCGCTTTTCCGGCGACCTGCGCCTGGTCGAGCGCGTGGCCGCCATCGTCTCGATCTATGACGGCCCGGTGGCGGTGAAGTCCTTCGACCCGGCCCTGATCGAGGCCCTCGCCGGTCTGGCGCCGGACGTCCCGCGCGGGATCGTCGGCGAGACCACCCAGGACGATCCAGCCTATGCGCTGATGCCGGAGAGCCTGCGGCGCTCGCTCTCTGACCTGCTGCATCTCGAGGCAAGCCGCCCCGACTTCCTGTCCTGGCGCGTGGACGACCTGCCCTGCGCCGCGACCTATCTCTGCCGCCATCTCGGCCGGATACCGCTGATGACCTGGACGGTGCGCAATCCCGACCAGCGCCGCCGAGCACGGGAGCACGCCGACCAGATGGTGTTCGAGGGATTCCGGCCGTGAGGATTTGACGCATCGCGCCATCGGGATCACATTCGCTGCATGGCACAGCTTCCTATCCACCGCATCGAGGAAATCGGGTTAGCGGCCGCCCGAGCCATTGCGGGTGGGAAGGTCCGGGCGATCAGGGTTCGTCCCGCCCTCGATTCTGCGGATGAACCCGCGTACTTTCTGTCCTTTCTCTCCGAGACCAGCCAGACCGGGCGGCCGGAAGTCCTCCTGGACATCGCCCACAAGGTTCGGGATGAACTGATTGAGAACGGCGACGAATCCTATCCCTACATCCGTCTCATGACGCAGGATGAGTGGAGCATCCAGTGAGATGCTCGATCCTCGTGAGCTTCTCGATCTTGCAACGGAGCTCGCGACGTCGTCGGGGAGTGCGGTCCAGAACCCGGCGCGACGATGCAGAGCCGTCTCCACGGCTTATTACGCCTTGTTTCACGCGCTTCTGCGGCGTGCTGCCGACGAGTTCGTGGGCAGGAGCCATCAGGGTGAGGCGAGCTATACACTCCTGTACCGGGGCTTCGCTCATGCCCGGATGAAGCAGGTATGCGAGGAACTCGATAAGCCGAGCTTGCGCCCTGTCTACCGTGAGAAGCTGAAACGAGCCGCCGTCAGTCCTTCCGTGCGCTACCTTGCGACGACCTTCGTCGAGTTGCAGGAAGCGCGGCACCGGGCCGATTATGATCCGGAAGCAGCCACCACCGACGCGGACGCCGCGCGTGCCTGCCTGCTGGCGGATTTCGGGATAAAGAGCCTCGCCCAGGCCGATACGGCCGAGATCCGCGACATCCTGGCGTTGATGCTCATCGATCAGCGCCGATAGATCCGTTTGCCCGCGCCCATCGCGCGCGCTTGTCCCCTCGCCCGACAGGGTTAGATTGCGGTCATGGAAAAGACCGGACCGGTAGCCGAGCCAGAGCTGGATCCCGCAGAGACCCTGCAGGTGCGCGCGGTCACCGGCCTCGCCGAGATCCCGGCGGCGGAGTGGGATGCCTGCGCCACCTCGCCCGAGACCCTGGCGGCGGGGGACGAGACCCACAATCCCTTCGTCTCGCACGCCTTCCTCTCGGCCCTGGAGGATTCGGGCTGCGTTTCGCGCAGGACCGGGTGGCTGCCGTTGCATGTGGCGGTGGAGCGCGAAGGGCGGCTGATCGGGGTCGCGCCGTGCTATCTCAAGTCGCACAGCCAGGGCGAATACGTGTTCGACCATGGCTGGGCCGACGCCTACGAGCGCGCGGGCGGGGCGTATTATCCCAAGCTCCAGGTGAGCGTGCCGTTCACGCCGGTCACCGGCCCGCGCTTCCTCATCGCGCCGGGCCAGGACGTGGCCGAGGCCGCCTCCGCGCTGATCGCCGGGCTGCGCGCGCTCCGGGCGGAGACCAAGGCCTCCTCGATCCACGTCACCTTCATGCAGGAGCGGGAATGGGAACAGGCCGGCGCGCTGGGGCTCCTCCAGCGGCTCGACCAGCAGTTCCATTGGGACAATGCCGGCTATGCCGGGTTCGAGGATTTCCTCGGGGCGCTCTCCTCGCGCAAGCGCAAGGCGATCCGGCGCGAGCGCCGCGACGCCTTGAGCCAGGGCATCACCATCGAGCACGTCACCGGCGTCGACCTGACGCCGGCCCATTGGGATGCGTTCTACGAGTTCTACGCCGATACCGGCGCGCGCAAATGGGGCCGGCCCTACCTCAACCGCCAGTTCTTCGGCCTCATCGGCGAGCGGATGCCGGAGCGCATCCTGCTGATCATGGCCAAGCGCGAGGGCCGCTATGTCGCCGGCGCCATCAACTTCATCGGCGATGTGGCGCTCTACGGCCGCAACTGGGGCTGCAACGAGGATCACCCGTTCCTGCATTTCGAGGTCTGCTACTATCAGGCTATCGAATACGCGATCCGGCAGGGGTTGAAGCGCGTCGAGGCCGGGGCGCAGGGAGAGCATAAGCTCACCCGCGGCTACCGGCCGGTGCTGATGCATTCGGCCCACGACATCGCCGATCCCGCCCTGCGCCGGGCGGTCGCCGATTATCTCCGCCGCGAGCGCGACCACGTGCTCGAGGCGGCCTCGGTGCTTGGCGAGATGACGCCGTTTCGCCGGGACTGCACGATCGCCGATCCCGAGACCCAAGAGGACGAAGAGCGCCCATGAGCCCGATCGACCGTATCAAGGCCTTCGCCGACGACCTCACCGCGATCCGCCGGGACATCCATGCCCATCCCGAGATCGGCTTCGAGGAGGTGCGGACCGCGAACCTCGTGGCTGAGGAGCTGCAGCGCTACGGCATCGAGGTTCATCGCGGGCTCGGCGGAACCGGCGTGGTCGGCGTGTTGCAGGGGCGCTCGGCCAATGGCCGCCGTATCGGGCTGCGGGCGGAAATGGACGCGCTGCCGATCGAGGAGGAGACAAACCTCCCCCACCGCTCCACCATTCCGGGCAAGATGCACGCCTGCGGCCATGACGGCCACACCACCATGCTGCTCGGCGCGGCCCGCTATCTTGCCGAGACGCGGGATTTCGACGGGACTGCCCTGTTCGTGTTCCAGCCGGCGGAGGAAGGGCTCGGCGGCGCCCGCGCCATGCTCGCCGACGGTCTGTTCGAACGCTTCCCCTGCGACGAGATCTACGGGCTCCACAACACCCCCAGCGGCCCGCACGGCAAACTCAAGATCCGCCCCGGGCCGATGATGGCGGCGGCGGACTTCTTCGATATCCGCATCACCGGGCGCGGCGCCCACGCGGCCGAACCGCATCGCGGTCTCGATTCCATCGTGGCGGCCTCGGCCCTTGTCCAGGCGCTGCAATCCATCGTCTCACGCAATGCCGACCCGCTGAAGAGCGCGGTGCTTTCAGTGACCCAGATCCATGCGGGTGCGGCCTATAACGTCATTCCCGAGGGCGCCCATCTCGCCGGCACGGTACGGACCTTCGATGCGGGCATGCGCACACTCGTCTCGCGCCGCATCCGAGAGGTGGCCAAGGGCATCGCCCTCGCCCACGGGGTCGAGATCGACGTGGAGATCCGCGACGTGTTCTCGGTGCTGGAGAACAGCGCCGCCCATGCCGCCGCGGCGGCCGAGATCGCCCGCGAGGTCTTTGGCTCCGAGGACGTCGACGACGACACGGTACCGCGCATGGGCAGCGAGGATTTCGCCGACATGCTGAGGGTGGTGCCCGGCGCCTATGCCTGGATCGGCGCGACGCCGGGGCCCGGCCTGCACAACGCCGCCTTCGATTTCGACGACAGCATCATTCCCCTGGGCAGCTCCTACCTCGCCCGCCTCGTGGAGAAGCGCACCGCCGCATGACCAGCCTCTTCGACCTCACACCGAAGGCCGCCGACGGCACACCCTATCCCCTGGATCAGCACCGGGGGCAGGTCGTGCTCGTGGTCAACACCGCCTCGAAATGCGGCTTCACCCCGCAATACGAGGGGCTGGAGGCCCTGTGGCGCAAGCACCGCGAGGGCGGACTCGTGGTGCTCGGTTTCCCCTGCAACCAGTTCGGCGCCCAGGAGCCGGGCGATGCCGGGGAGATCGCGCAATTCTGCAGCCTGACCTACGATGTCAGTTTTCCCGTCCTCGCCAAGGTGGAGGTGAACGGGGCCGGCACAGACCCGGTCTTCGCCCATCTGAAACAGGAGAAGCCCGGCCTCCTCGGCACCAAGGGCATCAAGTGGAACTTCACCAAGTTCCTCGTGGGCCGCGATGGCAGGGTCATCGGTCGCTACCCCCCCACCGCCAAGCCGGCGGATCTCGAGGGCGACATCGCGGCGGCGCTCGCCGGCCCCTGACCGTCAGGCGGCGGAGTCCTTCGCCTGAATCTCGATGAACACCCGTTTCACCGCCGGGTTCTGCGCCTTCAGCCGGGCATCGAGGCGGCCGACCATGGCTTCGACCTCGCCGGCCTTGAGGTCGTCCTCCATGTCGAGGCTGACATTCACCAGGATGTCGGAGGGGCCGAGATGCTGCGTCAGCACAGCATTGACGTGGCGGACGCCGGGCTCCGTCCGCACCGTCTCCTCGATCGCCGCCACGGTCTCGGGGGCGGCCGCCTCGCCGACCAGGAGGCCGTGCGTCTCGATCATCAGGAACAGCGCCATCCCGATCAGGATCGCGCCGATGCCGATGGAGGACCAGCCGTCGAGGGCGGGCATCTGCAGCCATTCGGCGAGGATCACGCCGGCCAGGGCCACCATCAGCCCGAGGAGGGCGGCGACGTCCTCGACCAGCACCGTGAACAGGGCCGGGTCCTTGCTCCGGCGGATCGCGGTGATCGCCTCCCGGTCGCCCTTCTCGGCCCAGAACGCCTTGAGGGCGACGGCGCAGGAATAGCCCTCGGCCAGCACCGCGAAGCCGAGGATCGAGAGGTTGACCCAGAAGCCCGGAATGGTGCGGCCGAAGATCACCGCGTCGGCGGAGGCCTCCGGGTAGTGGATCTTGTGGATGCCCTCGTAGACCGCGAAGGCGCCGCCGCCGAGGAAGATGAACAGCGCGACGATGAAGGCGTAGAAATACACCTCGCGGCCGTAGCCGAAGGGGAAGCGCGCATCCGCTGGCTTCTTCGCCCGCGACAGGCCGACGAGGAGGAGGATCTGGTTGGCTGTGTCCACCAGGGAATGGACGCCCTCGGCCAGCATGGCCGAGGATCCGGTGAAGAAGGCGCCCACGAACTTCGCCGCCGCGATGGCGAGGTTGGCTCCCGCGGCGGTGTAGATCGCGCCGTTGCTTTCATGCGCCATGCCGGCGAAACTCTCATTGAAGGGACGGCCCGCGCGCCGTGGACGCCGGGGGCCAGTCTGTGCAAGGTCCGGCCGGAAATCCGCAGACGACCATCCGCGATGGAGACCGGCCCCGATGTCCTCAAACGCCGAAGCTGCGCAGTACGATCCGCAGAACGTCTTCGCCAAGATCCTGCGCGGCGAGATCCCCGCCCATAAGGTCTACGAGGACGAGCACACCCTGGCCTTCATGGACGTGATGCCCCAGGGGCCGGGCCATACCCTGGTGATCCCCAAGGCGCCGGCCCGCGGCCTCCTCGATGCCGATCCCGCATCCCTGGCCGCCGTCGCCGCCACGGTGCAGCGGGTGGCCCGCGCCGTGAAGATCGCCTTCTCTGCCGATGGCCTGACGGTCTTCCAGTACAACGAGGCGGCCGGCGGGCAGACGGTGTTCCACCTCCACGTCCATGTCGTCCCCCGTTTCGACGGCGTGGCCCTGGGCCGCCATACGGGCAAGATGGCCGATCAGGATCTTCTCGGCATCCATGCGGCGCAGATCCGGGCGGCGCTGGCCGGCGCGTGAGTCAGTCGGTGCCGGCGGGCGCGGGCTTCGCGGCGACGAGCCGGCGCAGGACGGCGTTCTCGGCTTCGAGTTCGCTGATGCGATGGATCAGGGCCAGCATCGTGCCCTGATCGGTCTGCGGCACCGGAACTGGCGCAGCGACCGCCGTTTCGTCCACGAAGGCGATGCCGATGCCGTCGGCGCGGCGCCAGCGCAGATTCGCCCGATAGGTCCGCTCCTTCTGGGGGATGAAGAGGTCGAACGTATCCGGAAGGCTCGCGGTCTCCGTCAGCGCGAGGCGCGCGCCGATCGACGACAGGTCGCGCACGAGGCAATCCATGCTCGACGCGCCGTTGTTGAAAATGATGCGGCCCTTGAGGAATGTCCTCTGCCGCGCTTCCTTGCGTTTGTCCGACATGACGGTCGGCCTCCGACTTCGCTTGGTGCGGACCGGCCGGACCCTCGCATGGCGCCCCTTAAGGAATGATCGCCGGGATGGACGAGCCCGCTCAGTTGAAGCGCTGGTCCATGGTCTCGAACAGGTAGAAGCCGTTGAAGCGCACTGCCGTGGTCGCGGCCCGCTCGTCGAAATCGGCCGGCGCCTCGGCCTCGTCGCGCAGGCGTCCGCTGAACGCCCAGTTCCGTTCGCTGAGAAAGCGCGGCACCGCACGGCTCTCGGGCACCGCGCAGCACAGGCCGCTGACGCTCTTCAGGCAGAACACGTTGTAGCGTTGCATCGGTCGGTCTCCGACTGGCCACCCCGACTCGGGCTGATAGTGGCATAATCGGACCGGACTGTGTCGATCAGTTTTCCGGGACGTTGCGGGCGAGCTCGTCGAGCCAGATCCGGGCATTGCCGTCGGACGGCGCGCGCCAGTCGCCGCGCGGGGAGAGGGCGCCCCCGGCGGCGACCTTCGGGCCGTTGGGCATCGCCGAGCGCTTGAACTGGCTGAAGCCGAAGAAGCGCTGCAGGAAGACGCCGAGCCAAGCGCGGATCTCCGGCAGCGCGTAGACCTGACGCTTGGCCTCGGGAAAGTCCGGCGGCCATGCGCCGCGCGCCGCATCGCTCCAGGCATGCAGGGCCAGGAAGGCGATCTTCGAGGGCCGGAAACCGTAGCGCAGGGTGTAGAACAGATTGAAATCCTGCAGCGCGTAGGGGCCGATCTTGGCCTCCGTGCTCTGGGGCGAACCGCCCTCCTCCGTGGGCACGAGTTCGGGCGAGATCTCGGTGGCGAGGATCGCCTGCAGGGTGGCGTTGGCGTCCTCCCCGATCTGGCCGCTGGCGATGACCCAGCGGATGAGGTGCTGGATCAGCGTCTTGGGCACCCCGGAATTGACGCCGTAATGGCTCATCTGGTCGCCGACGCCGTAGGTGCACCAGCCGAGCGCCAGTTCCGACAGGTCGCCGGTGCCGATGACGATGCCGCCGTTCTGGTTGGCGAGCCGGAACAGGTAATCGGTCCGCAGGCCCGCCTGCACGTTCTCGAAGGTGACGTCGTAGACCGGCTCTCCCCGCCCGTAGGGATGGCCCATATCGGCGAGCATCTGCCGCGCCGCCGGCCGGATGTCGATCTCCCCGGCGGTGGTCCCGAGGGCCGCCATCAGCGCGTGGGCATTGGCCTTGGTGGCCTCCGAGGTGGCAAAGCCCGGCAACGTGAAGGCGAGGATGTCGGAGCGCGGGAGACCGAGCCTGTCGAAGGCCTTGGCGGCCACGATGAGGGCATGGGTCGAATCGAGGCCGCCCGAGATGCCGATCACCGCCTTCTTCGTGCCGGTGGCCGCGAGACGCTGGGCGAGCCCCGCCACCTGGATGTTGTAGGCCTCGTAGCAATCCTGGGCGAGGCGGGCGATGTCGGCCGGGACGAAGGGAAAGCGCTCCACCCGCCGCATCAGCCCGAGATCGCCCGATGGCGGATCGAGGCGGAAGCGGATCGTGCGGTAGGAGAGTCCGCGCCCGCGCGCATTGTCGTCGAAGCTTCCCGTCTGGAGCCGTTCCTGGGCCAGGAGGTCGAGGTCGATATCGGCCAGGGTCGCCACCGGACTGGTGGCGAAACGCTCGCCCTCGGCGAGGCGGATGCCGACCTCGTCGATGGTGGTCTGGCCGTCCCAGGACAGGTCGGTGGTGGATTCGCCCAGACCCGCCGCCGCGTAGACATAGGCGCAGGCGCAGCGCATCGACGCCGACCGGGTGAGCATCGCCCGCGATTCGGCGCGCCCCACGGTGATCGGGCTGCCCGAGAGATTGGCGAGCACGGTGGCGCCGGCCAGGGCCGCATCGGTGCCGGGGGAGGCGGGCACCCACAAATCTTCGCAGACCTCGATGCCGAGGGTGAAGCCGGGCAGGTCGTCCGCCGAGAAGAGCAGGTCCGTGCCGAACGGCGCATCGACCCCGCCGAGGATGATCGCCTCGCCGAGAAGGCCGGCACCGGAGGCGAAATGGCGCTTCTCGTAGAACTCCCGGTAATTCGGCAGGTAGCTCTTCGGCACCACGCCGAGCACCCGGCCCCGATGGATGGCCAGCGCGCAATTGTAGGTCCGGTGGCGCCAGCGCAGGGGCGCGCCGACCACGAGGATGGGCGTCAGCTCGGCCGAGGCCGCGACGATGCGGGCGATCGCCGTCTCCACCGCGTCGAGGAGGGGCGTCTGCAGCAGCAGGTCCTCGATGGCATAAGACGAGACGCAGAGTTCCGAGAACACGGCGAGGACCGCGCCCGCCCGATGGCATTCCCCGGCCAGCGCCAGGATCTCGTCGGCATTGCGCTCCGGATCGGCCGGATGGCTCCTCCCGGCGCAGGCCGCCACGCGGGCGAAACCGTGACGGTAGAGGGACTTGAAGGCGGAACTTCGTGTCGTTTCGACCAAGGCGCGGGGTGCCTCTCGCAAGGGTGACGCAGCGTCCGCAGCGCGCGGGGCTGAGCGGGCAGGGTCCGCCGAGGGAAACCCGTTTGATCCGAGACGCTTCATCGGGTTCCCTCATCTAACCCGTTACGCGCCGGGGCTCCAGGGGGAGGCGGGCGCTCCCGGTCTTCGGAGATCCGACACTTCGCGGCATGCGGGCAAGCGTCTGTTAACGACGTTGGCCCTAGCTTGGGGAAGAACCGCTCCTATCGAGGACGCGGACCCGTACCCTTCGAGTCAATCCAGAGCATCATGCGCGCATCGGGACGGCCTCCCTATTCACATCGTGATCCCTCCCGGCCCGGACGCGGCGGCGACCGCCCCGGCCTGTCCTTGGGCGCCCTCGCGCACAGGCTGATCAGCCTGCGCGCAAGCCTGACCCGGCGCCTCGCCGGACCGCCGCAGCGCCCGAGTCTGGTCTCGCCGCGCCCGGCGCAATCCTGGCTCACGGCCCCCAGGGACATGGTGCACGATGCCCCCGCTCCCCAGGCCCAGCCTTGGCGGGAGCAGGGTGAGTGGGCCGAGGCGCAGGCCTGGCCGGACCACGTCTTCGACGACCGCGCCACCCCCGATCTCGCCCGCTCTTCGGGCATCGCGGCCTTGGATTCGACAGGCGAGAGCCGGATCGACCACGGTGCATCGAGCCCGCGCGTGCTGATCCGCTCGCCGCGCCGCCCCGCCTCGATCACGCCGGAGGGCTACGACGCGCCGGCCCATTCCGCGCCCGAACCGGACGCCCCGGCGGTGCGCTACACCCGCACCCCCGATCCGGTCCTGCAGGAGCGCCGCCAGCGGGCGCTCGATGCCGAGCGCCTGGCCCAGGAAGAGCAGGTCCGCGCCGCGCGGCAGGCCGAGGACGAGGCGCGGCAGGCCGCCGAACGCGCCGCCCTCGCCGCCGCGGAAGCCGAGCGTGCCGCCCAGGAGGCGGCCGAGGCCGCGCTTCTCGCCGCGATCCCCCCCGAGCCGCCCCAGCCCCTGTGGCGCCAGCCCTATACCCCCCCACCCGGCGTGCGCTTCTTCCGCTCGCCCGACCGCCGCCCGCAGGCCGTCCTCGCCGCCATCGTCGAGGAGCCGCTGCCCATCCTCGCATCGGTGAGCGAGCCCGTGGCCCCCGCCGAGCCGGCCCCGCTGCCTGTCGACCGCGACTGGACCGAGGTCCCGGATTGGGCCGCCATGCGCGCCTGGTTCGACGGCGAGGATTCGACGGCCGTCGAGACGTGGTCGGCGATCCAGGCCGATTCCGCCGAGGTTTTGGCTCCGCCCGTGTCGGACGTTTTTCCCGTGCCGGAAGTTTCTGCCGTGCTGGAGATGTCTCCGGTGCCGGATCTGGCCCCGGTGAGCGCGCCGGAGGACCA
The DNA here is from genome assembly GCF_020662345.1 of Methylobacterium sp. W2. GTDB lineage: Bacteria > Pseudomonadota > Alphaproteobacteria > Rhizobiales > Beijerinckiaceae > Methylobacterium. The sequence goes on along the minus strand of NZ_VMOA01000022.1, from coordinate 404 downwards.
GACCTCAGCCTTCACGGTCTCACCGCCCGTGGACATCTCGCTCCTGCGCCCGCTGCCGCCCAGCCCCGTCTACGTCCTCGACCGGCTGATGCGGTTCGACCGTGGCGGCGCGCCGCTGCCCGCCGACGGCCAGGATAACGGCCAGTCCGCACCCGTCAGGGACGAGCCGAGCCACGAGGACCGCGTCGCCGAAGTCGCCGAGGCAGCGACCCTGGCTCTCGTCATCGAGCAGACCGGACCGGCTCCCCAGCGCCCCGTCGCCGTCTCGGCCATGGCCGCCCGCGCGGCGATCCGCCCGGCCCGCATGCCCGCCGCCCCGGTGGCGCAAGCTCCCATCATGCAAGCTCCCGTGATGGACGCCACCGTCGCGCAAGCCTCTCCAATGCAGGCCCCCTCCCCTGCCA
>NZ_VMOA01000021.1 GCF_020662345.1 Methylobacterium sp. W2 | reverse complement strand
GCCCCTGCCCTCTTCCATCGCACCCATCCCCGCCCGCGCACCTTGAGACGATCCTATCAGATCCCCGTGGAGCGCGCCAAAGCGGTGGGAGGGCCGAAGGCCGATGGCCTCGTCGCCGTCAGCGGGCCGTGATCTTGACGCCGGTCTTCTCGACCTCCGCCCGGACCATCGTCTTCGTATCGACCGGGGCCACGGACCAGGCCACCGCACCGATCAGGCACAAGGCGGCAAAGCTATAGGCGAACCCATGCATCACCCTCACCAGGCCGAGCAGGAGCGGAATGAGCGACAGCGCCACCGCCATCGTCGGATTACCCGTCAGGTAATAGACCGAGGCGAATGCGATGACCGTCATGATGATCGCTTTGAGGAAATTAGGCACAGATCTCTCCGTTCGAGAGGACAATACGACGATGGTCCGGTCGCTTGAAGTCTCCCCGGACCATCCGGCCCCGGAGGCTCCCATGCGATAAATTTATCTCGGAAGGGTGACAATGGGAGCCGCCCTCGCCGAGGTACCAGAACGCGACCCTACTTCCCGCCCGACGAACTGCCCTGCCGGTGCGTCACCGTCCTGCCGGGAAAGGAAACCTGCCGGGACAGGAAAGCTGGGACCAGCCCTCGCCGGACAGACCGCCCATGCGCGGCGACGGACAGGACGGACGGTGTTCGCTCGCCTCCCATCCGCACCGAAACGGACACGCAATTCCCGCGCCGATGCGAAAGACATTTCCCGACCGCACAGGGCTTGGCCCGGAGGCAGCGGATGACGCGGTGCGGGCGCATTGGTACAGGTGACGACACACCGCCCAGCACCCTCGCTTACAGGATGGGCGTACACCGTCGCCGCACAGCGTATTCGGACATCTGGAAAGCTAGGCCGGAACGGAAGAAATCAAAAAATTAAGCGAGCCGACAAGAATACGGACTGCCTCGAACGGTCTGATATTGAGGACTTGACGGAGCGCTTCAGACAAGCCAGACGTACGATTACGCACATAAAGTTCCAGCGACGATGAAATTCGACAAATGAAGATGCTTCACTTGTTGAGATTTCCGCGGCGTTGCTATGGCATGATCGACTTTCGGCGTTGATGAGCGGCACATAAGAGTGCCTCACAGAACTCCCGGTCACCGTCGGCCCTTACTCTCGGGGCACGACGGCGCGATGGGATCTCTGTGAGAAACACCAACTGGAACGCCGTCTCATCGGGACGCAGGCATGGTCATTTCCTCCCAAAACGCCCCTCGCAACAGCCTCCTCTCCCGGATGCCGCCGGACGATCATGCGGCCATCCTGGCTGTCCTCGAGCGGGTCGAGCTCAGGCGGAAGGACGTCCTTGCCCGGCCGAACGAGCCGCTGACCCATGTGCACTTCCTGGAAAGCGGTGTCGCCTCGGTCGTGGTCGGCACGCGGGACCGCAGGCGGATCGAGGTCGGCATCATCGGCTCCGAGGGAGCGACCGGCCTGCCGCTCCTGTTCGATGTGGATTCCACGCCCCACGAAACGTTCATTCAGATCGATGGCGAAGCCTTGCGGATGAGCAAGGCCGCGTTCTGCGGCCTGATCGAACAAAGACCCGCGTTTCGCAAAGTGATGATGCGCTACGCTCACATCTTTCAATTGTTCACGGCCCAGACGGCCCTGTCGCACGGCAGCTATACTTTGGAAGAGCGGCTGGCTCGCTGGCTTCTCATGTGCCACGACAGGGTCGAAGGGGACGAGTTCCCCATCACCCACGAGTTCCTGTCCGTCATGCTCGGTGTCCATCGCCCCGGCGTGACGACGACGATCCATATCCTCGAAGGGGCGGGAACGATCCGGGCACGCAGGTCCCATATCGAGATCGTCGACCGTGAGAAGCTCGAACTCATCGCGGGCGACAGCTACGGCATACCGGAGGCCGAGTACCGACGCCTGATCACGGATGACGTCGTACCGGAGCCGTGAACCGAGGATGACGCGAGAATCGGCCGGGACGTATCCGGGCCGATGGCAAGCCGCACAGACCTCGATGCTGCAACGCCGCCCCATCCAGTCAGGGCGAGCCCCCGGCGAATGTCGAGCTTGTGCGCAGAGAAGTCGTTGTCGCCCGCCTCGCCGATGAACGACCCTCATCACCCTGTCGTTCTCGCACTATGACGCAATACCAAAGGCGGATCGTCTTCGAGATGGTACGACATCCGACCAATCAATGTTAGTTGATCTTGCGCGATCAATAAATTATTATGAGACCCGCCTCGACGAGGCGCATCCCTTCGAAAACGCCGCGCTTGGGGCCGTCGCGTTTTCTGTCGAGATCGAAGGTGCGGCGAAATGTCGACACGACTTTACGTGTTCGGATCGGGCAGATGCGCAGGCACGTCCTTATCCGCCCTCTGGAATTCCCAGACCATTGCCACCGAGCCGGCGGACGAACTCCGAAGCTCGGCTACGACTTTAGTACGATGGCGACCGCCTCACGATCATGATGTTTTATACGTTTTCACTGCGACGGCTCGTTGTAGTCGCATTGGAAAGAGTGCTATTTTAAGAAGATTAGATACCTATAGATAGAGATATTGAGCATTGTCGCGGAATAGAATCTCGAATACGATGGAGAGCGTGTTCAATCCGCTTGTCCAGAAGCTCGAAGGCTTCGTCTCGCTCAACGAAGCCGACAGAGACGTGCTTCATCGGATCACAGCCGTTGCCCGCGACGTCCCAGCCCGCACCAACCTCGCCCGGGAAGGCGAGCCGCACAGCGACATCGTCCTCATCACCGAGGGGATCGGGTGCCGGTTCAAACAGCGCGCCAACGGTGCTCGTCAGATCACGGCCTACCTCGTGCCGGGGGATACCTGCGATCTCGACATCACCCTGTTGAACCGCCTCGATCATACGATCGCGACCCTCTCCCCCTGCAAGGTCGCGCGCATTGCCACCCCGACCCTGCGGGAGATCACGGAGAATCATCCGGCGATCGCCCGGGCGCTGCGCATCTCCGCCCTGATCGACGAGGCGACGCTGCGCGAATGGCTGGTGAATATCGGCTGCCGTTCGGCCCTCGAACGGATCGCGCATCTCTTCTGCGAACTCCTCGTGAGAATGCGGGCCGTCGGCCTCGCCACGGAAGACAGCTGCGATCTCCCCATGACCCAGCACGAGCTGGCCGATACGACGGGGATGACGACCGTGCACGTGAACCGGTCGCTGCAGGAGCTGCGGCGCCGGGGACTGATCGAACTCAAGGGCAAGAGTCTCAAGATTCTCGACTGGTCCAGGCTGAAATCCCTTGCCGAGTTCAAGGCCGGCTATCTCCGGGTGGAAGGGCAAGCCGCGGTCTAGTGTCGTTCACACACCGTCCGCTGCGCCGTCGTACGCTGAGCGAGCCCCCTCCTGACCGGGAGTTTTGTCAGGCACTTTGAGCCCGGCGACGGGGCCGAGGGCGGGATCGCCATCCGGTTTCGTGCGTGGCTCCCTCGCGGGCCAGGCGTCTGCAACGGCCGGTCGGGTCGTCACGACAAGGAGGTCGGCATGCCGCGGTACTTTCTCAACCTGCGCGATCGCAACGGTCTCCATCGCGACTCGGACGGAGACGAGTTCGCCTCCGTGGACGAGCTGCGCAACGACGCCGTGATCGGCATCAAGCAGATCGTCGCCGATGCGCTCGTGGGCGGCGCGACGTTGAGCGAAGCCCTGGACCGCTCATTCGAAATCGTCGACGAGGCGGGCATGACCGTCCTGACGATCTCGTTTGCCGAAGGCGTCGCGTCGCATTCCAGTCTCTGAAGCGGAGAAAGGGCACCCGGGGCCGGGGGTCGCGGTGAGCCGGTTCCCGAGAATCTTTCCCCCTCCCCGTACTCTGGGTGGTTGACCGGCAGGGACCAGCCGTTGTGTTGTCCCCGCCGACAACGAGGGCTTTCGCGGATGACTTCAAGGCACGTGCCGACTTCGCCATTCTCTGACCAGAAGCCGGGGACGTCGGGCCTTCGCAAGAAGGTTCCGGTCTTCCGGCAGCCCCGCTACGTCGAGAATTTCGTCCAGTCCATCTTCGACATCATCCCGGACCGCGAGGGCGCGACTCTGGTCGTGGGCGGCGATGGCCGCTTCTTCAACCGCGAGGTGGTACAGACGACCCTGAAGCTCGCCGCCGCCAACGGCTTCGGTCGGGTCCTCGTCGGCAAGGGCGGGCTCCTCTCCACCCCGGCGGCCTCCTGCGTCATCCGCAAGCACGGGGCGATCGGCGGCATCGTCCTGTCGGCGAGCCACAATCCCGGCGGGCCGGACGGGGATTTCGGGATCAAGTTCAACGCCGCCAATGGCGGACCGGCGCCGGAATCCGTCACCGCCGCGATCTACGAGCGCACGAAGGCGATCACCGAATATCGCATCGCCGACGTGCCGGATCTCGACCTCGACGCTGTGGGCGAGGCCAGGATCGACGGCATGGTCGTGTCCGTCATCGACCCGGTGGCCGATTACGCGGCCTTGATGCAGGAACTCGTCGATTTCGACGCGATCCGCCGCCTGTTCGCGTCCGGCTTCCGGATGCGGTTCGATGCCATGAGTGCGGTGACCGGCCCCTACGCCGTCGCCATCCTGGAAGGGGCGCTGGGCGCCCCGGCCGGCACGGTGGTGAACAGCACGCCGGAGGAGGATTTCGGCGGCCACCACCCCGATCCCAACCCGGTCCACGCCCATGAGCTCTACGCGCTGATGCTGGGCGCCGACGCGCCGGATTTCGGCGCGGCCTCGGACGGGGACGGCGACCGCAACATGATCGTGGCGCCCGGCCTCTTCGTCACCCCGAGCGACAGCCTGGCGATCCTCGCCGCCCATGCCCATCGCGCGCCGGGCTACGCCTCCGGCCTGGCGGGCATCGCCCGCTCGATGCCCACGAGCCGCGCGGCCGACCGGGTCGCGGCCTCGCTGGGCATTCCCGCCTACGAGACCCCGACGGGCTGGAAGTTCTTCGGAACCCTGCTCGATGCCGGCCTCATCACCCTGTGCGGCGAGGAGAGCGCCGGCACCGGCTCGAACCACGTTCGCGAGAAGGACGGGCTCTGGGCCGTGCTGCTGTGGCTCAACGTCCTGGCGGCGACGGGCAAGCGCGCCGACGCCATCGTGCGCGAGCACTGGACCGCGTTCGGCCGCGACTATTACACCCGCCACGATTACGAGGAGATCGAATCCGAGAGCGCCAACCGCCTGATGGAAGGGCTGCGCACGCAGATCGAGAGCCTGCCCGGCCGCCGGTTCGGCGATCTCACCGTCTCGGCGGCGGACGATTTCCGCTATGTCGACCCGGTCGACGGCTCCGTGACGGCGCAGCAGGGCATCCGCATCAGCTTCGCCGAGGATGCGCGGGTGGTCTACCGCCTCTCCGGCACCGGCACCGCGGGCGCGACCCTGAGGGTCTATATCGAGCGCTACGAGAACGCCCCGGACCGCCTCGATCTGGCGCCGGATTCCGTCCTCGCCCCGGTCGTCCAGGCGGCGCGCGACATCGCCGACATCGCCGGCAAGACCGGGCGCACCGAGCCGAGCGTCATCACCTGAGCCTGGGGAGGGGCACCCCTCCCCGCCGATGCCGCACCCCGGGAACCGCGTTTTCCGCAGTCCATTGTCCTGAAGATCATAGGTGACCGCTGGCCACGACAGGGCCGCGCACCCTTTCTCGCACGGATGGGACAGGCATGAAGTTACAGGGCAAACGCGCTCTGATCACCGGGGCGGATTCCGGTATCGGGCAGGCTGCGGCCGAACTGTTCGCGCGCGAGGGCGCGGACGTGGCGATCACCTACAACACCGACGCGGACGGCGCGCGGGAGACCGCCCGCCGGGTCGAGGCGGCGGGGCGCACATGCCTCGTGATCCAGGACGATGTCGGCGACCCGGCCTCCGTCGAGGCAACCTTCGCCAAGGTGGCGGCGGAGTTCGGCGTCCTCGATATCCTCGTCAACAATGCCGGTCAGGCCATGAGCGGCATGCCGGTGGCCGAGATGGACGACGGCAAGCTCGAGCAGATCCTGCGGGTCAACCTGATGGGTCCGGTCTTCTGCGCCCGCGCCTTCATCAAGGTCCGGCGGGCTCATGGCGGGCGCGGCAAGATCGTCATCGTCTCGTCGGTGGCCCAGCACCTGCCGACGCCGGAAAGCGCACCCTACGGGATGTCGAAGGCCGGTGTCGGCTCCCTCTGCCGCAGCCTGTCGCGCGAGCTCGCCGAGGACAAGATCAACGTCAACAACGTCGCCCCCGGCCTCATCGAGACGCCGATGACCAGCGACCGGTTCGAGAACCCGGAGAAGCTCGCAGCCTCCCTGGAACGCATCCCGTGGCACCGCGCCGGCCAGCCCGACGAGATCGCCAAGGCGATCCTCTACCTCGCCTCGGACGATGCCGATTACGTCACCGGCCATACCCTCGTGGTCGATGGCGGCCTGACCATGCAATGGGGCGGCGCGTAAGGCGGGTCTTCTTATTGCGATACGACATCGAAAGAGGGCCGGATCGAGATCGATCCGGCCCTTGTCATGTCTGGTCTGACATCGCCGCCGTAGGTTCGGCGGGTACTCCGTCTACGCGGCCGGCGGAGCGGTGGCTTCCACCGCCGTGAACTCTTCGAGGATCGTGTAGGTGTGCTCGGCGCCGGCCGGGACGAGCCAGGAATCGCCGGGCTCCAGCGTCACCGTTTCGCTGCCGACCGTGAGTTCGGCCCGGCCGGAAATGACGTAGCCCACCGTCTCGTAGGGCCGGCTGGCGCTCGGCTTGTCGTCCGTCGGCGGCTCGTGGCGCCACATCCGCATGGCGACCCGTTCGCCCTTGGCGAGGCCGATTTCGCCATGCGCACCCTCGCGGGCATTCTTCGTGGAAATCTTCGTGGAAATCTTCGTGGTCATGGCGCTTGAAACCTCGTCGCGTTGCGGTGAATCCAACCGGGGAATGGCGGTCGCGTTCCCCCCGAATCCGTCAGGAGGGATGGCCCAGGAACGCCTCGGCCGAGCGCAGGGCCAGGGCCATGATGGTGAGGGCCGGGTTGGCGGCCAGCGAACTCGGGAAGGTCGATCCGTCGCTGATCCAGAGGTTCGGGATCTCGAAACTCCGGCCCTGGGGATCGACCACGGCGCTGTCGCCGCTCCGGCCCATCCGGCACGTCCCGATCGTGTGAGCGACGCGCTCCAGCACCCAGATATCGGTGGCGCCGGCGGCGTCCCAGATCGCCGTCATGGTCCGCGTCGCATGGGCGTTCAGCCGGTCCTCGTTGGAAGAATAGCCGAAATCGATGCGGGCCTTGCGCATCCCGAACGCGTCCACCTCGTCGGCAAGGACCAGCACGTTGGCGTCGCAGGGCAGCGTCTCGCCGTTGATGCCGATCCCCGCCATGTGGTTGTAACGGCTGAGATGTTCGGTCAGCGCCCGCCCCCAGAGGCCGCGCCCCCGCGCCACCGAATTGCCCCAGGTCAGCGGCAGGACGCCGAGACTCTGCATCAGGTAGCCGCCGGCGAAATCCGCATCGTCGGGGCGGACCATGTCCTCGCTGATGAGCGACGAGGGATAGCCACGGTTCATCCGCATCTCGGCCTCGAACGTCCCCCACACCTGGGTCGCCACATGGCCCATGTAGTTGCGCCCGACCTGGCCGCTGCCGTTGGCGAGCCCGAGATGCAGGAGGAGCCGGGGCGTCTCCACGGCGCCCGCACAGAGATAGACCGCCGCGCAACGCTGGCGATGATCGACGCCGTCATGCCGGTAGATCACGGACGTGATCCGACCCTCGCGGTCGCGCTCGAGCCCGTGAACCCGGCAATCCGGACGGATTTCCGCGCCGTTGGCCACGGCATGGGGCAGGTAGGTGACGTCCATGCTGGTCTTGGCGCCATTGCGGCAGCCCTGGTGGCAATAGCCGCAATTGATGCAGCCCCGGCGCAGGTCGCCGCCCTCCTGGGGGAAGTCACCCGAGACCACGGCCGCCGGTGAATCGGCGGTGCGCAGGCCGAGCCGGTCGCAGGCCGTCGCCATCACCTGGGCCGGCGCGTTGCGTGGGACCGGTGAGAGAGGATAGCGCCGGCCCGGATCCCAGGGGTACGCGGCGGGGCCAGAGACGCCGATAAACGCCTCGACGCGCTCGTAGAACGGCCGCAGGTCCTTGTAACCGAGGGGCCAATCCACCCCCATTCCGGTCTCGGAGTAGAGGCGCAGGTCGCGCTCGTCGGCGCGGGGCGTGAAGGCGCCCCAATGCAGGGTGGAGCCGCCGACCCCGGTGCCGCTGTTGTTGGCGCCGAACGCCTCCGGTGTCGAACCGCCGCTGAGGCGCTCGTCAGTCCAGTAGATCTCGTCGGCGAGGGTCTCGTCGAAGGCGAAGCGCGCGGGGTCGAAGTTCGGTCCCGCTTCCAGGGCGACGACCTTCAGCCCGGCCGCCGCGAGGCGGGCGAGCACCGGCGCGCCACCCGCGCCGGTGCCGATGACGACGACATCGACGGTGTCGGTGGTTGCGTGGCGACGCATCGCATCGAGCTTCATCGTCCGGCCTCCCCGAGGGTGGAGGACTTTTTGAGAGCGGAGGGTTCCCAGGGTTCCGGGTCCGCGATGCCGACGCGCACGAAGCCCTCCAGAGTTTCCGCATCGTCGCCGCCCGCGCCGATCCCGGAAAAGCCGATTCGGGCGAGGCTGGCGGGGTGGGCGAGATAGATCCGCACCGCATCGCTGCGCAGATCCTCGAACCACAGGCTCATCGCTTCGGCATCGAGCCCATCCTCCGGTCCGTCTGGACAGAGGGGTTCGCTGGAAGCCACCGCCGTCAGGAGCGCGTCCTGCGCGCCGCCGTCGAGGCCGAGGAAGCGCATTCCGTGGACGGACCGCGCAGCGGCATCCAGGGTTCGCAGGGCGGCGCGATAGGCCGCGCCGTCCGCCGGCAGCTTGGCAAAACGCCATCCGTCCCCGGATCCGGCAGCGAGCCGGGCGTCGATCCGAGCCGCGATGTCGATCCGACTCATTCCGTCCTGCGGCAACACCCTGTCCACGACGGCGCGAAGCTGCGCGAGTTCGACCGGGTCGAGACATCCGGGCTGGTAGACCGGGTCGTCGGGCTCGGTGCGCGCGAGAAGCGCCGCGCGCAGGCGCGTGTTCACCCGGTCGGATTCGATCAGCGCGCGATAGGGCTCCGGCACGGTGGGCGCCTCGGATTTTGGAAGCGGCTCCCCGGAGACGAGATTCGCGATGAGGCTTGCTACGGCCTCTGGCCGCTCCAGCGGCAGCAGGTGCCCTGCGCCGTCGAGGGACACGAGTCGGCCGTTGGCTAGATGCGGAAGCGTCAGGGCCTTCTGCGCGGCGGCGCCGAGATCGGCATCCTCGGTTCCGCCGACGACCACGGCCGGGATGCGCAGGATGCCGATCCGGCGGCTCCAATCCTCACGGGAGCCGTCGCGCAGCCATGCCGTCCAGGCGGCGGGAGAGGCGCGCAGGACATCCTCCACCGCGCGGGTCCGAAGCGGTTCGCCGAGGGGAGCGCCCGCGTTCTGGTCGATGAACTCTCCAGCCTTACGGCAGCGGGTCTCCGCATCGGCAGATATCCATTCCATCATCTCCCGCCGCTTGTCGTCGGACATCGGCTCCGGGCTCGGCGGTGAACCGCCAAGCAGGACCAGACCAGCGAGCCCCGCTAGATCAGGCGCACCATTCTCGGCGCGCCTGGCGAGGGCCAGGGCCACCTTTGCGCCCATGCTATGGCCGGCGAGATACCATCGACCACCGGGATCGGAGGCGGCGATCCCGGCCGCCACATGATCCGCCATCGCCTCCACCGAATAGCCGGACACGGCGGCCGCATCGCCGAAGCCGGGCAGGTCGAGCGCCACCACGCGAGCGAGGTCGTCGAGAAGAGCAGTGACCGGCTCCCATTCCCGCGTGCTTCCTCCCAGGAAGTGCAGGCAGACCACTGTACATGGGTCGGAGATCGTCGTGTGGAGGGCGGGAGAGTTTGGCATGTGCCCGGAACTCGGGCGCATCGCATGCCGATCAAGAGTCTCATCCCCCTCCCGGCTTGCGGCATGGCGTCCAGCCGTACCGATACAATCCCCGCCCGGCCTGCGTTCCGGGGCCGCCCCGTCCAGCAACCCGCCTTCAATTGGGAAAAAAAGATCCGCCGCGATGCGATCGTCCGGCACGACAGCGCTGTGACATCCCGGAGAATTCCCACTGTCGCACGCGTTCCGTCGCCAAATCCATTGCCGGATAACCTACCGGATCACTTGCCGGATCACTTGCCGGATCACTTGCCGAAGCCCGTCACGCGGAACAAACCGCCGCCCCTCACGCTTTCGCCTGTCGGTGCGCGGGGATATCGGGGATCGGCCGATCTTTCCTCGCTGGACCGTAACGAAGCCATTAAGATATCGCAGCGCACCATCGAGTGCCCGCCCATCCTTGCAGAGAGCCTGCCTCGTGCCGACCCGGCCGCCACTCGTTTCCTCCGCCGAAGCCTCGATGTCCCTGCCGACCCTGCGGCGCGGGTCGCAGCTCCACGAGACCGAGCGGCGCCTGAACGCCGTGCTCAACAACGCGTCGGTGGCGATCTTCCTGATGGATGACCGGCAGCACTGCGTCTACATGAACCGCGCCGCCGAACTGCTCACCGGCTTCAGCGTCGGAGAGGTGCTCGCGCGCGACTGTCCGCTGCACGATATCGTCCACCACACCTACCCCGATGGCCGTCCGTTCCCCCTGGAGGAATGCGCGATCGATCGTGCCTTCCCCGAAAACAACCAGGAACGCGGCGAGGAGGTGTTCGTCCACAAGGACGGGCATTTCTATCCCGTAGGCTTCACGGCGAGCCCCATCCGCGACGATGCGGCCAAGATCATCGGCACGATCATCGAGGTCCGCGACATCACGGAAGAGAAGGCGGCGGCCGAGCGGCAGAAACTGCTGACGAACGAGTTGAACCACCGGGTGAAGAACACCCTGGCCACCGTCCAGTCCATCGCGGCGCAGACCTTCCGCAACGTCGCCGATCAGCCGGCTCGCGCCATTTTCGATGCCCGCGTCACGGCGCTGTCGAACGCCCACAACGTCCTGACGGAATCGAACTGGGAGAGCGCCAGCCTTCTCAACGTCGTCGAGCGGGCGATCGCGCCCCATGCGGTGGCGGAGACCGACGGGACGCGGTTCACGATAACCGGCCAGGATACTCGCCTCCACCCCAAGGTCGCCGTGACGCTGGCGATGGCGTTGCACGAATTGATGACCAACGCCGCCAAATACGGCGCCCTTTCGGTTGCCGAAGGCCGGGTCGCGGTGACATGGACGCTGACGCCCGACGGGGCGCGTGAGCACCTGTCTCTCACTTGGACGGAGACGGGCGGCCCGGAAGTGGTCCCTCCAACCCGCAAGGGTTTCGGATCGAGGCTGATCGAGCGGCAATTGCCGCTGGAATTCGACGGCAGCGCCGAGATCGATTTCGCACCGGCCGGACTCGTGTGCCGCCTCGAAATCCCCCTGACCGCATTGGGATGGCATGGACAGGATATCGTGACGGGGCGTCCGGTCTCATGAGCATTCTGGAGGGACGTCGGGTCCTGCTCGTGGAAGACGAAAGCCTTGTGGCGATGCTTGCCGAGGACATGCTGTTGGATCTCGGCTGCGAAGTCGTGGTCGCCATGCGTCTCGACCAGGCGCTGCGGCGGCTTCAGGCCGGCGATTTCGATGTGGCCGTCCTCGATGTGAATCTCGGCGAGACGCGCAGCTATCCCGTGGCCGATCAGCTGTTCGAGCGCTGCATCCCGTTCCTGTTCGCCACGGGCTACGGCACGGCGGGGCTGGAGCCGGCCTATCAGACTGTGCCTGTGATGCAGAAGCCGTATCAGAAGGATCAGCTCGAGACGCAGCTCAGGCATCTCCTCACCGGTGAGGCGGCCTCGCGGGGAACTGACAGCGGTGCCAGGGTTTTCACCTGCGGCTGTGCGCTCAATTCCAAGGATTCCGGCGCGGCACAGATCCGGGCGGATTAAATCCGGCCCATCCCTGCCGGGTATCGGCTCTTCCGGAGAACGGCGTCCGCTTCTCCAACCATGGCCCTAACGGAAGTCGGGCGGCGTATCCACGGCCTGCAGACCTTTCAGCGACGCTTCGAGCGTACAGACCACACCGGCCGTGCGATAATCGAGGGAGACCTCGCCGCCGAAATTGCCGGCGAGGCCTCGTCCGATCAATCGCGTTCCGAACCCCGTGCGAGTGGGCGGACTGACCGGCGGCCCCCCGGCTTCGACCCAGCGCAGCAGCACCTGATCACCGCCCTCGCCCTCGCTCCGGCAGATCTCCCAGACGATGGCGACGCTGCCTTTGGCGGTAGAGAGGGCGCCGTATTTGGCGGCATTGGTCGCGAGTTCATGGAGGATGAGGGCCAGCGACATCGCGGCCTTGGCGCCCACGTTCAGGGCCGGCCCGCGAATGGAGAATCGATCGGGCTTGTCCTTGTGAGGCTCCAGGGCACTCTCGATCAGCGTCTTCAGGGGCGTATCGCCGAGTGAGCCGCCCAGAAGCAGGTCATGGGACTTGCCCAGCGCGATCAGACGCCCCGCCAGCACCTCTTTGGCACTCACGACATCGGTGGCGTTCCGCATGGTCTGAGTGGCGATAGATTGCACCATCGCCAGCATGTTCTTCATGCGGTGGCTGAGTTCGAGGTTGAGCACGCGCTGCTGCGCCTCGGCCTCGATCCGAGCGATCGCGGCGCGCGTCCGGTCGGCGATATTGCGGATGAAGCCGATCTCTTCGGTGGTCCAGACGTGTGGAACGTCCTTGGCCACGTAGAACACGGCGACGAACCGTCCGTGCTCCATCACCGGCAGGTCGACGAGCGAACGGATGCGGATCTCGTTCAGCGACGCCGCATCCGAGGCGGTGCGCGGATCCGAGGCGGCATCCTCGATCACAAAAGCCGCTCCGGACTTCAGCACGTCGATACATGAGCCATATTCTCGGAACGCGCGAGTTCCATCGATGCGAGGGAGGCCGGGCGTCGACCACCCTCGACCGACAAGAATGGTCTCGCGCTCCGGGTCCACGGCTCCGTAGCCGGAATGGGACAGTCCCAGGGTCCGGCCCGTAATCTCCGCCGCAGCAAACGCGATCGCCATTGGGTCGCTCAGGTCGCGCAGTCGGTCGCCGAGCTCGGCGATGGCGAGGCGGCGAGTCTCGCCCTGCTTGCGTTCGGTAACGTCGAGGAAGAGGCAGCTGAACCTCTGGCCGCTTTCGTGTCCGGCGCGGACCTCGAAGGTCCGGCCGAGGCCGGGCACGGTGATCTCGAACAGGCTCGGTTCGCCGGTATCAACTACGCTCGCATAGCGGTCGATCAGCCCTTGGTCGATCTCGGGAACGACATCTCGAATGGTACGGCCGACGCTCTGCTCCGACAGGCCCGTTTGCCGGGCGAAGGCCGGGTTGATCTCCAGGAAGCGGTAATCGCAGGCCTGCCCGGCCCCGTCGCGGACGAGTTCGCCGAGGAAGAACCCTTCCTGCATGCTGGTGAACAGGCCTCGCCAGCGCGCCTCGCTGGCGCTGATCCGCTGCTCGGCGGTCTTCTGGACGGTGATGTCGCGGGAAACCGAGAGCAGCCGCTCGGGGCGGCCTTCGGCATCGAGGATCGGGGTGACTTGAACGTCCCACCAGCGAGGATTGCCCGCCATGGTGTTGGCCCGTCCCTGGAAATGGCCGGTTCCCCCGGCCTTGGCGGCGGCGAGGGCCGCGTGGGCATCGGCATTGCCCTGGTTCTGCCAGAAATCCGGCCAGGGACAGTTCTGGATCGCGTTGAAGTCGCTCACCTCCATCACCCGCATCCCGCCCTCGCTCATGAAGGTCAGGCGGTTGTCGAGGTCGAGCACCTTGATGCAGTCGGCCGACGAGGCGAGGACGCTGCGCATGAATTCCGCGTCGTCCCGCTGCTTCTGGTTCGCGAGGCGCTGTTCCGTGCGGTCGCGCAGGATCTTGATGAACCCCTCCGGATGCCCATCCTCGTTCCTGAGCGGCATCATCTCGCCGAGGCCCCAGAACAGGGTGCCGTCCTTGCGCCTGTGCCAGCGCTCGTCGCTGGCCCGCCCGTGCAGCAGCGCGGCGCCCATCTCCTGCTCGGGAGCGCCGGTCTCGATATCCCCGGGCGTGAAGAAGACATGGGCGGGCTCGCCGAGCATCTCGGCCTCGCTCCAGCCGATGACGCGTTCCGCGCCGGTGTTCCAGCTCGTCACCCGGCCGGACAGATCCATGGAGATGATGCCGTAATCGACGGCGCTTTCCAGGATCGCCTTGTTGAGCCGGTCGCTCTCGCGCCGGTCCTGCAGGGCGCGGCGCAGTTCGAGCAGGGCCATCACCTGCTTGGCCAACGTCTGCAGGATCAGCCTCTGCGCCGCGGTCAGGCTATTTGGTTTGGTGTCGAGGACGCAGAGCGTGCCGAGGGTGACGCCGGCCGACGTCTGCAGAGGCACACCGGCATAGAAGCGCACATGCGAGTCGCCGGTGACCAACGGGTTCGCGGACGTCCGTTCGTCGCGGGTCGTGTCGGGAATCACGAACACCGCGTCCCGTTCCTGGACGGCATGGCGGCAGATCGAGGAAGAGATCGGGGTCTCCCGCAGACCGAAACCCGTCTCGGCCTTGAACCATTGCCGGTCCCCGTCGAGCAGGGAGATCAGGGAGATCGGCATGTCGCAGGCCGCCGACGCGGCCTTCACGATATCGTCGAAATCGGCCTCGGCCTCCGTATCGAGGATGCCGTAGCGCACGAGGGCCGCACGACGGTCGGCCTCGATTCCCGCGCTGCTATCGTCGTGGTCCACAGAGCTCTTCCCGCCCGCCGTCGTCTGTTTCGGACCGAAAAGCCGAGATCAGCCGGTTCATGCACCCAAATCTCGGGACCGGCAACCGGAAGCGATATGTCCTTCACTATGGTTCTAATCAAGCATGATCCCGCCGGAAGCCGTTCGGCTGGGAACCCCTTCCGCGCGAGGGGCGGGTGCGGCTCGCGCGAATTTCTCCGTCGGAACCGGCGGCTGGTCCGGGCTTCAGCAATCGAGCGTGGTGTCGCGCTCCCACTGGGTGAGGTGGCGCGAATAGGCGTTCCATTCCTCGGTCTTGAGCTTGAGATAGCTCGGCACGAACGAGCCCAAGGCCTCGTTGAGCACGTCGCATTTCTCGAGGGCCCGCATGGCGTCGAGCATGTTGAGCGGCAGACACTTGACGCCCTCGACCGTATGGCCGTCCGTGTACATGTTGATGTCGAGGCGCTGGCCCGGATCGCGCCGGTTGCGCAGGCCGTCGAGCCCAGCGGCGAGGAGGCCCGCCTGGAGCAAGTAGGGGTTGGCCGCCCCGTCGGCGAGGCGGAACTCGAAGCGCCCGCCATCGGGGATGCGGATCATGTGGGTGCGGTTATTGCCCGTATAGGTCACGGTGTTGGGAGCCCAGGTGGCGCCGGAAGTGGTACGCGGGGCATTGATGCGCTTGTAGGAATTCACGCACGGGTTGGTGATGGCGGCGAGCGCATCGGCGGAGTGGATGAGCCCGCCGATGAAGTGATAGCCCTCCCGCGACATTCCGATCTCGTCCGACGCATCGGCGAAGACGTTGCGGTCGCCTCTCCAGAGCGAGACGTGGGCGTGGCAGCCGGAGCCGGTCAGATCCATGAAGGGCTTGGGCATGAAGGTCGCGCGCAGGCCGTGCTTCTCGGCGATCGAGCGGGTCATGTACTTGAAGAAGGCGTGCCGGTCGGCGGTGACGAGGGCGTCGTCGTAGTCCCAGTTCATCTCGAACTGCCCGTTCGCGTCCTCATGGTCGTTCTGGTAGGGCTTCCAGCCGAGTTCCAGCATGGCGTCGCAGATCTCGGTGATCACGTCGTAGCGGCGCATGAGGGCCGACTGGTCGTAACACGGCTTCATCTGCCGGTCGGCCATGTCCGCGGGCTCGGAACCGTCCGGCGTGATCAGGAAAAACTCGCACTCGACGCCGGTCTTCATCTGCAATCCGTCGCGGGCCGCCTCGGCGATCAGACGCTTGAGGATGTTGCGCGGCCCCTGCTCCACCGGCTTGCCGCCCATGACGAGGTCGGCGGGCAGCCAGCCGACCTCCGGCTTCCAGGGCAGCTGGATCAGGCCGGCGGCATCGGGCACGGCGAGGAGGTCGGCATCGGCCGGGCTCATGTCGAGCCAGGTGGCGAAGCCTGCAAACCCGGCGCCGTTTCGACAGGTGCTGGCAATGGCGGCGGCCGGGACGAGCTTGGCGCGCTGCGTGCCGAACAGGTCCGTGTAGGAGACGAGGAAGTACTTGATGCCGCGCTCTTTCGCGACGGTTTCGAGATCCGTGTTCATGGCGTCACCCTGCGTTGATTCGGGCGGCCCGCTCGGCCGTGCTGTCGAAGGGAAAGGCCGCCCCCGTGGGACGGCCCTTCGTTGCGCTCAAAAGCCGGTCTTGCCCGGAATCCAGCCCGTGCCGGCCATCGGCACCTGCGCCATGGCGGCGGCCTCGATGGTGAGCGCCACGAGGTCCTCGGGTTCGAGGTTGTGGAGGTGGCTCTTGCCGCAGGCGCGCGCGATGGTCTGCGCTTCCAGGGTCATCACGGCGAGGTAGTTGGCCAGGCGCCGCCCGGCCAGGACCGGGTCGAGGCGCTTGGCCAGTTCCGGATCCTGCGTGGTGATGCCGGCGGGATCCTTGCCCTCGTGCCAATCGTCGTAGGCGCCGGCGGTGGTGCCTAGTGCCTGATAGTCGGCCTCCCAGCGCGGATCGTTGTCGCCCAGCGCGATGAGCGCCGCCGTACCGATGGCGACGGCGTCGGCGCCGAGAGCCAGGGCCTTGGCCACATCGGCCCCCGAGCGGATACCGCCCGAGACGACGAGCTGCACCTTCCGATGCAGGCCGAGATCCTGCAGCGCCTGCACGGCGGGGCGGATCGCCGCCAGGATCGGGATGCCGACATGCTCGATGAACACGTCCTGGGTCGCGGCCGTGCCGCCCTGCATGCCGTCGAGGACAACCACGTCGGCGCCGGACTTGGCGGCGAGCGCGGTGTCGTAATAGGGCCGCGAGGCGCCGACCTTCACGTAGATCGGCTTCTCGCCATCGGTGATCTCGCGCAGTTCCTCGATCTTGATCTCGAGATCGTCCGGCCCGGTCCAGTCCGGGTGGCGGCAGGCCGAGCGCTGGTCGACGCCCGGGGGCAGGCAGCGCATGCCGGCGACACGCTCGGTGATCTTCTGGCCGAGCAGCATGCCGCCGCCGCCGGGCTTGGCGCCCTGGCCGATGACGATCTCGATCGCGTCCGCCTTGCGCAGGTCGTCCGGGTTCATGCCGTAGCGCGAGGGCAGGTACTGGTAGACCAGCGTCTGCGAATGCCCGCGCTCCTCCTGCGTCATGCCGCCATCGCCGGTGGTGGTCGAAGTACCGGCCAGTGTCGCCCCCCGCCCGAGCGCCTCCTTGGCCTGGGCCGAGAGCGAGCCGAAGCTCATCCCCGCGATGGTGATCGGGGTCTTGAGGTGGATCGGCTTCGAGGCGAAGCGGGCGCCCAGCACAACCTCGGTGCCACAGCGTTCGCGATAGCCCTCCAGCGGGTAGCGGCTGATCGAGGCGCCGAGGAACAGGAGGTCGTCGAAATGCGGCAGCTTGCGCTTCGCCCCCGCGCCCCGGATATCGTAGATGCCGGTGGCGGCGGCGCGGCGGATCTCCGACATCACGTCGGGGGTGAAGGTCGCCGAGAAGCGCGGCTTGGTGCGCGGCAGGGGACGCGCATCCTTCAGGGTCGGATCCTTGGCGGTCGGGTCCTTGGGAGTCTCGGCCATCAGTAGGCTCCGGCGTTGTCGACGTTGAAATGATAGAGGCGGCGGGCGGAGCCGTAGCGCCGGAACTCCGACGGGTTGACCTCGCCGGCGAGGCCGGCGGCCTGGAGCTTGGCGTAGAGCTGCTCGCGGTGCTCGTCGCGCATCTCCTTCTCGATGCAATCGGCGCCCAGGCTCTTGACGGAGCCGCGCACGTAGAGCCGCGCCTCGTAGAGCGAGTCGCCCAACGCCTCGCCGGCATCGCCGAGCACGGTCAGGGTCCCGGCCTGGGCCATGAAGGCCGACATGTGGCCGATCGAGCCCTTCACGACGATGTCGATGCCCTTCATCGAGATGCCGCAGCGCGCGCCCGCATTCCCGTCAACCACGAGGAGGCCGCCATGCGCCGTGGCGCCGGCCGACTGGCTGACATCGCCGCGCACATGGACGAAGCCCGACATCATGTTCTCGGCGACACCCACACCCGCATTGCCGTTGATTACGACACTCGCGAGCTTGTTCATGCCGGCACAGTAATAGCCGACATTCCCCTCGATCTCGACGGAGATCGGCGCATCGAGGCCCACCGCGATGGCGTGGCGACCGTCCGGGCCGGTGATGGTCCAGTGGGTCTCGTTGGTGTCGGCGCGCAGAGCGTGCAGGGCCCGGTTGAGGTCGCGCAGGGGCGCCTGGTTGAGATCGTAGGACGACATCAGTGACGCTCCCAGGCGTAGACCTTGGCGGGTTCGGGTTCGAAGACGCGGGCGGAAGCGATCCCGGGCAGACCCACGAGGGCCCGGTACTCGGAGCCGAACGCCACGTAATCGTCGGTCTCGGCCATCACCGCCGGCTTGCAGGCGATGGGATCGCGCACGACGGCAAAGCCCGTCTCTGTGCCGACCACGAAGGTGAAGAAGCCATCGAGATCCGACAGGCTCGATTCCAGCGCCTGCTGGAGGGACGCGCCTTCGCGCATGCGCCAGCTCAGATAGCCGGCCGCGACCTCGGTGTCGTTCTTGGTGGCGAAGGTGAGCCCCTCGCGCTCGAGACGGCGGCGCATGTCGTTGTGGTTCGACAGCGAGCCGTTATGGACCAGGCATTCATCGATGCCGGTGGAGAACGGGTGCGCACCGTTGGTGGTGACCGCGCTCTCGGTGGCCATGCGGGTGTGGCCGATGCCATGGGTGCCGGTCATGCCGGCGAGATCGAACCGCTCGGCGACGGCTGCCGGCAGCCCGACCTCTTTGTAGATCTCCATCCGCCGGCCGGCGCTGACCACGTCGACGCTGGGCGCCTCATCCTTCAGCCATGCGCGGATCCGCTCCTCGCCCTCGGCCGGCACCGATATGACGGTGTGGGTGTCACGTTCCGTCTTCTCGAAGGTGAGCGCGAGGGCCTCCTCCACACCGGAGATCGCCTTCCTCAGCGCCGCCTGACCCGGACCACGCAGGGTGAGCTTCACGCCGTGACTGTCCGATCCGTAAACGGCGAAGCCGGCGCTGTCGGGACCGCGATCCGTCATGGTCGCGAGCATCTTGGAGAGAAGCGAGCCGAGCTGCGGCTCAAGCTTCGAGTTTTTCAAGTACAACCCGACTATACCGCACATCGCGCTTTCCCGCTTCCATCGAGCACCTTGATCGGTGCTCTCACATTCCAACCGAAGCGTCAACTATCGGTCACAAAAAATTCTTCTCGAGAAATTATCGGCCGGTACGTCATTCAGGTGTTGCAGGGTGCGCCCTCTCACAATGGGAAGCTCGAAGACAAACCTCCGGGTCAGAGGAAAATAAGCCCGACCAAACCGGTGCCCCTCAAGCGGCCCGCCCTACTGGACTGAGTTTCCAAGCATCAGTCCTGGCGTTGACGCGCTTATTCGCGGACAAACGCCAACAATGCAGGCCGCCGCGACGAGAGCGTCTGCTCGACTGGATGATCGATAATTCCCTTCAGGAAATAGGGTTTCGCGAAATGCAGCGAGCCGTCAAGTCCTGTCGGACGGAGAAAACAGCAGCGTCCGACCAGGACGGAACGAGGCGATGGCACGTCTGGATAACGGGCAAACGCCCCTCCCCTTCGCAACTACATGCCCCCGTCGGCTCAGGCCGTCACCGCGAAGGATTAGGCAGAAAAATTCATTCTGCGTGCAGCGCGCCATCATTTTAGGCATTGACAACGGCCCATTTCCGGCAGGATCTTTCCGGAAAGGAACCCTCGGTTCTCAAAAAGAAAATTTCTGAAGGAGGACGTGCCGTGAATCAGGATCCCCGCATCTCATCGATGTTCCGGCGCGACAGCGCGGCTGCGATGTTTGCGGTGGTCGCCGTCTGGCTGATCTATGGCTTCACGTTCTGGAGCATGTGGCAGGCCTTCGACGGCGCTCATTTGCTGACCCCGATGGCGATCCTCGCGGCCATCGTTCTGTTCCTCAATACTGCATCCACCTTCGCGATGATCCGTCATTACAGTGAGGACAAGGCCGCGATCTACGGCACCGACATCTACTACCTCGATCAGATCCGCAAAGCGCGTCAGCACAAAGGAGCAACCGAATGAAGAAGGTTCCCTACGAGCCGCCGAGTCAGCCGATCGTCGGGCAGATCTTCGACGCGATCTTGATGCTCGTCCTGGTCTTCATCACGCTCTATCTGCCGCTGTGGCTCAAACTGGCCGGCGGGGGCACGACCACGACGGAGTATCCGAACCCGTCCTGGGAATCCCTGGGTCAGAACGCGGTCATGGCGGCGCAATGGGAGAAGTTGGGCATCGCGCCGGAAAAGGCCGCGACGATCATCGGCACGCGCTTTGACTATAACTTCAACTGGACGACCCTGGTGTTCACGGCGCTGATCATCGTCGCCTACTTCGTCTTCATGTTCCGCTACTCCGACCACGAGTACCGCGAAGTCATCGCCGAGCGCTTCGGTGACGATGACCCGACCAAGCCCGTCGAGCCGCGCTGAGCCACATTGGGCGCGGTCACGGCCAGCCCGTTCCTTTCCTACGAGGATATTCGTCATGGTCGAGATCATGAACTGGAGCGCCTGGGCGATCGCCGGAGCCCTGTCGCTCTGGATGGCCGTCGATCTGGTGCGCACCAACCGAGCCTTCGGAGAGGATTACCTCCTCTCGTCCGAGGAGGGCGAGATCGTGGATGCCGATGTCGGCGAACGGGCAGCGAGGTCGTGATGCAGGACGGTCAGGTCGCCTCTCCGCCAGGATTCCAGACCCCGAAGGTCTCCCTGTCTGACGTGTCGTCGGTGGCGGGCGCGGTGCCCGCCAGAAAGGTCGCGCTCCTGCGCGTGCTCGGCCCCGGTCACGTCTGGGCGCTCGGCGTCGGGATCGTGCTGGTGGGCGAGTTCATGGGCTGGAACTTCGCCGTCGGCAAGGGTGGACCGATCGCGGCGCTGACGGCCTGCTGGCTCGCCGGGATCCTCTATACCTGCGTGGCCATGATCGATTCCGAGATCACCTCCACGGTGGCCGCCGCCGGCGGCCAGTACGCGCAGGCCAAGCACATCATCGGGCCGCTCGCGGCCTTCAATGTCGGCCTCTACCTCGTGATGGCCTACACCATGCTCCAGGTCTCGAACGCCATCGTGACCGGGGATCTGCTCGAAGCGTTCATGGCCAATCTCGGTGTCGCGGGCACCATCGACAAGCGCGCTTTCATGGTGCTCACCATCGTGGCCCTCGCCTTCCTGAATTATCGCGGCGTGCTCGCATCGCTGACGATGAACCTGCTGATCACCGCCGCGGCCTTCCTCGCCATCGTGGTGCTCTTCGTGGCGACCCAGCCCTGGGCGCCGGGCGCCGTGCTGCAGCACGATGCCCTCCTGGTCGGCCTGCCATACGGGAATCTCGGCATCCTCGCCGCCATGCATTTCGGCCTGTGGTTCTATCTCGGCATCGAGGGAACGACGCAGGCCGCCGAGGAGGTGCGCTCGCCCGCCCGCGCCCTGCCACTGGGCACCATGACGGGGATGATGACCCTGCTGATCGCCGCCACGGCGACCTGGTACGTCTGCTCGGGACTGATGCCTTGGGAATATCTCGGCCAAGCCGTGACGCCGCTCTACGATGCGGGGCGTCTCACGGGGAGTCGCTGGCTTGAAGTATCTTTGTTCTTCGGCACCCTGTTCGCCACCGTCGCCTCGGCCAATGGCTGCATCAACGACGCCTCGCGGGCCTGGTTCGCCATGGGACGCGACCGTTACATGCCGGCCTGGTTCGGTGCGGTCCACCCCGCCTACCACACCCCCTACCGGTCGATCGTCTTCTTCGTACCGGTGGCGATCATGTTCGCGGTCTCGACACCGCTCGACCAGACCATCACCTTCTCGATCCTGTCCGGGCTGCTCGGCTACACCCTGATGGCGCTCTCCATCGTCCTGTTCCGGCGGAAATGGCCCCTCGGCACCATTCAGAGAGGCTACGTCCATCCGCTTCACCCGCTGCCGTGCCTGCTGCTGCTGCTCCTGTGCAGTGTGACCTATGTGGCGGTCTTCCTCGGCTACGGGACGCAGCTCGTCGCGATGATGACCTTCTACATCATCGCCTCCGCCTGGTTCGTGCTGCACCGCTACAAGTATGTCCGGCGCGGCGACCAGTTCACCATGCACTGGCCGAAGCCACGCGGCTATTGAGACCGGCATGATCGACCTCCTCGTTCTTCCGATCCTCGGTGCCGCCGGCTACGCGCTCTACCGGCGCAGCCGAACGGCCTCGGCGGAACGCGCCGGGATGCTCCAGCCCTGCGAAACCCTTCTGGCGGAGCCGATTCATGGCCGTGACCCGACGGGCTTCGGAAGCCTCGCGGGCCGGTTCCTGGACATGCCGGTCGAGGTTCGGGTCATTCCCGAAGCCTTGGCCTTCCGTCGCCTGCCGCAGCTCTGGGTCAGCGTCTCGGTGCACCATGCGACCGGTGTTCGCGGCACGATCGACGTCCTCAGGCGCGTCGTAGGCGTCGAATTCTACGCCCCTGCGGACAACCTTCCGGCGCGCTACGATGTGCCGGAGGGCTGGCCGGGTGAGACGTTGGTGCGGGGATCGCCCGGCGCCGAACCGCTCCTTGTCCGCGCCTCAGGGGCAATCGCTAGCATCCTCACCGAGCCACGCGTGAAGGAAGTGCTGCTGACGCCCCGGGGAATTCGGATCGTGAGCCAGCTCTGCCAGGGCGATCGTGGTGCCTACCTGCTCTTGCGCGAGAATCGCTTTCCCGTGACGCAGATAGGTCCGGAGCAGCTTCGGCCGCTGCTCGCCCAAGCAACAGGCCTCGTCTGGAGCCTCACCGGAGAAGGCACAGCCCATGGATCCGAACAAACCCCTGCGCGCGCCGCAGCCTAACCCTTATTTCGTCCTTGCGGCAGCCATCGCGCTTCCCGGCATGGGCCATGTGCTGGCCGGAAAGGCACAACGCGGCTTGGGATTCGCGTTCTTCACCCTGGTGGGAGCGTGGCTGACCGCGAAATTCGCCTCCCCGGATGTGGATGTGATCGGTCGCCACGCCGCCGGCGTGTTCGTCTGGGCCCTGTCGATCCCCGATGCTTACCGGATCGCGCGGCTGCGTGCGGTGATGTCCTCTGGCTCCTCCCTACGCTCGACCAGGTCGACACCTTGACCCACGACCTCCGAGGATGGCCGTGTCGAAACGGTCGACTGTCTTATCCCGAGGCGTTCTGGACTTGATATCCGAAGCAACTCGTCTGCTGGCGCGAAGGATTCGCACCGTGTTCTTCACACGGACGGGTTTCGCCGTTCGAGGTGCCTGCTTGGCTGGGGTGTCAGCACCGATGAACGAAGTGCGCAAATCCTGCCATCGGCCATGATGAGTCGGATCGCCTCACCGGCGATCGCGCAACCTGTTCGGTGCGGTGTTCCGGTGCTAGACGAGAATCGTATGCCGACATGCTAGCTCGTGCGTCGTGCTCGATGCGTGTCGCGCTCAGGACGAGATCAGAAACCGGATGCTGAACACCGCCTCGAACGCACCGGTCGACGACAAGCGGACACTCGAGCGGGCGCTTGGCCACCAGATCCGCCTGTTCCGGCGCGAGCGCGACCTCTCGGTGGCTGATCTCGGAACAGCGGCCGGGATCTCGCCCGGCATGATCTCCAAGATGGAGAACGGGCAGATTTCGCCGTCGCTGTCGTCGATCAACGCCGTCGCCAAGGCGTTGAACGTGCCCATCACCGTTCTGTTCTCGGCCTTCGAGGAGAGCCGCGACTGCTCTTTCGTCAGGCGCGGGCAGGGTGTCGTCATCGAGCGGCGCGGGACGAAGGCCGGGCATCTCTACGAACTCCTCGGGGCGGGCCTGCGCGGTGAAATCGTCGTCGAGCCGTATCTCATCACCCTGGAGAACGATGCCGAGTCCTATACGGAGTTCCGGCATGGCGGGACCGAGTTCATCTATATGCTGACCGGCGAAGTCATCTATCGCCATGACAAACACGATTACACACTGCAGCCGGGCGACTCGCTCCTGTTCGATTCGGCAGCCTCGCACGGGCCGGCCAAGCTGATTAAGACGCCGATGACCTACCTCTCCATCATCATCTATCCGCGCAGCTGAGCCATCCGGCCGGTCCCCGGCCGGATCCGCTCACGGCGCCGCATTGCGAACGTCGTAGCCGAACTCAGCCGCGGCGTGGCTCATCCACGACCAGACGCTGCCGGTGGAACTGCGTGCCACGGCGAGGTCGTAGGTGGGGACTGCGTCCCGCTGCCAGACCTGCGCGCCCATATGCGCAAGGGCAGTGACGGCGACCTGCCCCGGCTGGAAGGCACGGGGATGAAGGTCGATGGCGAGGCCCTTGGCGAGGAACGCCCGGGCGTCCGGCCCGGACACGCGGACGATCGCGCGGGCGTCGCTCTGGTCGGTGACCGCGGCCAGGCCTTCAAGGGCTTGGCCGAGGCCCGCCATCTCCCTGCGCTCCTCGAAGAGAGCGAGCCATTGATCCGGTCCGGACCAGACCAATCCCCGCTCTCCCGTGAGATTGGCGCCCCCCGGATCGGGCAGCGACCAGCCGAAGCGCGCGTCCATAACCTGCCGCAGGGCGTCGGTCCGGCCCTTCACCGCGATCAGGGTGGCGAGCCCGAATTCCTCGCGCAGGGTCAGGGTGAGACCGGGCTCGCCGCCCGGACGTCCGTGCCGGCCGACCGGTGCGATCCCCGCCCAGGCGCTTCTCGGCCGCCATGTCGTCTCGATGCCGTCAGACACGCAGCTTCTCCTCTTTCGGGTCGACGAAGACCGGTGAGCAGATCTCGACTTCGATATCCCCGTCGCGCACCGGATCGTAGGCGCGCACCCGTGTCCCATGGCGCTCGGGGCCGCGCCGGATCAGGCCAAGCCCGATCCAGTGGCCGAGGCTCGGTGAATAGGCCACCGAGGTCATGGTGCCCTCGTCGGCCGCGAGGCTCGGGGCGGCATCGATGGCCAGGAACCGCGCCCCCGCGCGCAGGCGCTGGCTGCGGTCGACGGGGCGGAAACCCACGAGGATCGGCCGATCGGGATCGACGAGGGCAGGCCGCTCCTTCATCAGGCGGCCGATATAGTCCTTTTTCTTGGCGAGCAGGCCGCCGAGGCCGATGTCCCGCGCCGTGGTCTGGCCGTTGATCTCGGCGCCGGCCGCGTGGCCCTTCTCGATGCGCATCACTGAGAGCGCCTCCGAGCCGTAGGCGGTGATGCCGTAGGCCGAGCCGGCCGCCATGATCGCCCGCCACGCGGCATCGCCATACGCCGCCGGGACGGCGAGTTCATAGGCGAGTTCGCCCGAAAACGAGATGCGGAACAGCCGTGCGGGGATGCCGCCGCCTACCGTGACGTCGGCGCAGGCCAGGAAGGGGAAGGCTTCGTTCGACAGGTCGAAACCGGGATCGACGATGCCGCACAGCGTGTCGCGGGCGCGCGGGCCGGCTACGGCGTACTGCGCCCATTGCTCGCTCACGGAGACCATCTGCACGTCGAGTTCCGGCCACAGCCATTGGTGGCAGAATTCCAGATGCTGCATCACCTTGGCGGCATTGGCCGTGGAGGCCGTCATCACGAAATGGCTCTCACCCAGCCGAGCGACGGTGCCGTCGTCGAGAACGAAGCCGTCCTCGCGCAGGAGCACGGCGTAGCGCGCCTTGCCCACGGGCAGCGTGCCAAACGGATTGGCGCAGACCCGCTCGATGAGAGCGAGCGCATCCCGCCCCTGGATGTCGATCTTGCCCAACGTCGTCACGTCGCAGACGCCCACATGAGCGCGCACGGTGTTCACCTCGCGATTGACCGTTTCCAGCCAGTCGCTCTCGCCGGGCTTCGGGAAGTAGGCCGGGCGAAGCCACAGGCCGGTCTCGACGAAGACCGCTGCCTGCTCCTCGCACCAGGCATGGGAGGGAACATGCCGGGTCGCCCGGAAATCCTTGCCCCGGTGATGTCCGGCAAAGGCGCCGATGGCGACGGGGGTGAAGGGCGGCCGGAACATCGTGGTGCCGACGCTCGCGACCGGCTGGCCGGTGAGCTCCGCCATGATGCCGAGCCCGGCGAGGTTCGAGGTCTTGCCCTGGTCGGTGGCCATGCCGAGGGTGGTGTAGCGCTTCAAGAGCTCCACTGCGCGAAAGCCCTCGCGATGGGCGAGCTCCACATCGGAAGCGGCCACATCGTTCTGGAAATCGACGAAGGCCTTGCCCTTCGAGACCGGGACCCGCCAGAGCGGCGTATGGGCAATGCTCTCGGGATCGGTCTTCGGGGTCTCGGGCGCGGCGCCGGCGAATCCGCAGGCGGAGGCGGCCGCCGCCCCGGCCCGGCCACCGGTTTCCAGGCAGGAGGCCAGGGTAAAGGCCCCGCCCGCCGCCCCGACGGCCACCATGCCGGAGGGAAGCGCGCCAGGGACGAAGGCATGGATCGCCTCGTCCCAGACCGGGCGCCGCGACAGGTGCGAATCGAGATGCACGATCGGGTTCCAGCCATTGGCCATGGCGAGGCAGTCGCAGGCGATGGTCTGGCGGCTGCCATAGGTGTCCACCACCTCGATCGCCTCAAGGCCGAGATGCCCCTTCGTGCCGGTGACGTAGCCGTCACAGATCACCTGCGCGCCTGCCTCCTCGGCGGCTCGGCGCAGCTCGGCCGGTACCGAGGCGCGGGAATCGATCACCGCCGCCACCTGCCCGCCGGCCGCGACGACATCGGCCATCGTGCGCCAGCCGTCATCGCCCGACGTGAAGATCGCGATGGTTCTGCCAGGGAGCACGCCGTATCGGTTGAGGTAGGTCCGCACAGCGCCGGCCAGCATCACGCCGGGCCGGTCGTTGCCGCCGAAGACGTGCGGGCGCTCGATGGCTCCGGCAGCGAGGATGGCCTGCCTTGCCGTGATCCGCCACATGCGCTGGCGCGGCGCATGGGCGGGGGGCACGGCCAGATGATCGCCGACGCGCTCGACCGCCCCGTAGGCACCGTGATCGTAGACCCCGAACAGGGTGGTTCGGGGAAGGATGCGCACCTCCGGCATGGATTCCAGTTCGGCGAGGGCGTCCGCCGCCCAATCCGCACCGGATCGCCCGGCGATCTCGCGCTGGTCGGCGAGGAGGCGCCCCCCCATCCGGTGATCCTCATCGACGAGGATGACGCGCGCGCCCGACCGACCGGCGGCCAAGGCCGCCGCGAGACCGGCCGGTCCGGCGCCGATGACCAGCACGTCACAGAACGCGAAGACCTTGTCGTAGGTGTCGGGATCGGGCGCATGGGCAGCCCGACCGAGGCCGGCGGCGCGCCGGATCATCGGCTCGTAGAGCTTCTCCCACAGAGCGGCCGGCCACATGAAGGTCTTGTAGTAGAACCCCGCTGCGAAGACCGGCGCCGCCAGGGCGTTGACCGAGAGGGCGTCGTATTTCAGCGACGGCCAGCGATTCTGGCTCGACGCCTCCAGGCCCTCGTACAGTTCGGCCACGGTGGCGCGGGTGTTCGGCTCGCGGCGCGCGCCCGAGCGCAGCTCGACGAGGGCGTTCGGCTCCTCCGAACCGGCGCTGAGGATGCCGCGCGGGCGGTGGTACTTGAACGACCGGCCAACGAGGCGCACGCCGTTGGCCAACAGCGCCGAGGCCAGGGTATCGCCCTGGAAACCGCTGTAGCGGCGACCGTCGAAGGTGAAGTCCAGGGGACGGCGCCGGTCGATCATGCCGCCGGTCGCGGTGCGAAAGCCCTGCCCGGTGGTCGTTGCCGGGGTCGCGCCGCTCGGGGAGGCGGTGTCCCGAAGGGTGATCGTGGTCATGCGACCTCTCCTGTCCGGCGGCTCAGTGCAACATCGCGGGCGGAGGACACCCCGGTGATCTCGTGGGTTCGCGTATCCCGATCGACCACGAGCCAGGAGCGGCAGCCGGCGCCGTGATACCAGAGCTCGCGATGGGGGCCGGCCGGGTTGTCGCGCAGGTAGACGTAGTCGTGCATGGCGGCGGGCGGCGCCTCCATACCGTCGGGCCGGATCGGCGCGGCGTCGCCAAGATAGCTGAACTCGCCGTTGTCGCGGGGCCCGCAATGGGGGCATCGGATACGCATGATCGTCGTTCCCTCACTCCAGATCCGCGCTCAATGCAGGTTCGGCTGGGCGCCCATGCCCTTCTCGTCGATGAGATGGCCGGTGGCGAAACGGTCGAGCCGGTAGGCGGCGGCGTCCTCATGGGACTTGTCGCGGGCGATGAGATGGGCAAAGCAGAACCCCGCCGCCGGGGTCGCCTTGAAGCCGCCGTAGCACCAGCCCGCGTTGAGATAGAGCCCGTCGACCGGCGTGCGGTCGATGATCGGGCTGCCGTCCATGGACATATCCATGATCCCGCCCCAGTGCCGCAGCAGGCGCAGGCGCCCGAGGCCCGGCCACAGGGCCATGCCGCCCTCCATCACGTCCTCGATCGTGGCGAGGTTGCCGCGCTGAGCGTAGGAATTGTAGCCGTCGATATCCCCGCCGAAGACGAGGCCGCCCTTGTCAGACTGGCTGACGTAGAAATGCCCGGCCCCGAAGGTCATCACCGTGTCGATGAGCGGCTTCACGCCCTCGCTGACGAAGGCCTGGAGCACGTGGCTCTCGATCGGCAGGCGCAGGTCGGCCATGGACGCCAGCAGCGATGTCGAGCCGGCCACCGAGAGCGCGACCTTCTTCGCCCGGATGAAGCCACGGCTCGTCTCGACCCCCACCACCCGGCCGTTCTCGCGGCGAATGCCGGTGACGGCGCAGTTCTGGACGATATCGACGCCCCGGTCACTGGCGGCGCGGGCATAGCCCCAAGCCACGGCGTCATGGCGCACCGTGCCGCCCCGGCGCTGGAGGAGACCGCCCTTCACGGGAAAGCGCGCGTTGTGGAAATCGATGAACGGCACCATTCCCCGAACCCCCTCGCGGTCGAGGAGTTCGGCATCGATGCCCGCCATCCGCATGGCGTTGCCGCGCCGGGCATAGGCGTCGCGTTGCGCGTCCGAATGGTAGAGATTCAGCACGCCGCGCTGGCTCACCATGGCGTTGTAGTTGATGTCCTGCTCCAGGCCCTCCCAGAGCTTCATCGACCGTTCGTAGAACGGGATGTTGCCGGCGAGCCCGTAATTCGAGCGGACGATGGTGGTGTTGCGACCGACATTGCCGGAGCCGACATGGCTCTTCTCCAGCACCGCGATGTTGGTAAGGCCGTGCTCCTTGGCGAGGTAATAGGCAGTCGCGAGGCCGTGACCGCCGCCGCCGACGATGACGGCATCATACTCGGTCTTGGGCGTGGCATCGCGCCATTGGGGCTTCCAATCGCGCTGGCCACGCAGGGCCTGACCCAGGACGCTGAGGAGGGAATAGCGCATGGCGGGACATGCTCCGGGGCTGACTGCAACGTGTGAGCCTCACCGGTAGCCTATAGCCGGCCGGGACCCCTTGCATTTTGCGACGTCATTCGGACAATTTGCGCAGAAATGAGCATCCGCCCCCCAGCGCCCAATTCTTCATGTTCGGGCCGGAACGCCGCCGCGCCGAAAAGGCCGGAGCCGCTGACCGTCGGCTTTATCCTGCTGCCCGGCTTTCCGCTCATGTCCTACGCGGCCGCGGTCGAACCCATGCGGGCGGCCAACACCCTCCTGGACAGCGAAGTCTACCGCTGGTGGCATGCGGCCCCCGGCGGAGGCGCCGTCCAGGCTTCGAACGGAATCGCGATCCTGCCGGATGTCGATGTCGGTGACACCAAACTCGACGCCGATCGGGTCTTCGTCTGCGCGGGCGGAAATCCCGCCGCCTTCGACGACCCGGCCCTGACCGCCTGGCTTCGCCATCTCGCCCGGCGTGGAATCACGCTCGGCGGCATTTCCGGAGGGCCTTACCTGCTCGCTCGCGCGGGTCTGCTGACGGGGCGCCGCTGCACGCTCCACTGGGAGCATGTTCCCGCCTTCGAGGAACGCTACCCGGATATCGAGGTCGTGCGCTCCCTGTTCGAGATCCAGGACGATCGGATCACCTGCTCGGGCGGCATCGCCGCCCTCGACCTGATGCTCAACCTGATCGAGCGCGACCACGGTCCGGGCCTCGCCAACGGAGTCAGCGACTGGTTTCTGCACAACCAGATCCGGGAGGGCCTGAGCCCGCAGAGGATGGACCTGCGCCTGCGGATCGGGGTGCGGGATCCGCGCCTGCTCCGGGTCCTCGCCGCGATGGAGGCCAATCTGGAAGCGCCGCTACCGCGGCAGGGCTTGGCCGAACTCGCCCGCGTCTCGATCCGCCAGCTCGAACTGCTCTTCAGAAACCGGATCGGTATCAGTCTTCACCAGCATTATCTCGCCCTGCGGCTCGACCGGGCCCATCAGCTCCGTCGCGAGAGCGCGCTGAACTCGGCCGAGATCGCCATGGCGACGGGCTTTGCCAATGCGGCCGAACTCGCCCGGGCCGAGCGTCGGCGGAGCCTGAAGGCCACGCCTCCGTCGAGCACCGTCGGCGAAGCGTGAAGGGCCTGTCCCCAGCAATGGGCGTCCCTACTGGAACGCCCACTGTCGAAGGGTAACGAAAGCTCAGCGCCCGTACGCCGTCCGATGAAGGTCGAGATCCGCCTCGGGACGTACGAGATCGAGCCGGGTTGAGACGGCGTGCCGGCGCGGCGCACGACGGGCCGCGAAACGGTCCCGCGCCGCCTTTGCCGCCTGCTCGACGCTGCGGAAGACGAGCCCGTCGAGGGGGTCGAAATCGCGTCCTGACGAGAAGAACCGCACACCGCCCCGTTCGGGCACGGCGATGCCGGCCGTCACTTCGCCGATTTCGATCACCCGTGGCGGCGGGGTGGCATGAAGACGGTTGCGGGCACGGGCCTGGAGATGATCCGCCTGGACATCAGGCGTGTGCAATCGGTTCAACGCCCGATGAGCGTCGTCCTGGTGGAAATGGGGCATGATGTCGTGAACTCCTGACGCGGCCTGAGGGCCATTCTGCTGAAGGCGTCTCGATCTGACGGGTCGGTCAGCATCGACAGCGGGAGCAGGCATGCAGAAGAGTTTGGAACGACGATCGATCAATCACGGCAAGTCATCCTTTCGACGAAGGACCACGAGGCGCGAACGCTCCGCAGTGCTTTAGCGTTTGATGACGCGGGGCAAGCTACACACTTCAAATCACCGCGGCGGATCGGCCCATCCGGACCACAACCGCACCTATAGAATGATAGCAGTCCTCCGCTTCGTCAACGGATGCATCTTCCGAATGCATGTGCCCTCATGGCATGAATGACGCGCAGATCAACGGAGCGCAGTCGGTTTCTTCGGGACGAGCCGAAGTCAGGCTTACACTGCGGGGCGCTCGATCAGGCCGGCGAGGTCGCGATGATTCCCATAGACCCGTTCGGCCCCGGCCGCGATCAGGTCCGCCCCCGTGGGATCGTGCTCCCAATGGCCCCCGCCGGTGAAGCCGAGGACGCGCATTCCAGCGGCGCGCGCCGCCGTGACGCCGGGCACGCTATCCTCCACCACGAGGCATCGATTGGGGGCAAAGCCCATCTCGGCGGCGGCATGGAGGAAGAGGTCGGGCGCCGGCTTACCGTGGGAGACCATGGTCGCTGAGAAGATGCGGCCCTCGAACAGGGGCAGCAGACCGGTGAGGCCGAGTGAATGGGCAAGGCGCGCCGGATCGCTGCTCGAGGCGACGCAGCTCGGAAGCTTCAGGGCCCGTACCGCCAGGGCGATCCCCTCCATGGCACGCAGGTCACGATCGAAGGCGCGAAGGGTTTCGGCCTTCACCGCCTCGACGAAGCCTTCGGGGGCGACGATCCCGTAATCGCGCTCGATATGCCCCATGATCGAGGTCATGGACGTGCCGGCGAAGCGCTCCC
This sequence comes from Methylobacterium sp. W2, assembly GCF_020662345.1. Taxonomy (GTDB): domain Bacteria; phylum Pseudomonadota; class Alphaproteobacteria; order Rhizobiales; family Beijerinckiaceae; genus Methylobacterium. Next base: position 53,560 of record NZ_VMOA01000021.1, on the reverse strand, counting down.
TCACCGTATCCACATCGATGGCGACGCCGATCCGGTTGAGCCCGGCGGTCAGGGTTCCGAGGCTCAGCGGCTCGCTGTCGACCAGTACCCCGTCGCAATCGAAGATCACCAGTCCGGTGGTGGTTTCGGGTTCGGTCGGCAAGGCGATGGTCCGCTGGATGTGGCTGCGGCGGGCTGTGCCACGGAGCCGTCACGCCGCGCAATGGCGGGCCGTGGCGGCCATTGCGCGCGAGTCCCCCGGAGACCTTGCGCCACGCGGCGAAGCCCCCTAACCCGGCAGGGCCGGCACGGGAGCCGGCCTGTGTGCAAGTCGCGATGCTCCGCTTTTTCAGCCGCCTCCTCGGATATGTCGTCCTCGCGGCGGGCTTCGTCGGCCTCGTCTACGATGGCGCGCGCTCGATCGCCAATAACGGCGTGCGCGTCACCAGCCTGAGCGACCTTCTGATGACGCTGTTCAAGGAGCGCGGGAGTGCGCTCCAGGGCTCGGTGGAGAGCGTGGCCCCATGGCTGTGGCAGGCCCTCGTCCTGCCGCTCACCCTGGCCCCCGCCTGCCTCCTCGGCCTCGGTCTCGGGGCCTTCCTGCTTTGGCTCGGCCAGCCGCCCCGCGAGCCGATCGGCTTTCTCAGCCGGCCCTGACGCCTCGACCGTAAGGCATGCCGTTTCGACACGGGGCATTCAGCAAGAGGGTCCGGCACCCCATATAGGGAACATCCCGCCCTCTCACGGAGGCCCCGATGCTCCAGTTCTTCCGCAAGCGCCCCGAAATGCCGAGTGCCGCCGACGCGCTGCCCGGCCGCTCGACGCCGCTCCCCACCACGGACACTCATTTCGTCAATGGCCATTCACTGAAGGGGCCTTATCCCGAGGGAAGCGAGCAGATCGTCCTCGGGCTTGGCTGCTTCTGGGGCACCGAGCGCAAGTTCTGGCAATTGCCGGATGGAATCGTCGTGACGGCGGTGGGCTATGCCGGCGGCTTCACGCCCAATCCGACCTACGAGGAGGTCTGCTCGGGCATGACCGGGCATAACGAGGTGGTCCTCGTCGTCTATGATCCGGCCGTGCGCCCCCTGGAGGCGGTACTCAAGACGTTCTTCGAGAGCCATGACCCGACCCAGGGCATGCGCCAGGGCAACGATGTCGGCACGCAATACCGCTCGGGAATCTACACGGCGAACGAGGCGCAGGCCGAGACGGCCAGAAGCGTCCGCGCGGCCTACGGAGAAGCCCTGAAGGCCCGGGGCTTTGGCGAGATCACCACCGAGATCAAGCCGCTCGATGCGTTCTACTTCGCCGAAGGCTACCATCAGCAATACCTCGCCAAGAACCCAGCGGGCTATTGCGGTGTCGGCGGCACCGGGGTGACCTGTCCGATCGGAACCGGCGTCGCCGCCTGAGGCGCCTCGCCCGCCGAGCTCACCGCTTGTCGAGCTTGGCCGCACATGCCAAACCCCGCTCGATCGGGCGGGGGATTCGAGACGGATGATCGAACAGGTTTTCGAACGCGTGCTCTTCGCGTGCCGCTGGCTGCTGGCGCCGTTCTACGCGGCGCTCGGCATCGGCATCGTCGTGCTTCTGGTCAAGCTGCTGCAGGAACTCGCTCATTTCGTCCTGCACATGTGGAGCGCCACCGAGTCGCAGATCATTCTCGGTGTCCTGACCCTGGTGGATCTGTCCTTCACCGCGTCGCTGCTCATCATCGTGATGTTCTCGGGCTACGAGAACTTCGTCTCGAAGATCGATCATACGGACCACAAGGACTGGCCCGAATGGATGGGGACGATCGACTTCACCGGGCTGAAGCTGAAGCTGATGTCCTCGATCGTCGCCATCTCGGCGATCTCGCTGCTGAAAGCCTTCATGGACATCAAGGCGACGCCGGACCGCGAGTTGTACTGGCTCGTCGGTCTCCATATGGTGTTCGTCGTCTCCGGCATCCTGATGGCCCTCACGGATCGGATCGCCGCCGGGCACCACGACAAGTAGGGACGTCCCGGGAGACGCCGCGATGACCCGCGCGGAGGCCGTCGGCGAAGCGCTTCGGATCCTCGCTCCGCGCCTGCCCGCCTTCGAGACGGATTCCGTCCTCGCGCGGGCGCTGGCCAGTCCGGGCCTGCGACATGCGAGCCCCGAGAGCGCGGCATGGCTCGCCCTCGTCGCCTTCACCCGTCACGTCTTCACCGAGTACGATGCCTATCTCGACGAGGGCTATGACCGCGACAGCGCCCGCCATTTCATCCTCGACGAACTGAACGAGACCTTACGCGGCTGGGGTGTGCGCCGAACCGTGTCCGAGAACGTTGAGCAACCGGACGACGAGTGATCACCGGGTCCGCGCCGCCCCGCCGGAGCGGACCGCCACTGGAAACCTTTCCGGCCGCGGAACCGTTCTCACGGTCGAGGGGCTGCGACCGTTCACAGGACAGCGGCCATGCGCAGAATGTTCCCGATCATCGCCGGACTGGTGCTCGCATTCGGTGCGGGTCTCGCCGCCGACGGGGCGTGGGCGCAGCAGGCTTCCGATCCGGCCGCTTGCACCTCGTTCGACTGGCCGATCCTGCGGGAGCAGGCCTGGTTCGAAGCGCCCTCCCTCCCCCGGCTCGATTCCGGCGCGACCCTCTCCGCGGAGATGCCGGGCGCCGTTCTGGCACTCAAGCCGATCGCGGAGGCCGATCTTCCCTTGACGCCCTCGCGCGAACCGAAGCCCGGCACATTCGGCGGCAGCTTGCGGATACCGCCCGTCGTCACGCCCGGCCTGTATCAGGTGACCCTGTCGGACAATGCCTGGATCGATGTGAGTCAGGACGGCAGGACGACGCGCAAGCCCGTGGCAAGCACGATGCGGCCCGGATGTCCGGGCGTCTCGAAGAGCATCCGGTTCCAGTTCGGCACCACACCGATCCTCATCGTCGTCAGCGGTGCGAAATCGAACTCGATCAAGGTTGCGGTCTCGACGGCGGAATAACCGAGAGCTCTCGACGGCCCGACGGCCGATGGACTAGGTTGTCGCCATGCACCTGACCTCACGTCTGTCCCGCCTCGCGGCTCTCGCTCTTCTCGTCTGCGGAGGCACCGCGCAGGCCCAGGACAGGGGCAGCGTGAACCCCAAGCCGCTGCCGCCGCTGGACAATCCCGACGCGCCCTCGACGCCGGCCAAAGCCCTGTTCGGACGGGCGACGACTCCGGCTCCCGGCCCGGCCCGACCCTACGGATCCTACGCCAAGGGATGCTTCTCCGGCGGTGAGGCACTGGCCCAGGACGGACAGAACTGGCAGGTGATGCGCCTCTCGCGCAACCGGATGTGGGGCACGCCGAATCTCGTGGATTTCATCGAGCGACTGGCGGCCAAGGCGCCCCGCGTCGGTTGGAACGGCCTTCTCGTGGGCGACATGTCCCAGCCTCGCGGCGGACCGATGCTCACGGGCCACGCCTCCCACCAGCTCGGCCTCGACGCCGATATCTGGCTGACACCGATGCCGGACCACCGCATGACTCGCGCCGAGCGCGAAGAGACCTCGGCCACCAACGTGGTGCGCACGGACCGCCTCGACATCGATCCGCAGGTCTGGACGCCGGAGCACCTCAAGCTGATCCGCCTCACGGCCCAGCAGCCGGAGGTCGCGCGCCTCTTCGTCAACCCGGCGATCAAGAAAGCCCTGTGCCGGGAGGCGGGGGGCGATCGCTCCTGGCTCAACAAGGTGCGCCCAATGTACGGGCATAATTATCACTACCATATCCGCCTCTCCTGCCCGGCCGGCGACGACCAGTGCGGAGACCAGGCGCCGCCGCCGTCCGGCGACGGCTGCGGCGAGGAGCTCGCCTATTGGTTCAGCGACGCGGTGCTGAACCCGCCGAAATCGACGAAGCCGGCGAGGCCGAAGCCGCCGATGACCATGGCGGCCCTCCCCGCCGCTTGCCGGGTAGTGCTGAAGGCTCGGTGAGCGTTTGGCTTTCGGGAGCGTGAGGCAAGAAGAGCACGTCTCGGGACATGGTGCGACAGGCGGAGATCCCGAGCCGTACGTGGTGGACGCGCTTCTGGCGGAATCGGGCACATGCCTCCCGTGGAATAGCATCGGCGGAAGCTTTGACCCGGAACGCGCGGGCCACGCTTGAACGCGAAAAGGACAGGCCGGTCCCTCGCGGCCCGGCCTGTCCTTTATGAAGGGGTCCGAGGCCGGATGGATATCCATCGGGCCTCGGCTTAGGTCGCGCGTTACTCGGCGGCCTGGAGAACCGGCATCTCGCTCGCCAGGGGCATCGGGCTGCCACCGAGGGCGGCCGCGAGCCTGACGTCGTCGACCTCACCTTCCCAGCGGGCGACGACGATGCAGGCCACCGCGTTGCCGATGAAGTTGGTGAGCGCGCGGCACTCGGACATGAACCGGTCGACGCCGAGGATCAGCGCCATGCCGACGACGGGCACCGAGGGGACCACCGCGAGGGTCGCGGCCAGGGTGATGAAGCCAGAGCCGGTGACGCCCGCCGCGCCCTTCGAGGACAGCATCGCCACGAGGAGGAGCAGGCCCTGCTCGCCGTAGGTCAGCGGGGTGTCCGTCGCCTGGGCGATGAAGAGCGCCGCCATGGTCATGTAGATGTTGGTTCCGTCGAGGTTGAACGAGTAGCCGGTGGGAACCACGAGGCCGACGACGGGCTTCGAGCACCCGGCGCGCTCCATCTTCTCAAGCAGCGAGGGTAGGGCCGACTCGGAGGACGAGGTACCGAGCACGAGCATCAGCTCCTCCTTGATGTAGCGGATGAGCTTGACGATCGAGAAGCCGTTGTAGCGGGCGACCAGGCCGAGGACGCCGAGCACGAAGATCGCCGAGGTCAGGTAGAAGGCGCCGACGAGGTAGGCGAGGTTGGCGAGCGAGGCGATGCCGTACTTGCCGATGGTGAAGGCCATGGCGCCGAAGGCACCGATGGGGGCGACCTTCATGATGATGTTGACGACACCGAAGATGGCTTCCGACAGCACCTTAATGATGTCGAGAACCGGCTTGCCGCGGTCGCCCAGGAAGGCGAGGCCGAAGCCGAACAGCACCGAGAAGAACAGGACCTGAAGGATCTCGCCACCCGAGAAGGCGCCCACCGCCGTGGTCGGGATGATGTTCATGAGGAAGTCGGTGATCGACTGCGTCTTCGCCTTGTCGGCGTACATCGCGATCGACTTCGGATCGAGCGACTTCGGATCGATGTGCATGCCCGCGCCCGGCTGGACGAGGTTCGCCACGATCAGACCGACGATCAGGGCCAGTGTCGAGAAGGTGAGGAAGTAGATGAGCGCCTTGCCGCCGACACGGCCGACCTTCTCGAGATTGGTCATGCCGGCGATGCCGGAGACGACCGTGAGGAAGATCACCGGCGCGATGATCATCTTGACGAGCTTGATGAAGGCGTCGCCGAGCGGCTTCATGTCCGCGCCGACCTGCGGGTAGAAGTGGCCGAGGGTGATGCCGATCGCCACGGCGACGAGCACCTGGAAATACAGCGTGCGATAGATGGGCTTAGGCTTTACCGGCGCGTGCGGCGCGGTGAGCGGGGACGGTATGGTGGCCATGGCGGGCTTCTCCCTTGGGAATAGATCGGTTCGGATCGAAGTGCCGGGGGTGTCCGGGCCTCGTCGTCTTTTGGTCTTGGCGTCCGGGGTTGGACCCCTTCGGCGCGCAGCCCTGCGATGAACGCAGGCCTGCGTTTCGGTTTGAGAATGGCAACCGCCGTGCCAGATCGGGAACTCCCGAAATAATTCGTTAAAACATTGATTTGAGACATATTTTTCAGATGGCCGCCAATCTCCCCCTCAGGTCGAATGCGAGTGTCCGCACAGGGTCGCGAAAACCCGTCCGGGATTTCGCACTGGAGCGAGCCCGTTGAATGCGAATGGCCCGCCTCGCGAGGGAACCGATCGCGGATTCCTGAAACGGTCGCGACGGAGCCTCGTCCTCGCCGCCAGCCTCGTCCTCGTTTGGGTCGCGGCGTGGCTGGCCGGGCAGGCAGCCGAACGCTGGGCGCTGGCCGACCTGCGCCGCACGGCGCAGTCGACCCTGGCGCTGCAGGTCGGCGCCCTGCGGGCCGAGATGCAGAAACAGGCCTCGCTCCCCCTGGCCCTCGCGGCGGATCCGGAGATCGCCGCCGTGGCGGGGCCGGATCCGACGCCGGCCATGGTCGCGCAGGTCAGCAAGCGCCTCGCCCAGGTGGCGGCCGCCACAGGCTCGGCGGTGATCTACGTCATTCGCCCGGACGGCATCACCGTGGCCGCGAGCAACGCGGAGGCCGAGCGCAGCTTCGTCGGCCGGGACTACGCGTTCAGACCCTACTTCCGGCAGGCCATGACCGATGGCGCCGGCTCGCAATTCGCCTTGGGCACGGTGAGCGGCCGGGCGGGGCTCTACCTGTCGCGGCGGATCGGCGAGGCTGGCGGCGTCGTCGTGGTGAAGATCGAGTTCGATGGGGTCGAGGCCGCGTGGCGGCAATCGGGAGACGGGGTGTTCGTGGCCGATGCGAGGGGCATCGTCCTCGTGGCGAGCGATCCCGCCTGGAGCTTCGCCACCCTGCGCGAGGTCGGCGACGACGAACGGAAGCGCATCCGCGCGGCGCTGGAATTCGGCGAGGCGCCGCTCTCGGCGCTCCCGCTCCATCCGGTCGGAGGGATGCAGGATCTCGTCCGCGTCGGCCGGGGATCGCGGCCGGCGCGGACAGCCCTCGCCCTGGACGCCCCCATTCCGGGCACCGACTGGCGGCTCCATACCCTGACGCCCGTGGGCCCGGCCGTGGACCGCGAGCGCGTGCAGGCCTGGATCATCGCCGCCCTCGGCACCGGCCTAGCCTGTATCGGGATCGCGACCCTGGCGGGCCGTCGTCGGCGGACCCGCCGGCACCTCGCTCAGGCCGCGGCGCGCCGGGAGGAGTTGGAGAGGAGCGTCGCCGAGCGGACGCTGGAACTCACCGACGCCAACCGTCTGCTCCGGCTGGAGATCGAGGAACGACGGAGGGCGGAGGAGGAGCGACGGCAGGCGGAAGCCGAGCGGGAGCGCCTCGGCCGCGAACTCGCGCAGGCCGGTCGGCTCGCTGCGTTGGGCCAGTTCGCCGCGAGCATGGCGCATGAGATCAACCAGCCGCTGGCCGCCATCCGCTCCTACGCCGACAATGCGGCGATCTTGGTCCGGCGGGGACGGGGCGAGGAGGCGGCGGAGAACGCCTTCGCCATCGGCCGCCTCACCGACCGCATCGGCGGGCTGACGCGGCAGCTCAAGGGGTTTGCCCGGCGCTCGTCGCCCCGGCGCGAACCCGTGGCCCTGGCCGATATCCTCGCCAACAGCCTGGAACTGGTGGAGGCGCGGGCGCGGGCGGCCCGGATTGCGGTGTCGGCGGAAAGGCCGGCTTCCGGCCTGTACGTCCTCGGCGACGGGCCGCGCCTCGAACAGGTCGTGGTCAACCTGCTCCAGAACGCCCTCGATGCGGCGGCGGGGAGCACCGATCCACGGGTCTCCATCCTGGTGCGGGACGCACCAGAGAATCGCGTGGCCATCGAGGTCCGCGATACAGGGCCGGGCCTGCCCGAGACCATCCGGGCCCAGGTCTTCGATGCGTTCTTCACCACCAAATCCGATGGGCTTGGGCTCGGGCTCGCCATCGCGCGCGGAATCGTCGAGGATTGCGGCGGCAGCCTGAACGCCCTGGACGATCCGGGCGGCGGCGCGGTGTTTCGGATGGAACTGGCGAAAGCCCCTGTGGAGACGGCCCCGTGAGCGTTCAAGAGGGTGCGGGCGGGTCGGCCGAGCGGGTCGTCTTCATCGACGACGAGGCGGATGTCTGCCGCGCCAACCGCCAGAGCCTGGAACTCGACGGGTTCACGGTGGAGACTTTCGGGGCCGCCGGACCGGCGCTGGCCGCCATCATTGCCGACCCGCCCGGCCTTGTGGTTACCGACGTGCGCCTGCCCGATCTCGACGGCATCGCCCTGTTCGGGCGGATCAAGGCGATCGATCCGGAGCTGCCGGTCATCCTGATCACCGGGCATGGCGACATCCGCATGGCGGTGGGGGCCATGCGCGACGGGGCCTACGACTTCCTGGCCAAGCCCTATCCGGCCGACTCCCTCGTCGCCTCGGCGCGCCGCGCCCTGGAGCGGCGCCGCCTCGTCCTCGAGAACCGCACCCTGCGCGCCCGGCTGGACGCGGCGGTGGAGGAGGACCCGGCCTTCCTCGGCATCTCACCCGAGATGGTGCGCCTGCGCCGCCTCGTGCGCGAGGTCGCCCAGGCCGATGTGGACGTGCTCGTCTTCGGCGAGACCGGATCGGGCAAGGAGGTGGTGGCGAGCGCCCTGCACCGCTGGAGCCGGCGGGCCGGCCGGAATTTCGTCGCCATGAATTGCGGGGCGCTGCCCGACAGCGTCGTCGAGAGCGAGCTCTTCGGCCACGAAGCCGGCGCCTTCACCGGTGCCCTCAAGCGCCGCGTCGGCCGGATCGAGCACGCGCAGGGGGGCACGCTGTTCCTCGACGAGATCGAGAGCATGCCGCTCGGTCTCCAGGTCAAGCTCTTGCGCGTGCTGCAGGAACGGGCGGTGGAGCCGCTGGGCACCAACGAGATCCGCCCCATCGACATGCGCGTGGTGGCGGCGACCAAGGTCGATCTCGGCCAGGCCGCCGCGCAGGGCACCTTCCGCGACGACCTCTACCACCGCCTCAACGTCATCACGATCGCGATCCCGCCCCTGCGCGACCGGCGCGAGGACGTGATGCTGCTGTTCCAGGAATTTCTGACCCGCGCGGCGACGCGTTTCGGCCGCGAGCCCGCACCGATGACACCGGCCGTGCGGGAGCACCTGCGCCGGCACGACTGGCCCGGCAACGTGCGTGAACTCGGCCATTTCGCCGAGCGTCACGCCCTGGGCCTCGGGCAGAACGAGGTCTTGCCGCCCGAGGCCGCCACCACCGGCACCCTGGCCGAACAGGTCGACCGGTTCGAGCGCGGCCTGATCCGCGAGGAGCTGATCATGGCCGGCGGCGATGTCCGCATCGCCGCCGAATCCCTCGGCACGCCGCGCAAGACCCTCTACGACAAGATCGCCCGGCACGGCCTGACGCCTACCGACTATCGTTGAGACGGAAGGGCTTAGCGATCCTCAGAAGCGGCGATCCTTGCGGTCCGGGTTCGGGCCGGTGGTGTGATAGCTGGCCATGCAGGCGTGATAGATCTGCGAGCCGAGGTCGTAGAGGCTGAGATTGCTCGGGTTGGCGGCGCTGAACACCTGCGCCCTGGCCTGCTCCCGGCAGGCGGCGTCCTGCGGGCTCTGGATCGGCGGCTCGTTCACCTGCTGCGCGAGGGCGGCCCCCGTGAAAGCGATGAGGAGAAAGGCGGTCAGGGTCGTGCGCATGGTGGCGAATTCCGTCGCGGGAAGAGGGACATAGAGAGGGGAAGGGTCTCGGTGGTGACGCGGATCGTGCCGGGAGGGCCCCCTGCGGACCAGCCGGCTCCGGGAGGACGGAGAGAATCTCGCGCGGTCCATCCCCGATCTGTGCCGTGGGACCCCGATCAGGGCAAGACGCCATCGACGGGCGGGCTTCGAATTCGGCGCGCGCATCCCGGATCGCCCGCGCCGGATCGGCGGATCGTCACCGCCACGCGGACCCCGCTTCGACCGCCATCGGGCAGCCTTTCATGCGCCATCCACACGGGACATTAACGGCCCGCGTGCTCTTGGGAGTCCGGAGCCGTACCGGTGGATTTTCCCCCCGGCCTCGGACACGGCGCGGCCATCGCCATGCGGATGGCCGCCCGATCCGCCCTTCAGCCCGCCGACCGCACGGACGACCCACGCATGAATCCCTATCTCCTCCTCGCCCTGGCCATCGGCGCCGAAGTGACGGCGACCCTCGCCCTCAAGGCGGCCGACGGCCTCACCAAGCCGGTGCCGACGATCATCGTGGTGCTGGGCTACGGCACGGCGTTCTGGCTGATGTCGAACAGCATGAACATGCTGCCGATCGGGATCGTCTACGCGATCTGGGCCGGGGTCGGCATGGTCGGCGCGGCACTCGGCGGCGCGCTGCTGTTCCAGGAGCCGATCACCCTGCCGATGATGATCGGGATCGCGGTGATCGCCGTGGGCGTGACGATCCTCGCCTCGGGCCAGACCGCGCCTCACTGAGCGGCACGGTTCCGCCGCCGAGGGCCGGGTGGGCCAAGAAATGTACTGAGCGGTGTACTGAGCGGTCATGTCGAGATCTTCCCGCCTCCGGCCCCGCTTTCGTCGCCCTTGGCTGGCCGGGGCGCTGATCGGCGCCTTGGCGCTGGGCGGTTTGGCTGCCGCCATCGGGCCGCTGCTCGGCGTGCCGAACCCGATCACGCTCGCTGCCCTCGCCATCATCGAACCCTCCTCCGTCGGCACCTGGTTCGCGAGCCGGGTGGTGGCGGCGGCGCCCTCGTCCCGCGCCCTGCCCGTCCGGCTCCACGCGATTCCCGAACGAGTCCCCTGGAAGGGACGGAGCGTTCCCCTGGCGGAGATGCTGCGGGCGACCCACACCAACGCCCTGCTGGTGACCCAGGACGGCACCCTCATCCATGAATGGTATCGCCCTGGCTTAGGCCAGGCGACGCTGTTCCCGTCCTGGTCGGTGGCGAAATCGGTGGTCTCGCTGCTGGTCGGACAGACGATCGCCGAGGGCAAACTCGCCGAGACCGACCCTGTGGCGACCCTGCTGCCCTATCTGCGGGACAAGCCGGCCTTCGGCCGCATCACCGTCCGCGACCTCCTCGACATGACGAGCGGATTGGCGGTGCCGGAGAATTACGACCCGTGGGACCCGCTCACGGGCACCGCCGGAATGTACCTCACCCGCGACATCCGGGCCTTCGTGCGCGACCACGCCACCCTGTCGTCGAAACCCGGCAGCACGGGTCAATACCGCAGCATCGACACCGAAATCCTCGGCCTGATCCTCGCGGAGGTGGAGAAGAAGCCCCTGGCCGACCTCCTCTCGCAGAGGATCTGGAAACCCATGGGCGCGGAGGCGAAGGCGACCTGGAATCTCGACCGGCCGGGGGGGACGGAGAAGGCCTTCTGCTGCATCAACGCCGTGGCCCGGGATTTCATCCGCCTGGGGCTGGTGGTGGCCGACCGTGGCCGCGTCGGCGGCGCGCGCATCGTTCCGCCGCGCTGGATCGAGCGGATCGAGACCCCGGCCCGCCGGGAGGTCGACGGCTGGCCCTACTCGGCGCAGTGGTGGCACGTGCCGGAGGGCGACGACGACATCTCCGCCATCGGCGTCTACGGGCAATACGTCTACATCAACCGCCAGACCGGCACGGTGATCGTCAAGCTCAGCGATCACGGCGCCGAAGAGGACGAGGCAGACACGCTGGCGGTGATGCTGGCCCTCTCCCGCGACCTCGCTGGCTCACGGCCGGGGCGGTGAGGCGAAGGGCCGGGCGGCGCTCTCCGTCATCGACGCATGTACCGATGGCGTGTCGGATTGGATTTATCAGCGGGTTCTCATGCTCAATTAGATCATCCCATCAGACCACCTCATCCTGAGGTGCCCGCATCAGCGGGCCTCGAAGGAGCCCTCCAGTCATCGCGCGATCCCTGGAAGCCTCCTTTGAGGCCGCTACGCGGCACCTCAGGATGACGTAAAGTCTTGGAGAACGACTTAAACAGCGCTCCGTCGATCGAGTGGTGAGAATCTGACGTTTGGTACCCGCTGCCGGGACTGCTTGCGACCCTTTGTAGAAGGTCGGAAGGTCCGATCTGAGGCAGCGTGGTGGACAAGGATGTGTTCTGCCACGGACATCACGTCGCCCAGCGTGTCCCCATGGCTTCGGCAACGCAATCTTCCAGAAAAGCTTTGTCGATGGGCTTTCGAAGAACCAGAAGGCGAAACCAGACGGGAGCCACGAGCCTCTCGATCAGGCGTGAGCCGTCCAGGCCGGACCCCGCTTCGCCACGGTCCGATGCACGGTCGATCACGATCATCGCCTGCTGGAAGCGATGCGTCCAGAACGCGGCAATGGCTGCATCAGCCGTCTCGTCTCTGCCGTCTCCCGCCGCCATGGCCCAGCGCACGAGACGCTCGTGGATAGGGTCCGACAAGGCCGCTGCGACCTGTTCGAGGTAGGCGGTCAGATCGCTTTCGAGGCCGCCCGTATCCGGTACTGCGACGGCGTCGTCGGACACGCTGACAAGAACGTCCGCCAGCAGGTCCGCGCGTGTCGGCCAGCGTCGATAGACGGTCGAGGGATCAACCCCGGCCCGGTCGGCCACCGCGCGATGGGACAGACCCAGGATGCCGTTCTGTAGAAGTTCGGCCTTCGCCGCGTCCCTGACGGCTTCCCGCACGCGGGAATTCCGGCCTCCTTCCCGCCGACGGGGAGGGCTTGTGTCGGTCATGGCATCTCCCGTTGACGACCCCGTTTGCATGATCCATTTAAAGCGATAAATGTCGTTTTAAGGAACCACCTGATGAAAATCCATCCCATCCGGATAGGCGATGTCCAGATCAAGTCCCGGCACCAGCACGCGCATCACAAGGCGCGTCCGAGACGCGCCTTGGACGTTCTCATGGACAAGCACTGGAGCCCTCGGCTTCCCATCGGCTGCTGGCTGGTGGAGCACCCGGATGGTCTGGTCCTCGTCGATACCGGCGAGAGCTCGCATGCCAACGATCCGGGCTACCAGCCCTGGTGGCACCCGTTCATGCAGACCTGCGAACGCCGTTGGGTGAATTCGGAGCAGGAAGCGCAGGCCGGGGTTCGGGCGCTCGGCTTCGATCCGCGCGACGTGCGTTGGGTCGTGATGACCCACATGCACGGAGACCATGCGGGCGGCATTCCCGGCTTTCCCGGCAGCAAGTTCGTGCTGAGTGCCACGGAGGCCAAGGCGGCCCTGGCCCGGACGGGTCCGCTGAACGGCTACCTGAACATGCACTACCCGGACTGGTTCAAGCCCCGTACGGTCGAGCATGCCGACGGACGGTGGGAAAGCTTCGAGACCAGCACGAAGCTGACGTCGGACGGACGCATCCGCATCGTGCCGACTCCCGGCCACACCGACGGGCACCAATCCGTCGTGATCGAGCAGGACGACCATCTCGTCCTCATCGCGGGCGATGCGTCCTATGACGAGCAGGCCATGCTGAGGGGTGATGTCGATGGCGTGGCGCAGAGCTATGAGCGTCACCGGGATACGACCGAGCGCATGAGGGCGCTGTGCCGTCGCCACCCCGTCGTGACGCAGTTCGCCCACGACCCCGGAAGCGCCGACAGACTGCATAACGGCATCCGCACCAAAGCCTGAAGGGCGTCGCATCAACACGAATGACTAGGTTGGGTGACCGGCTGAACGTCTGCTTCAGGGCGAAGTGTCAGGGTCCGCTCCCCACCCGCCTCGGACGCTCAGGGCGGGCACCATCCGTCAGATTTCGACCACGCGATCAACGACATCCCAGAAAAACGCGGGAGCGCCGATTAAATCCACCCGCCATCATTGATCCGCGCCCTGATCCGATACGGCTCCGCCAGGACGTGGGCGTGAGACATGCCGGCGGCCATTGCCATGGCGGCGGACGAAGAGGAGGTCGTCGAACGGCAGGCATGGAACCCGGCCGTCGTCACCGACCAGCGGAAGCGGGTCTTGTCGCTCCGGCACGCCGACACGGCGACGCGATGGTTGGGCAACGTGGGGATCTGCCTATTCCCATCATGCCACGGTCGCCCGGACGCTCCAAGGTCGGGGCTACCCCGCCGGATGTCGGACCGACCCGCTGCCGTCCTGCCGCCTACGCGGCCGGAGACCGCCGCCGGGCGAGGCTGCGCATCCGCGCCACCGCCTCGGCCCGCCAGTTGCGCAGGAGGCGGCGCCTCACGCCGTCCCAGCGGATGGCCGGGACCGGCGAGACGGGATCGATGAGGGCGCTGAGCGCCCGCGAGTAATCGAGCACGAGACCCGGCGTCCAGGTCATCGCGCCGGCCCCGTTGCGCAGGAGGGCGGCCGCCCAGAATTCCGGGCTCATCGCGGCCTGGGCGAGCCTGCGCCAGGGCTTGCCGGCCCGGCTGAACGCGCCCTCCACGGCGGCGTCGAGGGCGCGGGCGACGGTGGTGGAGCAGTTCCGGCCCACGAGATTGTAGGTCGCGTCACGGCGATAGCCGGCCCAGAAGCGCGTCAGGCCCGCCCCGTCGATGCCGCGCAGGGTGACCGTGACGGTGGCCTCGCACCAATCGTCCGCCTCCTCGCGGTAGCTCGGCAGGAAGCGGCCCGGCACGTTGTTCTCCGGGCCGGCCCGCAGGGTGGCGCGCAGGTTGTCGGGGGAGCGGTCGATCTCCACGGCGGGGTAATGGCTCACATAGAGCGGGCTCCCGTGCGTCCCGCTGCCGTCGCCGAGTTCCAGGGCCGCGTGGCCGGTGGAGACGTGGCCGCGCCCGTTCACCGAGATGACGTAGCGATGGACCAGGCGCTGCCGGGCCGGGATCGAGGCCGTTCCCGTCGGCGTCCAGACATAGACGGTGAGCGCGTCCGTGCCGGTCCCGTCGGCGCGCGGTCCGGCTGCCGCCGGAGGGCGCCGCAACCGCAGCCCGAGGATCGCCACCTTGATCCCCGCCAGCATCAGGAAGGCGCCGATGCAGAACCCCACCGTGCCGGCGTACCAGGTCGGCCAGGGCTGCAGGGTGATGATGCCGAGCGCCACGCCCAGGGCCCCATGCGCCGCCGACAGGCACCAGCCCGGAAAGCGGAGCACGTAGGAGAGCGCGAAGCGCGACAGGCCGTCGAACAGGAAGGCGGCCCCGAACAGCATGGCGAGGAGGAACGTGCTCGAGGACGAGGCCAGCATCGTCAGCACCGCCACCACGAGGAGGAGCGCCGCCTTGAGGAGGCGCAGCCGGCGCGCGGCGCCGGTGGCGACGAGGCCGCGGACGAACGAGCCCAAAGCCTCGACCACGAGGAGGAGGCCGAACCAGCGATCGGGAATATGCGTGGCCCCGTCGAGGGCGTCGATCACCAACGCGGCGCCGAACCCCGTCCAGACGAGACCCGCCCCGGTGACGAGGCCCCAGCGCCTGTGGACCGCCTCCCGCCCGACCAGCAGCAGCCAGAGCGGCAGCGCCATCTGGCTCGCCGGGGCCTCGGAGGCGGCGAGGAGATCGTCGACGGGGGCGCCCTCTCCCTTGGCCAGAGCGAGGGTCACGACGCCCTGCCCCTTCAGGCTCAGCCGCCCGTGGCCGGAAGCGCCCTCAGGGTGGGACGCGTCCGTCGCGGAGCCGTCGTGGAATGGTTGAGGCCGTATGGTCACCGGTGATCGCCCCCCGCAGCGCGACGTCTCCTATCACCGAGAAGACAGATCAAGGGAAAGGTTCGCTTAAAGCCGCCGCATCGACCGGATGTTTTTCGACACCGCCTGCGTGTCCTCTCCATTACGGCGAGCCCTCTGCACAGGGCCGCCGCGCGGGGAGGCGACCGGGCGATCGGGGGAGATGCGCCGCGCCGAGCGGTCCCGTCAGACGCCTGTCCCGATGGGCGTCGCGGGATGCGGACGTCTGCGCCTGCGCAGAGCGGCGGTGGGATCGCCAGGGTGAGCCATCCTCCATCGGATCGGGGGGCATGTCACGGGGAACCGTGAGGCACAGAGCCTCCCCGTCTTTCCGAGGCCGCCGCCGGCGCTGAAGGCGGATGGTCCCGACCAGGCCACTTAGATATCCCGCCCTTGATAGACGTCGGGCGGAATGCGTCGCCGCTGCTGACGGAAGCTCCAGAGGCGGCCGTCGATGGCCGCAAGCCCGCAACCGATCAGCACCATGCCGAGGACGTGCTGCGGTTGCAGTCGCTCGCCGAGCACCACTGCCCCCAGTAGGATGGCGGACACGGGAATGAGGAAGGTGACGAGGAGTAGGTTCGTTGCCCCCGCCGTCGCCAGTATGCGGAAGTACAGCACGTAGGCGAGCGCCGTAGACAAGGCCGCGAGACCGAAGACCGCGCCCCACGCCGATGCATCCGGCAGCGGCAAGGTCCATGGTCGATCGACAACCATGGCGATGGGCACAAGCATGAGCGCGGACGCCGTCACCTGCCCCGTGGCCGTCGCGAGCGGTCGAACGCCCATCCGCAGGAAGCGCCGCCCCAAGAGGCCGGCGAAGGCGTAGGACAAGGCCGCACCGAGTACAGCGACCTGCGCCAGAAGGTCGGCCCCGAGGCCCGCCAGGACGGTTGGCCCGACCATCACCGCAACGCCGGCAAGACCTATGAACACACCGACGAGCCGGTTGCCCGTCATCCTCTCGTCGGACGTGAAGACGTGGGCAGCGACGACGGTGAATAGCGGCGTGGCCGCGTTCAGGATGGCGGCGAGCCCTGAAGCGATGTGGGTTTGGCCCCACACGATCAGGCAGAAGGGAACGGCGTTGTTGAGGAAGCCCATGCCGAGGAAGGCGGCCCAGATCCGTGCCTCGCGCGGCATTCTGAGGCCCGAGAGGGGCACGACGGTGTTGAGGATCAACGCTGCGAGCCCGACACGCAGGACGACGAGGCTGAACGGCGGCAGAGCGGAGAGCGCCACGCGCGTGAAGAAGAACGATCCACCC
The DNA here is from genome assembly GCF_020662345.1 of Methylobacterium sp. W2. Taxonomy (GTDB): domain Bacteria; phylum Pseudomonadota; class Alphaproteobacteria; order Rhizobiales; family Beijerinckiaceae; genus Methylobacterium. The sequence continues at coordinate 36,997 of NZ_VMOA01000021.1, read as the reverse complement.
CAGAGCACCGACAGGCTGAGCAACATCGCCCATTCGGGCGCAGACATCGTACGGTTCACGGCAGGGGGCATGACGGACCTCTCGCGGGTTCGCCTCGTGTTACGATCTCGCCCGGGTGACGCGCGTCCCGTTTCTTGCGCTCAAATCCTCCGTTCCCTCACCACCGAGAGCCGATTGACCGGCCGACGAATGGCCGCTTTTCGAAAACCGCGACGGCTTTCCATGCGACCGACATAAGTCGCCAGCGCAACGTCCGCTTCAGGGCGAGGGGGCAGGGTCCGCATTCGACCCTTCTCTGAACCTGGGAAAGTCCGCTTCTAGGTAGCTTCGGGGTCGAGGATTTACGACCGAAGCGGGTGGGTTTTTGCTTGTCCGCTTGCACGGATAGTATCAGGCGATACAGACTCTCTCATCAGCTCGCATATAAGCGGCCCTGAGCTTTTCGGTTTGCTGACGGTCAACGCGGGAGCCGGGCCGAGGCGACCAACTGACATTCGCTCCGCTTGCTGTAGATGATCACATGTCAGATAGACTGCTTCGAATCGAGGACTGACGCCTCATCGAAGCTGCCGCAACACTGGCACTTAGGCTTGTTTGGCCGATGCGGGCGCGAGCCCGGATGGCGGCGTCTGGTGCTGGGCAACCCGTTCGATGTAGCGCCGTGCCGCGTCCGGCGGCAGCGGGGGGCTGAACAGGAAGCCCTGGACCTGGGTGCAGCCCTCCTGTCGGACGAGGTCGAGCTGCTCGACCGTCTCGACCCCCTCCGCCACGATGCCCATGCCCAATCGCTCGCCGATGCTGACGACGGCCCGCACGATCGCCGCCGCATCGGGATCCGCGATGTCGCGGATGAACGCCCGATCGATCTTGATCTTGTCGAAGGGAAAGCGGCGCAGGTAGCTCAACGAGGAATAGCCGGTGCCGAAATCATCGAGGGCAATCAACACGCCGATGGCGCGGAGGCGATGCAGGCTGGCTATGACGACCTCGGCATCTTGCATCAGCACGCTTTCGGTCACCTCCAGCTTGAGACGGGCCGCCGGCAGACCCGAGCCTGCAAGAGCCGCCATCACAGTGGCCTCGAACCCCGCGCGCCGCAGCTGCACGACGGAGACATTCACCGCCACCCGGATATGAGCGGGCCAGGAGGTCGCCTCGCGGCAGGCCTCGTGCAACGCCCAGGCGCCGAGCGGTACGATCAGACCCATCTCTTCGGCGACCGGGATGAACGCGCCCGGCGCGACCTCGCCCTGCGTCGGATGGCGCCAGCGCATCAGCGCCTCGAAGCTGACCACGGCGCCCGTCCCGGCATCGATCACCGGCTGGTAGACGAGATGGAACTCATGAGCCCGGAGCGCCTCCTTCATGTCGAGGGCGAGTTGCCCGCGCGTGGCGATGCGCGCGCCCGCATTCGGCTCGAACTCCCGATAGGTGTTGCGCCCCGCCGCCTTGGCCTCGTAGAGGGCGATGTCGGCGCGCTTGAACAACTCGTCCGGATCGCGGTCCCGCTCCGTCGCCACCGTCATCCCGATGCTGATCCCGACCTCGACGCTCTGCCCATCGAGGTCGACGGGCTCGCTCACCGCCGCGATCAGCCGGTCGGCGAGGTCGCCGACGTCGACGACCGCGTCCAGATAGGTCAGCACGATGGCGAACTCGTCGCCGCCGAACCGCGCAAGGGTATCGTAGGGGCGCAGGACCGCCCGCATCCGCTCGGCGACGACGCGCAGGAGGGCGTCACCGGCGGGATGGCCGAGGCTGTCGTTGACGGCCTTGAAGCGGTCAAGGTCGCACGCCAGCACCGCGAAACAGGTCCTGGCCCGGCGCGCATGGGTGATGGCCTGTTCGAGACGATCGCGAAACAGCGTACGGTTGGGCAGCCCGGTGAGGGCATCGTGGAGGGCCATGTGCCGGACCTGCGCCTCGGCCTCGCGCCGTGCGGTGACGTCGCGCAGGGCCGCCACGTAGATCACCCGACCCGGGTCCGGCTCGTCGCGTACCACGCGGATGGACGCCTCGATCCAGGCATAGTGCCCCGCCTTGTGGCGATGGCGCAGGCAGGTGATGAAGCGGCCCTCCGCCTGGGTCTTCACCTGCGTCCAGAGATCGGTGAAGGCCTGCGCGTCATCGGGATGGCAGAACTCGGCCGCAGTCGTCGCGAGGAGTTCTTCCGGCTCGTAGCCGAGGACGCTTCGAACGGCAGGCGAGACGTAGTGGCGCCGCATCGAAAGATCGCCCATCACGATGATGTCGTTGGCGTTCTCGGCCAGGATCCGGTAGCGACTCTCGCTGGCCCGCAGGGCGCATTCCGCGGTCCGGCGTTGCGTGACATCGGTGAAAGTCCGCACGACGCCGCCCCTGGGCGAAGGCCGCGTGCACACCTGAAGGACGGTGCCATCCGGACGCATGCGCTCGTAGTCGGAATTCTCCGTTCTCGGACAGCCCTTCTCCAGGAAGCCCCGCAGGTCGTCGGGCAGATCGGCAAATTCTCCCTGCGCCGCCTGATAGGCGCGAACGGCCGCGAACGGCGCTCCGTCGTAGAGCAGAGTCTCAGGCACGCCCATCAGGGATGCGACGCGCCTGTTGGAAACCCGGACGCGATCGTCGGCGTCGGTCATAAGCAGGCCCTGGTCCATGCTCTCCAGAGTCGTCTGCAGTAGGCTGTCCGAGTCCTCGACCTGGTACCGCGCGCGACCGGCTTCAATCTCGGCGGCGCGGCCGCGCAACGTCGCCTCGACGAACAGGGCCAGATCTGTGAGGCGCTCCCGTTCGGCCTTGTCGAAGCCCGCACGGGGCAGCGTATCGGCGATGCAGACGGTGGCCGCGTGAACGCCGCCGGCTAGCGCGATCCGCATGCCCGCGTAGAAGCGCAGGAACGGCGCACCCGTGACGAGGGGGTTGGCGGCAAAGCGTTCATCGCAATGCGTGTCCAGTACGACCAACGGCTCGTAGGCCTCACCCAGAATCGTGTACGCGCAGAACGCGACATCCCGCGACGTCTCGGATACGTCCAAGCCTTCCCGTCCGAGGAAGCGCTGATGGGTTACATCGAGGCGCGACACGAAGGCGTACCGCACGCCGAAGAGCGCGGCAGCTGTTCGGCAGACTGCGTCGAGCGGTGGGTCGGAGGCAGACTTCTCTGAGACAGCAAATGCAACGGGTGAAATGCATGCAGGAGCGACCTCGATCATCGATGGCATGCCTGAAGTTTTCGGGTTTGTGAGAGCGTCAGCCACAAAGTTTTAACGAATATTAATTTGTAGGTATTTGCGAGATATCATAATCCATTTACTCGGCGGAGAACTGATCATATGATCATGTGCCGTATCCAAACTTCTGTCTGCCTTGCGGATCGGGCGGCCGCCTAAGTTGCCACAATCGGTGTGCCATTGGACTGTCACCACACTTAGATCCGGCGAGCACTGCTACGGAACGTTGGTGGACCTGCGCGCAGATCAGCCGCCGATTGCCGGCATGTCTGGCTTCGGCGTTTCAAGTGCGACGGCAACCTCTTGAATCGGCGCGGTAGGGTCGGACGCTTGACGTCCGCTTCCGGGCGAGAGGCCAAAGTCCGATGACCACCCTTAGCCGGCCTTGGGAAGGTCTGCTTTCAGGCCACCTAAGGGGACAGGGTGTACGACTGGGGCGGGTAGATTCTTGCCCGTCCGCTCTCGGAGTCCGTAGCCACAAGACCGGACGTTCACCGATACCGGACGTTCACCTCGGCCAAGCTGTTCGATGGCGTAGCGCCCAACCCGGTTATTCGCCGGCTCGCAGCGGTATTTCCGGAGCGGATCCAGGCTTGCCCTTGGGCGCGCTGGGACGCAACCGTGCAAGCGCTGACGTCAGGCCTACCGGGCGGCGTCGGCCAAGGCGCCTCATCCCGCGCGGTCACAGCACATGCGGAGCATCAAGTCCCTGTAGATGGCCTGCGCCTCCTCGATCCGATAGACGCGGCAGTACTCGTCCGTCTTATGACACTGCGTCGCCTCGCCGGGTCCTACGATCACCGTGGCGACTCCGTCGAAGGCCGGCACGAGAGCCGACGCATCGGTGAAGTAAGGTGCCCCGGCTGGTTCCGCCGACGCCCCGGTCCGCTCGCGCAGCAGCGACAGGAGAAGGGCGGCGGACGGATCGTCCGGCTCGGTAGCAAACCCAGGAAAGCTTGTGACAACCCGGATCTCAGCCTCCGGTCCGAACAGGCGGCCGAGTTCGGCGATCAGCGCTTCGTGGTTCTGCTCCGGAAGAGTCCGGATATCCACGGTGAACTCGACGCAGTCAGGGACGGAGTTGATGTTTTCTCCGCCGCGGATGGTGGTGACGCAGGCCGTGGCGCTGCCGAGCAGGGGATGGCGGGCGCCGAAGTCGTGGTCCTCAAGCGTCCGGATCCACTCCGCCGCCTTGCCGATGGCGTTTTCGCCCTCGTGCGGCATTGAGGAATGCGCCGTCCTCCCGCGCGCGGTGACGATGACGCGGAGAGAGCCCTTATGGGCGAATATGGGGGCATTCGACGTCGGCTCGGCCACGATCAGGAGTTCGGCCGGCCCGAGGACGTTCTCGCGGCCGACATGGAATGCGCCTTCACATCCCGTCTCTTCTCCGGCGGTGATCACGAGCGTGACACCGCGGTGGAAGCGAAGCCCGTCCCCGATCAGGTTGCATGCGGCCGCGATGAACGCGGCTACGCCGGCCTTCATGTCGCTGGAACCGCGGCCGTACAGCCGGCCATCCTGCACGACCCCGTCGAAGGGTGGAAATTGCCACTCGTTCGACCCAAGCGGCACGACGTCGATGTGCCCCGTGAAGCAGAGCGGCTTGCCACCGGCCGCCCCAGGGATGCGCGCGATCAGTGTTGGTCGGTCCTTGGCAAATTCGTAACTGGCGACGTCGAACCCGTGGTCGGTCAGCAGCCGGGCAATGAACTCGGAACATTCCTTCTCTTCGCCCGGAGGATTGATCGATCGGAACCGGATGAGCTGCTTCGCGAGTTCCAGACCGTTCAGGGGCATTGGTGCTTCCACATGACGTTTCGCGTCGTTGCCGGCCGCGAGTTCGAGGGGACCCATGGTAAACGAAGACGATCCTGCGTCTTCATTAGAAATGGCCGCTATCGGGAAGGACCCAACGCTGGTCGGACGACCGGCAAGGGTCGGTTTCCGCCCGTCGACGTTGAAGAACTTTCCCCGCGACAGCGGATGGTCGATCTCTGCTGAGCGCTTCACCGCCCGCGCTTGGGATGTGCTTCATCCGCGCGCTGGACGGTCGTCGCGACGCATTGTAGGCGTCCGCGGCGGAAGCGAGATCGCTGCACCCGACGAGGTTGGCCTTTTGAATGAGCATGGAGGCGCCGCACCGTTGACGGTCTACCTCGACGTGGACGGCGTCGTGACGACGGTCGGCTATCAACAGCGGGCCGGCAAGGACAAGCTCAACCCGGCCCAGGTCGCCATCGTCGCCGGCTTGGTGAGGGAGTTCGACGCCAAGGTGGTCGTCTCCTCGACGTGGCGCGTTGACGACTGCCGTCCGACCCTGGTCGATGCCGGCCTTCCCGAGACCTGCTTTCACCCCGACTGGCGCACCGCCATCCTGCCGACGAGCCGAGATGCCGCAACGGGCGGCATGCTCTCCGCCGAACGCGCCGGGCGCGGCGACGAGATCGCCGAGCACGCGACCCGAAATCGCATCACGGACTACCTCGTCCTCGACGACGTCGAGGTTGGCCCTGCCCATCTGGGTCGTCACGTCCAACCGCTCGCGGATTTCGGCCTGAGCGAAGCGGACCGGGGCTTGGCCCGGAGGCTGCTCGCCGGGATGGTCGATCTCCGCCGGGCCATGGATCGGAATGGCTCACGTTCCACGACCGTCGATTTACGCTTCCGTAGGGATTGAACTTTCCGAAGGCTCAGGTCATTCCATGACAGCGGTGTGACACACGCGTCATGCTGCCCCCGACATCGATAAGGTCACCTCGACCTTCGCCGGACCAGCCAGTCCGGACCGTCCTCGGCACCGCATCCGTGCGGCCGCTGGGAATGCGTCGCGTCGGATGTTCGCGTGGCGGGAAGGAGTGGCTGCGATGTTCAGGTTCAGGAATCAGGACACGCTGTCCAGTCCCTCGCTTTCCGCCTTGGGCATCGTCGAACGGTCGGCCGCAAAGGCCTATGCTGATCTCATCGCCACGGGCTGGTCCGAGATCGGTTTCGGGTACCATGGCACCGTCCATGCGCATCCGGACCACCCGAATGTTGTCGTGCGCTTTGCGCGCAAGGCGGACGGGTTCGGCGATTATGCGGCTCTGCTTCGCAAAGGTTTTCCGGGCTCCGACGGACCGCATGCGCCTCGTGTCCACGACATGCATGTCAGCCGTTGCGGCGCGCTGATGACCGTGGGTTCGCGTCTCACCGATCCCGCGCGCGACGCCTGGTGGCTGGCTTATGCCCACGCCGTCATCGCGGACCACCCGGGCGTCGCGATGGATGAGGGCGTGCGCGATCGGTTCAAGGTGGAATGGCCGGCACACGAGCCCCGGGTCGATCATCCGAGCTTCGACGGCATCCGCGAAGCGTTCAGGGCCGCGTGGCCCGGATATGAGGCCTATGTCGCCGACTTGCGGGCCGTGTCGCCGCAGGGGCTCGACCCTAATATCGGCAACGTTCTTGTCGGCGGTGACGGCAGTCCCGTCGTGAACGATCCGCTATGCGACGACGGATACGGCCTGTGGCGCTCACCGCTCTTGCGGATTCTGGCTCGCTGCGCGGATGTCTCGCGTCGGCTGATCGGTGACGCAATCGGCAGAGCCCCCGCTCCCGCCTGATCGCGGGGGCGCCCCCAGAGGACGGCGAATTCGCGTCGGACCGAGGACTCGAACACCATCGACGGTTCCTTCCTACGCGACCTGCTTTCGAGAGGCCTTCTCAACGCGGCATTCCCTAATGTCCGCTTCGGCGATGAACCAGACTTCGTCGCCGCGACGGGGTCGGGTCGGATGCGGAACGTCCGCTTCCGGCTAGACAGCCAACGTCAACTCATGGCGCGGTCCGGACCCTCGGCTTGCGCGAATTGAACAGCTGCTTTCCACCCAAAGCAGCTGCCGTAACCAGGCACCAAGCGTCAATTTTTTTAACGGCTGGATTCTTCGCGCGCCCTGCAAATCCGGGCCCACCCTCAGCGCCCCGGAGTAACGGCGAGGGGACGATCCCAGCGCGAGACCGCCAGTTGCGCATTCGCCGTTGCCCACGTCCAGAGCTCCGATCCAGCGGCCCGGTTGTCGAGGCCGCCGGCTGCTGCCATGGTCGCGCGATGGCATATGCACCCCCCTCCCGCTATTCCCCGTCCGAACTCATCGAACAGTTGCGGGAGGCCGCCGAGGAGATCGCGCCCGAACTTCCCGGCATCCGGGCGGAGGAGACGCTGGAGGGCGAGGCGGCCCAGACCATCGAGGAGATGGCCGAGGCCCTGATGCGGATCGCGAACGGGGCGGCGCGCCCCCAGGACCTCGCCCGCGCCGCCCTGGAGGCCAAGGCGCCCCTGAAGCCGATCGGCCGCCCGAAGAGCACGGTGGTGAAGATGCAGCGGCCGCGTCGGTAGAGCCGAACGCAGTGGTCGACAGAGCCTCCGGCTCAGCAACGGCAAGAATAGACTGTATCAATTCAAAAGTAGAGATTATTTTAAATCTTGCCTCGGACTGCGCCGGCGGGCACACTCCTTGGATTATAGCATGATGGCGGCATGATACGGGTGACGCCGACGGACGGTCGCCGGGAGGCAGTCCTCGGTCGATGCCGGCGTGCGGCCGGCTCCGGGCGACCGCCAATGAGAGGGTGATCCCGATCCGATGACGCACCGCCCTTCCCCTCTCCGCCCGTCCCGCCGCGCGATTCTGGCCGGCGGGCTCAGCCTTGCCGCCCTCGCGGGCCCGGCGCGGGCGGCGGGGCCGGCCGCGCGCATCGCCTCCCTAGGCGGCGCCGTCACCGAGATCCTCTACCGGCTCGGGGCCGCGAGCCGGATCGTGGTGGTCGACACCACCAGCATCTACCCGGCGCAAGCCCTGCGCGAGAAGCCGAATGTCGGCTATCTGCGGGCCCTGTCGGCGGAGGGCCTGCTCTCGGCCGGCCCGGACCTCGTCATCGCGGCGGAGGGGGCCGGCCCCGCCGACGTGCTGACCCTGGTGCGCGAGGCCGGGGTGCCGGTCTCCCTCGTCAAGGAGCCGCCGACCCCCGAAGGTGTCCTCGACAAGATCGCCACGGTGGGACGCCTCGCCGGCCTCGAACGGGAGGCCGCCGCCCTCGCCGCGGAGGTGCACGCGCAATTCGCCGGGCTGAGCGAGCAGCGCGCCCGCATCACCCGTCCGGCCAGGGCCCTCGTCGTGCTGTCGGTGGCCAACGGACGCGTCATGGTCGGGGGCCGCAACAGCACGGCGGACGGCATCCTCGCTTTGGCGGGGGTGGAGAACGCGGCGACCAGCATCGAGGGATTCAAGCCGATGACGGACGAGGCGATCATCGCCGCCGCCCCCGACGCCGTGGTGATGATGCAGAACGGCGCGGAGGCCCCGAACCCGGAGACGACCTTCGCCCCCGGCACCGCCCTCGGCCAGGTGCCGGCGGCCGCCAAGCACGCCCTCGTGGCCATGGACGGACTCTATCTCCTCGGCTTCGGCCCGCGCACCCCGGATGCCGCACGCGATCTGATACGGGCGATCTACCCCGACCTCATCCGTGGCTGATCCTTTCCACGGGGACAGGCTCGCCGATCCGCGCCGCCGGGACGTCGCGGTCTTTGCCGGCCTAACGGTTCTCGTCCTCGCCGTCAGCCTCCTCTCCGTCGGAATCGGGGCCATCCCCATCGCGCCGTCGCGGATCCTCGACGTGCTGAGGCAGGGCGGGGCGGATCCGGCTCTCGCGCGCGACAGCCTCGTCATCCTCAACATCCGCCTGCCGCGCACCCTCCTCGGCCTGATGGTGGGCGCGGGCCTCGCGGTCTCCGGCGCGCTGATGCAGGGGCTCTTCCGCAATCCCCTGGCCGATCCGGCCCTGGTCGGCGTCTCCGCCGGGGCGGGCCTCGCGGCGGCCTGTATCATCGTCCTCGGCGACCGGCTCCTCGTGGCCTTTGGCCTGCCGGGGCCGCTCCCCTATGCGGTGCTGCCGGCGGCGGCGTTCTGCGGGGGGCTCGTGGCGACGCTCGGCCTCTACCTCGTCGCCACGCGCTCGGGCCAAACCTCCGTCGCGACGATGCTGCTCGCCGGCATCGCGCTCGGAGCGCTGAGCGGCGCGATGACCGGGCTCCTCGTCTATGCCAGCGACGACCGGCAGCTGCGCGACCTCACCTTCTGGTCCCTGGGCAGCCTCGGGGGATCGACCTGGACCAAGGTGGCGGCGACCGCTCCGGCGATCCTGCCGGTGCTGATCGCCGTGCCGTTCCTCGGGCGCGGGCTCAACGCCCTGGTCCTCGGGGAAGCGGAGGCGTTCCATCTCGGCATCCCGGTGGAGCGGCTCAAGCGGGCGGCGATCCTCCTCGTCGCCATCGCCGTCGGGGCCGGCGTCGCGGCCGCCGGGGTGATCGGCTTCGTCGGCCTCGTGGTGCCCCATACCCTGCGGCTGATGATCGGCCCCGAGCACCGGCGACTGCTGCCGGCCTCGGCCCTCCTCGGCGGGGCGCTCCTCGTCCTGGCCGATGTGGCGGCGCGTCTCGTGGTGGCGCCGGCGGAACTGCCGATCGGGATCGTCACGGCGCTCGTCGGCGCCCCCGTCTTCCTGTGGCTCCTGCTGGCGCGGACCCGGACCCTCGATGTCTGAGGCGGCGCCCCTGCTCACCGCCTCCGGCCTCGGCTTCACCACGGGGGGACGCACCCTCGTGGAGGGCGTGTCGCTCACCGTGGCGCCGGGATCGCTGCAGGTCATCATCGGCCCGAACGGTGCCGGCAAATCCACCCTGCTGCGCCTCCTCTGCGGCGAACTCGCCCCCACCGCAGGCACGCTGGCCTATGGCGGGACGCCGGTCGCGACAATCCCGCCCTGGCGGCTCGCGGCCCTGCGGGCGGTGCTGCCGCAGACCACGCGGCTCGCCTTTCCCTTCTCGGTCTCGGACGTCGCCCGCATCGGCCTCGACGGCATCGGCCGCGGCCTCACCCGGCGCGACCGCGAGGCGATCCTCGCCGACGCCCTCGGCCGGGCCGACATCCTCCACCTCGCGGGCCGTGCCTATCAGAGCCTCTCGGGCGGCGAGCAGGCCCGGGTCCAGTTCGCCCGCGTGCTGTGCCAGCTCGCCGCCGGCCGCACCATCGCCACCGGACAGGTCCTGTTCCTCGACGAACCGACCGCGAGCCTCGACCTGCGCCATCAGAGCGCGATCCTCGAGGCCGTGGACGTCCTGCGGGACCGGGGCGTCGGCGTGGTGGCGATCCTGCACGATCTCAATCTCGCGGCCGCCTATGCCGACACCCTGCTGGTGCTCTCAGGCGGCCGCCTCGTGGCGCGCGGTACCCCGGCGGCGATCCTGCGCGACGACCTGATCGCCGAGATCTTTCAGGTGAGCTGGCCCGTCGGGCGGGTGCCCGAGGGCGGCCGGCCCTTCATCCTCCCGCGCCGCCTGTGACCTGCCGGCAACATAGCACCGAATCACAGTATTAAACTGGAACAGGTCCAGCATCATCCAGATACTCCTTGGATTTACGCCAATCTAAATACAATAAAACGGCGTTGACCGCATAGTCATCGAGCAGCATCAGCGCTGGGAGCCAGCCCACCTCCCAGCGCTGCCGTCACTGTCTCGCGGAACCGGTCATGCCTTCCCGTCGCCTCCTCACCCCCCATCGCGCCGGCGCCCTCGTCGGCGTCTCGCTCATCGCGATGAGCGCCGCTCAAGCCCAGACCGTACCGGCCCTCCCCGCGGCGCGGCCGCCGGACGCGGCGGTGAGCCTCGACACCCTCTCGGTCACCGCGACGAAGACCGAGGAACCCGCCATCGACGCCCTGTCCGGGAGCAGCGTCGTCACCCGCGCACAGATCGACCGCCTGCAGCCGAGCCGGCTCTCCGACGTCCTGCGCGACGTCCCCGGCGTCACCACGCAGGAGAACCAGAACGACCCGGCCCAGGCCATCAACATCCGCGGGCTGCAGGATTTCGGGCGCGTCAACGTCCTGGTGGACGGCGCCCGCCAGAACTTCCAGACCTCAGGCCACAGCGCCAACGGCGTCTTCTATCTCGATCCCGAACTTGTCGGCGGCGTCGACATCACGCGGGGCCCCACCTCCACCATCTACGGCTCCGGCGCGATCGGCGGCGTGGTCGCCTTCCGCACGCGCTCCATCGACGACATCCTGGCGCCGGACGAGAAGGCGGGCGCGGTCCAGAAATTCGGCTTCGGCTCGAACGGACAAACGTTCCTGAACTCGACGGCGCTGGGCGCCCGCATCGGCACCGCGGCGGATGTGTTCGGCCAGTTCGTCTATCGCAACAACGACGCCTATCGCGACGGGTTCGGCACGCTGGTGCGCGACACCGGCAACGAACTGACCTCGGGCGTGGCCAAGTTCAACGTCCGTCCCGCCGACGGCCACGAGATCAGCGGCACGGCCCTCATCCAGACCTTCGACTTCGCCAATAACGGCAGCAGCAACGCCGGAGCCCGCTTCAACAACGCGGTCCAGGCCAACACCTACACCCTCGGCTACCGCTTCGCCCGGCCCGACGTGCCGCTGATCGATGTCAGCGCGAAGGCTTACTACACCAGCACGCACAACACGCTGACCTTCCTCGACGACACCGCGAGCGGTCTCTACGGCAATCTCGGCGTGCGGGCCGGCAACAGGATCGACTACGACATCGAGACAATGGGCGTCGACGTCCACAACACCGCCCGTTTCGACACCTGGCCTCTCAGTCACGCCCTGACCATCGGCGGCGACGCGGTGTTCGACCGGGTCAAGACCACGGACAATGCGGGGGGCTTCGGCTCCGCCTTCACGCCCTCCGGCGAGCGGACCCTGGCAGGGGCCTTCATCCAGGACGAGGTGCGCTACGCCTCCTGGCTCCGGGTCATCGGGGCCCTGCGCTACGACCATTACGAGTTGTCCGGCGGCCCTTCGAGCTCGAGCGGCGACCGCCTCTCCCCGAAGATCACCGTGGGGGTCTCGCCGTTCGCCGGGATCGAGTTCTACGGCACCTACGCGGAAGGCTATCGGGCGCCGTCGATCACCGAGACCCTGGTCCAGGGCATCCATCCCTTCCCGGCCTTCAACATCCTGCCGAATGCCTCCCTGAAGCCGGAGGTGGCGCACAATATCGAAGGCGGCATCAACCTCAAATACGGCGATGTCCTGAGGCCCGGCGACGTCTTCCGCGCCAAGGCCAACGTCTTCCAGAACGAGATCGACGACTACATCAACATCGCCGGGGTCGGCCCGACCTATTTCGTGCCCGTCATTCCCGGCATTCCGGCCTCGGTCTGCGTCGGCCGGCCCGGACGTTTCCCGTGCTTCATCCCGGTCCAGTCGTTCCAGTACCTCAACGTGGCGCAGGCCGAGCTCTCCGGTGTCGAACTGGAGGGCGCCTACGATTGGGGCGGCGGCTTCGTCTCCGTGGCCGCCACCCATACCGAGGGGCGCGACAAGGCCACGCGCGAGACCCTTCTGAGCATCCCCCCGGACCGGATCAGCGCCACGCTCGGCCTGCGTTTCCTCGACGACAGCCTCACTTTGGGAAGCCGCCTCACCTTCGTGGACAGCCGCCTCGCCGTTCCCGAGGGCGCGACGATCCTGGCGACCAAAGCCTACGGCCTTGTGGATTTTTTCGCGTCCTACCGGGTCAACGACCGGATCCGTGCCGACTTCATCCTGCAGAACGCCTTCGACAAGCGCTACACCCAGTACCTCAACCTGCTGCAGAGCCCGGGCCTGACCGCGAAGGCCGCGATCAGCATCAAGTTCGCGACGCGGTGAGCGACGGGACGATCGGTTCGGGCGACAGAAGCGTAGTGCGGGAGGGCGGCGGGCAGGCTTCCAAGAGCGTGTTTGAGGTATCTTTCCAGGACTTTCCCTCATCCTGAGGTGCCGCGCAGCGGCCTCGAAGGAGAGCTCCGGGGATCGCGCGACCACTGGAGGGCTCCTTCGAGGCCCTTTGCTTGAGCAAAGGGCACCTCAGGATGAGGTGATCTGCTTTAGCATGAGCATCCGCTGAGAAACTCGAACAAACAAGCTCTCAAGGAAATGAGCAGCCGTCGCTCCGCTCACGCAGCGGAAGCGGTGCCGCGTGACGGCTCGCCCGCCCGCGCCTCACCAATCTCGGCGGCGATGCCGGTGGAGGCCAGATTCTTGCCCTTCGCCTCGATCTCGAAATCGGCCCAGGCGAGGTGGCGGGCCACGAGGGCGTTGAGCGCCCGGTTGCCCATCAGGTGAGAGTGAGCTGCGATGTCCCGCCACTTATGCCCGGCCCCCACCAGGGCGGCGTAATCGGGCAGCGTGTCCGGGTCGTGCCCCTCCAGCAGGGCCTCGCGCGAGAGGCTGATATGGGCGATCGGGCGCACGCCGCGCCAGGAGTCGCGGATGCGGGCGATCCGCGAATCGTCGGGTTCGATATAGATGCCGCCGCTCTCGACCCAGTGGTGGTGCAGGTCGAGGACCACCGGAACATCGTCCGCCAGGTCCAGCACCGTGTCGAGGCCGAAGGCGTTCTCGTCGTTCTCCACCGTCAGCAGGTCGCGCGCCGTCTGCGAGAGCTTGGGCAGGCTGGCGCGAAACCCCGCGATGCCGGGGTCGCGGGCGCCGACATGGATGTTGATATGGGCGCCGTGCGGGTGCCAGCCAGTGCCGTAACCCATCATCGCCATCAGCTCGGCATGGTATTCGAGCTCCGAGATGCCGTTGCGCTCGGCTTTGGGGTTGCGCGAGGCGATGACGCAGAACGGGCCGGGATGGAAGCTGAGGCGGACGCCGCCCTGCCGCGCCCGCTCGCCGACACGCGCGAGACCGGATTCCACCAGGGCGACCATCTCGGGCTCGGCATAGATCGCGCGGGCCACCTCGTGGGTGTAGCCGGGCAGGACGTTGCTCGCCATGCGCAGGAGCCGTTCCAGGGGCAGCCGGGCCGCGACCCAGGCGATCTGTCGTTCGAGCGCGCCGAGATTGTGCCGGACGAGACCTTCGAGCTTCGCCCGCCGCGCCGCGGGCGCGAGCCTGTCGAGATGGCTCATGGTGGTGTGCGACAGGTTCATGTGAAGCGTCGCCTCGCGGGCGGCCTTCAGGGTCTTGAAGCTGGCGGGATCGTCGTCGAGCACGAAGGTGCAGCAGAAACCGAGGCGCGGCGTGTCCATCATCATGGGGGGATAACGGCGTCGCCCGGCTTTGGTGTCGCCGGATCGGGCGGTTTCGGGACGCCCCGTCTCAGTTCAGGCACATCGCGAAATACAACTCCCTGATCCGCTCCAGGGCCTGGAACCCCTCGGCGCGCGGGTCGAGGAGTTCCGGCCCCTCCGGGACGCGGCCGAAGAACGCGCTCGCCGGATCGGCCACGAAGCCGCGCTCGCCGATATAGAGCCCGTCCCGGTTCTTCACGTTGACCGAGCCGCAGACCCACGACCCTTCCGCCTTGCGCAACGCCGTCACCTTCGGGTCGAGCGCGCCGAAACGCTCGCCCACCATGAAGAGGATCGTGGCCGCCGCGGCCTTGCCGATGACGGCGTCGGACCCGTCCTCGACCCTCTGCGCCTGCGCGGGGCCGGACAGAGCCGACAGCAGAAGGAGTGCTCCCGCAATGCCAGGGGCACGGACCGTCATCGAAAGCGGCCGATCCATGACGCGACGACCCTCACCGCGCCGAACCCGCTCCGCCGCGCTCGTTGGTCGCCGGCTTGGCATCGGCGATCAGGATGTCGAGGGATTGGCGCACGATCTCCAAGGCGCTCACGCCCTTGCTCGCGGCCTCCGCCTCGACCCGCGCCCGGTCGGCGGACGGCATCCCGTCGAAGATCGCCTGTGCGACCCCGACCGAAGCGTGCTTGTGATGTTCATTCATGATCAGACCAGCCGGATGATGGCAGGGCCGAAGCTCTCAGATGATACTAATAAGTATTTCATGAGAACAACCGGACCCCGCACTCGGAAATTATAAGGTCTCTTCTTTCTCACCTCTCACGAGAGATCAACTCGTTTCATGGTGGGGGTTTTGGGGGGAAACCGTGTGGCGGGGACCGGGACGTCGAGGCTGTCTCCGAACCTCAGCCGCTTCTCGGTGTTGCCGACCTCACTCTGGTAAGGTAAATTCCTTACCGTGCGAGGGAGGATGTCATGGCGGTTCTGGTTCGCGAGCGAAGCAAGATCACTTCGAAGGGCCAGACGACGATTCCCAAGGCCGTGCGTCAGGCGCTCGGCGTGAGCTACGGCGGCGACATCGCCTACGTCATCGACGAGGGCGGTCGCGTGAGCCTGTTCGCGGCGGAGGAGGAGACGGACCCGGTGATCGACGGGTTCCTGAGCTTCCTCGCGCAGGACATGGCCCGCAATCCGTCGCAGATTTCGGCCTTCCCCGCCGGCCTCGCGGAACGCATGGCCGCCCTGACGGCGGGAATGACCGTCGATCTCGACGAGGATATCGACGGCGACGTGACGCTCTGAGCCATGGTCATCGACGGCTGGACGGTCTTCGCCCATCCTCTGCTGCTCGATCAGCTCGAGAGGGCGGCGGCGGCGGTGGACGCGGCCAAGGCGGCCGATCCGAAGGGCTATCGGGGCACGGCGCAAGCGAAGCTCCTCGCGATGCTCGCCAGGTTGATCTTCGAGACGATCCCGTCCGATCCGACGCGGCAGGACTATCGCCAGGGCGACACGCTCGGAAGGGCCCGGATGCATTGGTTCCGGGCCAAATTCGGCAATGGCCGGTTCCGGCTGTTCTTTCGCTACGACAGCAAAACGAAGGTCATCATCTTTGCCTGGGTGAACGACGAGACGACGCTACGGACCTACGGCTCGAAAACCGACGCCTATCACGAGTTCAAGGGGATGCTCGCCAAGGGCAACCCGCCCGACGACTGGAAAGCCCTGCTCGCGGCGGCGTCGGCAGGGACCGCCGGCAAGCGGCTGGAGGAGGCCAAGCCGACATAGCGCTCGCGGTCGGGGCCGGACTGAAGGAAAACGCCGTCCGAAACGGGCCACCCGAGATCCGCCGGGAGGCCCCGAACATCCACTCCCCCTCCGCAACGTCAGAATTCCAGGCCGAGCTTGAGGCGGACGGCGTGGCGCTCGAACTGGCCGAGGCCGAGGGCGCGCCGTGCGAAGGCGGGGTCGGCATCGCGCCCCCAGATCTGGCCGGCATAGGCCAGGGTGATCCAGGCCTTCTCGGTGAAGCGGTGGTGCAGGGCCGGGCCTAGGGTCAGAGCCTCGCTCTCCAACCGGTTCAGGAAGGCCCCGTCATAGCCGCGCAGGTAGCGCAGTTCCGGCCCGAGATAGGTCTTGTCCGCCACCTTGCCGACGAGGGCGTTCGACCAGACGAAGGTCGAGGAGCGATAGCCCTCGCCCGAGCCGCGCTGGCGCCCCACCGCCGGTTCGAAACTGACGTTGCCGCCGTACCAGAGCGTGTTCGGCACGATCTGGACATCGACCTGGGCCAGGGTCTCGAGATCGAAGACGTCGGCGCCGTTGCCTTCCACCGGCAGGATGCGGGTGAAGCGCGGCCTCACCTCCAGGGCGAAGCCCACGGGCTGCTCGGCCGAGCCCTTCAGGAACTGGTACTTCACGTCGATCGAGGCGCCGTCGAACGTGCCGAAGGCTTTGTCGTCGAGATCGGCGATGGTGCGGACCCGGTGCAGAGTGCCGAACGCGCTGAACTCGATGCTCAGGCGGTCGATCGGATCGAACTGGTAGCCGAGGCGCGCGTCGAAGGCCCGGTAATGCGACGGGCCCGGGCCGGCGCGGCGCTTGCCGATGCGCGAGACGCTGTCGAAGACGACCTCCTGCTGGCCCTTATCGCCGGCATCCGATCCTTCGGTAAAGCCGAACAGGTGCTCGGTGTCGACATCCTCTTTCGTCTCCGGCGGCTCCGCCTTCGACGAGCGCGCCTGACCGCCGCTCTTGCTGTCCTTGCCGTCCTCGGAGCCGGCCAGGGCCGGTGCGCAGGAACAGGCGGCGAGAAGAAGCGCGACGGCAATCCTCACGGGCGTCATGGCGGGGTGTTTCCTTCGGCCCGAGGCACCGATGTCCCCCGGTCCCGTCAACTCCCTAGCCGGCCGCACGCCGAGACGCTGCGCCGTCCCGGCAACAGGACGGGATTATTCATGATGCAGGGGATGATCGCGCCGGATCGATCGTGAGACGCGGCCGAGACGACCTCCGGCTTTCGCGGGGCGGTGCTCCCATCGTCGGATGAGGTTCACCCCCGCAGGGCCGCGAGGCTCCGGCGCTGGCGGCCCGCATCACAAAAGTTCTCCGGGGCGAGCCAGGCGGCGAAGGCCTCCCGCAGGCGGGGCCAGTCCGCGTCCGTCACCGCGAACCACGCCGTGTCGCGTGAGCGCCCCTTGGTGACGATGGCGTTGCGGAAGATGCCTTCGAAGGTGAAGCCGTAGCGCAGGGCCGCCGCGCGGGAGGGTGCGTTGAGGCTGTCGCATTTCCACTCGTAGCGGCGATATCCGAGGTCGAAGGCGCGGGCCATCATCAGGGCCATCGCCTCTGTGCCGGCCGGGTTCCGGGCGAGGCCGGGGCCGAACTGGATATGGCCGACCTCGATACAGCCATGGGCCGGCTCGATCCTGAGATAGGCCGCCAGACCGAGGGCGCGGCCGGTGGCGGCGTCGAGGATGGCGTGATGCATCGGGTCGCGGCTCTGGGCGATCCCCGCCAGCCTCGAACGATATTCCGCCTCGTCCGCCGGCGGCTCTCCGGGCAGGTAGGTCCAGCGCGCCGGGTCGTGCGCCAGGGCGGAAAAGAGGTCGGCCGCATGGCGCTCGGCATCGAGGGGTTCGATCCGGCAGAACCGCCCCTGCATCGCCTCGCGCGGCGGGGGCGGCGGCGGGGTCCACCCTGCGAGGGCGGGGCCGACCGGCTGGCCATAGGAATTCACGCGCTCGCTCATGCCCGAACTCCCAACCTGTCGACGAGGTCCGCCATCACGTCGTCTCCGCCCGCGTCCCGGCGCAATCCGGCCGCGACGCCGGCCCGGTCCGCCTCCGTGCGGTTCTGGCTGACCTTCCATTTGCCGGTGAGCCGCGCAATCGGAATCTCGATGCCGACGATCCCCCGGATCTGCGCCGCCGTGAAGGCCGGCGGCGCGTCCGCCACCGACCAGGGCGCGTCCCGCCCCGCCTCCTGCATCCGCGTCAGGTCGTCGATCTGCCGCCGCAGCCAGGCCTCGTCCTCGATCACGCGCGGGCGGCCCCGCGCCTGGACGGTGGCGTAGTTCCAGGTGGGCACCACCTTCCCGGTCTCCCGCTTCGTCGCGTACCACGAGGGCGTGACGTAGCGGTCCGGCCCCTGGAACACCACGAGGCATTCGGGAAGCCCGTCGAGGTCGCGCCATTGCGGGTTGGCGCGGGCGAGATGGGCCCGGAGCACGCGCTCTCCGCCCGCGCCCTCGTCGAGGAGGAAGGGAACGGGGTTGGCCATCAGCCCGCCGGCGCCGGCGCTCACCAGCAGGCCGAGCGGACAGGCCCGGATGAGGGCGGCCTGGGCCGCGCTATCGTCGGTGCGGAAGTGGGGCGGTTCGTACATGGCGCGTCTCCCGCCGGCTTGATGCCCGGCCAGCGTTGTCTTGACGAGAAGCGGATCACGCGGAAGATCCGGTTTTCGCAAAACCACTGGACCAGTTTGAAACCGAGCCCAAAACGGCCCCCTGCCCTGCCGCTCCAGCTCGACCTCGGCCCGTCGCCCGGCGGCGACGGTCTTAGCGCACATGCCTCCCTGCACGGCCGGGTGCGCGAGGCCGTGCGCGACGCCATCCTGTCGGGACGCCTGCCGCCCGGAGACCGTCTTCCGTCGTCCCGCACCCTCGCCGGGGATCTCGGCTGCGCGCGGGGGACGATCCTGCTTGCCATCGAGCAGCTCGTCGCCGAGGGCTACCTCACCACCCGCCCCGGCTCCGGCACCCGCGTGGCCGACACCCTGCCCGACGACCTCCTCGTCCCACGGGGTGGGGCGGGTCACACGGCTCCTTCCTCTACGGCGCCCGTGCTGTCGCGGCGCGGGGCGTCGCTGGCCGCGGCGCGAGAAGGGGCCGGCGACGCCCCGATCCCCGACGCCTTCGCCCTCGGCCGTCCCGCCCTCGATGCGTTTCCACGTGAAACCTGGGCGCGCCTGCTCCAGGCCGAATGGCGGGCCGGCCCGCCCGCGCACCCTCATCCCCTCGGCGATCCGCGCCTGCGCCGCGCACTGGCGGCCTATCTCTCGGCCGGGCGCGGGGTCGCCTGCGGCGAGGAGGCGGTGATCGTCACCGCCAGCATCCGCCAGAGCCTGCGCCTGCTGGCGGAGCTTCTGCTCGAGCCCGGCGAGGCGGCCTATCTGGAGGAGCCGGGCTTTCCCGGCCTCGCCCATGCCTTGGGCGCGGCCGGCCTGCGTACGGTCCCGGTGCCCTGCGATGCGGCGGGCTTCTCGATCGCGCGGGCGCAGCAGCTGGAGCCGGCCGCGCGGCTCGCCGTGGTGACACCGGCCCAGGGCCATCCCCTCGGCGCCACCATGAGCCTGGAGAACCGCCTCGCCCTCCTGGCCTGGGCGGAGGCGCGGGACGGCTGGATCGTCGAGGACGATTACGACGGCGAATACCGCTATGCCGGGCGGCCGCTGGCGCCGCTCCACGCCCTCGACCGGGCCGGGCGCGTTCTCTATGTCGGCAGCGTCTCAAAGGTTCTCCTGCCCGCGCTGCAGATGAGCTACCTCGTCCTGCCGCAGATCCTGGTGGAGCCCGTGCGCCGCGCCCTCACCGGCAGCGGCGGCTTCGCCTCGATCCTCGGACAGGGCGCGCTCGCCCGCTTCATCGCGGAGGGCCATTTCGGCGCGCATCTGCGCCGGACGCGGCGTCTCTACGGACAGAGACAGGCCGCTCTGGTCGACGCGGCCCGCGATCTCCTCGGCGATGTGCTGGAGGTGCCACCCCGCGACGGCGGCATGCATCTGGTGGCCCGGCCCCCGGCCGGGGCGGGGTTCGACGATCTCCGCGCGGTGGACGCTTGCGCCCGCGCCGGGATCGCCACCACGGCGCTCGCGCCGCATTTCACCGATGCTGCGCGGGCGGAGCAGGGATTGCTCCTCGGCTACGCCTCCGTGCCCGAGCGGGCCATCGCACCGGCGTTAAGGCGGATGGCGGAGGCGTTGCGGGCCGACCGCTGACGGGGAGCGACGGCATCGCCTCGCATTCGCAGCCCCGGCCCTCGCGGCTTCGTCGTTGGGGCGCGCGCGAAAAGCGGGTAATCTGCGCCGACAATCAGACCCAAGCCCGAGGACGCACGATGGACAAGGATTCGACACCGGCCAGCACCGCCGCCCATGCGGTGTTCGACGTCGCCGCCGCCGTGGCGACCCTGCCCGAGACCTGTTCCACCATGGTGGCCGATCACCGCTTCGTCGACGTTCCGGCGGCAAGCGCCCGCGTGTTCCGGGTCTATTCGCCGACCCCGCCGCACAGCCACGCCTCCTGCGACGAATACCTCTACGTGCTCTCCGGCCGCTGCATGATGAAATTCGCCGACGAGCCGGCGGTGGAGGTGGGGCCGGGCAAGCTGGTGATGTTCCAGCGCGGCGTGGTGCATTCGGTGCCCGAGATCCTGGAGCAGCCGATGGTGTTCCTCTCCGTCGACACGCCCCGCCGCGAACCGCGCGACATCCGCTTCGTCTCGGACGGAACCGGCACCCCCGACAGCTTCATGCGCCAGTCGCAGCAGGCCCAGCAGCAATAAAGCCCGCTCTACCCCTCTCCCCGCGGGCGGGGAGAGGACGTCGTCCTCCCCTTGCCGGGAGGCGACGTGAGCCCGGCAGGGCGAGGGTGAGGGGGTCTCTCCGGGTGTGGCTCCTCCGGACGAGGCCCCTCACCCCCGGCTGCCGCCTCGCCGCGCCGACGACGGGGTCGTCGCGGCCCTCTCCCCGCGGGCGGGGAGAGGGCGTCGTCCTCCCCTTGCCGGGAGGCGACGTGAGCCCGTCAGGGCGTGGGTGAGGGGGTGACTCCGGATGTCGCTCCTCCGGACGAGCCCCCCCCTGTATCTGGAGGTTGGCGCCTCGCCGCGCCGGCGGAGCTGCTGGATTCCTACATTTGCTCGACGGCTGCGGCTCTATCCAAGAGAGCTCGGCATGAGGCGCGACGGGCTCCCTCTCCTGGAAGGCGAGGGTTGGGGTGAGGTGTGGTCCCTCTCCGGAGAGGTCACACACTCACCCTGTCCCTCGCCTTCCAGGAGAGGGGACCCGTGCTGACCGCGAAATGTGTGAAGGCCGTAGGGCAGCGGGGAGAGGAGGATGCGCGCCGGCCTTCAGGATCAGCCGCCGCCAGCCGATGACCAGCCCCGTGACCACCAAAGCTCCGGCGAGCAGGTTCAGCAGCCATTGCGCCGCGTCCCTCGCCGGCGGGTGGCCGACGAGGACCGGCAGGTCGAGGCGGTGGAGGGCGGTGAACAGCCAGCGGTTGGTCCGGCCCGACCGGTCGAGCCGGTTCAGGATCTCGCCGCTGCCCGGATCGATGTGAAGCCAGGTGGCGGCCGGGTCGGCGAAGCGCAGGCGCAAGACCGGGAGCGTCGCGCTCGTGAGCGGCGACCAGTAGAGGTCATGGGAATCTAGGCGTTCGACGCCCTCCAGCCTCGCACCCGCCATGGCGAGACCGGCCGCCGCCGCGATCCGAGCGGAATCGGGGACGTCTCCGATCGCCCGCATGCCGGCGCGGTCGCGCCCCATCGTGACCCAGCGTCCGCCGATCCGCGGGAGATGGAGGCCGAGGGGCGCATGCGTGCCGATCTCGCGCAGCCTCGCCAGATCCAGCCCGACCGGGCTGTCCGCCCCGGCATAGGCCGCGCGCAGGTCGGCGGGCGGCGCCAGGGAGGTGAACCAGCGGTTCGGGTTCATGGAGAGCCAGCCGCTGAGGATGAAGGTGGTGAGCCCGATCCCGCCCACGAGCCCGACGAGGTGGTGCCAGCGCGCTAGCCCGCGATAGGGCGTGACGCGCCCGTGCGCGTAGCGCCGCCTCAGGCGCAGGCGCCAGATCCCGAGGACGAGACCGGTGATGGCCGTGAAGGCGGCGATGCCAGAGAGCCACAGCACCACGTCGCGCCACAACTCGGCGCGGGCGCGCAGCGGCGTGAGATAGACCCAATGGGTGACGGCGCCGACCCAGTTCCAGCCGCGCGCGAACCGGGTCGTGTCGAGGACGATCTCGCCGGTGCTTTGCGAGACGTAGAGTTCGGTGCCGGCCGCGTCGTTCAGGGCGACCTTGTGGAAGGGACGCAGGGGATCGTAGCGGGCGGTCACCGTCCATTGGTCGCGCTCCACCTCCTCCACCGAGGCGGCGGGACCGGCCCCGGCGAGGTGCCGGGCCGCCTCGGCATCGGCCGGCCCCGCCGGCGTTCCGGTTCGCGCGGAGAGGGTGATGCGGCGGCCGTTGCCGGCCGACATCCGGTAGACCGGTTCGTCGCCGCGCATCTCCAGATCGAGGCTGCGGGGCATCCGGGTCTCACTCGACGCAGCCAGGGCCTCGTCCGGCGAGACCGCGACTTCCTCCCACGCCATCGGGCGAAGATGCGCGAGACGTTCGGCCTCCGTCAGGCTCGGAAACGGCACGTAGAGCATCACCAGCCCGGAGCCGATCCACAGGGCGAAGAGCAGCCCGGTGACGATGCCGAGCCAGCGGTGGCCGAGGACCAGCCACCGCTTCCCTCGTTTCAGCAGGCTCACCACGCGACGCTGTAGGCGACCTCGAAGGAGCGCGGTCGCCCGAGGATCCAATTGGTGCCGATGCCGTCCACGGCGTTGCCGCTGATGGCGTAGGTCTTGTCGAACAGGTTGTAGACGCGAAGGCTCAGGCGCGAGGCCGGGGTGACCTGATGGTCGAGGCCGAGATGGGCCAGGGTGTAGTCGGGCCGCGGCGCAGTGTTGGCGAAGTCGCTGAAGACCCGGCCGACATTCTGCAGCCCGATCCGGGCCTCCCAGTCACGGGCGAAGGCCCAATTGAGCCAGACATTGGCGACGCGCTCGGGCACGTCGATGGGCTGGTTGCCGGCATAGGACACCGCCCCCTCGCGGAACTCGTCGTATTGCGCGTGGAGCAGAGCGAGATTGGCGTCGATGCGCCAGCCATCGGGCAGGCGCAGGGCAAGCGCCCCCTCCACCCCGTGCGAGGATTGTTGGCCGACCTGGGTCGAGAGCGTGGGCTGACCCGGCACCGCCGAGATCAGGTTGTCCTTGACGATGCGGTAGCCCGCCACCGTCCATTCGAGGGCGCCATCGAGTGCAAGACCCTTGGCCCCGACCTCGATCTGTTCGCCGGTGGAGAGGTCGAAATTGGCGTTCGCTTGCGACAGGCTGATCAGGCTTCCCACCGGATCGGTGGCGGTGGCGTATTGCACGTAGAGCGCCGAATCCGGCGTCGGGTTGTAGACGAGGCCGAAGCGGTAGCTCAGGGCCTCGAACGCGCGCTCGAAGGTCGCCCCGGTTTGGAGGTTGCGGCGATGCAGGGTCGGCGCATCGAAGCGCACGCCGGTGAGGAAGGAGAGCTGGTCGCTGAGGATCAGCCGGTTCTCGGCGAAGACCGAAGCCTGGTTGGTGCTGGTGGCATAGGCCGGGCTCGCGCGGCCATTGGCCGGGAACAGGCCCGGATCGTAGTTGAACGGATCGACGCTGGTGACGAGGCTGCCGCCCGCGCTGGAGAAGTTGTTGGTGTGGCGGAACTCCACGTGGTTGACGTCGAATCCGATGGCGAACTCGTTGCGGAAGCCGAACACGTTGCCCTTGAAGGCCGCGTCGAAGCGGTTCCCGACCTGCTCCTGCTGGTGGTAGATTTCGAGGTAATCGGACCTGTCGATCCGTCCCGTACCACTGTTGAACCGGTACTGTTCGACATCGAGCCAGTGGCGCCGGCTCTGCAGGCGGTAGGCGGTGTTGCGGATGGTGATGTCGGCGCTCGGCGTCCACTCGGTCTTGAGCTGGGTCCAGTTGTCGGACCAGACGATCTTCGAACCGTCGACATTGTAGTTGTTGTTGCGCAGGGACTGGACGATCCGGCCATTGACCAGCGGCGTGCCCCAGTAGCGCGCGGGCTCCTGGTAGCCGAGATCGTGACTGAGAGTGACGGCGAGATCGGGGTTGAGCTGGAACAGCAGCGCGCCGGAGCCCGCAAGGTTGCGGAAGTCGCCGTTCGGGCTGGTCCAGCCGCCGTCGCGGTTGCCGCTGACATTGAGGCGGTAGGCCACCGCATCGCCGATGGGACCGCCGAGATCGACGGCGAGGCGCGCCAGCCCGTCCGAGCCGGTGGCGGCGCGGGCGGCATGGATCGGCGTGAAGCTCGGCTTCTTCGAGACGACGTTGACCACGCCGCCGATGGCGCCGTCGCCGTAGAGCACGGAGGCCGGGCCGCGCAGCACCTCGATCCGCTCCACGTTCCAGGTGTCGAACGGGAAGGTCACGGTGCCGGCGCCCACGAACAGGCGGGTGCCGTCATAGAGCTGCTGGATCGAGTTCGGCCCCGCAAAGCCCCGGCTGGAGAAGGCGCCGTTGCCGTTGCCGGGTGACGCGATGGTGGTGATGCCGGTGGCGTTCTGCGTCACCGCCTCGACCACCGTGTTCTGGCCCCGGATGCGGGCGGTCTCGCCGCTGATGACGTCGATGCTGGCGGGCGTCTCCAGGGGGGTCAGGCCGAGGCGGCTGGCGCTGCGGGAGGGCGTCGACAGGTTGAGGCCGACGGGGTTCGCCCGGGTGAGGCTGACCCCGCTCCCCTCCACGGTGAGCTGGTCGAGGGTGACGGTATGCTCGCCCCGCGCCGCCCCCGTGAGCAGGGTCGAGGCAAGGAGCGAGAGGAGGATGGGGCGGGCGGGTCTCGCCGCAGGGGACGGCAGGTTTGCGAGGCGATGGAGGCGGGGGGAGGTGGAAGACGTCATGATGTTCGGGAAAACCGGAGTGAAGGCAGGCCGGCGCCAGCGATCCGCTTCGATAGATCGTATGTTATAACGTTACAATAGCTCGATCGCAGGGCAATGGGCGCGACCGGGACCTGGCGGTCGGGCCGCGCGCCTCGGCGGGAACGAGAGGGCAACGGAATGAACGGGAACGATCGGACATCGCAGGCAGACGGCGGGCGCGGCTCAGCGCAGTGGCACGTCACCGCGAACGAAGCCGATGCGTTCGCGACATGCGAACGCCCCGACACCCCACCAGGACACCCCGCCCGATGCGTTTCGCGTGTGACCACGACTGACGGCAGGTCTCCTGGCTCGCGGGTCGCCGCCCTCTCATCGTCTTCCCAGGTGGATCACCCAGTGACGTGTTGATGAAGGACTCGCCGCTTACAGTTGCGGGGGCAGCCGCGGCATCGGACGCAAGATCCTCACCGCGTTCCCTTTTGATCCTCCAAAGAGGAACCGTCATCCTCAGGCTAGTCGAGGGCGGGAGACCGCGTCAACGACGTCACGGCAACAGCCCAAAAGAAAAGCCCCGGATCTTTCGATCCGGGGCCGATCTCATCGGATGCGTGTCGCCTACCAGCGGTAGGTGACGGAGCCCGTCACGCGACGGCCCTCGCCGTAATTGCAGCCGACAAAATTGACCTGCTGCGAGCAGGTGCCGACATAGACGCGGTCCGTGATGTTGTTGGCCGCCACTTGGAAGCGCCAGTTCTCGTAGGTGTACCGGAGCGACGCGTCGAAGAGGACGTAATCCGGCACGCGGATGTTGTTCTGGGGATCGCCGAACGATTCCCCGATGTAGCGGACACCGCCGCCGATCCCGAGCCCGCGGAACATCCCGGTCTGGATCGTGTAATCGAGCCAAGTGGCGGCGGTGAAGTTCGGCACCTGGATCGGCCGCTTTCCAACCGCGCTGGGATTGCCGTCCGGCGCATCGTCCTTCGTCACCTCGGCCTGCAGGACCGTGAGCGACGAGATGAACTTCAGGCCGTCGAGGAGGTCCACGGTGGCTTCGCTCTCGAAGCCTTTCACCTCGACTTCGCCGTTTTGGTAGAAGGCCTGCTGCAATGGATCGCTGGGGTTAAAGAACAGGGCGTTGGTTTTCTTCGTGTTGAACACGGAGAAGAGGACCGAGGTGGCTTGGCCCGGCGGCTGGAACTTGACGCCGGCCTCGATGGTCTCGCCGATCTCGGGCTTGGCCGGCGTGATGTTGTAGGTCAGCGGCACCGGACCGACACCGGGGACGACCGCGCTCGTGCTGTTCTGAAGGAAGACCGGAAGCACGTTGAACGAGCGGGCCGCCGAGACATAGGGCGTCAGGCCGTTATCGAAGAGATACGAGAGCCCGACGCGGCCACTATAGGATTGCGCGTCCTGGTTCGCACCGAAGCTCGTGGGAATCCCATTCGGGAACGGGATGGCGTTGAGCATTTGGCGCACGGTATCGATGACCGGGTTCTGGGCGTCGGTCTTCGTCGTCACCCAATCGTAGCGGGCGTTCATGCTGAGCAGCCATCGATCGTAGAACTTGACCTGATCCTGAGCGTAGACGCCCACCTGGTCCTGTTGCAATCGTGACAGGAGGGAACGCGGAAGTTGAGCGACAGGCTGGCCGTAGACCGGGTTGAGGATATTGAGCGGACCGACGAACGGACCGACACCGAGCAAGGCGAAGCTCGTGCCGCCGTACTGGTCACTCTTATTATTGATCTTGCTGTAATCGACCCCGAGCAGGGCGGTGTTCTTGATATTACCGAACTGCGCATCGTGCTGGATCTGGGTATCAACGGTGAAGACGCCGTAATCCTCGAGCCAGGTTTGAGCCTCGCGGGTCACGGTGTTGGGCATCGCCGGATTGGTGACGCCCGTGGAATAGATCGCATTGTAGTCGGTCGAGGCATGGGCGTAGCGCAGGTTCTGGCGCACGGTCCAATGATCGTCGAACCGATGCGAGAACTGGTAGCCGCCCTCGAAATGCTCGGCGAGGAAGCGCGAGAAGCCCGGCTCCCCTAGGAAGCGGCTGCGCATCTCCGACTTAAAGGGATTGCTGCCCCTGGTGTATTCGCGCGGAATGGCGCGGAAGGTGTCGCCGGTGCGGTCTCTCTGATAATTGCCGAGCACCGTCAGGCTGGTATCCGCCGAAGGCGCGAAGGTCACCGCGGGCGCGATGTAGATCCGGTCCAGCGGCGTGTAATCCACTTGCGTGCCGCCTTCGCGCAGCAGGCCGGTGATCCGGTAGAGGATCGTCTTCTCGGGGTTGAGCGGGCCGCTCAGGTCGAAGCCGAACTGCTTGCGGTTGAAGCTGCCATAGGAACTGAAGATTTCCCGCAGCGGCTCGACCGTCGGCTTCTTTGTGATGAAGTTGACGAGGCCACCCGGATCGTTGAGCCCGAACAGGCCCGAAGTCGGACCGCGCAGCACGTCGATGCGCTCCACACCGTAGGGCTCGATCGGGAAGCCGGAGAAGCTCGTCTGCGGCAGGCGCATCCCGTCCTTGTAGATGCCGCGCTGGGTCTGATCGAAGCCACGGATGATGAGCTGGTCGAAACGGCCATCCTGCCCCTGGGGCGACGCGATGATGCCGGCGCTGTAGGCGAGCGCGTCCGCGAGGTTCTCGGCGCCGCGATCCTCGAGTTGCTTCTGTGTCACGACGGAAACGGACTGGGGGATCTCCCGCAGGGTCGCGTTGGTCTTCGTTCCGGACGTGCTCCTGGGCACGACGTACGAATTGGCAGCCGTCACGCCGCCGCCATTGCCGCCTCCCGAACCAGTTCCCGAGCCCTGCACCGACAAGGTATCGAGCTGCACCGCCGCCGTGCCGCCCGCCGCGGCCTGGGCGAAGGCCTCCCCGCTCCACAGGGCGGGGGCCATGGCGAGCATCGCCACGGTGGAGACGCCGGCAAGACAGCGCACGCCACTCACGGTTTTGTGGGGGAACTTGCCGGGGGAGAGCAACATGCCATCAGACATAGAGAAGACCTTGATCGTCGAAAATACGGCACAGACTTGATCGTGACTGAGCGCGATGTCCTTGCCGATGCATCGCGTAGAACGATTCAAAAACAAAGACCGAGTCTCGGTAAGACAAATCCACACGGCGTCTTTGACAGCAAGGCGAAGTTGCGAATCGATGACCGAAGTTGTGACTGCGTTGCCTAAGGAGCACATTCCTACTTTGGAACAATTCGAGCCAAGAGCCTCGATGACATCGTTCCGGGAGACGCAGTGCCTCTCACAAAGCTCCCGTTGCGCCGTCGTGCTCCGGGCGCAATCCACCCTGACCGGGAGTTTCGTGGGGCACGCTCAGCGACGGGCCAGGAGCCACATCAGGAACGGGCCGCCGACGAGGGTCGCCACCAATCCGGCCGGCAGCTGGTAGGGGAAGAACGCCATCCGCCCGACGAAATCCGCCGCGACCATGATGAGCGCGCCGACGAGCGCCGCACCGGCGAGCTGCGGCGCCGCGCGGGTGAGGCCGGTCAACCGCGCCACTTGAGGCGCGACGAGGCCGACGAAGCTCAACGGCCCCGCCACCAGGGTCGCTGCGGTGGTGAGGATCGCCGCCACGATGAGGATGGCGAGGCGGCTGCGGCGAAGATCGAGCCCCAGCGAGCGGCCCGTCGGAGCGCCGAGGGGGAGGAGGTCGAGCCAGCGGGTCATCGCGGGAAGGCAGGCGGCCCCGAGGCCGAGGATTCCGAGGGCGGCCACGGCATCCTCCGGCGCCACCCGCGCCGTGGAGCCCGCCGTCCACCCGAGCAGCATCACCACGGAGGGATCGCCGCTGATCATCAGGATGGTGAGGAGGGCGCCAAAGCCTGTGGTGAGGCCGATGCCGGCCAGCAGCATCTGCTCGGGCGCGGTGTCGGCACGACGGCCGAGGCTCAGGATCGCCACGAGGGTCGCCAGCGCCCCGAGGCTGCCCGCGCCGAGGAGTGCCATCCGGTCCGGCGTGCCGAGGACGATCGTGATTGCGACGAGGCCGAGGGCGGCCCCGGAACTGATGCCGAGCACTTCGGGACTCGCCAGGGGATTGCCGGTGAGGCGCTGCAGCAGCGTTCCGGCCATGGCCAGCATCGCGCCGGCTGCGAGCGAGGCGGCGATGCGGGGCAGGCGCCAGGGCATCAACTCGTCGAGACCGGCCCCGAAGCTCCAGTGCCAGCCGGCCATGTCACGGCCGAGTGTCAAGGCGATGAAGACGAGGACGGCCAGCGACACCGCTCCCACGAGGACCAGGCGCCAGGGCCGTGCGATCCGGGCCGAGGCGCCGTCCTCCGGGTGATGCAGGGAGCCGACGCCGCGCAAGCGCGGCAGCAGCCAGAGCAGCATCGGCACGCCGACGAGGGCGGCGAGCGCCCCGGTCGGCACCTGCGCGATGGGGGCGAGCGCCAGCACCACGGAATCGGTGAGCCAGATCAGGGCCGCGCCCAGCAGGGGCGCGGCGACGAGACGGTCGCGCAGGGTGCGCGTGCCGGTGAGGCGGACGAGGATCGGCGCGGCGAACCCGACGAAGCCGATGACGCCCACCCCCGCCACCACGAAGCCGCCGAGCGCCACCGCGACGGCCACGGCGAGGAACCGGACCCGGCCGAGGGAGAGGCCGAGGCTTTTGGCGTTCGCCTCGTCGAGGTCGAGCACGGACAAGGGCCGTACCATCAGCGCCACCAGGAGGGCGGCCACAGCGAGGCGGGGCGCGAGATAGGCCGGGGCGCTCCAATCGTTCATGGCGAGCGACCCCGCCCCCCAGACGAACAGGCCGAACAGCCGCTCCTGGTGCAGGATCACGAGGAGGGTCTGGATCGCCCCGCAATAGAGCTCGACCACGAGGCCGGCCAGCAGCAGCGCGAGGGGGGCGAAGCCCCTGGCACGGCCAAGGGCGAAGACCGCGAGCACCGCCAGGGCGGAGCCCGAAAGCGCCACCGCCTCCCGTCCTTGCGAGAACAGGCCGGGCGCGAACAGGGACGCCAACGCCAAGGCGAGCTGCGCCCCGGCCGAGATGCCGAGCGTCGAGGGCGAGGCGAGGGGATTGCGCAGCACCTGCTGCAGCACCACCCCCGACAAAGCGAGGGCGGCGCCGGCGAGCCAGGCGGTGACGATCCGCGGCAGCACGCTCTCGTGCAGGATCACCTGGGCGATGTCGGTCCAGTCGGGACTCCACAGGGCCTTCAGGGCCGGGCCCAGCGCCATGTCGGCGGTGAGCGTGCGCAGGGTGAGGAGCCCGGCGACGAGGGCCACCGCGCCGATGAGGAGCGCCGTCCCGCCGATCCGCGACCGGCGCGGCGCGAGGGCCTCGAGGCGGGGCTCGGCCAGATCCACCTCAGCCACGGGGGCAATCCCGCTTGGCGAGATCGGTCATCAGCTCGGCGAAACGCGCGATGGCCGGCAGGCCACCGTAGAACCAGACCGGGGCCACCACGTCGACATGATGCTCGCGCACCGGCGGCAACGTCTGCCAGAGCCGGCTGCCGGCCAGCGCCCTGGCGGCGTCGGATTGGATCGGCCCGATATGGACGATGCGCGCATCGGCCGACCCGGTGGCGAGCTGCTCGATCCCCACCGCCGTGAAGCCGGAGGCGTTGCTGGCGCCGGTCCAGGCATTCGGGATGTGGAGGCGGTCGAGCACGGTCTGGAACAGGCTGGTGCGGCCGTAGACCACGATGTTGCGGTGATCGACGATCCAGACGAGGTAGGTCGGATGTCTCTCGGCCGGGCAGGCGCTCGCCGCCGCCTCGGCGAGAGTCGCCTCGGTCCGCGCCTCCAGGGCCTTGGCCTCATCGACACGGCCGAGCCGCAGGGCGATGCGCATGGTCTCCGCCTTCGCCCGCTCGTAGGGATCGCCCCCGGCATTGGCGATGGAGACCGCCTCCGTCGGGGCGATCCGCGCCAGGAAGGCCCCTTGCGTCGCCACCTGGATCGGGTTGGCGAGGATCAGGTCCGGCTTCAGGCTCGCCAGCACTTCGAGGTTCGGCTCCACCACGAGGCCGAGATCGACCACGCCCTCGGGGAGCGCCGGCGCCACCACGGTGCGGTTGTAGTTCCCGGGCTGTGTCACCGCCACCGGGACGATGCCGAGGCCGAGGAGCAGTTCCACCGCACTCCAGTCGAGGGCGGCGACGCGGGGCTGCGCGGGCATCTTATTTTCCGCGCGCGCGGGCAGACAGGCCAGCACGAGGAGGCAAGCCGCCAGACCGACAACGGCCCTTCTAGCGGACATCAACAGCAGCCAGGGCGAGATCGTCGGCCTTCCTTTTCCCCTCCGGTGCGAGGCTCGCATCCCGGAGGGCGGGCGTCAGCGCCGCGATGGCGGCGGTGGCGGCGAGGCACAGACCGCCCCCCGCCGCCATGGCGATCCGTGCCGAGGCGAGATGGGCCGTGGTCCCCGCCTGCATGCCGCCGAGCGCCGGGCCGATCGTCTCCTCCAGCACCCACAGGCTCGACACCCGGCCGAGCATCGCGTCCGGGGTCGCCCGCTGGATCAGCGCCGCGCGCAGGATGCCGGCGAGGCTCGCGGCTGCGCCGAGGGTGGCGAGGCAGAGGAGAGCCGGGACCATGCCGTCGCTGAAGCCCAGCACAATGCAGGCGCAGGCCCAGATCGCGACGCAGGCGACCAGCCAGCGCCCCGCGAACGGGCTCGCCCCCGCCCGGCCCGAGGCCAGGGCGCCGAAGAGCGCGCCGACCGAGGGGGCGGCATAGAGCAGGCCGATGCTGTCGGGCCCTTCGCCGAGCCCATGCGTCGCGAGTTCGGGCAGCAGCACGTAGGGTACGGCAAAGACCAGGGCGACGAGATCGACGAGGAGAAGGCTCAGGACCAGGGGCGAGCGGGCGATGTAGCGCAAGCCGCCCATGAAGCCGGCCTCGTCGGCGGCAAGGACGGGGAGAGGCGCCCCGGCGGACGGCCCGGCCAGCGGCGGCAGGGGGGGCAGAAAGGCGAGCACGATCGGGGTGATGCCGGAGATGAGCGCCACGATTCCGTAGCAGGCGACGAGGCCCGCGCCAGCGGTGATCGCCCCGGCCAGGAACGGCCCGGCGATGGCGCCCGCCTGCGCCGCGACCGCCGTGAGCGCGGCGGCCCCCGACAGGTGCTCGCGCCCGACGAGGGCCGGGGTGGCGGCCATGATCGCCGGCATGCCGAAGCCGAAGGTCGAGCCGCCGACCACCGCCGCCGCGTAGATCGGCCAGACCATCGGTTCGGCGAGGGCGGCGTTGGCCATGAGGATCAGGATGGTGAGGAGATGCGCCGTGCGCGACCAGACCATCACCGCGCGGCGGTCGTAGCTGTCGGCGAGCCAGCCGCCGACGATGAGCGCCAGCCCCATCGACGCGGCCACGGCGGCGTTGAGGAACGCCACCTGCAGCGACGACGACGTGAGCGCGTACATCTGCAGGCTCACGGCGACGCCGAGCACCCCGAAGGCGAGGAACGAGGCGGCCCGCGCCGCATAGAGCAGCTGGAACCCCCGGCTCGCGCGCAGGGGAGACAGGTCGAGCATCATGGTGCCATTCCGCCCCGGATGACGCTCTTTGATAGGACTTTCCTGGCGCTCACGCTTCAATCCTCGTCCTTGGCGTCTTCGTCGGCGCCGCGCCGCCAATAGGCCACGGCGAGATGCTGGTCACGGGTGAGGCCACAGCTCTTGCGCCAATGCGCCCGCAGGGCCTTGAACGCATCGAATTCCGAGCCGGCCCAGGCGAAGACCGTGCGATCCTTCGGGAACGGGATCGCCCGGACCGCATCCGCCAGCAGCGTCGTCGTGCCGGGCGCCGCGCCGTTGCGGTGGAGCCAGCGCAGTTCCACCCCGTCCGGCCGGTCGAGCGCCTGCTCGTCGGCCGGCCCGTCGACCTCGATCACCGCGACCCCGCCGACATGGCCCGGCAGCCGCCCGAGGATGCGACCGATGGCCGGCAGGCCGGTCTCGTCGGCGGCAAGACAATACCACTCCGCCGCGCCGACGCTGCGGCCGCCGGGGCCGAGCAGGCCGACCACGTCCCCGGCCTTGGCGCGCTTGGCGAAGGAGGCGCCGGGGCCGGCGTCGTGATGCATGACGAAGTCGATGTCGATCTCGCCCGCCGCCGCGTCGATGCGGCGGATCGTGTAGGTGCGCATGGAGGGCGCGCCCTCCCCCTGCGGCCAGACCGGGATGCCGTCGATCCCCGGCACCGGCCATTGCGGTGCATGGCCGGCGGGCGGGATGATGACGTGCACATGCATGTCGAACGCGTCGTAGCGCGCCAGGTCCGTGCCGACGAAGGTGATCCGGCGCATATGCGGCGTGAGATCGACGACGCGGCGCACATGGACCTCGCGCAGGCTCGGGATCGTCTCGTCCGCGCAGCCGTCGCCGGCCCAGACGATGGACGCGTCCGTGGCGCCGGGAAGCTCCTGGAGATGCGAGGCGAGCATGAACTTGACCACGGCGAGGGAGGTCTCGTCGGTGGCCTCCGCCTTCAGGGCGAGCAGGCCTTCGGCGGCCACGAGGGTGCCGGTGCCGACATCGAACTCGACCCGGCCGCGTCCCGGTTCGTGGAGCACGGGGATATCGTGTTCGAGGAAATGCTCGCACAGGTCCGCGATGTAACGCCCGGCATCGGCGAGGCGCACCTGGGCTTCGGAAGCCATGGCTGTCACGGGATGTTCTCCACGATGGCGGGGCGGCGCGAAGTCTGTCCGAGGATCGGCGGGTGGCCGTAAACGAGGACGGACGGACATGCAACGCAAAACAAGGTGATTGACTTCATCGGAGCACACCGGATCGATTATTTATAATTGATAGAAAAACCACCATCATAAGAATGCTTTCCACGCTTTCGTCACCGTGAGTTCGCAACCCGGCAACGCGCCGATCCTGATTCCGCGATCCCGAATCCGCGAGTGCAAAGCCCGCCACAGGCAGGCTAAAAATTCGACCTCTCGTATGCGCCGATAGGAACACACTCAGCCCGCATAGATAATCCCCCCCAGATTCTTATCGTTACATTTGCAAAGACGCCATATCTATCGGCTGAACGTCGACAAATTGGGGCGACATCCCATATCAGCACGCGAACGGCACCTGAATCCAGCAAGAAACAGGACGCGTCAGGTCTTGCCGCCATCGAACCAAGACGGGAGAATGCATGAACGATGTCGATTTTCGCGAGATGCTCGATGCCCATTGCCTGATGCAGGCGGGCTGCTACGTCTCGGACATCGAAACCACGCCGGATGGCGGGCGCTACCTCTGGTCG
The DNA here is from genome assembly GCF_020662345.1 of Methylobacterium sp. W2. Lineage (GTDB taxonomy): Bacteria > Pseudomonadota > Alphaproteobacteria > Rhizobiales > Beijerinckiaceae > Methylobacterium. The sequence continues at coordinate 2,709 of NZ_VMOA01000021.1, read as the reverse complement.
AACGCGATCCCCGAGCCGGGTTTCAACGTCGGCGTCGAGACCACGGACCTCGGCTGGGTCCGGGCGACCTCCGCGCGGCGCGGCCGGCTTCCGGCCCTCCTCGTCCACCAGGGCGGGGACGGGGACGGGGACGCGCTCGGCGCCCATCCGGACCTGCAGGCGGCCTTCCCGACACGCTGGATGCTGGGCGATTGCCGGGACGCGCAGGCGCCGGCCATGCCGGAGGGGCTGACCCTCGCGACGGAGGCGGCGGCCGCCCCCGGTGAGGGCTACCTTTCGGTCTGCGGCGGCCTCTACGACGATGCGGGCGTGAACGCGATCGCCGAGGCGGTCTTCCTGCCGGTGCTGCGCAACGCCCGGCCCGTCGAGGGGGTCGAGACGCGCCACCTCACCATCAGCGCGGACGGCGTTCCGGTGGCCTGTGCCTCGGTCTACCGGGCGGGTCGCCTTGCCGGGCTCTACAATGTCGGCAGCCTCGCGACGCGCCGCGGGCACGGCCTCGGCGCCCTGGTCACGCGGGCGGCGATGGCGAGCGCCCGACAGGCGGGCGCGGAGACGATGATGCTCCAATGCGTGGCCGGCGGCCATGTGGAACGGCTTTATGGCGGCCTCGGCTTCACCGTGGCGGCGAGCCCGACGCTGATGGTGTTCGCGCCGGGCGCGATCTAACGTCGATGGACCGGCTGCCCCCTCTCCCCGTCCGCGCCTACGGCATTCGCGCATGTCGCGGGTTGCGCGGCTCTCCTCCCCCGTGGATCTCGGGCCTGCCCGAGATCCGTCGAGCATGTGGGGAAGAGTTGGAGGTGGGGGTGTTGGGGTGCCCTGCGTGCTGCGGAGGCTGGCGGAGCCACCCCCACTTCTAATCTTTCTCCACAAGCCACCGGATTCACCCATTTGCTCAATGGCTGTTCCCTCTATCCAAAAGGGTTCGACATGAGGCGCGACGGGCTCCCTCTCCTGGAAGGAGAGGGTTGGGGTGAGGTGTGGTCCCTCTCCGAGGAGGTCACACACCTCACCCTGTCCCTCTCCTTCCAGGAGAGGGGACCCGTGGTGCCCGCGCGAAAGGGCGGTGCAGGCCGAGTGAAGCGGCTCGGTCATAATAGGGAAGCCGCGAAACTGTCGTGGAACATCGTGGAATCCACGATCTCCCGGTGGGTGACGTCGGGGATCACGGTCACCTGCTCCACCCGGTTGGAGTAGCGGCCCCAATCCACGTGGTTGAGGCCGCGCTCCACCGACTTGCCGGCGAGCCAGACCCGGATCGGGCAATCGAAGCCTTGCGCCCGGTAGCGGCGGTACAGCAGCGTGTTGTCGACGAAGGTCCAGAGTTCATATTCCTTGCTGCCGACGCCGGGCCCATCGAGGGGCAGCGGGTCGGGGGCGGCCGCCACATAGGCGAGGAACTGCTCGGTGAGTTCCGGGTCCATGCGCCGGAACAGGTCCTCCCAGTCGGCCCGCATCGGCGAGCGCTCCAGCCAGGACGCGACGCTGTCCTGAAGGCGGCGGCGATGCTCCGGCGTCAGCACCGGCAGGGCACCGACGGCAAAGCTCACATCGATGTCGCAGACGTCGAGCATGCCGACGAAGGAGAGATCGATGCGCGAGCCCAGCATCCGCGCCGCCTCGTAGGCGAGGACGCCGCCCCAGGACCAGCCGAGCATGGCGCAGGGGCGCCCGGCGCTCTCCTTCTCGATGATCTCCGCGTAGCGCGCGGCGATGTCCTCCACCGAGACGACGCTCTTGCGCGCATCGGTCAGCGAGTAGCAGACGAAGCCGGTGACCGGCTGGTCCGGCCCGAGGCGACGGACCAGGGGCGCATATTCGCGGGTGTTCACCATCAGGCCGGGGAAGCAGTAGAGCATGGGCCGATCGCCCGTCGCCCGCAGGCGCACCACCTGCGCGGTGCCGACGGAATCGGCGGTGAGCGCGGCGGCCAGAGCCTCGACGCTCTGGTTGTTGAAGATGTCGGCGATGGTCGGGCTGCGCTCGGGGAACGCCGCGCCGAGGGCGGTGAGCACGCGCAGGGCGGTGAGCGAGTTCGCCCCGGCCTCGAAGAAGTTCTGGTCGGGCGGGATGGCGGGGAGGCCGAGGGCCTTGGCCCAGATGTCGGCGACGATGGCCTCGGTGGGGGTGAGCGGGCGCGAGGCTGCGGTCAGCGCCTCGGCCAGGGGCGCGGGCTCCGGCAGGGCCGCACGGTCGAGCTTGCCGTTGGGCGTCAGCGGCAACCGCTCCAGCGCCACGATCCGGCTCGGCACCATGTAGTCCGGCAACCGCCGGGCCAGATCCGCCCGGATCGCGCCCGCGTCGAGGGTCGCACCCGGCGCCGCCACCGCATAGGCCACCAGCAGCGCACCCGCCGGGCCCTGGCGCAAAGCCGCCGCCGCCCCCGCCACGGTCTCCTGCGCCAGCAGCGCCGCCTCGACTTCGCCGAGCTCGATCCGGAACCCGCGCAGCTTCACCTGCGCGTCCGCCCGGCCGAGATACTCCACCGTCCCGTCCGCCCGCCAGCGCGCCAGATCCCCGGTGCGGTACAGACGCCCGCCGTCCCGCCCCGACAGGTCCGGGAACGGGTCGGGGATGAACCGGTCCGCCGTCTGCCCGGCCCGGCCGAGATAGCCCCGCGCCAGACCGTCACCGCCCAGATGCAGTTCGCCGGTCACCCCCACCGGCACCGGCTGCAGCGCCGCGTCGAGAATGTAGGCCCGCCGG
>NZ_VMOA01000020.1 GCF_020662345.1 Methylobacterium sp. W2 | reverse complement strand
GGCCCCCCTCGATGTCGAGGAGGACGATCCCTACGGCGTGACGCCGATGTCCTCGAACCGGCACCCGGCCCGGACGAGCCCCCAGGTCGCCCGCGCGCCCTCCCCTGGCCTCTCCGCTGCCGCTCCATCCGCCCGCGCGCCCTCGGCCTATGCCTCCACGCCGGTGGCCCGGCCGGTGCCGCGCCCGCAGACCTCCCGTCTGGCCTCCGCGCCGACCTATGCCGAACCGGCCCCGGGCTTCTCCGACGAGCCGCTCTCCCTTGCCGCTCCGGGCCTCGCCGACCCGATCTACTGAGCGCCTGACTGTGCTCCGGCTGCCCCAGGGCGGGGCGAAAGCGACGCCGCCCCGGCCCTTCCGCTTGACACGGCTCGACGAGACGCCATCGTCCCGGAATGAACGGACTCCAGCGAAAAGACGCCGGCATGCGCCCGAATTCCCTCGCCACCGCCCTGGCCCTCGGCCTCGTCCTCGCGGGTAGCCTGCAACCCGCCTTCGCCCGCTCGGGCCGCGAGGAGATCACCCCCGCCGAGGAACGTGAGTTTCCCTTCGACGGGCAGATTCCGGGCTGTCAGGATTCCTCGGTGCTGGAACAGATGTCGAGCCAGTTCGCCGAGAAAGAGGCGAAGTTCTGGAACTCGAGCCTCACCATCGTCGGCTATGACCGGATCGAGCGGACGGCCTGGCGCCCCTGGGGCCTCGACACCTATCCCCGCCGCTTCTGCAGCGCGGTGGCGACCACGTCGGACGGGATCAAGCGCAAGGTCGATTATTCCGTGCGCGAAGGCCTCGGCGTCATCGGCGTGACCTGGGGCGTCGAATTCTGCGTCCACGGCCTCGACCGCAACCTCGCCTATGCCTACGCCACGGCCTGCCGCGAAGCCCGTCCGTGAGACGAGTCGCCGCGCTTGCCGGACTGGCGCTGACGGCTCTCGCCGGAACCGCGCAGGCGCAAGGCTACGGACGTGGCGGCACGCCGGGCGAGTTCGATTTCTACGTGCTGGCCCTGTCCTGGTCGCCGACCTATTGCGAGACGGCTGGACAGCGTGACGCCGACGGCCAATGCCGGCCGGGTCGCGGCCTCGGCTTCGTGGTCCATGGGCTGTGGCCGCAATACAGGCGGGGCTACCCGTCCGACTGCTCTTCCGTTGAGCGTTCCCCCACCCGCCAGGCCATGGAAGTGGCCGGCGCGGTCTATCCGAGCGAGGGGCTCGCCCGCCACGAATGGCGCAAGCATGGCACCTGTTCGGGCCTCGATCCGATGTCGTATTTCAAGGCGGCCGCCCAGGCACGGGAGGCGGTGACCATCCCGGCCGCCTTCGCCAAACCGGATTCCGACACGCGCATCGCACCCATCGATATCGCCCGCCAGTTCGTGGCGGCCAATCGGGGCCTGCGCCCGGACATGATGTCGGTCACCTGCACCCGGGGCGAGTTGCAGGAGGTGCGGATCTGCTTCACCAAGGACCTGCGCGGCTTCACGCCCTGCCCCGAAGTGGCGCGTCAGAATTGCCGTGCGGGCGAGATCGCCGTCGACGCGAGCCGGTGAGGCCAGGAACCTGCGCCCATGAATTACAGGCACGCCTTCCACGCCGGTAATTTCGCCGATGTGCTCAAGCACCTCGTGCTGACGCGCGTGCTCCATCATCTCCAGGCCAAGCCCACGGGCTTTCGCGCCATCGACACGCATGCGGGCCTCGGCTTCTACGACCTGACCGGCAACGAGGCGGGCCGGACGGGTGAGTGGCACGACGGTTGGGGCCGCCTCGACACGCCCTTCCCCGACGAGGTGGAGGCGCTGTTCGCTCCCTACCGCGAGGCCGTCGCCGCCACCAAGGCACGCCACGGCGCCGATATCTATCCCGGCTCTCCGGCGATCATCCGCGAATTCCTGCGGCCCACCGACCAGGGCGTCTTCGTCGAGCTGCACCCCGCCGATGCCGAGATCCTGCGCGAGCGCTACAACCAGGATCCGCGCACCAAGGTGATGCATCTCGACGGGTGGACGGCCCTCAACGCGCTGATCCCTCCCCCCGAGCGGCGCGGCGTCGTGCTGATCGACCCGCCTTACGAGGAACTCGGCGAGGTCGACCGGCTCGGCGCAGCCCTGGCCAAAGCCGTGGCGAAATGGCCGACGGGCATCTTTCTCGGCTGGTATCCGATCAAGGACGTCGACCTCATCGACCGCATGGTGGCGGAACTCGACCGCTCGCTCTCCCGGCCCGCCCTGCGCATCGACCTGATGATCTCGGAGCCGTATCCCAACCGTCTCAACGGCAACGGCCTCATCGTCATCAACCCGCCCTGGCGTCTCGCCGACGAGGCGGCCCTGTTCCTGCCCGCCCTGGCCGAGCGGCTGGCGCGCGGCGATTACGGGGCGTTCCGCTGCGACGCATTCGGCGTCGAGGCGTGAACCCTGCCGTGAAGGTCGTTCCATCGATGAATTCCGCGATTCCCATCGCCAGCGCCGCCATTCCGGGCAGCGTCGAGACGATGCGTCTCGTTCGCTACGACGATGCCTTCTCGATCATGGTCGGCACCGCCGAACTGATGAACGACCGGCACCGCGATTCGGAGCGGGCCCTGGCCACGGTCACCTGCGCCCGGCTCGCGGCAAATCCGGCGCCGAAGATCCTCATCGGCGGGCTCGGCATGGGGTTCACCCTGCGCGCGGCCCTCGATGCCCTCGGCCCGAAGGCGGAGGTCGTCGTGGCCGAGTTGATGCCGGCGGTCATCGCTTGGGCGAGCGGACCGCTTACCCATCTCTTCACCGGGAGCCTCGACGATCCGCGCGTGAGCCTGGTCGAGGCCGACGTGAACCGTCTCATCCAGTCGGGACAGGCTCAGTACGACGCCATCCTCCTCGACGTCGACAACGGCCCCAAGGGCCTGACACGCCGGGAAAACGACCGCCTCTACGATGGCTGGGGTCTCAAGCGGGCGCACTATGCTCTGCGACCGGGCGGCATCCTCGCGGTCTGGTCCGGAGGACCGGACCGCCGGTTCAAGAAGCGGCTTCGGCGCTTCGGCTTCGATGTCGAGGAACAGCGCTATCCCGCCCATCCGGGCGGCCGCCGTCACGTGCTCTGGATCGCGGTACGGACGGAGGTTCCCTCCGGCGCGGACCGGCGAGGCGGGTAGCCCGACCTTGCCGGCCACGATTCGGGACGATCGGCGTCAGTATCAGTAATTGTAGGACCGGCGCGGGTAGGGCTGGTTCGGTGCGTAACCGGCTCCGCGCTGCTGCACCCGCGAGCCGTACTCGATCTCGCGCTGCTGCTTGGCGCGGCGGTTGGCAAGATAGCGACCGCCGATGCAGCCGGCGACCGCGCCGACCACACCGCGCTCGGCGAGGTAATGCCCGGCCAGACCGCCGATGATCGCGCCCTTGATGCAGCCTTTGGCTTCCGCCGCTCCCGTGCTCGCCATGGTGAGCAGCGCCAGGGCCGAGAGCGTTGCAACGATGCGCATGATCATCCTCCACGATTGTGCGGGGAGGAAACACCGGCCCGGAGCTGAGCGTTCCGGGCCTGGTTCGGCAGATGGCGGGAAACCGCGACGAGGGGCGCGCCTCAGGCCGCCACCCGGCCCTCCAGGGGAAACACCTTGGCGGGGTTCATCAGCCATTTCGGGTCGAACACGTTGCGGACCCGCATCTGCTGGTCGAGGTCGGCCTGCGCATACTGGAACCGCATGAGCTCGCGCTTCTCGATGCCGACGCCGTGCTCGCCGGTGAGGCAGCCCCCGACCTCGACGCAGAGCTTCAGGATCTCGTCGCCGGCGGCCTCCGCCTTCTGCAACTCGCCCGGCTTGTTGATGTCGAACAGGATGAGGGGATGCAGGTTGCCGTCACCCGCATGGAACACGTTGGCGACGCGGAGCCCCTTGTCGGCGCAGATCGCGCCGATGCGCTCCAGCACCAGGGGTAATTGCCCGGTGGGAATGGTGCCGTCCATGCAGATGTAATCCGAGATCCGGCCGGTGGCGCCGAAGGCGGATTTGCGCCCTTTCCAGATCGCGGCGCTCTCGGCTTCGGATTTCGAGACCCTGATGCTGGTGGGCCGGTAGTCGCGGGCGATGGCCTCGATCCGGGCCAGCATCGCCTCGCATTCCGCGTCCGATCCCTCGACCTCGATGATCAGCATCGCCTCGGCGTCGCGCGGATATCCGGCCTGCGCGAAATCCTCGGTGATGAGGATCGCCTCGCGGTCCATGTATTCCATGGCCACGGGGATGATGCCGGCGGCGATGATGGCGGCGGTGCAGGCGCCCGCATCCTCCACCGAGGAGAAGCCGACCAGGGCCGGGCGCGCGCCCTCCGCCGCGCGCAGGATGCGCACCGTCGCCTCGGTGACGATGCCGAGCTGACCCTCCGAGCCGCAGATCAGGCCGAGGAGGTCGTAGCCGGCGCTGTCGAGATGAGCGCCCCCGATCTCGGCAACGGTGCCGTCGTTCATCACCAGGGTGACGCCGAGGAGGTTGTTGGTGGTCACCCCGTATTTCAGGCAATGGGCGCCGCCCGAATTCATCGCGATGTTGCCCGCGATGGTGCAGGCGAGCTGGCTCGACGGGTCCGGCGCGTAGAAGAACCCTTCGTGGCTCACCGCCCCCGAGATGGCGAGGTTGGTCAGGCCCGATTCGACCCGCGCGACGCGGTTCTCGAAATCCACGTCGAGGACACGGGTCATCTTGGCGACCCCGAGGATGATCGCGTCCTCCTGGGCGATCGCCCCCCCGGCGAGGGAGGTGCCGGCGCCACGCGCCACCACGCGCACGCCGTTGGCGTGGCAATAGGCCATCACGGCGGAGACCTCGGCGGTGGTCGAGGGCAGGACCACGGCCAGGGGCATCTTGCGATAGGCGGTCAGGCCGTCGGTCTCGAAGGCGCGGCGCTCGTCCTCGGTGATGATGAGCGCTTCCGCCGCGACGAGCGGCCGCAGCCCAGCGATGATCGTCTCGCGGCGGGCGAGGATGTCGGGATCGGGCACGGGAAAGGCGATCGACATGGGCGGGCGCTCCTCGACGCATCGGCCTATCTTCAGCCACCGCTCAGCTTGGAAGGACTAAAAACGAGCGGTGAACCGTTCAGGACAATGGAATTGGACGATATCTAAACGATAACCGGTTTCGATGCATCAGGATCGGATGCGTCGACGTTTCCGGAGGGCGGAATGGCCGGTTTCGGGCTTCCTTTCGCCGCACGGACCCTAGGCGAGTTTGGAACGTTCCTAGTCTCGATCTGTTCTAAAACTAAAAGCTCTGCCATAAGCTCGGCTGGCTCATGCCGCCCAATGGAGGAAAAAATACAATGCGTCACCTCATCCTCGGCGCCGCGCTCGCGCTGATGCTTCCGATGTCCGTACAGGCCCAGGAAGCCGGCGACGCTGCAGCCGGCGAGAAGGCGTTCGCGCCTTGCAAGGCTTGCCACAACTTCGTCAAGAACGGCGTCGGCCCCGACCTCAAGGGCGTCGTCGGCCGCAAGGCTGGCACCTACGAGGGCTACAGCTACTCGGCCGCTCTCAAGGGCTCAGGCATCACCTGGGACGAGGCGAACCTCAAGGAGTGGCTGAAGGATCCGAAGGCCAAGGTGCCCGGCAACAAGATGGTCTATCCCGGCCTGAAGGACGACAAGAAGCTCGCCGACGTGATCGCCTATCTCAAGACCCAGAACTGAGCGTCGCATCCGGTCCTTTTCGGACCTGTGATCGGAAAGGCCGCGTCCCTCAACGGGAGGCGGCCTTTTTCCATGTTTCATACGGCTCGGGGACCGTGGACGCCGCCGTCGTGCCGGCCACGTTGTCGTGAAGCGCCCCCCGCAGCATCACCAGGGAATCGAGGAGCGCCTGGCGCCCATCCTCCGACATCCCTGTGAGGGCTCCCGCAAGGCCGGGAACGCAATCCATCCGCCCCTGCAATTCGCGCCCCTTGGGTGTCAGGAAGATGCTGACCTGCCGCTCGTCGGCCCGGTCCCGAGCCCGGCGGACATGGCCCGACGCCTCGAGACGCTTCAGCAGGGGCGTGAGCGTCCCGGAATCGAGGAACAGCCTAGTCCCGATCTCCTTCACCGTCAGCCCTTCCTGTTCCCAGAGGACGAGGAGGACCAGGTATTGCGGATAGGTGAGATCGTGGGCGGCCAGGAGCGCCCGGTAGGCGCGTCCGAAGGCGTGGGCCGCCGAATAGACCGCAAAGCACAACTGACCGTCGACGCCACGACCCGGGGTCGCGACATCGTCGATGGCGTCTGCTTGCGTGATGCGTCGGCCTGCCATTCCTGGGGCCTCCCTTATGTTGTCGGGTCCGGTGTCGGGTCCGGTCCAAGTACCCTATGTAATTGATAATGCGGAATGGTCACCAGCGTTCACGGGATTCCCGCATCATGGTTGCGCGCAATCTTGTTTGATGCCATATGGAATATCAGTTGCGCGCAAGCTAGTTTCGGTTTTCGGTCGGATCTCGTGATGGCGGACGGGTTTCCCCGTCCTCGCATGAGACCATCGTTCCTCGACGCGACCCTCCTACAACCCCAAGCAGGATGACCGACCATGAAGGCACTCTACACCGCTCACGCCCATGCCACCGGCGGCCGTGAAGGCTCCGCCTCCACCGACGACAAGGCCGTCAACGTCACCCTGGTGACGCCGAAGGAACTGGGCGGCGGCGGCGGCAACGGCACCAATCCCGAGCAGCTCTTCGCCACGGGTTATGCCGCCTGCTTCCTCGGCGCGATCAAGTTCGTGGCCGGCAAGGACAAGGTGAAGATCCCCGAGGACGCCAAGGTCGAGTCCACCGTTGGCATCGGACCGCGCGACGACGGCGAGGGCTTCGGTCTCGTCGTCACCCTGAAGGCCACCCTGCCCGGCATCGAGCGGGACACGGCCGAGGATCTGGTGAAGCGCGCCGATGTGGTGTGCCCCTATTCCCACGCCACCCGCGGCAACATCCAGGTCGATATCAGCGTCGCCTGAACGCGCATGTCACGAAGCCGGAGGGGCCACGCTCCTCCGGCAATCTGCTTCCGTCAGGCCGTCGTCACAGTCAGCGTGGTGCCCTCGATCCCGGTGACACGGATGCGAGTGCCGGCCGGTGCATCGGGGCCGGAGACGCGCCACAGCGTGTCGTTGACTCTGATCCGTCCGAGCCCGTTCGCGATCGCGGCGTCGAGGTGGAATTCCTGTCCGATCAGCCCCTGCGCGCCGCGGTTGAGGCTGTTGGGATGGCCGGCCATCCGCTTCTGCGCCAGGACCACGAGCCCCACTGAGAGGCCGGCGAAGAACAGAATCTGAGCCTGCCAAGGCATCGGCACGAGGGCGGTCTCCAGCCCCGTGACCATGGCCGCGATGCCGAGCCAGACCAGGAACACGCCCGAGATCGCGAGTTCCGCCCCCATCAGGATCAGCCCGATCAAGACCCAGGTCCAGACCGGCCCCAGAGCCGTCAGGATGTCGAGGATCACGAGGGGCTTCCCCCGCTTGGCCCGACCTTGGGCGGCAGGCCGGAGCTTTTCCGCGTCTGCGCCGCGCCCTCGCCGAACACGCTGCGGGTGATCTCGGCGATGCCGCCGAGGGTACCGGCGAGGGACGCCGCCTCGATCGGTACCACCACCACCCGCTGGTTGGGCGCTGTCGCCAGCGCCTTGATCGCGTCCACGTATTTCTCGGCCACCAGAAAGTTCGCCGCCGCGAGGTCGCCCTGGGAAATGGCCTCGCTGATGAGGCTCGTGGCGCGGGCCTCGGCTTCGGCGCTGCGCTCACGGCCCTCCGCATCGCGGAACGCGGCCTCGCGCCTCCCTTCGGCTTCGAGGATGGCGGATTGCTTGCGGCCTTCCGCGCGCAGGATATCGGCCTGGCGATGGCCCTCGGCTTCGAGGACGGAAGCGCGCTTCTCACGCTCGGCCTTCATCTGGCGCGCCATGGCGCCGGCGAGATCGGCGGGGGGCAGGATGTCCTTGATCTCGATCCGGGTCATCTTCACCCCCCAGGGCGAGGAGGCCGCATCCATGACATGGAGCAGGCGTTCGTTGATCTCGTCGCGGTGGGAGAGCAGCTGGTCGAGATCCATCGAGCCGACGACGGTGCGGATGTTGGTCATCGTCAGCGTCATCATCGCGGTCTCGAGATTTGAGATCTCATAAGAAGCCTTGGCCGCGTCGAGCACCTGGTAGAACACCACCGCGTCGATCTTCACCCCGGCATTATCGCGGGTGAAGGCCTCCTGGCTCGGCACCTCGATGACCTGCTCCATGACGTTCACGCGCCGGCCGATCCGCTCAATATAGGGGGCGATGAGGCCGAGCCCGGATTCGAGGGTGCGCGAGTACCGGCCGAACCGCTCCACCGTGTAGACGTGGCCCTGCGGGATGATGTTGATGCCGATGGCGAGGGTGACGACCACGAGGACGACGAGCGCCACCGCCACCACGCTCAACCCGATCGAGAGATCATCCATCCTTGCCCCCAATGCCCTTCCAGGAGGGACATTGAGGCCGAGCGTCTCCCCCTATGCAAGGTGAATCGTCCTCTCGTCAGCGCGCCCAAACCCCCAGACGCTCCGTCCGCGCACGGTCCTCGGCGGCGACGAGATCGGGGGTGGCTTCCGAGGAGGCCCGGCCTCCGCCGTTGAAGAGCACGACTTCAGACAGGTCGCGGCCTTCCACCGCGCAGAGATAGGCGGCACTTCCGGCCACGGGCTGGCATGTCACCGGGCGCCCGGCGAGGTAGCGCGTCAGTTCTTCCGGCTGTCCGCCGCGGACCCATTCCACCCCGAACAGGCGCACGAGCTTGCCGCCGACGCGCAGGGTCGCGGTGTCGATCACCTCCGTCTTGCCGGTGAGGCCGTTGGACGATTCCGGCGGCTTCGTCCGGCTCTCCTCGGCCGAGGGTGGGCTCGGCTCTTCGGCGGGAATGCCGGGGGGCGTCGCCGAGGAAACGGCTTCACGCGGATTGGCCATGGTGGAAGGCCGGCCCTGCGCCGGCTGGGTCTGGGAGGGTGGTGTCGCCTGGGCCGGATCCTGCGTCTTCGCCTCCTGCCGGGGAGCCTCCGCATCCGGTGCGGCGACCGGTCTGTCGTCTCCGCCGCCATGGGTGAGAAGCAGGACAAGGGCGAGGCTGCCGAGCAGGCCCACGCCCGCGAGCGTGCTCGGTCGGGTCAGGATCGTGCCGTCATCCCGGCGAAGGCGGCGCAGCCGGCCGCGGGCGCGGGCGACGAGCCCGGGCCACGGGGCTTGTCGTGCCTGGGCCTGCGTCGCCGCAGGAGATCCCGTAACATCGGTGGCAGCGGAGGCCGAAAAACGTTTACGGGCGATGGCGACCGTCTCGCGGGCCCTGTCTCCGAACGAGGCGCCGATGCGCATGCCGCGTTCGCGCAGGCTCTGTTGTGGGCTCGAGCCCTGTCCGCCGCTCGGGCGATCGGCCAGGGAGTGACGGATGCTGCCCAGAGCGCCCGCCAGGGTCGCCGAGACCGTGGCTGCGGCGGCCCTTCCCCGGATGAGAGAGCGGGCCATCACCGAGCGGGCCATCACCGATTGCGATTCCACGAACCGCGCCGTCGCCGCCTTGATCTCGTCCGATGCGGTGGGCTCGGGTGCTGCGTCCACCACGGGTTTCGGCGGCACAGGCACGAACAGGGCGCCATGGCGCCCCCGCAACTCGGCGAACAGCTCCTCCAGGGACAGAGGGCCGTTCTCACCCTGCCGCATCGTCCCGGAACGATCGACGACCCGGTAGAAGGGCGGCTCGGCGGCAGGCTCGACCACGGCCTCGGCGAGCAGCTGAAGCGTCCGCCGGGCAACGGGAAAGGCGTCCTGGCGACGGATTTCCGCTTCGATCATCGACCGGACGGATTCCCGTGCCGCACGCGCCGCGACGACGGCCGGAGCCTCGACCTCTCCGGACGGCTTCGTCGCGGACGAATGGGTCGGAGAGGTCTTGCCGGCTGCGGGTGTCTTAGCCGCGCGTGTCTTGGCTGCGATCATCGGTTCGATTGTGTCTCAGGCACCGGGCCGTGTCGATGCGGCGGCGCTCAGCGGTCCCGGTGCGAAGCGGCGCAGGACACGGCTCGACTCAGATACGATCACCGGACGTGGTCCGGCGAAGGAGATTTCCAGGGTCAGTTCCGCCACGCCCTGCGAGCGGGCACCGTTCCGTGGGTTCGCCGCACGGAAATCGAAGGTGGAGCGCACGATGCAGCTGCTCGTACCGACGCTGCAGGCCATGCGCGGGGAACCGTCCTGCACCACGTAGCGGCGGTCCGGCCAGCGCCGGACGAAGCGGCGCTTCTCCGCCATCAGCGCCGCCAGCGACAGGGTGCGGCCGTGGAAGCGCACGGACTCGGCATAGAAACGCGGTGCGGCGGCGACCATGCCGTCGCCTGGCTCCGAGATCGCGTCGAGATAATCCTCGTTCAGCCTCTGGGCCTTGCGCGCCCATTCGGGGAAGCGGTCCTCGGAGGCCATTCCCATGCTCTGGGAGGGGGCGCCGGGGGAGACGGTGAGAGGGAGGGCATTTGGCGGAACCTGCGAGAGCCGGCGGGGGGAATGCCTGATCCCGGCCTCGGCATGTCTGCCGTTTCGGTGGGTCCGCTGGCGTGCCTCCGCGCTCCTCTCCGGGACGGAGGCGGCACTCGGCGTGGTCTCGGGTTTCGCCGCCTGGGCCGGGCTGGTCTGGGGCGCCTCCTGCACCGCCTGGGGCGAGGCAGGCTTCGCGTCGCTCTTCGGGTCGGCCTTCGTATCGGCCTTGGCCGGCGGATCGACCCAGGCCGGGCGGCCCTGAGCCCCGGCGCTACCGGTCGACATCAAGGCCCCGAGGAGGGCGGCCGAGCAAGTGGAGAACAGTCCGTAGCGCATGGCATCTCACCGCTGTCGCGAGCGACGTGGAGGGTGGGCACGACCGCATGACAGCGTCCGGCCGAAGGGAAACGTCAAGGTCGGGCGTTCGGTTGCCCGCGTCGAGACGGGCCATTCGCGACCGGGTCGCGTCACGGCCCGTGATCTAGCACGGGGCGTTGCCAGGCTGCTTCGATCGGGTGCCGTTCCCCGCGCTATGCCCGCTGTTCCCAGCCATCGACGATCACCATCCTTCGAGGTTGTGAGTGCCCATCTTACCGCAACCGGCCCTTCTCCGGGACATTGCCTCTTGCCATCGGCGTGGCAGCGCCCACCTCTGGGGAGCTTGACGGGTCCGGGCCCCTCTGGCGGCCGAGGCGTCGGCCGCGATGTCGGACTCCTTCTCTGCCTTTGCGCTGACGCGGCGCGAACGCACCGGGGGGTTCTGAAACACGTGGTTGTTGCGATGATCTCATGCGGCATCTCGGGATGCCCTTTGCCGGAGGCCGCCTCGTGAGCGCCGCCTCCACCCGCCGGGCCCTCCTTCTCGTCAACCCGAACGCACGGAACGGTTCGTTCTCCCTCGACGCCGTGCGCGATGCCTTACGTGCCGCCGGTATCGAGCCGTTCGAGCCGCCGGGTGATCCCGATTGCACAGCGGTGATCAAGCGCCATGCAAAGGACTGCGATCTCGTCATCCTCGGCGGCGGCGACGGCACCATGAACTCGGCCGCGCCGGCCCTGGTCGAGACCGGCCTGCCACTGGGCATCCTGCCGCTGGGCACGGCCAACGATCTCGCCCGCTCTCTCGGCCTGCCCACCGACCCGGTGGAGGCCGCGCAGCTCATCGGCACGGCGCGGCCTCAGGCGGTGGATCTCGGCTGGGTCAACGGTCGCTACTACTTCAACGTGGCGAGCATCGGCTTTTCGGCCGACCTCGCCGGCGACCTCACCGCCGAATCGAAGAAAAAATGGGGCACGCTCGGCTATGCCATCGCCGCCATGCGTGTCCTGCGGCGGGTGCGCCCGTTCACGGTCTATCTCGAACATGACGGGCAGACCGAAACGATCACCACGATCCAGGTCTCGGTGGGCAACGGTCGCCACTATGGCGGCGGGATGACCGTGGAGGAGACCGCCACCGTCGATGACGGCAAGCTCGATTTCTACAGCCTGGAAGTCACGCATTGGTGGCGGCTCATCGCGCTGCTGCCCGCCCTTCGCCGGGGCACCCAGGGCAAGGCCGCCGACGTGCGGGCCTTCAACACCACCGAGATCGTGGTGAAGACGAAGAAGCCTCGGCCGGTGAACACGGATGGGGAGCTCTCCACCTACACGCCGGCCCATTTCAAGGTCGTGCCGAAGGCGATCCGGATCTATGCGCCGGAGCCTGCCGAGCGCCCCGGCATCATCCCCGCCGCGTCCTGATCTTCCGCCGCTTTCCGACCTGACGACGTTCGAGGTTCTCTCCCCGTGGATTCCCTTCTTCAACTCGCCGCAGACCCCACCGCATGGGTGGCGCTCGCCACCCTGATCGTGATGGAGGTGGTGCTCGGCATCGACAATCTGATCTTCATCTCGATCCTCACCAACAAGCTGCCGGCCCATCAGCAGACCAAGGCCCGCCGCATCGGCATCGGCCTCGCGCTGGTCCTTCGCCTCGGCCTGCTCGGCACCGTCGCCTACATCGTCCACCTGACGCAGCCGGTCTTCGAGATCTTCGGCAAGGCCTTCTCCTGGCGGGACATGATCCTCATCGGCGGCGGCCTGTTCCTGCTGTGGAAGGCGACGAAGGAGATCCACGAGACCGTCGATCCCGATGACGGCCACGAGGATGCGGCCGCGCCGGTGGCGCTGAGCTTCGCCGCTGCGGTCGGGCAGATCCTGGTCCTCGACCTCGTCTTCTCCATCGACAGCATCATCACGGCGGTGGGCATGACCGATCACGTGCCGATCATGGTGATCGCCGTCATCACCGCCGTCACCGTCATGCTGCTGGCGGCCGACCCGCTGGCGCGCTTCATCGATGCCAACCCCACCGTGGTGATGCTGGCGCTCGGCTTCCTCATCATGATCGGTATGACGCTGATCGCGGAAGGTTTCGGCGCCCACGTGCCGAAGGGCTACATCTACACCGCCATGGCGTTCTCGGCCGGCGTCGAGGCGCTCAATCTCCTCGCCCGACGTCGGAGACGGAGCAAGACGACCGCGGGGTAAGGGCGCAACCCCTTCCCTTCCGTTTCACGGGCAAACGAAGAAAGGCCCGACCGGGACAACGGTCGGGCCTTTCTTCGTTCCTGCACGATGGACATGGCCAGCGCGGCCGGTGGTCAAAGGAAGGCGTCGGTTCCTGCCGAGCCCCCGTGATCGCCTACAGGATGGGTTCGCGCAGGGCCGAGGTCTCGCGGGCGCAGATCGCCGCGTCCGGCGGCGAGCCTTCCTGTGAGAGGTTCTTGGCGATCTCCACGCGCGCCCGCTCGAGATCGGTACGGAAGCCGGAATCACCCTGGAGCGAGCTGACGACGACGCTGGCCGTGGTACGTCCCGCTTCCACGTCGCTGGCCCAATGCACGCCGCAGACGATCCGGTTCTCGCCGTAAGCCTTGCCGCGGACGAAGAACTGCGTCGCCTTCTCCGGCACCAATGCGGCGAGGATGGCTGCGTAGGCCCACCCTTGAGTCGCGTGGCTAGAGGGGAAACTGAAGGCGTCGCCGAGTTCGCGGGTGCGGGCCACGCAGATTTCGGCCTCGTTGCCGACGAAGGGACGCAGGCGGCGGTAATGCTCCTTGAGCGAGCGGGTGGCCCGGCTGATATCGAGACGGGTCCGTTCGAGAAGCGTCATCAGCGCGGGCGAGCGGGCCTGATCGATCTTGCGGCCGAGCACGCAGGCGAAATCGTCGAGGATGGCCGAGGGGCCATCGGCGACATCCGCCGTGGCGAGTTCCCAGCGTGCGCTACCCTTGAGGGCGCGAGTCGCTGCAAAGGTGGTCTTGTCGGCCGTCTCCGCCGCGGATTGCCCGCGCGGCGGCGGCGGCAGGATCGCGACGGCATCGGGCGCGGTGGCGTCGGACAGGTAGGGCGCGCGTGCCGGCATGCCCGGCGTCAACGGCGTCGTCGCGACGGCAGGTGCAGAGCGGGGCTTCCCCCCCGTCGTCTTGGTGTCGACGGGATTCGGCCCGGGCGCCTGCGCCAGGACGGGCGCTGCCATCATCAGGGCGCAGGACGTGAAGGCGAGCGACGCGAGAGCGGGAAGCAGAGGGGACATGACAGCGGCTCGGGATCAATGGCGTCGGGATTGGCAAGCGATAGGGGAGCCATAGTGTTCCTGAACGACACTCGTATGGCACCCAGACCGCATGACATTTCGCCAATCCGTAACGGGTTTGCCGCCGGTCGGCGCACGGGGCCCCTACTGGATGCCGGCGCGGATCGCGGCGGCGACCTCCCCCGGATATTCTTCGTGCGGACTCAAGGCCCCCGGAACCGAAGCCTTGGATACATGGCCTGTGGCGATGACGGCGTCCATCTCGGCGCCGGATCGGCGTGGTGCACGCTCCGGACGCAGGACCAGGAGCGGTGGAAGTCCGTCCGCCTCGATCAGGGCGACAAAGTCCTGGCGGGCCTTGAACGGGTCGAGACCTCCGGTGACGAAGGCCGCCGTGCCGAAACGACCCCCCGGCTGGAGCGTGACGGCGTGTTTGTCGGCGATGATGCCGGGCGTGACATGGTCCGGATCGGCATAGACATGCGCGCGCATCATCCGGCCGATGATCGGAGGACTGATGTTGATGCGGTAGAGCGCCTCGCCCAGCAGCGGAAGCTCGATGGCCTTGCGGATGCCCGAGAGCCAGCCGCGGCGCGAGTCGCCGAGAGCGGTGGGCAGCGGCCCACGCCAGGTGGGGGCGATGAGGACGATCTGGTCGAACAAGCCCGGATGCCGCTGGGCGGCCGCCACGAGATAGGGCCCCGCATGACCCGCCGCGATGCCGATGGCGTAGGGGCCGGGCAATGCCGCGAGCAGGGAATCCATGAAGGCGTGGAACGTCTCCGGCTCCATGGCGATGCGGGAACGCGGATGATTGCCGAAGCCGGGCCAGTCGGGGATGAGGCAGCGATAGTCGTGGCCGAGAATCTTGGCGAGGGGCCGCATCTCCGCGCGTGCCGAGATCGACGACAGGGCCGGCAGCAGCAGGGCCGCCGGGCCGCTCCCGACGATATCGCAGGGCGTCGGGACCTTGCGTTCCAGCACGTCGAGTTGAAAGCCACGGGTGGAGTGGGCAGGCTCGATCATCGCTCGCAACGCCTCATCCGGGACGGTCCGTATCGGATCGGAGATCTAACGCGCCGGTCGCTGCCGCACAGGCCGGCCCGGTGTCGCGCCACGGTCGACGACAGGTGCCGGACCCCTCTTCCCGCAGGCGGGAAGAGGGAATGCCGATCGCCAGCGAACCCGGGTTCGCCTCAGGTCCGAAGCAACTCGTTGATGGCGGTCTTGGAGCGGGTGCCCGCATCCACGCGCTTGACGATGACGGCACAGTAGAGGCCGGGGCCGGGCGTGCCGTCGGGCAGGTCCTTGCCGGGCGTCGTGCCCGAGACCACCACCGAATAGGGCGGCACGCGGCCGTACATGACCTCGCCCGTGGACCGGTCGATGATCTTGGTGGAGGCGCCGATATAGACGCCCATGGAGAGCACGCTGCCCTCACCGATGATCACGCCCTCGGCCACCTCGGCGCGGGCGCCGATGAAGCAATTGTCCTCGATGATGACCGGATTGGCCTGGAGCGGCTCGAGCACGCCCGCGATGCCGGCGCCGCCGGAAATGTGGCAGTTCTTCCCCACCTGCGCGCAGGAGCCGATCGTCACCCAGGTATCCACCATCGTTCCCTCGCCCACATGGGCGCCGAGATTGATGAAGGAGGGCATCAGCACCGCGCCCGGCGCGATGTAGGAGCCGCGGCGCACGAAGCAGCCGGGCACGGCCCGGAAGCCGGCCTCACGAAAGTGCTTCTTCTTCCAGCCTTCGAACTTCGAGGGCACCTTGTCCCACCAATTGGCGCCATCGGGACCGCCATGGATGATCTCCATGTCGTTGAGGCGGAAGGACAGCAGCACCGCCTTCTTGAGCCACTGGTTGACCTGCCACTCGTCGCCCACCTTCTCGGCCACGCGGGCCTTGCCGGAATCCAGCAGATCGAGGGCCTCGTCCACGGCCTCGCGCACGGCGCCCTTGGTCGAGATGTCGATCCCGGCGCGCTCCTCCCAGGCGGTCTCGATGGTGGCGGAGAGATCGGCGTGGGACATGGCGGCGTTCCGGTCGGTGAGGGGGGAGGGCCGTGCTTACAAAAGGCGACCGCGCCTGTCACCTCGGGCCATCGCTTCAAGCGATGGCCCTGTCTTTCTTGCTGGCCTCAGTCGCCGGCGCCCACCTCCGCGGGCTCAGGCTTTCGCTCCGCTCGATGCTCGTCAGGACCCCCGTCCTGACAAGTCCGCTCCGCGCGGCGCTCTTCGCGCCGCGAAGCCGCTTACGCAGCCTCGAGCGATCACCCTTGCCCGTCATCTCAGGGCATCAGGCGCGGCGCGGGCTCACTCCCGGCAGCCGTTGCGGGTTTCCTCCCGCACGATCTCGCCGACCTTCGCCCGGTCGCGAGCGGAGAGCGGGACGTCGCGGATGTCCGAAAAGCGGCAATTGACGTTGCCGAAGGCCGCGATCGCGCGCTGCGTCTTGAAGCAGTAGCCGGCCTCCGCATAGACCGCGTTGCGCTCGCCCCAGAGTTCATCGCACGGAAATGCCGCCAGCGCCGGGGTGGCGGGTAGGAGGGCGAGGCACAGAATCACGACGGCGCGCATGAGCACTTCCCGGGAGAGCATTGAGGGACGGAGGACTTTTGGCCCGTCTTCGCAGCTTTCGCCAGATCGTGCGTCCGGCGAGAGGCGATACGGTGTCAGATGGCGTCGATCCTTGCGCGCACGCCGTCGAGATCCCCGATCAACGTGCCGAGGTCGTCGTGAAGGGCGGCGTGGATCGCCTCGGCCGCGTCGGGAAATTCCTCGAGCACCCGGCGCATCAGCGTGGGCGTGATGCGCACGACCTCCGCCGCCGTGACGGCATGGGCGTCGGTGGGGCGCTCGCCGCGCAGGAACAGCGCCATCTGCCCGATCAGGGCGGAACGACCGACCCTGACGGGCTCGCCACCGGCGCCACGCGGCGCCAGTTCGACCGTTCCGGACATGACCACGAAACCGCCATCGCTGCGCTCGTTGCGGGCGAACAGCACATCTCCCGGCGTCAGGCTGCGACGCTCCGCGGCGAAGGAGAGCAGCCTCAAGGCATCGCGCGCCATGAAGCTGAACAGGGGCGCGGCCGCCAGGATCGCGATGTCGTCGTCGAGCCCCAAAGCCGTGCGCTCCCCCAAGACGGAGGCGTCCCTCCGGCGGAGCTAGCCTTAGCCGAAGGCGGGCGGAGGGGGAAATCCGGCGCGGCACCTGCGCGTGAAAGGAGCGCCGATCAAACGGATGTCATGAAACCGGTGGATAGACGCGTCTCCCGAGCCAGACGAAGACGGAAATTCCGGTGTCCAATCACTTCTGCCTGGATCCGAACGATCCCTATGCGCAATCCGAAGTCCTGGTCTTTTTCGAAGGCAGGTATCCGGACATCCGCCTGCTGTCGGTCATCGACGGCAACGACGATGAGATCCTGTCCGATCTCGTCCACGAGCAGCAGCGCGACCTCATCCGGGAGATCGCCGCGTTCTACACGTCCGGCGGTGATACGCCGAACGTGGCCGCCTGACCGTCACGGCAGCAGCTTGTAGCCGCCGCCTTCCGTCACGAGGATGGCGGTGACGGCCGGGTTCGGCTCGATCTTCTGGCGCAGGCGGTAGATGTGGGTCTCCAGCGTATGCGTGGTGACCTGGGCGTTGTAGCCCCAGACCTCGGCGAGCAGCGTGTCGCGGCCCACCACCTCGCGGCCGGCGCGGTAGAGGAAACGCAGGATCGCGGTCTCCTTCTCGGTGAGCTTGAGCTTCGAGCCGCGCTCGCAGACGAGGAGCTTGGCGCCGGGGCGGAACGTGTAGGGGCCGATCTGGAAGACGGCGTCCTCGCTGGCTTCGTGGCTGCGCAGATGCGCGCGGATGCGCGCGAGGAGCACGGCGAACTTGAACGGCTTCGAGACATAATCGTTGGCGCCCGCTTCCAGGCCCTCCACCGTGTCTTCTTCCGAATCCTGTGCGCTCAGCATGATGACCGGGCCGCGATAGCCGTTACGGCGCATGGTCCGCACCGCCTCGCGCCCGTCCATGTCCGGCAGGCCGACATCCATGATCGCGAGATCGATCCGGTCCTCGGCCACGCGGGCGAGGGCGGATGTCGCGTCCTCCGCGCTGACGGTGACGAACTCCTCGTACAGATCGAGCTGTTCGATCAAGGTTTCGCGCAGGGACTCGTCGTCGTCGCAGATGAGCAGGCGATGGGTGGTCGACATCGGCCGGGGATACTTTCACACGCAACTGGGAGGCGCCCGGACGGGCCGATCCCGAAAACTTGAGAGACGGCCACGTCGTCGGCCGCGAGCCTACACAGCAGAGTGATGGCGGGTTTGTGTCAGAAACTTGAACGCCGTCACGCCGAGGGCCGACTTTGCACGTCCGTGACGGTTCTACGTCCGAAAAAGTTTCGCATCGGCGCGGTCGTCGTGCATTCTCGCCGGGGAATGGGCTGGCTCGAACCGGTCCGTCCGGACGATAAGGCGGACATGATCCGCCTGACTCTCTCCCGCATCCGCGTCCGACGGCTGGTGAGCGACCCCACCCGCGGGCAGATTCTCGCCGCGAATGCGGTCATTCCCTGCGCGCTCGGCCGCTCCGGCATCGGTCAGGTCAAGCGCGAAGGGGACGGCCTGTCCCCGCGGGGTGTCTTCCGCCTGCGGGCCGGGGCCTATCGCCCGGACCATTTCGGGGCGCGCCCCCGCACCGCGCTGGCTCTGCGCCGGACGCGACAGAACGACGGCTGGTGCGACGACCCGCGCGACCGGCGCTACAACCGCCCGATCGCCCTGCCCGCCCCCGGCGTGAGCGCGGAGCGGATGTGGCGGGAGGACGGTCTCTACGACCTCGTCGTCGATCTCGACTACAACCGTCAGCCGATCCGGCCGGGGCGCGGCTCGGCGATCTTCCTGCATGTGGCGCGGGCCGGATACCTGCCGACGGAGGGCTGCGTCGCGGTGAAGCGAACCGATCTCGTCCGGTTGCTGCGGCGCCTCGGGCCGCGCACGCATCTGCAGATTCTCTGACGCCCGCATCCGCGACCCTTCCGCCCAGGCTACCCCCGCGCCGGCAGAGCAGCGGATGATGCGTCCCGCCGGTCGCCGGGCCGCGACAGGGTCATGACCAGGACGGCGGCGAGGATGCACAGGGCGCCAGCGGCGAAGAAGGCCGGCAGGTAGCTCGACAAAGCGGTGCGCGAGAGGCCGGCGCCGTAGGCGATGGCGGCGGCCCCGAGCTGGTGGCCCGCGAACACCCAGCCGAAGACGAGGTTCGCTTTCTCGCGCCCGAACCGGGCGGCGGTGAGCCGCACGGTGGGCGGCACCGTGGCGATCCAGTCGAGGCCGTAGAAGGCGGCGAAGACCGACAGGCCGACGAAGGAGAAGTCCGAGAAGGGCAGGAACATCAGCGAGAGGCCGCGCAGGCCGTAATACCAGAACAGGAGCCAGCGGTTGTCGTAGCGGTCGGAGAGCCAGCCCGACGCCACCGTGCCGATGAAGTCGAACACGCCCATCGCCGCGAGCACGCTCGCCCCCTGCACCGGGCCGATGCCGTAATCGGCGCAGAGGGGGATGAAATGGGTCTGGATCAGCCCGTTGGTGCTGGCCCCGCAGATGAAGAACGTGGCGAAGAGCACCCAGAAGACGCTCGTACGCGACGCCTCCGCCAAGGCCCCGAGGGCGGAGCCACTCACGCTTGGCGGCGGAACGGTGCCGGTGACGGCGGTCTCGCCGTAGGGGGCCAGATCCATGTCCTCCGGCCGGTCTCGCATCAGCGCCGTGACGGCGAGCCCCGCCGTGAGCAGGAGGCCGCAGATCACGAGGAGCGCGGCACGCCAGCCGAGATGCTCGGTGAGAGCGGCGAGAAGCGGCAGCACGATGAGCTGGCCGGTGGCCGAACTCGCGGTGAGGAGACCGACCACGAGGCCGCGCGAGCGTGAGAACCAGCGGGTCGCGATGGTGGCGCCGAGCACCAGGGCGGTGAGTCCCGTGCCGATGCCGACGACGACGCCCCAAAGCACGACCAGTTGCCAGACCTCGCTCATGAACAGGGAGGTGAGGAGCCCCCCGACGATGAGGAGAAGCGCCAGGAGCACGATGCGGCGTGGGCCGTAGCGGTTCATCAGCTGGGCCGCGAAAGGCCCCATCAATCCGAACAGGACGAAGCGCACGGCCAATGCCGAGGAGATCGTCGCCGTGTCCCAGCCGAATTCCTTCTGCAAGGGCAGGATCAGCACGCCCGGCGCGCCCACGGCGCCGGCCGTCACCAGCATGGTGAGGAAGGTGACGCCGGCAACGACCCAGCCGTAATGGACGTTGCGACGGGCGAGGGGCGCGGCAACGACGTTCGATAGTGACCCGAAGGGAGCGGCGCTGGGCATACGGCCTCGTCGAGTTCCGCATGGGGGTTCGGCGCGATGACCGGGCGGGAGGCCTGGCACCGCGACGCGTTCGACCCTTGCATAGGCGCATATGCACTCGTTAGACAAGCGCGTCGTCCGTACCCCTGTGACCCGTCTCTCGAGGACCTCTCGCGATGGACCATCCGGCACCGGTCTCGCAGTGCCACTGCCTCGCCCTTCGCCAGGCGTCGCGCCGGCTGACGCAGCATTACGACCAGCATCTCGCGCCGACCGGCCTGCGCACCAGCCAGTACGGCCTGTTGCGCGGGCTCGCCCGCGTCGGGCCGATCTCCATCAACGGCTTTGCCGAGATCATGGTGATGGACCGGACCACGATGGGCCGTGCCCTGCACCCGCTCACCCGCGACGGGCTCATCGCCGCCGGTCCCGGACCGGACGGCCGCACGCGCTCCCTTACCCTCACGGTGGCGGGCCAAAGGCGCATCGCGGAAGCGCTGCCCTTCTGGGAACGGGCGCAGCAAACGTTCGAGGAATGCTACGGTGCAGTACCGGCGGCAGACCTGCGCCGGGCGGCCGAGCGGCTCGCCCTGTCGGTCTGATAGGGGGGCGCTGGCGCGATGCGGTCCTCGGCTGCATCCCGGATCGCCCTTTAGGCATCCGGAGAGGGGAGTTGGTTCGACAGCTTGAGAGTGCCGGTCAGACCGCCGCCCTCGCCCATTCAAGCGACACCTTCCCCGGCCGCCTGAAGCGAAGCGGACGGTGAGCCGGGGGCCGGGCTATGCCCCCGCGAAGCATCCGAATCCTACAGAAAATCCGTGGGGCGCCCCGCGGCCACCACCAGCATCCTGCCATCGGCGAAGGTGCGGGCGCCGGCGCGGCGGATATCCGCCTGGGTCACGTTCGTCACCATCTCGTTGCGGCGGGCGAAGTAATCCATGCCCAGCCCCTCGAAGGCGATCTGCACGAGCTGGTGCGCGATCTTGGTCGAGGTGTCGAAACCGAGCGCATAGGAGCCGGTGAGGTAGTCCTTGGCCTTCTGAAGCTCCTCGTCGGACGGGCCGTCGCTGATCAGACGGCCGATCTCGTCGCCGATCACCGACAGGGCTTCGCCGACGCGCTCGTTCTTGGTGGCGGTATAGCCCCAGGTCATGGCGCTGGCGCGGTGGCTGACCAGAGAAGTCCCGACCGAATAGGCCAGCCCACGCTTCTCGCGCACTTCCTGGAACAGGCGCGAGGTGAAGGAGCCGCCGCCGAGGATGTGATTGAGCACGTAGGCGGGGATGAAATCCGGGTCCTTCCACGGCACGCCGCCCATGCCGAAGCGCAGGACCGATTGCGGCACGTCGATATCGACGACGACGCGGCGCCCGAGCTGGCCGACCTGGGTCTGAGGCACGGCGTTCAGCGGCCCGGCCTCGTCGAGGACACCGAAGGCGCGGTTGAGGGCATCGGCCAGCCGGTCGGCGTCGATGGCCCCAACAGCGGCAACCTTCAGGCCGCCGCGGCCGATGATCTGCCGGTGCATCGCCACGAGGTCGTCACGGGTGATGGCCGCGATGCTCTCCGGTGTGCCCGACGAGGGACGGGCATAGGGATGGCCGGCATAGGCTTCGGCAAAGAAGCGGCGTGACGCCATCACGCCCGGATCGTTCTGCTGGTAGCGCAGGCCGGCCAGCGTCTGGGCCCGCACCCGCTCGATGGCGTCGGGATCGAAGCGCGGCTTGGCGAGCGCCAGGGCGAGGAGGTCGATGGCCTCGTCGGCGTGCTTGACCAGCATCTTGAGGGAGCCGCCCACCGCGTCGGCGCCGGCATGGAACGAGAGTTCGATGGCCCGCGCGGCCAGACGCTCCTGGAAGGCATCGGAGGAGAGGTCGCCGGCGCCCTCGTCGAGGAGGCGCGCCAGCATCTGCGCCACGCCGCCCTTGCCCTCCGGATCCTGAGCCGCCCCGCCCTCGAAGGTGAAGGCGAGGGCGATCATCGGCACTACGGGCGATTCCACGTGCCAGGCCTCGATGCCCGCGGCGGCGGCCACCGGAAGCGCCAGCGTGGGAGCGTTCGCGCTGCGGGCGGCGGTATCGACCAGATTGGCTTCGACCGAGTTCATGAGAACCTCATTCTTCTTCTGGGCGCCCGGGCCGGGATCAGCGGGATCGTGCGTGAGACTCGTCTCACGCAACGGCGGCGTCGGGATCGCGCGTCTTGGTCAGGTATCCGGTGACGGAGCGGGCGGGGATCAGGTAACGCTCGGCCACGGCGGCGAGGCGATCTCGCGTCACGCCCTCGATGTCGGAGGGCCAGCGGCGGACCTCCTCGATGCTCTCGCCGATGGCGAGCGCCGAGCCGTAGATGCGGGCCAGCGACGACTGGCTGTCGGAGGAATAGACCGTCTCGGCCACGAGCCGGGTCTTGGCCCGTTCGATGGCCTCCGGACCCAGGGCCTCGGAGGGGACGCGGCGCAGAATGCGGTCGACCTCGTCCTCCAGGCGCTCCAGGCTCACGCCCTCGGCGGGGATGGCGTAGACCGAGAAGCGCGTGTCGTCGATGGCCGAGCCCATGTACCAGGCGCCGGCATTCACGGCGACGCCGAGCTCCATCACCAGCTTGCGGTAGAGGAACGAGGTGGAGCCGCCGCCCATCACCTCGGCCAGCAATTCCAGGGCGTGGCACTCGCCGTCGCGGGCGGTCATGCAGGATGGGGTGAGATAGAGCCGTTGCAGGGTCGGCTGCTCGACCTTCGGATCGACGACGCTGAGCCGGCGGAGTGCGCGGGGCTCGGGCTCCTTGGCACGCACGCGCACCGGCCGGGCACCGCGCGGTGTCACGAGGCCGTAGGTGTCGTCGGCGAGCCGGCGGACCTCGTCGGGCGTCACATCGCCGGCAACGACCAGGATGGCGTTCTCGGGGGTGTAGAAGCGGTTGTAATAGTCAAGGGCGTGGGTGCGGTTGAGATCCTCGATCTCGTGCATCCAGCCGATGATCGGCGTGCCGTAGGGGTGATGCACGAAGAGCGAGGCAGCCATGGCCTCGGAAAGCTGGGCCGAAGGATCGGTCTCGACCCGCATGCGGCGCTCTTCCAGCACCACGTCACGCTCGGGCGCCACCACGGCATCCTCGAGGACGAGACCGGTCATGCGGTCGGCCTCGAACTCCATCATGGTTTTGAGATGGTCGCGGGCGACGCGCTGGAAATAGGCGGTGTAGTCGTAGGAGGTGAAGGCGTTCTCCTGGCCGCCGAGGCCGGACACGGCCTGCGAAAAGGCGCCGACCGGATGTTTCTCCGTGCCCTTGAACATCAGGTGTTCGAGGAAATGCGCGATGCCGGACTGCCCGATCGGATCATCAGCCGAACCGTTGCGGTACCACACCATGTGCGTCACCACCGGTGCGCGGTGATCGGGCACCACGACGACGTCGAGGCCGTTATCGAGGGCAAAGGCGGAGACTTCGGGGCCACCTGCTTCGGACCGCCCGAACGGCGCGGCCTCGGCCCGGCCGGCATGGCCGTAGCGGCGGTTGAGCGAGAACCCGGGCGTATCCTTCCGCAACAGATGCATCGTTTTTTCCTTGATACGTCGGCCATGCGTGACCGCCCGTCATGAACGCAATGCCCCTTGCGCAATCCTCGGATGCCACGAATCCGTAGGGCCGAGGTCAGGGCAAATCCCGTACCGTCACCTCTTGGGCGCCGGGTACAGGCGCTGGATCCAGCGGGACGGGGCCATCTCCTCTATGAGCGACGGGACCGTCCGCGGGCTCCTCTCGGAACCTGGCTAGCGACCGCGAATGTAGGCACCCGGATCGGATTCCTCACGCTCGCGCGAGGGATTGTTGATGGGGTCGCTGTTGTTGCGGGCGACCGCCTTCGGGGCCTTGCGGTATCCGTTCGGCGGGTCGGTGAGCGTGTCGCGATCGGGCTCGGCGAGGATGGGCTCGGCCTTCTCCTCGCGCTTGCCGAAGATGTCGAAGGGGCTCCAGATCGACGAGGAGGCGCCGTCGCTCTCGGGACGGCCCGGTTCGGTGCGCACGCTGGCATCGGCGCGACGGCCGCCGCGCATCTCGTCGAGGGAAAGCGTCATGTTGTTGTCGTTCATCCGCCCCTGCGCCCCGCGGGAGATCGGCTTCTTCGCGTCTGCGAGTTCGCGATCGCGCTGGACGATCTCGGGATCCTTGGGCCATTGCGGCGTGGCGGTGGCAGCGCGCGGCGGCGGCAGCGCCTTGCCGTCGAGCTTGGGCGGCATCACCAGGGGAGCCCGCTCGCGATAAGTGATGGCCGGCTTCTCGGCCTCGATGAGGCCGATGCTGCTCAGGGTGTCGCGCATGAACACGCCCTGCTGCGCCTGCGCGCCGCTCGCCGCAAGGAGTCCGGTAAGGCCGAGAATGAACCCGCGATGCCCGATCATGCTGCCCCCAAATTGCGCCGGCCCGCAGAATGCGCCAGCTCGAATGCCTGCCCGGAACGTGCTGGCGCGTGTTGGTGTCGGTCGATGCCGGTCTTGCCCTCGTGGCCTGACGGCGGTTTCAGGCGAACGTATGGCGCCTTGACCGCAGCGCACCAGCCTCACCGACACAACGATCCGCAGTGTGGTTTACGGATCACAGCCGCACGAATCTTCAGGGGCCGCCCGGCGAGGCCTCGTCGCGGGGGCGCCGGACCGGGATCAGGCTGTCGATGAGGAGGCCGACGACCCCGGCGACGATGGCCGCATCGGCGATGTTGAACACGTACCAGGACCAAGCGCCGGCATGGAGGTGCACGAAGTCGAACACCGCGCCATAGGCCGCCCGGTCGATGGCGTTGCCGATCGCCCCGCCTGCGATGAGCCCGAGGGCGGCCGCCAGCAGCGCCGACGAGGCGCGGCGCATCCAGGCGATCATCCCGATCGATGCCGCCACGGACACCGCCACCAGGATCCAGCGGCCGAGGCCGCCATCCTGCTGGAACAGGCCGTAGGAGATGCCGCGATTCCAGACAACGACGACATCCGCGAAGGCAGTCAGATGCCACGGCTGCGTCAGCACCAGATCGGTGCCGAAATAGAGCCAGAGCTTGGAGGCCTGATCGAGGACGAGGGTGGCGAGAAGGATGAGAAAGCCGAGGCGGAAGGGGGGCATGCCAGCGCCTCCCCCTTCCCCCGAGGAGGGGGAGAGGCCAACGTCAGGTCCCGAAACCTTCACGCCACGCCCGCCGCAGCGTTCAGCCTATCCCATTCCCGCAGCGCCTGGGCGTCGCGGGGCGTCACGTCCGGGTAATCGGGATCGGAGCCGACCGTCTCGGAGACGCGCCACGACCGGGCACATTTGCGGCCCTTGGCCGGTCCGGAGACCACCGCCACGCCGCGCACATCATCGATGCGGAAGGCCTCTTCCGGGGCCTCTCCCTGGACGATCGTGATGCCGGAGGTGATGCAGACTTCCGAGAAATCGATCCCGTCGAGGGCGGTGAGCAGATCGGGATCGGCGATGTACACGGTCGGCGCCGCTTCGAGGCTCGCTCCGATGCGCTTGGCCGCACGCTCGATCTCCAGGGCGCCGGTAACCACGCGGCGCACCCGGCGGATCTTCTGCCAACGCTCCGCGAGGGCGGGATTCCGCCAGGAGGCGGGGGTCTCGGGCAGCGTCTCGAGATGGACCGAGCCGACATCCGACGGGTAACGGTCGAGCCAGGCCTCCTCCGCCGTGAAGGCGAGGACGGGGGCAAGCCAGATCGTCACCCGGCGGAAGGTCTCGTCGATCACCTGCAGCGCGGCGCGCCGGACCTGCGACGAGATCGGGTCGCAATAGAGCGCGTCCTTCCTCACGTCGAAATAGAAGGCCGAGAGGTCGCCGGTCATGAAGCCGTTGAGGAGCGCCACCACCCGCTTGGTGTCGAAGGTGGCGTAGGCCTCGCGGATCTCGCCGTCGAGTTCGCAGAGGCGATGCAGGATCAGCCGCTCCAACTCGGGCAACTCGGCATGGGGCACGGGTTCGCCCGCCTCGAAATGCGCCAGCGAGCCGAGCATCCAGCGCAGCGAGTTGCGCAGCTTGCGGTAGGTCTCGGCGAAGGTCTTGATGATCTCCGGCCCGATGCGCAGATCGTCCGCGTAATCGGAGGCCGCCACCCAGAGGCGCAGGATGTCGGCGCCCGAATCCTTGATGACACTCTGAGGCGCGACGACGTTGCCCTTCGATTTCGACATCTTCAGACCCTTGGGGTCGAGGACGAAGCCGTGGGTGAGGACGATGTCGTAGGGCGCGCGTCCGCGTGTGCCGGCGGATTCCAGCAGCGACGACTGGAACCAGCCGCGATGCTGGTCGGAGCCTTCGAGATACATCACCGTGTCCCGGCCGCCGTCGCGCTTGCGCACCACGCCGGACAGGCCGGGGAACTGGTCCGGGTCGTCGAGGACGAAGGCGTGGGTCGAGCCGGAATCGAACCAGACGTCGAGGACGTCTGTCACCTTTTCGTAGTTTGCCGGATCGTGATCCGGCGCGAGGAAGCGGGCGCCGTCGCCGTCGGTGAACC
The DNA here is from genome assembly GCF_020662345.1 of Methylobacterium sp. W2. GTDB lineage: Bacteria > Pseudomonadota > Alphaproteobacteria > Rhizobiales > Beijerinckiaceae > Methylobacterium. The sequence goes on along the minus strand of NZ_VMOA01000020.1, from coordinate 62,756 downwards.
AGGCGTCGGCGCCTTCGGCGAGGAAGGCCTCGGCGATGCGGGCATTCACGGCCTCGTCACGCAGGACTTCGCTGGTGCCCTTCTTCACGAAGACGGTGATCGGTACGCCCCAGGCGCGCTGGCGCGACACCACCCAGTCTGGGCGGTTGGCAACCATGCCGGTGATGCGGTTCTTGCCTTGGGCAGGCACCCACCGCGTCTCGTCGATGGATCTCAGCGCCACCTCGCGCAGCGTCTTCTCACCGAGGGATTCCACCGGCTTGTCCAGCGCGATGAACCATTGGGGCGTATTGCGGAAGATCACCGGCTTCTTCGAGCGCCAGGAATGCGGGTAGCTGTGCTTGAGCGTGCCGCGCGCCACCAGGGTGCCGGCCTCTGTCAGGGCGGCGATCACCGCCTTGTTGGCGTCGCCCTTGTCGCCCTTGGGGGTGAGGACGAGTTTTCCCGTGAAACCGGGGGCCTCCTCGGTAAGCGCCCCATCGGCATCGACGGTGTAGGGGATGCGGGTGTCGATGCCGCGCTGGGCGAGCGCACGGCCATTGGCCATCCAGACCTCGAAATCCTCGCGGCCATGGCCTGGCGCCGTATGGACGAAGCCGGTGCCGGCCTCGTCGGTGACGTGGTCGCCTTCGAGGAGGGGAACCTGGAAGTCGTAGCCGGCGACGTGCCCGGCAAGCGGATGCGAGAGGGTGAGGCCGGCAAGCTCTGCGGCCGTCACGTCGCGGACGCGCTCGAACGCCTCCACGCGGGCCGAGGCGAAGACGCTAGCGGCCAGGGTGTCGGCGAGGAGGTAGGTGTCGCCGGTCTTGGCCCAATTGTCCTCGGCTGCCGCGGTAACGCGGTAGAGGCCGTAGGCCACCCGCTTCGAATAGGCGACGGCGCGGTTGCCCGGCATCGTCCAAGGGGTGGTCGTCCAGATCACGACTCGCGCGGCCGCAAGGTCGCCCGGTGCTCCGGCGGCGACCCGGAACGCTACGAAGATCGTATCGCTGACATGATCCTCGTACTCGACCTCGGCTTCCGCCAGCGCCGTCTTCTCCACCACGGACCACATCACCGGCTTCGAGCCGCGATAGAGCTGGCCGGTCATGGAGAAGGTCATGAGTTCGCGCGCGATCGTGGCCTCCGCCGGGAAGGTCATGGTCGCGTAGGGGTGATCCCAGTCGCCGGTGACGCCGAGGCGCTTGAACTCGGTCCGCTGCGTATCGAGCCATTGACCGGCGAAGGCCCGGCATTCCTGGCGGAATTCGAGGACCGGCACGTCGTCCTTGTTGCGGCCCTTGGCGCGGTACTGCTCCTCGATCTTCCACTCGATCGGCAGGCCGTGGCAGTCCCAGCCCGGTACATAATTGGCGTCGTAGCCGAGGGCGCCCTGAGAGCGGACGATGACGTCCTTCAGGATCTTGTTGAGCGCCGTGCCGATATGGATGTTGCCGTTGGCGTAGGGCGGGCCGTCATGGAGCACGAATTTCGGGCGGCCGGCGGCCTTCACCCTGATCCGGCCGTAGAGGTCGATGGCGGCCCAGCGCTCCAGGAGGAGGGGCTCGCGCACCGGCAGGCCGGCCCGCATGGGGAACTCGGTCTTGGGCAGGAACAGGGTCTGCGAATAGTCGCGGGCGGGCTGGCCGGCGTCGGGGGCTGTCGAATCGGTCATGGGGTCTTCTGCGAAACGGTGCGCTGATCTTCAGGACGGTCGGCGTCTGGCCGATGTCGGCGAACGGAGGCGGTGGGCCGCCCTCCCGGCTCCCGCTCGGGCCGCCGCAGCGGCCTTCAGGCGGAGGCCGGGCTCGTAATTCGAAGGCGGCTCAGGCCGCGCGGGACGTCGAGAACGCGCATTCCCGGCTTCTAGCAGCGCCGGACGGCAGAAACCAGCAGCCGCGAGGCGATCATCCTCTCGCATCGTCTGGCCGGTCACGCGCCGGCGAGTGCCGATCGGGATCGATGCGACCTTTTGGAAGCTCGGCCGTTATCATCCCATGCGTGACGGCGTGCCATCCCGGTCGGGACCGGCGCAGATCCGAACGCTGAAGGTCGATCCGGCCGCAAGACCGCAGCCGGTCTTCGAAAAGAAGAAGAGGAAATCCCGTCATGAAGAAGGCATTGCTTGCTGCAACCCTCGTCCTATCCGCTTTCGCCCTGTCGGGCGCGGCCGAGGCCCAGGGCCTTCCCGGCGGCGTCCGCCGCGGCGCGGCCGAGGGTGACCGCGTCGGCGGACCGATCGGCGGTATCGTGGGCGGCGCCGTCGGCGGCGCGGTCGGGACGGTCAACGGCGCTCTCGGGATCGATCCGGGCCGTCGCGCCTACCGGACGCGCATGAATTCGCGGCGCCATTACCGTCATCGTCACCACCGCTGAAGCAATCGCGGCCCGGCCTTCCCGCAGAGGAGAGGGCGGGCCGCAATTCGCAACGTGGTTCAATGGTTTAAGCTTGTCTTTATACAGACTCACTAGCGTGGGCTCGTTCCTCGCAAACGGGCCGGCCGCGCCGATGGCAAAATGGGTTCCCCTCACGGCTCTGTTCGGGCTCGTCTCCCTGATGGTGATCCCGACACCGGGTGTCGTCGGAATCCTCATCGGCAGCGTCTGCACGCTCGCCATCATCGTCAGCGCCGTCGTCATGGCGATAGACCGACTCGCCGGGCGCCTTGCCCTCAGGCTGGCGCGGCGAAAACAGCGGCGTGTATTCAGGCGCCCTCGCGGCCATCACGCCCATTCCGGCATTGCCAGGAAGACCTGAAGCCGGCCTCCCCACCCGGACACTCGCAACACCCTGGAGGGCGAGTGTCAATCCGGCTCAGTCGAGCCGATCGCTCTGGATCGGCACGACCAGCGCATCGGGCTCGTCGTCATCGTTCTCGATATCGGAATCGCCATCGACTTCGTGGCCGGTGACACCCGAGACGTCGGCGAGGTTGCGGGCGGCCTTGCGCAGGAGCTTGCGCAGGCGGCGGCGCTCCTTGCCGTCGAACCCATCGAGCATCTCCGCCTCGACCTCGTCCCATATGCGCTCGATGGCCTCCGCCTTGGCGAGGCCCGCATCGGTGAGTCGCACGCGGACGATGCGGCCGTCCCCCGCCTCCGCGCGCCGTTCGACGAAGCCGAGGGCCGCGAGGCGCGAGATCGTCTTCGAGGCCGTGGGCGGCCGGACCCGCAAGGTGGCGGCGAGATCGCCCATGGTCATCGTGCCGGCGACCGCCAAAGCCTGAACCACCTGTTCCTGGCCGGCGAACAGGTCGAGGGCGGCAAGACGATCCCCCACCCGGGAGCGGTGCAGCCGCGCCGCCTGGACCAGGGCCCAGCCGACGCTCTTCGAGCCGGGAGGGCGAATACGCTTGTCGGATTTGCCCATCGTCTGTTCGGTGTCCCTGCCGGCCTTGTCGGCCCTGCCCGATTCGGTCTTGCCCGATGATGTGACCTTGCCGGACGATATCGCCCCTCGCTCTTCAGCCGAAACCATCGCCGCCCGACTCCACGCTCGCAGGAGCCCGCGCTCCCACGCCGCCGATCGAGATTCCGGCGAAGGAGGCGGATCATTTGCGTGCAGATGGCGTCCAGCTCGTGAAGCTGAGATGACAGTCGGCTCAAATTCGCGCTGAAACCAACGGCCGGCGAGACGTTCTTCGCCGGCCGAAATCAGGCCGACGATCGGCTCGGAACTGTCGCCCGGCGTCTCAGCAGGGCATCAGCTTCTGGATCTGCTGAAGGATGTCTTCTCCGGTGCAGGGACGGGAAATGAAGCGGGCGCCCGCCGGAATACGTTCCGGGTCGGGGGCGGCACGGCCCGACACGATGACGATCGGCAGGGTCGGACGGGCTTCCGACACCGCGTTGGCGAGATCGAACCCGTTGACCTTGCCCGACAATTCCACATCCGTGATCAACCCGCAGATATCGGTGCGGGCCTGGAGGATGCCCAGCGCCCGCTCCGCGGATGCGCATTGCACCGTCTCATAGCCGCCATCCTCGAGGACATCCCCAAGGTCCATGATCGTCAGGGCTTCATCCTCGACGAGGAGGATCACCGGCCTGTCGTCGTCCGAGCGCGTCGTCTCATTCACCACGATGCCCACCCTTCACCGTTTGACCCAACTTGATCCAACGATAAACATCCGTTCAGGTTGCAGGTCACGGGCGGACAGATTTTCACCCCCGCGCGCCGGCGTCCAACGTCGCGCGTACGGCATGGACCACGGCTTCGCACAAACGGTCGAGATCGTCCGGCGCGATGGTCAGGGCCGGCGTCAGATAGATGATGTCGCCGAAGGGGCGGACCCAGACACCCTGCTCCACCAGGCGCGCCTTGAGCGCCGCGAGATCGGGTGCGCGTTCGAATTGCACGACCCCGATGGCGCCGAGGACGCGGATGTCGGCGATACCGGCAAGGCCCCGCAGACTGAAGAGCCCCTCCGCCAAGCGGATCTCGATCGCCCGTGCCTGTTCGAGACGCGGCTCGGTCTCGAACAGGTCGAGACTGGCATTCGCGGCAGCGCAGGCGAGGGGGTTGGCCATGAAGGTCGGGCCGTGCATCAGCGCCGCCGACGGGTCTTCGGACAGGAAGGCGTCGAAGACCGGACGCCGCGCGATCGTCGCGGCCAACGCCATGGTGCCGCCGGTGAGCGCTTTCGACAGACAGAGGATGTCGGGCACGATCCCGGCCTTCTCGCAGGCGAACAGGGTGCCGGTGCGGCCGAAACCGGTGAAGATCTCGTCGGCGATGAGGGGCAGGCCGTGCCGCTCCGCCGCCCGCGCCACCCGCGCCAGGGTCTCGGGGGCATGCATCACCATGCCTCCGGCCCCCTGGACCAGGGGCTCGACGATGATCGCCGCGAGGGTATCGGCATGCTCCGTCAAGGCACGGTCGAGGGCGTCGGCGGTGGCGTCATCGCGCGGCAGGTCGCAGAAAAGCTGAGCCGGCAAATAGGCGCCGAAGTGGCGGTGCATGCCCTCCTCCGGGTCGCAGACCGACATCGCCCCCATCGTGTCGCCATGGTAGCCGCCCCGGAAGGCGAGGAACCGGCTGCGTCCGGCGATGCCCCGGTTGAGCCACATCTGCGCGGCCATCTTGAGGGCCACCTCCACCGCCACCGATCCGGAATCGGTGAAGAACACGTGGTCGAGGTCGCCCGGTGCCAGGGTGGCAAGGCGCGAGGCCAGGCGCTCGGCCGGTGCATGGGTGAGCCCCCCGAACATCACATGGGGCATGGCATCGAGCTGGGCCGCCACCGCCGCGCGGATATGCGGATGGTTGTAGCCATGGACCGCCGTCCACCACGAGGCGATGCCGTCGATGAGCTCGCGCCCGTCGGCGAGCACGATCCGCGAGCCCGCGGTGCGCACCGCCTCGAGGGGCGGCACCGCATTCCGCATCTGCGTATAAGGCCGCCAGAGGGCGTGTTTCGGACGCGCGGGCTGAGGTGAGGCAGGCATGGTCGGGGGGATGAGCGCGCGGGGCTGAACGGTCAAGGGAGCGTGCCTCTAACCCGATCTTAAAGTCGCCGGAGGCATGGTCCGCGATCCTGCCCTCCGGGCCATCGACCGGCCTTCCGGAGGGATGTCGTTTTTTCGGGACCGCCCTGTGCCTGCCGAGAGACCCGAACTCGTCCCCGGCCGGCCTTGGGGCACCTCCCCCCTGGCCGTTGCGCTGTTTGCCCTCCTGTTCGTCATCGCCTTGCTTCCGGTGCTGACAATGCCGATCCCGGCGATGGTGGATTATCCCAACCACCTCGCCCGCATGCACATCCTCGTGCGTGACGGAACCCCGGAGGCGCATCCCTTCTACCGGGTGACCTGGGCGCTCTATCCCAACCTCGCCATGGACCTCGTCGTCCCGCTCATCGCGCGGGTCACGAGCGTCGAACTCGCGACCCGGCTGTTCCTGCTGGCGAGCCAGATCCTCACGATCACCGGGGCCATCGCCCTCGAACTCGCCGTAAAGCGCCGCTTTCAGGTGAGTGGCTTCCTCGCGTTGCTGGTGCTCTACAGCGTTCCCTTCGCCTGGGGCTTCGTGAACTTCCAGTTCGCCGTCGGCATCGCGCTGTGGGGGATCGCCGGCTGGATCGTCCTGCAGGACCGAGCCTTGCCGCTCCGGCTCGCGCTTCACACACTCTTCGTGGCCCTGCTGTTCGGCGCCCACCTGTTCGCGCTCGGCCTCTACGGCTTCACCCTCGGCATCCATGAGCTCTGGCGTGCCCGAAATCGGAATCCCGGCCTGCCGACGACGATGGGGCGCTTCCTGGCCCTTGCCCTGCCGGCGGTCGTCGCCTTCTCGATCATGAGAGCGACCGGCGGCTCAGTCGGCCAGGACGGTACCGCCTGGAACGGGCATTGGAAGCTCGTGATGCTCTTCGCGACCTTGAACGGCTACAGCCTGTGGCTCTCGGCCGCCGGGACCGTCTCTCTCGTCGGACTCACCGTCCTGCTCGCATCGCGCGGCGCGTTCCGCGCCGTTCAATCCGGCTTCTGGCTGGCCGGCAGTCTCGCGGGTCTCTTCGTCGCCCTGCCCACACGCCTGTTCGACACCGCTTTCGTCGACCTGCGGGTGACGGTGGCCTCTCTTCTGATCGTGCCGGGCTTCATCGTGGTGTCGCCGCCGAGCCGGGTCTGGGAACGCATCACGGCGGCGGTCGTCCTGGGCGTGACCCTGGTGAACCTGGCCTGCGCCTTCACCGTCGCGGCGATCTACCGAAGCGAGTATGCGGCGCTCCTCACCTCCTTCGGGCAGCTGAAGCCGAAGTCCCGCGTCCTCGTCGGCCATAGCGGCAGCGGCGAGGACCCGCCCCTCAACGACCTCTCCGATTATCCGATCTACAATGCGGTGACCCTGGCCGTCGCCTATGCGGATGCGTTCGTGCCGACGCTGTTCACCTCCATCGGCAAGCAGCCGGTGACGGTGATCGAAGGCTACCGTCATCTCGCCGTCCCCTATGGCGGCCCGACGGCGATGGTGATCCTGCGCGACATCGCCGAGGGCCGGCCCAACGCGGACGCGCCGGGCTATACCCGCAGCTGGACCGCGGATTTCGACTATCTCTACGTCGTCGGCCCCTCGGCTCCGAACCCGATGCCGGGCCTGCTCGTGCCCCTGGCGGCATCTGCGCGCTTCGCGCTCTACCGCATCGAGAGGCGCCGGCCGCGCGAGTGACCATCGCGCGTGCTTGACATCGGAATGGCACGGGCCTCCTTCCCGCTCCCATGTCCGACCTCGACCGCATTACCAGCCTCGAAGCGTTCGCCCGCGACCATCTCGCCCGCCTCGACGAGACCTCCCTGCGCCGGCATCTCGTCCCTACCACGCGCGGCCCTCAGGCGGCGGCGACGCGACACGGGCGCAGCCTCGTCTCGTTCTCCTGCAACGATTACCTCGGCCTATCGCAGGATCCGCGCGTCATCGCGGCGGCTCAAGCCGCGACTGCGCGCCACGGCACCGGCGCCGGTGCTTCCCGCCTCGTCACCGGCAGCCATCCGCCCCTCGCGGCCCTGGAAGAGCGCCTGGCCGCCCATAAGGGGACGGAAGCGGCCCTGGTCTTCGGCAGTGGCTATCTCGCCAATCTTGGCATCGTCTCCGGGCTCGCCGGCCCACGCGACCTGATCCTCGTGGACGCGCTCGGCCATTCCTGCCTCTGGGCGGGCGCACGGCTCTCCGGCGCGAAGGTGCTGCGGTTCGCCCATAACGATCTCGGTGATCTCGAATCGCTTCTGGCCAAGCACCGCTCCCGCCATCAGCACGCGCTGATCCTCACAGAGCGGGTCTACAGCATGGACGGCGACCGGGGGCCCCTCGCCGACATCCTGAACCTCGCCGACGCGCACGATGCCTGGACCCTGGTGGACGACGCCCACGGCCTCGGCGTCATCGGGAAGGACGCGCGGGCGCCCCTCGAAATGGGCACCCTGTCGAAGACGCTCGGCTCCTATGGCGGTTATCTCTGCGCCTCCCGCGCGGTGGTCGACTTGATGACGAGCCGCGCCCGCAGCTTCGTCTACACCACCGGGCTGCCTCCGGCCTCGGCGGCGGCCGCCCTGGCCGCCCTCGACATCGTGGAGGCCGAGCCGGATTTCGCCGCCCGGCCCCTGGCCCTGGCCCGCCGCTTCACCACGCAACTCGGCCTCCCCGAGGCACAGAGCCCCATCGTCCCCATCCTCATCGGCGAGGCGGACGCCGCTCTGGGCCTTTCGGCGGCCCTGGTGGAGCAGGGCTACCTCGTCGTCGCCATCCGCCCGCCCACGGTGCCGGCCGGGACGGCGCGGCTGCGTGTGGCCTTCTCCGCCGCGCATACGGAGGCGCAGGTGGATGGGCTGGCCGAGGCGGTGATGGGACAATGGCCACGAACCCTCCCCCCTTTGCGGGAGAGGGTTCGCCAGAACTACGCCGCAGCGGTGGACTCGCCGCCGGCCCGCTCGTGCGCCAGCTTGACCACGCCGACCTGATCCACCTTGCCGGTCCCCAGCATCGGCAGCTTGTCGAGGACCACCACTTCGGCCGGGATGGCGATCTCGGTGGCGCCCTTGGCCTTGGCGAAGGCCTGGTAGGCGGGGCGGGTGGCGTCCTTGCGCTCCGTGAACAGGATCAGCCGCTCGCCTTTTCGCGCATCCGGCACCGCCGCCACCGCGCTCGGCGTATCCGGCCAGAGTTCGGCGGCGATGGCCTCGATCCCAGCGAGTGACACCATCTCTCCGGCGATCTTGGCGAAGCGCTTGGCGCGCCCCTTGATCGTGACGAAGCCCTCCGCGTCGATGGCGACGATGTCGCCGGTATCGTGCCAGCCCTCCGGCGGCGCCTCGAGCACACCGGGCTTTTCGGCCCGGAGGTAGCCGAGCATCACGTTCGGCCCCTTCACCGAGAGGCGGCCGCCCTCCTCGATGCCGGGGACCGGTTCGAGGCGGAACGCGATGCCCGGCAGGAGCCGGCCCACCGTGCCGAAGCGGTTGAACATCGGGGTGTTAAGGGCGACCACCGGCCCGCATTCGGTCACGCCGTAGCCCTCGAGGATGCGCAGGCCGAACTTCTCGCTCCAGGTCTTGCGGGTCGCCTGCTTCACCGCTTCCGCACCGGCCACCACGTAACGGAGCGAGCGCAGATCGTAGGAATGGGCCGTCTTGGCGTAGCCGGCGAGGAAGGTGTCGGTGCCGAACAGGACGGTGGCATTCGAACCGTAGATCAGTTCCGGCACGATCCGGTAATGCAGCGGCGAGGGATAGAGGTAGACCGGCACGCCGGAGACGAGGGGCAGGATCAGGCCCGCCGTCAGGCCGAAGGCGTGGAACACGGGCAGGACGTTGAACACCTTGTCGGTCGGCCCGAAATCGATACGGGCGGCGACCTGGGCGGTGTTGGCGAGCATGCAGCGATGGGCGAGCACCACGCCCTTGGGCGTGCCCTCCGAACCCGAGGTGAACAGGATCGCCGCCGGATCGTCGCCACGCCGCGCCACGAGGGGCTTGCGGGGGCTGAGGAAGCCGCGGATCTTGTCCCCGGTGGTGACGCTGGCGCGCACGTCCTCCAGGTAGACGAGCTTCACCTTGCCCTGGATCGCCTCGATCAGCGGTCCGAGGCGGCCCTTCTCGATGAAGGCGCGGGAGGTGAGGATGGTGTCGACCTCCGCCGCCGAGCAGGCCGAGAGGACGTTGGCGGGGCCGGCCGAGAAGTTGATCATCGCCGGAACCCGCCCGGAGCTCGCCAGGGCGAAGAACGTCACCGCCGCGCCGTTGGCATTGGGCAGCATCAGCCCGATGGCCTTGCCCTCGGCGGCCAGCGGCATCAGCTTCCGGCCCAGGATGTTGGCGCCCATGACGAGGCGCGAATAGCTGAGTGTCCCCGTGACCGGGTCCTCCACCGCCGTGCGGCGCCAGCCATGGTCGTTCCCGGCCTGGATCAGGGCGCTCATCACGCTGCGGTCGATGAAGGCGGTGTCGAAGACGAGATCGGACATGATGTCGTAGAGCGCCGCTCCAGCCGCGCGCCGCCGGTTCTTGCCCTTGAGCGCGGGATCGACGGTAAGCGCCACCGGCGACATCACCGTGACGATGACCTTCGGCCACCAGCGGCGGCGGACCTGGTTGCGGGAGAGGCGCGAGAAGGCGGTCTTCTCCAGGCCCTCGATCTTCACCGGCACCACCTTGGCGCCGGACTTGTCGGCAATGAGGCCGGCACCGTCATAGACCTTCATCAGGCTGCCCGTGACGGTGAGGCGCCCCTCGGGGAAGATGATCAGCGTCTCGCCGCTCTTCACCGCGTTGATGAGCGTGCGGGTGGCCAGCGGCCGGGTCGGGTCCAGGGGCATCGCCTTGGTGACGCGGAGGAACGGCTTCACCCACCAGCGCTGGGCGATGCCGTGGTCGACGGCGAAGACCGGCTCTTTGTCGAGGAGCGAGAGGGCCAGCGGCGCATCGAGGAACGAGACGTGGTTGAGGGCGATGATGGCGTTGGGGCCGGCCTTCTCCACGTTCTCCAGGCCGCGGACCTCGAGGCGGTAGAAGGCGCGGAACAGGATCGAGAGGAAGTCGCGGAAGGCGCTCGTCGGCATCACCTTCAGCACGATGACGCCGGCGGCGAGGTTGCCGACGCCGATGAGGGTGAGGAGAGAGGCCATGGACCAGCCCGCCCCCTGCAGGGCGGCGAGCCCCAGCGCCCCGGTGACCATGAAGGCGGCGGTGAGCACGTTGACGGCGCCGATGACGCGGGCGCGCTTGTCCTTGTCGGTCCAGGCCTGCACGGCGGCGAAGGACGGGACGATGTAGAGGCCGCCGGCGATGGCGAGGCCGGCGAAGGCGGCCGCCACGCGCAGGCCCGTCCCGGTGGAGAGGAAGGCGCCGGCGCCCATCACCTCGCCGGATACCGGCGGCAGGTGCGCGACGGTCCAGGCCAGATCGAGGGCAAACAGGCCCATGAACAGGGCGCCGATCGGCGTCGGCAACAGGACGATGCGTCCGCTGGCGAGCCATGAGGCCAGGGCCGAGCCGACGGCGATGCCCACCGAGAAGATCGCGAGCAGCAGGGTGACCACGGTCTCCGAGCCGTTCAGGCTCTCGCGCACCAGCACCGGCAGCAGGGCGAGCACCACCGCGCCCACCAGCCAGAACCAGCTGACGATGAGCGAGCCGCGCCACAGCCGGGTATCGGCGTAGAGGTCGCGCAGCAGGGCCACGGTGGAGCGGGCGACGTTGGGATCGATCCTGAGCGTCGGCGCCGCCTCGCCGGTGGAGGGGATCTGCCGGGCCGAGAGCCAGCACAGGATCGCGAACACCATGATCAGGGCGCTGAAGGCCAGGGCATCGCCACCGAGCGCGCTGGCGAACCCCGCCACGATAGTGCCGAGCAGGATGGCCAGGAAGGTCGCGGCCTCGACCAGGGCATTACCGGCGGTGAGTTCGTTGCGCTTCAGGTGGTCGGGCAGGATGCCGTACTTGATCGGGCCGAACAGGGCCGCCACCGTGCCGAACAGGCCGAGCGCCACGAACAGGACTGGCACCGAGTGGAGGAAAAAGCCGATCGCGGCGGCGGCGGCGGCGAAGATCTCCGCGAATTTCAGGCGCTTGGCGATGAGCGCCTTGTCGTAGCGGTCGGCGAGCTCGCCTCCGAGACCCGACAGGATAAAGAACGGGCCGATGAAGACGGCACCGGCCAGCGTCACCAGGATGCCCGGATGGGCGGCCTCTCCCCCGGCGCCCGCGACCTTGAACAGGATTAGGAAGACCAAAGCGTTCTTCAGGAAATTGTCGTTGAAGGCCGAGAAGAATTGGCACCAGAACAGGGGCGCGAACCGGCGGGTCGTCATCAAGGTACGGAACATCAGGGTCTCCTCGGGGCGGACCATGACTGCCCACCCTGTAACGAACCGTCAAATCCGGCACGGCCGAGATTTTTGAACGACGTGCAAATTAGCCGCTGGCCGAGGTGCCGGCAATATTGATTTTGCACGTCGTGCAATCTATGCGGTGGTGGCGTGCCGGACGGCACGCGAGGGCGGGACAGAGTGGCCAAGGCAACCAAACCGGCACGGCGCGGGACCGGTCCGCGGGGCGAGCATAATCGCGAGGAATTCGCCGCCCTGGTGACCAAGGCGGCGGAGGGACTGGTGCGCATGGAGGGCCTGCGCGGCCTCGGCATGCGTCGGCTCGCCTCGATGATCGGCTACGCCCCGAACTCGATCTATAACGGCGTCGGCGATCTCGACGCGGTGGTGATGCGGGTCAACGCCCGTACCCTGGAGCGCCTGCACGCGGCGCTCACCGGCGCGATCCGTCCCGATGCCGACCCGCGCGACAACGCCCTCGCGCTGGCCGATGCCTATCTCGCATTCGTGGCCTCGGACCCTCGTGTCTGGAGTCTCGTCTTCGAGCGTTCCCTGGCGCCGGATTCGGCCTTTCCCGACTGGTACGCCGCCGCCCTCGCCCACGCCACCGACCTCGTCGACGGGGTGCTCGAACCCATGATCCCGGATGTGAGCGAGAGACGACAGGCGGTGGCGACTCTCTGGGCCGGCCTTCACGGGCTCGCCTCCCTCTCCACCTCCAACAAGCTCGCCGTCCTCACCCCCGAACCGCCGCGCGACCTGGCGCGGCTGCTGGTCGGGCGGTTCCTGCGGCCCTAGGAACCGCGTGTTGCAGCAAGGGAACCCGGCGTTTACTTACTGAGGGGCGCTGGCAGCGTATATCTGTTCCTCGCGAAACTCCCGCGGAATCACCTTCTCTTGGGCTGCAGAGGCGGGCGGGGAGCTTTCTGGAGACGCGAAGCCCAGGATGAACTTCGATTGAGATCCGAGCAAGCAGAGCAAGGTTCTGACGGAACGCGGCATCGATTTCGCGGACGCCGTCACGATTTTTGCGGGTCCCGCCCTCGTGAAGACGGACATGCGGCAGGATTACGGAGAAGGTCGTATGATCGCCATCGGATAGATGAACGAGGTTTTCGTCACGGTTGTCGACACTTATCGTGGCGATACGCGATGGATCATCACGGCTTGGCCAGCGAACCGCAAGGAGCGCGCGGAATGGCAAAGATCACACTCGAAGAAGCCTTGAAACGTCCCGTCACGGTCGATCGCGCCAGATTGGACGCGACCCCCGAGGAGGATATCCGCCGCTATATGATCGAGGACGGGTTCGACCCGGACGATCCGTCCCACCTCGATGGCGCGGCCATCATGCTGCCTCCTCGGATGATCCGCGAGCGCCTCGGCATGACGCAGGCGACCTTCGCCGAGGTGATCGGCGCACCTCTGGCGACCCTCAAGAACTGGGAACAGGGCCGCACCATGATCCCGCCCTACGTCCGCACTCTTCTCAACATCCTGGATCGCGAGCCCGAAGCAGCCCTGCGCGCGATCATGGCGGGACGTCCCGAGGCGGCGTAGCGCAGCGAGAGAGACATCCATGGCCAAGCAGTTTCCGGCCCTCGACGAGCGCCATCGCGAATTCATCGCGCGCCAGCATATCGTCTTCACCGCATCGGCGGCGGAGGGCACGCGGATCAACCTGTCGCCGCGCGGCACCGATACGTTCCGGGTCATCGATCCGAACACCGTCGTGTATCTCGACCGCACCGGCAGCGGCAACGAGACCGCTGCGCATCTGCGCGCGGATGGACGGCTGACGCTGATGTTCTGCGCCTTCGAGGGCGCGCCGACGATCCTGCGGCTCTACGGGTGCGGAGAGGTTTTGGCGCGGGGCAGCGAGGCCTATTCCGGCCTCCTCTCGGATGCGTTCGACGGCTGGGAGCCGTCCGGAGCGCGTCAGATGGTGCGTCTCGTCATCGATCTCGTGCAGACCTCCTGCGGCTTCGGGGTGCCCCTGTTCGATTACCGCGAGGAACGTCCCACCCTCGACCGCTGGGCCCAGGCCAAGACGGAGGCCGAACTCGACGCCTATCGCCGCCAGAAGAACGCTCGCAGCCTGGACGGGCTGCCGACGGGGCTGTTCGCCGACGAGGACGTGGCGGGCTGATATCGCGCGGCGTCGGGCAAGCGGCGCACCCTGGATCCCGGCTTCCGCACCGTCTCCTCGCAGTCCCTTCCCCGGCCGGCTGGAGCGCCGGCGGACGGCGAGCCGGGGTCCAGCGCAGGAAGACGCGAAGCGTCCGTCGTCTCAGCGGGCGTTGGGCAGGTGGACCTTCACCGCGCCGCGTCCGCCGGCTGTGAGCGGCGCCCCCCATTGCGTCGCCGCGATCCCCGCCTGGCCCCAGCCGGTGGCCAGGGAGATCGTGAGCGGCAACAGCATCGCGCCGCCGGGAACGGGTGCGAACCGCACGCGTATGTCGTCGTTCTCGGCCATGCGGCGCACGCTGCTTCCATTGGGACGGTGACCCGAGACCGGCACCCAGCGCACCCGGCAATCGAGCGCCGGACCGCGATAGGGTCCCTCATGGACGGTCACCAGCGCCCCGCGCGAGAGGACGATATCCGCCCGTGCCACCCCGTTGAAGACGGGGATGCGCCGCTCGCAGAGGGTCGCGTCGAGGGGCGTCGCGCCGAGCGGGATCGCCAGCATGGTCAGGGGATCGACGACGCCGACCTTGTCCTGCGGCGCCACAGGAATCCGGTCGGGCGTCGGAGTCGGGGGCGGCTCCACCCTTTCGTCATGCGCGCGTCCGCCCGACAGGACCATGGAGACCTGGACCGGCTTGCGGCCATAGAGACTCTCTGACCGGAACGTACCGGTGAGCGCTCCGGTCCGCGACCGCTCCCCCGATGCGGACGCCGTCCCCGATCCCTCGAAGAAGACACCGACAAGACCGCGCAGGCCCGCTTTCAGATCGTAGGCATAGCGCCCACCCGCCTGATCCACGGCGAGAGTGGCCTCGCCCACGGGAAGGTCGAGGAACGACAGGCGATAGGTGATGGAGAAGCGCTGCGGTTCGGGAGCGGCCGAAGCGGGAGCCATCGCGGCGATGACCGACAGCACGGCGCCACCCCGAAGGACGGACCGGGCCGTGCGAGCGCTCCCGAAAGCAACGGTCATGCGCCTACCTTCCTGAACCCCATAAAATCTAGAACGATGCCGCGGTCCGGGGCGGTGCGAATCTGCACCGATCGCATGGCATGCCCGCAACGACGGATGCGGGTTCGCGTCGATCCCCGCGCCCAGGATGATGCCCGCTTTCGGATGAATACCGATTGACGTCGGCACGCATTGCCTTCACGAGGCGCCACCGTGATTCATCGACACAAGACGAGGCTATAACTTTTTATATTTACTTCTGTCGATGGTAAATTGGCTCCCGCGTGAGATCAATCAATGCGAGATTATTTGCTACAATAAGATATATTACACCTTAAATGATCAAATTCATAAATATAAATCGTCTTCCTGAGGCTGAAATGCTTCTCCTTCTAATTCCTATTGCGCTTTTATTCTTGCTTCCGATTTGGCTGATCAAAACCGAAGGCTCCCTGCGCGCCCTGGCAATCTCGATCCTGACGATCATCGGCGCTTTCTATGGGATTTACGACCTGTCGCTTCCGCACGTCATCCCGTCTCCTTCGGGAAAGACGCTCGCCCCGACAGGCGGGATGATCCTTTATCAGCTCACCTCTGTCATTCTGATCATCACGGCGTCGTGTGTCGTGGTCATTTCCCTGGTCTACAAGACGATCGCCGCCGTTTCCTATGTCAGGAACAGCGCGCGAGATCGCAACGACGCTCTCCACTGACGCGGCTCGGCTCGCTGCGGAAGCCGCTTCAGACCGCACCGTTCTCCATCTGCCGATACACCCGCCCATGCTCGCAATAGCCGGCGACGATGCGGGTCATCATCGCGCGCTTGTCCGCGTCGAGGGGGCTGAGGATGCGGGCGGGGCGGCCACCCCAGAGATAGCCGCTCTCGAGGAGCTGGCCCGGATCGGTGGTGGAGCCGCCGGCCAGCAGCACGTCGTCGGCCACCACGGTGCCGGGGGCGAGCACACAGCCGATGCAGATGAGGCTGCGCGCGCCGATGCGGCAATCGGCCATCCGCACGTTATGCGCGATCGTGGTGTCGCGCCCGATGACGACGCCCTCGGCCCGCGCGCGGATGACGGTATTGTCCTGGATGTTGGTGTCGGCGCCGACGAGGATGGGGCCGACCTCCGCATGCAGGTCGCAGGAGAACAGCACGCTCGACCCCGCGCCGAGGGCGATGCGGCCGCGCAGGCGCGCCGTGCTGGCGACGTAGACGCTGGGATCGACATCGATCTCGTCGCCGGCCACGGGCGACGGGCTATCTCCCGTGGCCTCGCGTACACGCTCGGCCCGCTCGGCGATCTCGGCCGGGGTGACGGGACGCTGGGGTTTCGCCGGGCTGCCGGCATAGGCGAAGCCCGCGGCGAGGTGCGAGCGCGGGAAGACGGTGGCACCGGCCTCGATGAGCACCCCGTCCTCCACGGTGGCGCCGTCGAGGACGATGACGTCGTCCTCGATCACCACGTCGGACCCCACCGTGCAGGCATGGACCACGGCGTTGCGGCCCACCGTCACCCGGTCGCCGACGAGGGTGGGGTGCGAATCGGTGGCGATATGGAGCGTGGAGCGATGGCCGAGCCAGAAGCGCTCGCCGACGGTCACCGCCTCGCCGTCGGCGCGGATCACGCTGTCGTCGCCGAGCCAGGCCTGGGCACCGATCGTTGCGGCACCGATGACCGTGCTTCCGCGTCCGCACCAGACCGGGCGGGCCGAAAAGACCGGCAGGACGCCGTCATGGGGCAGGATCAACTCAGGCGTCACGCGAGGGGGGTTCCTTCGAAGCCGGTGGCGCGGACCGGGTATGGGAGCGCCGGGGCATGGAACCCATGCCGATCGAGTGGTAAGGCCGGGCGCCTGGATGCCGTTGACGGACCGATGGGCAACAGCGTGGAACCGCCGCGCGGACTTTGCAATCTCGCGCATCCCTTAAGGGGGATCAAACCCGGTCGCGAGGGCTTTCGCGCCGATGCGTCAAGGAATCGACGGATGTCAGCAGGCGAGACGACGGCGGACGATCGGGGCGCAGCCGCGATCAGCATTCAGAGCGCGCCCTTCGACGTGGCCGCGGAGATGGCGGACTTGAACGAGACTCTCCGGGGCAGGACCGGGGCGATCGTCACGTTCACCGGCCTGTGCCGCGATGAGGGCGGGCGCCTGACCGGGCTCGAACTCGAACATTATCCCGGCATGGCCGAGGCGGAGATCGGTCGGGTGGTGGAGGCGGCTCAGGATCGCTGGCCGCTCCAGGCCGTGCGGGTGATCCACCGGCACGGCCTCGTCGCGCCGGGCGACGGCATCGTCCTCGTGGTGACGGCGGCAAGCCACCGCGTGGCTGCTTTCGAGGCGGCGAGCTTCCTCATGGACTATCTCAAGACGAAGGCCCCGTTCTGGAAGCGCGAGCATCTGGCCAACGGCACCACGGGGGGCTGGGTCGAGGCCACGGGCGCCGACGACGAGGCCGCGTCACGCTGGGCGTGAGGGCGAACCGGCGGCGATTCGCCTCCGGTCCATCCACAGACGAGGGCGCGCCGCCTGCCGCGTGCCCCTTGCCTGTGACGGGTTTCACGCGCCCGGTCGCAGCGGGCGCGTGGTAGGCCGCGCGAAGGGGCAAGCAAATGCAGCAGGGTACGCCGATCAAGGACGAGCCGGGTCCACACCCCGCCAACTGGTCGCCGGCGGCCTCGGGAATCGCGGTGGTGGCGTTCATCGCTCTGCTGATCCTCGCCTGGACTGCCGCCTCGACCCTGCTCCTGATCTTCGCCGGCATCCTGCTCGGGGTCTTCCTCGACGGGCTGACGCGTCTGCTCGGCCAGGTGATCGGGCTCGGTCGCGGGCTCCGGCTCACCATCGTCAGCCTGATCCTCGGCGGCCTCACCCTCGGCTTCCTCGCCTTCGGCGGCGCCACTGTGGTGCAGCAAGGCCGGGAACTCGGCCAGACCATCACGAAACAGGCGGGGTCGGTCCGTGACCGCCTGAAGGAATACGGGATCGACCTGCCGGCCTTCTCCGCACCGGAGCCGACGTCGAGCGATCAGGACACCGATAAAGCCAAGGAGACCGATAAAGCCCAGGACACCGACAAGGACAAGAAGGCCGGGGGCCTCGGCGGCCTCGCCTCGGGGGCGATCAAGAGCCCCGGCTCCCTCCTCTCCGATGCCGGCAGTGTGCTGGGACCGGCGGCCGCCGTCGTCACCGGGCTGTTCAGCGCGCTGGGCAACGTCCTGGTGATCGTGTTCCTCGGTCTCGCCTGCGCGGCCGATCCCGCCAGCTACCGCGACGGCGCCGTGAGATTCGTGCCGCCCCGCTATCGCCCCCGCGCCACCGCCCTCCTCAATGGCATGGGCGAGACCCTGCGGCATTGGCTGTTCGGCCAGCTCATCACCATGGCGGTGATCTTCGTCTGCATCTGGGCGGGACTGAGCTTCCTCGGCATCGGCGGCGCCCTCATCCTCGGCCTGCAGGCGGGGCTCCTCGCCTTCATCCCCACCATCGGCCCGCTGATCGCCGGCGTCATCATCGTGCTGGCGGGCCTCGCCTCCGGCACCAACGCGGCGCTCGGCGCCTTCGGCGTCTACCTCGTCGTGCAGTGCCTCGAGAGCTACGGACTGACGCCCTTCATCCAAAAGCGGGCGCTGGACATCCCGCCGGCCACCATCTTTGCCGGCCAGCTCGTGCTCGGCGTCCTGTTCGGCCTGTGGGGCATCGCCCTGGCGCTGCCGCTGATGGCGGTGATCAAGGTCGTGCTGGAACAGGTCTACATCGAGGACACGCTCGACGAAGACGCGGAGGTTTGAGGGTGGACCCGGCGGATCGGCGTGACGCCGCCGCCGGAAACGACCGCGCGGAGTCGGATGGGATCGACGATCCGCCCATGGGATCCGAATTGATCGCCCAAATGGCCGTCCGTGTTCCAGTGACGATGGGAGATCATCGAAAGCCCATGACAGAGGTCGGACCACGCTCGCAAAGGAGCATAGGCAGGGCGGGCCGATGAGATCGGCAATCGGCCCGCGATTTCGCATCGCAGTAAGAATATTTCCGAAAGGAATATTGCGATACTATCAAAAGTTATATATCAATTAGTTCAGATCGTCGTTTCGGCCCCCTGGCTCCGTCCCATCTCCGACGATCATCGTGAGTTTGCGGTCTCACAATGCACGGCGGCATACTAAAGAACCTATCGTATGACGTTCCGGACATAGCCAAACACTTTGTCAGTGTTGGTCATTGGCGTTGGAACTTTGTCGAGAGCACACATTTCTGGTCATCCGGACTCTATCCGATCCTCGGGATTCCCGACGGCCTCGTCCGGCCCGATTACGCACTTCTGTTCAAGCTCATCCATCCTGAAGACCGCCCGCGGACCATGGAACCCGGTTTCGTCAGGCAATCGGAAACGGTACCGCCCTCGACCTTCCGCATCGTCAGGCCGGATTCCGGAATCTGTACCGTCATGAGCCGCGTGGAGGTGACCACCGCGCACGATGGGCGGCCCTTGAGCGCCCACGGCACCCTCGTCGACATCAGCGACCCTGCCCTGCTCGCACGCGCCGAAGCGGCGCAGCGGCAGCGAGATCGGGCGATCTTCGAGTCGGTCCGGGCCTTCACATCGACCACCTTCGTGTTTCCGTTCAACAAGTTCTCGCAGGAATGGCTCGACCTTGTCGGCCTGCCCGAGGGAGATCTGCTGCAGGACCCCACCCGGCCGTTCGTGAAGGAGGACGGCTCGCAATGGAGGGAACGGATGGAGGGGCTGTACCTGTCCCGGCGCCTCGCGCAAGTGCTGCCGAATCTGAGGCTGGCGAACGGCGACATCGCGAGATACCGCATGATGCTGGTTCCCCTGCTGAACGATGCGGGGCATGTCGAAAGCTGGACCAACTTCATCGGTCCGATCCAGTTGCGGATCAGGCCCACCGGCCGCCTTCGGCTCGGCCTCGAACAGCGCCTCGAAGCAGGGCATATCCGCGCGGCGCGCGCGCTGCTCGACTGGTCGATGACAGATCTGAGCAGAGCCTCGGGCGTATCGCTTTCGACGATCCGGCGGCTCGAAGGCTGCATCACCTCCGTCTCGGTGGCCAACCGCAATCAGGCGATCGGCGCCCTTCGCAGCGCGGGTATCGTGTTCTCATTTTTCGATGAGACAACCATCGCGGTCAGCAGGGGAAGACGGATCTCCTTTTGAGTCGATGTCGAAGCGCCCGAGTCACGCGGGCGTGGTACCGGATTCGGCGGGCTCGTCCATGAGCGGGTGGAGATCACGGACCATGCTCTTCAGGCGCTCGTCGAGGACATGCGTATAGATCTGGGTCGTCGAGATGTCGGCATGGCCCAGAAGCTCCTGCACGATCCTGAGATCGGCCCCGTTCTGCAGGAGATGGCTGGCGAAGGCGTGGCGCAGTACGTGGGGGCTCACGCGGTCCTCACGGATCCCGGCCGCCGCCGCCGCACTCTTGAGGTCTCGGGCGAAAGCCTGCCGGGTCAGGTGCCCGCTCTCGCTGTCGGACGGGAACAGGAAGGGACCGTCGCCGGTGAGATGGGTCAGGTGCTCGCGCATGGCGGCGCGCGCGAGATCGGTGAGCGGCACCAGCCGCTCGCGCCCGCCCTTGCCCTTCACCACGAGGTAGCGCTGCTTCGTCGTGGCGGCCGAGCGTGGCAGGGCGACGAGTTCCGATACGCGCAGGCCGGTGGCGTAGAGGGTTTCGAGCAGGCACAGCATCCGTACCGCGCGCCGCCGCTCGCCCGGCACGTCCTCGGCCTGCGGCGCCACGGCCCGCTCGCGGGCGGTGCGCAGAAGGTCGTCGACCTCGGACACCGACAGCACCTTGGGCAGGGTGCGCCCCCTGCGCGGTCCACCCACCGGCGCGCTCGGATCGGTGTCAGCAAGGCCCTCGGCGTAGAGGAACTTGTGGAAGCCGCGAATGCAGGACAGCCGGCGCGCGGCGGACGAGGCTTTCAGCCCTTGGGTCTCGAGATCCGCCAGATAGGCACGGACCTCGCTTGCATCGGTATCGAGCGGATCGCGTCCCGAGGCGGACAGGGCCGCGAGGTAATGGTCGAGGTCGCGGCGATAGGCGGCGAGCGTGTTGGCGGCGGCGCCACGCTCCGCCGCGAGCATCTCGAGATAGGCGACGATGAGGTCCGGACCTTCGGCACCCGCCACCTCATCGGCCAATTCATCGGCCTTATCCGACGCCGTCACCGGCCCGGCGGCTGCAGCTTCGCGGCGGGAATGCTGACGCTCATTTCCCGGGGCGTGGGCTGAACGAAGGTAGCGAGCGCGAACATGCCCGCGAAGACCAATCCACCGAGGACGGCGAGCGTGGCGAGGAAACGAAACAGGGTCGGCACTCGGACGAACCTCGGTCGGAGGGAACTCGGCGAAAATGGACGGCGTCGGCCGGCGAGCAGATCATTGAACAGCCAAGCCAAGGGTTTGCACCATGCCGGGCGCGCGATGGCAAGGACTTCGGAGCCACAGGGTGCGCCGCAAGAGGTTCGGGGCCGCCGAGCGGCGATCGGCCTCACCGGTCCGGGACGGCTTCGCGGACCGGGGAAGCCTGCCTGAAAGAAACACGCCCTGGGAAGAATCGCGCCGCGCCTTACGGCCTCGCTTCGCCCGGAGGGTGAAACGCGCTAGGATCGCGTGAAGACGTGTATCAAGACTTTAACGATGACCGAGACCGAGACTGAGCCATCGGGAGGCGACATCGCCGCCGATCCCATCGAAGTCAGGCTCCGCCGTGCCCTCGGCGCGCGCTCGATCGTGCTCGTCGGTCTCATGGGCGCTGGCAAAAGCACGGTGGGGCGGCGCCTGGCGGCGCGCCTCGGGCTGATGTTCAAGGATGCGGACAACGAGATCGAAGCGGCGGCCCATCTCACGATCCCGGACATCTTCGCCATCTACGGCGAGCCGAGCTTTCGCGAGGGCGAGGAGCGCGTGATCGCCCGGCTCATCCGTGAGGGGCCGCTGGTGCTGGCCACCGGCGGGGGCGCCTTCATGCGCGAGGCGACGCGGGCGCGGATCGCGCAAGGCGGTGTCTCGGTCTGGCTGAAGGCGGAGCTCGACGTGCTGATGCGCCGCGTGCGCAAGCGCGGTAACCGCCCCCTGCTCC
This sequence comes from Methylobacterium sp. W2, assembly GCF_020662345.1. Classification (GTDB taxonomy): domain Bacteria; phylum Pseudomonadota; class Alphaproteobacteria; order Rhizobiales; family Beijerinckiaceae; genus Methylobacterium. The sequence goes on along the minus strand of NZ_VMOA01000020.1, from coordinate 40,707 downwards.
AGACCGACGACCCGGAGGAGACGATGCGGCAGTTGATGGAGATCCGGCATCCCGTCTATGGCAGTGCCGACGTGATGATCCCCTCACGCGACGTGTCGCACGATCGCGTGGTGGAGGACGTGATGGAGGCCCTCGATGCCTATCTCAACGGCCCCTCGAACCAAGGCGTCGCCGCGCAGTGAGTGACGGACAGACGGTCCACGTCCCCCTCGACCAGGGCCGCGACTACGAGATCCATATCGGCCGGGGCCTCCTCGACGAGGCCGGTGCCCGCGTGGCCGCCCTTGGCGGCCGTGCCGCCGCCATCGTCACCGACGAGACCGTCTCGGCGCTCTACGGCGAACGCCTGCGCGCGAGCCTGGAGGCGGCGGGCCTGCGCTCCGGCCTCGTCACCGTCGCGCCGGGCGAGGCCTCGAAGAGCTATGCGGTCTATGCCCAGGTCTGCGACGGGCTCCTCGCCCACCGGATCGAGCGCAACGACCTCGTGGTGGCCCTCGGCGGCGGCGTGGTCGGCGATCTCGCGGGCTTCGCGGCGGCGACGCTCCGGCGCGGCGTCCGCTTCGTCCAGGCGCCGACGACCCTGCTCTCCCAGGTCGATTCCTCGGTGGGCGGCAAGACCGGTATCAACTCGCCCCTCGGTAAAAATCTCATCGGCGCCTTCCACCAGCCGCGCTTGGTCCTGGCCGATACCGCCACCCTCGACACCCTGTCCGAGCGCGAGATGCGCGCGGGCTACGCCGAGGTGGCGAAATACGGCCTCATCGCCGATTCCGGCTTCTTCGACTGGTGCGAGGCCAACTGGGCCGGCATCTTCGCCGGTGGATCAGAGCGCGACGAGGCGGTGGCGATCTGCTGCCGGGCCAAGGCCGGCGTCGTGGTGCGCGACGAACGTGAGGACGGCGAGCGCGCCCTGCTCAACCTCGGCCATACGTTCGGCCATGCCCTGGAGCGTCTCACCGGCTACGAATCCGCCCGCCTCGTCCACGGCGAGGGCGTCGCGATCGGCCTGGCCCTTGCTTTCCGCTTCTCGGCCCGTCTCGGCCTCTGCCCCGGCCAGGATGCCGGCCGCGTGGCCAACCATCTGGCCCTGGCCGGCCTGCCCACCCGCCTCCAGGCCGTCCCCGGCGGATGCGGCGATGCCGATTCCATCCTCGAGGCCATGGCCCAGGACAAGAAGGTCCGTGACGGGGCGCTGACCTTCATCCTCGCCCGCGGGATCGGCCAGAGCTTCATCGCACCGGGCATCGACCGCGCCGAGGTGAAGGCTTTTCTCCAGGACGAGCTGCGCGGAGCGTGACCGGATCGCGTCCTTGTCCCGTACGTCGCGTCAGGGACACCACCTGACGCCAGGCGGCCGGGCCAGGCAAGCAGGCCATGACAACCTCGCTGGTCCAGTCAGGCGCCATGGCATCGCTTCGGTGGTGGGTTGGTATATGAGAGGGGCTCGCCAAGACCGGCACCGTGCCGGTGTGGCACGGTTTGGTGCGACGACGGCCTGATGGACACGCATACCGACCTCTGGCTCGCCGCGAGCATCGTGGTGATGTCGCTGCTGCTCTCGGCCTTCTTCGCGGGGGCCGAGACCGCCTTCACCGCGGCGTCCCGGGCGCGGATGCTCTCTCTCGAGAATAGCGGCGATCTGCGAGCACGCCTCGTCAACCGCATCCTCGCCTCGCGCGAGCGGTTCATCGGCGCGATGCTGATCGGCTACAACATCGTCGCCATCGGCGCCTCGGCCTTCACCACGAGCGTGCTGACCACGATCTTCGGCAAGAGCGGGGTGCTCTATGCCACCGGCGTGATGTCGGTCCTCGTCATCGTCTTCGCCGAGGTGCTGCCGAAGACCCTCGCCATCAACAAGCCGGATCAGGCCGCCCTGGTGATGGCGCGGCCCGTGGCCTTCGCGGTGGCGCTCCTCGGCCCGGCGGCCATCGCCATCGAGAAGCTGGTGCGGCTGATGCTGCGCCCCTTCGGCATCAGTATCGGGAAGCACCAGTCCATCCTCTCGCCCACCGAGGAGATTCGCGGGCAGGTCGCCCTGCTCCACCGCGAGGGCGGCGTCGCCAAGGCCGAGCGCGACATGCTCGGCGGCCTGCTCGACCTTCACGAATTGTCCGTCTCCGAGGTCATGGTGCATCGCACGAAGATGCGCACCATCAATGCCGACCTCCCCTCGGAGGAGATCGTGCGGGAGGTGCTGTCCTCGCCCTACACCCGCATGCCGCTCTGGCGCGGCACCTCCGAGAACATCATCGGCGTGCTCCACGCCAAAGACCTGCTGCGCGCGCTCGACGCCGCCGGGGGCGACGCCTCCGGTCTGAAGGTCGAGGCCCTGGCGCTCGAGACCTGGTTCGTGCCCGACACGACGAGCCTGCGCGACCAGCTCAAGGCTTTCCTCACCAAGAAGACCCATTTCGCCCTCGTCGTCGACGAGTACGGCGAGGTGATGGGCTTGGTCACGCTGGAAGACATCCTGGAGGAGATCGTCGGCGACATCGCCGACGAGCACGACGTCGCGGTCTCCGGGGTTCGCCCCCAGGGGGACGGTTCGGTGAATGCCGACGGCTCCGTCGCCATCCGCGACCTCAACCGTGCCATGGATTGGAACCTGCCCGACGAGGAGGCGACGACCATCGCCGGCCTCGTCATCCACGAGGCGCGGGCGATCCCCGACACCGGCACCGCCTTCAACTTCCACGGCTTCCGGTTTCAGGTCCTGCGCAAGGCCAAGAACCGCATCACCGCCCTGCGGATCACCCCGCTGGTGCCGATGATCGCGAAGAACGACGAGATCGAGGGCTAGGCTCCCGGCAAGGCGAACGGAGAAACGCGCCTCCCTCAGCCGCGCGGCACCGGCCGCCAGCCCGGCGGCGCCATCTCGAACCCTTCGAACCGGAAGGCCGGGGAGACGGTGCAGCTTACCAATGTCCACGCTCCGAGGCTCGTGGCGGTCTGCCAATGTCCCGCCGGCACCACGATCTGCGGCTGCTGGCCATGGGCGAGGTCGGGACCGAGATAGGTGGCGGCGGCATCGTGCCCGTTCGGGCTCGTGGTGATCACCATCGGCGCCCCGGCATGCCAGAACCAGATCTCGGACGCATCGACCCGGTGCCATTCCGAGGTCTCACCGAGATCGAGGAGGTAGTAGATCGCGCTGCCCACCGAACGGCCATCGACCTCGGTCGGATCGCGAAACGTTTCGCGATAATGGCCGCCCTCCGGGTGCGGCTGGAGCCCCAGCTTGGCGATCACCTCTGCGGCTTTCATAGCGTTCTCCCTCGTGCCGCGATCATTATTGGCCGGCCGGAATGGCGCCCTGCGGCAATTGCAGGCCGCGAGGGGCGGCGGCCTCCCCACGTCCCGCTCCCTCGGCGGTGGAAGCCTTGGGAGGACGCGGCGCTTTCGCCACGGGCTTGGGCTTCGCCTTGGCGACCGGCGCCACCTTCACCTCCGGGGCATCGCCGCAGCGGCGGTAATCGAGGCGTGCCAGACCCTCGCCGGCCTCGGAGACGATGTTGAGGAAATCGGGCAGCACCGTGAGCTGTGCGTCCCAGCGCACCGGTCCGCCCGTCGTCGCCTCCAGGGCGGCGGGACTGCCGCCCCGTCGCAGGGCGAGGAGATCGGGGCCGAAGGCGGTGGCGGCCTTGTTGCCGATGACGACCTGCAGCACCCGCGTGGTCTCCGGCGTCAGCGGGCGAAGCGGGTTGTCGACGGTGATGGCGCCGCTGCGCGTCACCCAGAGAGAGACGGTGCCCTGCCCTTCGTAGAACGCGCCCTGACCGTTGTCGCAGACCACGATGAGCTCAGGCAGCTTCACGGGGGCGATAGTGGCGGCCGGCATCGCCACGGGAGCCGCCGGAAAGGTCTCGGGAGGCTTGGCGACGGGTTTCGGTTTGGGCTTTCGTTTCGGCTTGGGCTTGGCCACCGGAGCCTCGGTCTCGCCCATCGCCGCGCCGGCATCCTCCTGCGCAAGACCGGGAGTGGCTCCCACGAGCAAGCCGAGCAGAGCGGCGCAGCACACAAGCCCGCTCCGCACCCCCCGGGGCCGGAGCGCGGGAGCAAGGGTGCCGGGAGGACGAGGCGGGAGCGAACGAATCTGCATGGCCCCGAGGGTTACCCCAGCCGGGGCGGGGTTGCATCCACCTGTCGCGCATCGCGGGAGCGCTTTCGCACAAGGACCGGGCATCGGTACCTGAAGCGCCACCACCGGAACGGTCCTTGCGTCTCGCCCAACCCCTGAGCCCAACACCTTGCGCAGACGACATGCGGAGCCGAAACCATGCGGACGGATTGCCCTTGCACGGTCGTGACTCTCCCCGGCAAGGCCATCCGGCGGTGGATGACGGATCGTCATGCGCCCATTGTCGCCGGACCGAGACCCGACTCGTTCTAAGACGGTCCGATTCCGGGGCCGCCCCACTCTTCTCCTCCGCCCAGACAAGGTCGATCGATGCGCATGCTTGACCGCAGCCCCGCCAAAGCGACGCCCGATCCCGGCGAGCTAGAACAGGATCTCATCGCCCTGATCGAGGAATCCCGCGAGCGGTCGAGCGAGGACCCGTTCCGCAACCCCGTCCTGGCGGTGACGCTGGCGATCACCCGCCGCTTCGACCGCGACGAGATCGGAGAGGACGACCTCGATGGCCTGTTCACCCGGCTGCGGAGACAGGCGCTGGTCGCTCGGGCGGAGCGCCTGCGTGGCTATGTCGGGCTGGACCGGGACGCCCAGGTATCTCTGGACAACGCGATGCCGGCGCGCCTCGTGGCCGCGATCCCCAAAGGGGCGGGTGATTTTGAGACCTTCCGCGATCTCGTCGGCCGCACGGGTTTTGCCGTCGTGTTCACTGCCCACCCGACCTTCGGCATGCCGAAGGCCGTGGCGGCCCTCATCGCCGAGGCCGCGTCCCAGGATAGCGAGGCCGCGCGCCTGCCCCTGATGGAGAAGGCCGCCGCCCTCTCGACCCGTCCGGATGCGAAGATCAGCCTGGACGACGAGTTCGAGCAGGCCTGCCTCGCGGCCAATCACGGCCGTGCGGCTTTGGACAGCTTCAACGCCGCCCTTCTCGACGCGGCCCGCGCCCGTTGGCCCGACCGCTGGACGGAGCTGGTGCTCAAGCCCTTCGCCCTCGCCTCCTGGGTCGGCTGCGACACGGACGGGCGCACCGATATCGGCTGGTGGGACACCCTGCGCTACCGCCTGGAATCGAAGCGCATGCAGCTCGACCGGGTGATGCGCCACCTGCCTGACGTGCCGGCCACCAACGTGGTGCGCGACCTGACACAGGGCGCCCTGGCGGCCGTGAACCGGCAGCTCGCCGTTGCCCCGCGCCTCGGGACCAAACCTTCCCTGGAGGCGGTGCACCGCTTCGCCCTGGCGCTCATCATCGAGCGGGAGCGCGCCCAGACCGATTCCGGGCCGATCCTGGCGGGCCTCGCCGGAGCCCTGGGCGGCGTCGAGAGCGATGACGACAAGCGCACCATCGCCCTTCTGCGCTCAGGCATCGCCACCCACGGCCTCTCGAACGCCTTGCCGCATTTCCGGCTCAACGCCAGCCAGATCCACAATGCCGTTCGCCGGGTCATCGACCTCGAAGGGGAGCCGACGGACGCGGCGCAGCGGCGCTCGCACCTTTCCACCATCCACGCCCTCCTTAACGACGTGCATCCGGTCGCCGTGGATTTCGGGGCGCTCGCCGCCGAACGCGCCTCGGCCGCGCGTCTGATGATGACCATCGCGCAGATCCTGAAGCACGTGGACGGCACCCATCCGGTGCGCTTCCTCATCGCCGAGACGGAGACCGGCTACACGCTGCTGGCCGCCCTCTGGCTGGCCCGGCATTACGGGATTAGCGACAAGGTCGAGATCACGCCGCTGTTCGAGACCGCGAGCGCCCTGGAACAAGGCATCCGCGTCCTCGACGACGCCCTGCGCAACCCACATTGGCGTGCCTATCTCAAGCGCATCGGTCGCCTGACGGTGCAGTTCGGCTATTCCGATTCGGGCCGCTATGTCGGCCAGCTCGCCGCGAGTTTCTGGATCGAGCGCCTGCGCCTGCGCATCACCGACCTGATGGCGCAGAACGGCTTGTCCGGCATCGAGCTCGCGATCTTCGATACCCATGGCGAATCGATCGGCCGCGGCGCCCATCCGACCTCCCTACGGGACCGCCTCGCTTATCTCGCGCCGGAGGATTCGCGACACAAGAACCGCAAGGCGGGGATCAAGGTACGTCTGGAATCGAGCTTCCAGGGCTCGGACGGCTACCTGATGTTCGGGACACAGGCCCTCGCCCGCGCCACCGTGGAGCGGATCGCCGAACACCTCTTCGCCTTCGACATTGCCGACGACGATTCCTTTGCCGACTACGTCTTGTCCGACGCGCCGGGTGCCGACGAGACCGACGACCCGATCTACGGCGAGGCCGATTTCGCCGCCGAGTTCTTCACCGTCGCGCGCCAGGACATGGAAGCCTTGGTGGACGACCCCGGCTATGCAGCGCTGCTGGGGACGTTCGGCCCAAGCCTCCTCGACCGCACCGGCTCGCGCCCCGTGGCGCGCCAGACCGACAATGGCGGGCCCAGCATGATCACCCATCCCCGCCAGATGCGGGCGATTCCCAACAACGCGATCCTGCACCAGCTCGGCTATCTCGCGAATTCCCTGCATGGCCTCGGCCGGGCGGCGAGCCGCGCACCGGATCTGTTCCGCGACATGCGCCGCGATTCGGTCCGGTTCTCGCGCGCGTTCCGCCTCGCCCAGCACGCCTCGGCGGTGGGCGACCTTGACGTGCTGCGCGCCTATATCGACACGCTCGACCCAGCCATGTGGTTGGAGCGGGCACGGCGCACGCAACGTGACGACCGGCGCGACGAACTCCTCGTCATCGCCACCGCCCTCGACCGTCTGCGCCTCGCGCCCGACCTGCGCCGTCTGTTCGGCCGCCTCACCGGCGACTGGTTGAGCCTGCAATCCGCCGCTCCCGATCTCGGCAAGATGTCGGTGCGGCTGACCCTGCTCCACGCCCTCCGCCTCGCCCTGATCCACCGGATCTGGTTCCTGGCCGTTCACATTCCGGGCTTCCGTCCGCAATCGGGCATCACCCGCGAGCAACTGATCGAACGCTTCCTGCGCCTTGACATCGACGGCTGCCTCGCCATGCTCGACGAGATCTTCCCGATCACGCCGGACCCGACCCTCGGCCTCAATTTCGGGGAGCCCGCCGGCCCGCGCGATGTCGGCACCTACGAATCGGAGCACACGACGATCTTCGGCCCGATCCGCCAATCCTTCGCCCGCGTCCGCGAGCTGTCGGGCATGATCCAGCACGAGGTGGGTGCATTCGGGTAGTGCACCGTGGATCCCGGGTTCCGCTGCGCGGCCCTGGGACAGGCGGAGCTGTTCAGGCCCCTGCGGCGCGGGGGCGCTCGCCGAAGATGGCGGTGCCGACGCGAATATGGGTGGCGCCCATTTGGATCGCCGCCGGGTAATCGGCGCTCATGCCCATGGAGAGGATGGGCAGGTTGTGGCGCTCGGCGATGCGGGCCAGGAGGGCGAAATGCGCCGAGGGCGGGTCTTCGGCCGGTGGGATGCACATGAGTCCGTTGATCGCGAGCCCGTGGGTCTCACGACACTCGCTGAGGAGGACATCCACCTGCGAGGGCGAGACCCCGGCCTTCTGCGGCTCGTCGCCAGTATTGACCTGGATCAGCAGTTTCGGTGTTCGGCCCGTGCGCTCGATCTCCTTGGCCAGGGCCGCCGCCAGGGACAGCCGGTCGAGGGCATGGATCACGTCGAACAATTCCACCGCCTCGCGGGCCTTGTTCGACTGGAGCGGCCCAACGAGGTGAAGCTCGACATCGGGAAAGCGCTCGCGCAACGCCGGCCACTTCGCCTTCGATTCTTGAACGTAATTCTCGCCGAAGATCCGATGCCCCGCCTCGAGAGCCGGGACGATGCCGTCCGCATCGATGAGCTTCGAGACCGCCACCAGCGAGATCGCGGCCGGGTCCCGCTCGGAATCCTGAGCCGCCTGGACGATCTTATCGCGCACGGCCTTCAGCCCGGCGACGACGGCGGCGGCGTCCGGATGGGCGTATCTCGGCGGGGTGGAGTCGGGCATGATGTCTCGTCGGCGTAGGAGGAAGGGCAGTCCGTGCCTGACCTATCATTGGCAACGCGGGCCGCAAGCGCCGGGCTCCACCGGCGATGGCTCTGTTGACCGGCAAACAGGCCGTGTTAGTCCGGCATCCAACCGCTCCGACGCCGCGTAAGGCGCCTTGCCAGGCCATCCTGGCCCGTATCTCAGAGTTCCCATCATGACCTCCTCCCCCATGCCCGTTCCGGAGCGCTACAACGCCAAGGATGCCGAGCCGCGCTGGCAGGAGGCCTGGGCCGCGCAAGGCATCTACGCCACGAAGAATGACGACCCGCGCCCGAAATACTACGTGCTGGAGATGTTCCCCTACCCGTCGGGGCGCATCCATATGGGGCATGTGCGCAACTACGCCATGGGCGACGTGGTGGCCCGCTACAAGCGCGCCAAGGGCTTCGCCGTGCTCCATCCGATGGGCTGGGACGCCTTCGGCCTGCCGGCGGAGAACGCCGCCATGGAGCGCAAGGTCAACCCGCGTGAATGGACCTACGCCAACATCGCCACCATGCGCGGCCAGTTGCAGAGCATGGGCCTGTCCCTCGACTGGAGCCGGGAGATCGCCACCTGCGATCCCGACTACTATAAGCACCAGCAGAGGATGTTCCTTGACTTCCTCGACAAGGGCCTCGTCACCCGCCGCACGGCCAAAGTGAACTGGGACCCGGTGGACCATACCGTGCTCGCCAACGAGCAGGTCATCGACGGGCGCGGCTGGCGTTCGGGCGCGCTGGTGGAGCAGCGCGAGCTGACCCAGTGGTTCTTCAAGATCACCGATTTCGCGCAGGATCTCTACGACGCCCTCGACGGCCTGGAGCGGTGGCCGGAGAAGGTCCGGGTCATGCAGAAGAACTGGATCGGCCGCTCGGAGGGGCTGGAGGTCCGCTTCGCTTTCGATACGCGTGACGGCGAGATCAAGGTCTACACGACCCGGCCCGACACCCTGTTCGGCGCGAAGTTCCTGGCCATCGCCGCCGACCACCCGGTCGCGGCGTCCGTGGCCGCCACGCGTCCCGAACTCCAGAGCTTCATCGAGGAATGCCGCCGCACCGGCACGGCGCAGGCCGCGATCGATACGGCGGAAAAGCTCGGCTTCGACACGGGCTTGCGGGTGCGCCATCCCCTCGACCCGTCCTGGCTGCTGCCGGTCTACGTGGCGAATTTCGTGCTGATGGATTACGGCACCGGCGCCGTGTTCGGCTGCCCGGCCCATGACCAGCGCGACCTCGACTTCTCGAACAAATACGGCCTCGGCAATACGCCCGTCGTTTGCCCGGAAGGGCAGGACGCTGCGAGCTTCGTTGTCACCGACACCGCCTATGACGGCGATGGTCGGATGATCAATTCGGGCTTCCTCGACGACATGACGACGGACGAGGCCTTCCATGCCGTGGCCAATCGACTGGAGGGGGAGATCCTGAACGGAGAGCCGGTGGCGGCGCGCAAGGTCCAGTTCCGCCTGCGCGACTGGGGCGTCTCGCGCCAGCGCTATTGGGGTTGCCCGATCCCCATCATCCATTGCGATGCGTGCGGGCCCGTCTCCGTTCCGGTCGCCGACCTGCCGGTGAAACTGCCCGACGAGGTCTCCTTCGATACCCCCGGCAATCCGCTGGAGCGGGACCATGCCTGGCGCAACGTACCCTGCCCGCGCTGCGGCGCTGCGGCCCGGCGCGAGACCGACACGATGGACACCTTCGTCGACTCGTCCTGGTACTACGCGCGCTTCACCGCGCCCTGGCTCAAGGACGCGCCGACCGACCGGGCGGCGGTGGATCATTGGTTGGCGGTGGACCAGTATATCGGCGGTATCGAGCACGCGATCCTGCACCTGCTCTATGCTCGCTTCTTCACGAGGGCGATGCAGGCGACGGGTTGGTCCGGGGTCTCGGAGCCGTTCGCCGGCCTGTTCACGCAAGGCATGGTCGTCCACGAGACCTACAAGGACGCGGCCGGAGCCTGGGTTCAGCCCTCCGATATCCGCATCAGCGCCGAAGGCGGCGAGCGACAGGCGTTTCACGTGAAAACAGATGCGCCGATCGCTATCGGCTCCATCGAGAAGATGTCGAAGTCCAAGAAGAACGTGGTGGACCCGGACGACATCATCGCGAGCTACGGCGCCGATACCGCTCGCTGGTTCATGCTGTCCGATTCGCCGCCCGAGCGTGACGTGATCTGGACGGAAGATGGCGTCCAGGGCGCGGCCCGCTTCGTTCAGCGGGTCTGGCGCCTGGTCTCCCTCGCGGTGGGCGTGCCCACTGAGGGCGGAGCGTCGGACGCTGCGCTTCGCAAGGCCGCCCACAAGGCTCTCGCCGCCGTGGAGGAGGATGTGGAACGTCTTCGCTTCAACCGCTGCGTCGCCCATATCTACACGTTGTCGAACGCTCTCGACGAGGCAATCCGCACGGCCACCGTCTCGCGGGATGCGGCGACGGAAGCGGCGGGCATCCTTACGCAGCTCGTCGCGCCGATGATGCCGCATCTGGCCGAAGAATGCTGGTCGGCCCTCGGCCGGCAGGGGCTGGTCGCTCAAGCCGCTTGGCCGGTGGTCGATCGTGCCCTGCTGGTGGAGGACGAGATCACCCTCCCCGTACAGCTCAACGGGAAGAAGCGTGCGGATGTCACGGTGCCTCGCACGGCCGATACCGCCACGGTGGAAGCCCTCGTCCTGGCCGATGAGGCCGTGCAGAAGGCGCTCGAAGGCCGTGTCCCGCGCAAGGTCATCGTGGTGCCGGGGCGGATCGTGAACCTCGTGCTGTGAGAGACGCCCCATGCGAGCGTCACCATCGTACCGCCGCAGAGGAATCGTAAAGCTTGCCGCTTATACAGGTGACGCAAGGGGCGGGATCGCCGTAAAGAGCGGGACCGGACGGAGAGCATTGCTGCGATGATGATGCATGGGCTGAGACAGGCGGTACGGTCCCGCGCGGCGAAGGTCGCGTTGGTCTCCCTCATGGCCGTCAACCTGTCGGCCTGCTTTCGCCCTCTCTACGGACCGACCGCGTCGGGCGAGCCCATGGCCGCCCTCCTTGCCTCGGTACAGGTGGACGACGTTTCCACGGCCGCCGGTCAGGAGCGGCTCGGCCATTATCTGCGCAGCGAACTCATCTTCGATCTCGACGGTTCGGGCCAGCCTTCACCCAAGCGCTACCGCCTGAAGATGCAGGGCAGCGAATCGGTGAAGACCCCCATCGTGTCGTCCCAGACAGGACGCGCCGAGGCCGGTACATTGGTGGGGACCATCCGGTTCTCCCTCGAATCTCTGGACGGGGCGAAGATCATCACCGAGGGTGTAGCGGTGGCGACAACGACCTACGATCGCTCGATCCAGCGCTTCGCTTCCCTGCGTGCGGCCCGCGATGCCGAGATCCGTCTGGCCAAGACCCTGGCCGACCAGATCAAGACGCGGATCGCCTCCGTTCTGGTGACCAAGCCCTGACCGCCGTCAAGGCTGGCGATATCGAGGCTCTGCTGCGGCGCGGACCGGCGTCGCAGATCGCGGTCATCCTCGTCTACGGGCCGGATACCGGCCTCGTGTTCGAGCGTGCAAAGCGTCTGGCCGAGAGTTTCGTCACCGATCCGTCCGATCCCTTTGCCCTGGTCAAGATCGACGGCGATGTCCTCGCTTCGGATGCCGGCCGGCTCGTGGACGAGGCCGGCACTGTCGGTCTGTTCGGTGGCCAGCGCAGCATCTGGGTACGGCCTGGAAGCCGTAATTATGCCCCTGCCGTGGACGCGGCCTTGAAGGCAGAAATCGCCGGGGCTCGCATCGTGGTCGAGGCGGGAGACCTCGCCAAGAGCGCGCCCTTGCGGACGCTCTGCGAAAAGTCGACTCGGGCGCTGGCGCTCCCCTGCTACGCCGATGACGAGCGAGCCCTGGCCGAACTCATCGACCGCACCCTCCAGGAGAATGGCCAGCGCATCACCCGTGAGGCGCGCGACATCCTGGTGATGAGTCTGGGCGGAGACCGGCGAGCGAGCCTGTCCGAGATCGAGAAGCTAGCGCTCTATGCCAGGGGCCAGACCGAGATCACCCTCGACGACGTGGAGGCGGTGATCAGCGATGTCGCCGGCAGCGTCCTCAATACGCTGATCGACGCCGCCTTCGTCGGTCGTGGTGAAGAGGTCGAGCGAGATTATCGTCGCTTCCGCCACGAGGGAATGGACCCTTCCGTCATGCTCGGCTCGGCGCTCCGCCATGCCCTGACACTCCTGTCCACGCGGATCGCGGGGGAGGGGCAGAGCCCGAGCATGATGGTGGGGAACTGGCGCGGCCTGCACTTTCGCCGCAAGGCCATCGTCGAGGCACAGCTAGGGCGCTGGTCTCCCGCTGCCCTCCGCCACGCGGTTCAGCTGCTGCAAGAGGCCGTTCTCGCCTGCCGCCGCTCCCCACCCGACCTTGCCCACGCTCATGCTTCGGCGACGCTCCTGCGCATCGCTACGGAGGCTGCCCGGCGACGCGGCTGAGACTCGCTCATCCGCGCACACCTCCCCACCCTCCTCTCGATGGCCGCGAACCGGCGCGTGTGTCGGGAGGAGCGTCCAAGGGAGCAGTTCAACGGAACACGGATGGTCGTCGCGCTTCTCGTTGACGACTCGCTCCCGTCGCGCCTAATCACCCTATGTCTCAGATGAGTCCCTCTTTCGACGTGGTCGTGGTCGGCGGCGGTCATGCCGGCGTGGAAGCGGCCGCCGCCGCCGCCCGCTCCGGTGCCCGCGCCGCCCTCGTCACCCACTCGGCCGCCACGATCGGCGCGATGTCGTGCAACCCGGCTATCGGCGGTCTCGGCAAGGGGCATCTCGTCCGTGAGGTCGATGCCCTCGACGGGCTGATGGGCCGGGCCGCCGATGCGGCCGGAATTCAGTTTCGCCTGCTCAACCGCCGCAAGGGCCCCGCCGTGCGCGGCCCACGCACGCAGGCCGACCGCAAGCTCTATGCGCGAGCGATGCAGGAGGCGGTGGCCGACACCGCCAATCTGGTGGTGGTGGAGGGCGAGGTCGCGGATATCCTCGTTACCGCCGCAAGGGTGGCAGGCGTTGTTCTGGCCGACGGCCGGACCATGGCTTGCCCCGCCCTCGTGCTGACCACTGGTACGTTCCTGCGCGGGCTCATCCATATGGGCGAGGTGCAGATTCCCGCCGGTCGTGTCGGCGAGGGGCCTTCCGTTGGTCTCGCTCAGACCCTGGACCGGCTGGGCTTTGCCCTGGGACGGCTCAAGACCGGCACCCCTGCCCGCCTCGATGGCCGCACCATCGACTGGTCCGGTCTCGACATGCAATCGGCGGATGACGATCCCGTACCGTTCTCGACGCTCACGGACCGGATCACCACCCCCCAGATCCAATGCGGGATCACCCGCACCACCCGTGCGGTGCACGATCTCATTCGCGCCAATCTCCACCGCTCGCCGATGTACTCGGGCGGGATCAGCAGCCGTGGCCCGCGCTATTGTCCCTCCATCGAGGACAAGGTGGTGCGCTTCGGTGACCGTGAGGGACATCAGATCTTCCTCGAGCCGGAGGGGCTCGACGACCCGACGGTCTATCCCAACGGGATTTCCACCGCTCTGCCGGAGAGCGTGCAGCGCGATCTGATCGCCCTCATTCCGGGTCTCGAGCATGCGGCGATCGTACGTCCGGGCTATGCCATCGAGTACGATTACGTCGATCCGCGCGAGCTCGATACCAGCCTTCAAGCCAAACGCCTGCCCGGCCTTTTCCTCGCGGGACAGATCAACGGCACCACCGGCTACGAAGAAGCGGCGGGGCAGGGGCTGGTGGCCGGGATCAATGCCGCCCGCCTGGCAGGCGGATCCCCCCTCGCCTGTTTCGACCGGGCGGAATCGTATCTCGGTGTGATGATCGACGATCTCGTAACCCATGGGGTCAGTGAGCCCTACCGCATGTTCACGTCGCGCTCGGAATATCGGTTGTCTCTTCGCGTGGACAATGCCGACGAGCGCCTGACCCCGCGTGGTGCCGCCCTCGGCTGTGTCGGTTCGGTGAGGGCCGAGCATTTCGCCCGCTCCCAGGGAGAGCTCGAAGCGGCGCGTGCAAGACTTGATGGCCTCAGCCTGACACCGATGGCAGCGGCGCGGCACGGCATTTCCCTCAATCAGGACGGCATTCGTCGCAGCGCCTACCAGTTGCTGTCTTATCCGGAAATCGGCTGGGATCGACTCACCGAGGTCTGGCCGGAACTTCAGAGCGTATCCCCCCGTGTGGCGGACCGCCTGCAAACGGATGCGACCTATGCGGTTTATCTCGACCGGCAGAGCGCGGATATCGCGGCCTTCCGGCGGGACGAGGCTGTGGCCCTGCCGATCAAGCTCGACTATGCCGCGATTCCGGGCCTGTCGAACGAGATGCAGGCCAAGCTCGAAGCGGTTCGGCCGGGTACGCTCGGTCAGGCGGCGCGCATCGAGGGCGTGACACCCGCCGCGCTTACCCTCCTCGCGGCGCATGCGCGCCGCACCGACCGCTCCGGCCTTGCGACAGCCCATGGCCGCTAAAGAGGACGACCGGGCTCGTGTCCTCGCCCAGGCAAATGTTTCACGTGAAACAGCCAACGCGTTGGACATCTATGTCGAACAGCTGCGCCGGTGGCAGAGCGTCAAGAATCTCGTGGGACCGGCTACCCTCGCGGAGGTCTGGACCCGCCATATTGCCGATGCGCTGCAGCTTCTCGATCTCGCGCCGAACGCCATCACATGGCTCGATCTCGGTTCGGGTGCGGGCATTCCGGGCCTCATCCTTGCCATCGCAGGTCGCGAACGGCCGGGTTTTCAGGTCGATCTGATCGAGAGCAATGCGCGCAAATGCGCCTTTCTCACGGAGGCCGCACGTCTGACGAAAGCTCCGGCGCGGGTGTGCAATCATCGCATCGAAGATGCGATCGCCGACCATGTCGGGGTCGATGTCGTCTGTGCGCGAGCCGTGGCTCCCCTCAACCAGTTGCTCGATTGGACGGAACCGCTGTTGACAACCGGTACCACCGCCCTGTTTCCGAAGGGCCGTGATGCACAAGCGGAATTGACCGCTGCAGCGCAACGGTGGAGATTCGTTTACGATCTGGTGACGAGCCGTACTGAGTCGGAAGCGCGGATCGTCCGCGTTAAGACCCTCTCCCGCGTGGATTCATGACCATCGAACCCTCCTCCGCCTCAAGGGTCACGCCCGAGCGGCCGCTCCGAATCCTCGCTTTGGCCAATCAGAAGGGCGGCGTCGGCAAGACGACGACGGCCATCAACCTCGGCACCGCCCTCGCTGCCATTGGCGAGCGCGTTCTGGTGATCGACCTCGATCCGCAGGGGAACGCCTCCACGGGGCTTGGTATCGATCGTCGCTCGCGCAAGGTTTCGACTTATCACGTGCTCGCCGGGGATGCGTCTCTGGCCCAGGCCGTGGTCCCTACCGCCGTGCCCCGGCTACTGCTGGCGCCCTCCACCATGGATCTTCTCGGTCTCGAATTGGAGATGGCCAGTTCATCGGACCGTGCCCATCGCCTGCGCAACGCCATGCGCGATATCGGCAAGGCGGGTGCAACGGAGGGCGTGACCTACGTCCTGATCGATTGTCCGCCCTCCTTGAACCTGCTGACGATCAACGCGCTTGCTGCCGCCGACGCCGTGCTCGTGCCGATGCAATGCGAGTTCTTCGCCCTCGAAGGTTTGAGCCAGCTTCTGCGCACAGTCGAGCAGGTGCGTACGGCGCTGAACCCGCGGCTGACGATCCAGGGGGTGGTGCTCACCATGGTGGACCCGCGCAACAACCTCTCGAATCAGGTCGCCGCCGACGTCCGCAGCTTTCTGGGGGACAAGGTCTACGAGACGACGATTCCCCGCAACGTTCGTGTGTCGGAGGCCCCGTCGCATGGCAAGCCGGTGTTGCTCTACGACCTGAAATGCGCCGGCTCGCAGGCCTATTTGCGTCTGGCTTCGGAAGTGATCCAGCGCGAGGGCCGGCTCCCGGTGGCGGCGTAGATCTCTCGTTCTGTCTCGTGAATCCGTAGCGTATAGGAGTTGAAGCAGGTGGCGATGGCGGATGATGTGGCACGGCCCCGGCTCGGGCGTGGGCTTGCGGCCCTGATTGGGGATTTCGGCGACGACAACGGCGATGCGGGAAAGCCGCAGGCACAGCGCAAGGTCGCCGTCGAGTTTCTGCGCCCCAACCCGCGCAACCCGCGCCGCCGCTTCCCTGAAGCCGAGCTCGACGAGCTTGCAGCCTCCATCAAGCTGCGCGGTATTATCCAGCCCATCGTCGTGCGGGCGCTGGCGGGCGTGCCGGATACCTATGAGATTGTCGCGGGCGAGCGCCGCTGGCGGGCCGCTCAGCGCGCCGGGCTGCACGAAGCGCCCATCGTCGTCGTCGAGATCGACGATCGGACCTCCCTCGAATACGCCATTCTCGAGAACGTCCAGCGCAGCGACCTCAACGCCATCGAAGAAGCAGCTGGCTACGAGCGGCTGATGAGCGAATTCCGCTACAGCCAGACCGAACTCGCCGAGATCATCGGCAAAAGCCGCAGCCATCTCGCCAACACCCTGCGGCTGTTGCAATTGTCCAGCGCGATCCAGGACCGCGTCGTGGCGGGCGAGATCACGGCTGGTCATGCCCGCGCTTTGCTCGCGGTGAGAGATCCCGAAGGCGTCGCGCGGCGGATCGTGGCCGAGGGCCTGTCCGTACGCGACGTCGAGGCTCTTGCCTCGGCGGAAGTGCCCGAGGGCGATGCGCCGCGTCCCGGGCGCCCGCGCAAGCCTGAGCGCGACGGACAAGTGCGCAGCCTCGAACAGGCCATGGCGCGGGCGCTCGGCGTTTCGGTTTCGCTGAAATCCAAGAACCTGGGCAGCGGAGAAATCCGCATCCGCTACGAGACGGCGGAAGAACTCGACGCCTTGTGCAAGCGGTTCGAGGTGTCGAACGGGGCATAAGGCTCGTTCTGCAGCGTTACCCCGTTTCCCCTCACGCCTGATGCGTCAGATGACGGTGATCTGGGGTCGAGACATCGAGCCCCGAAGTGTCCGTCCGCATCCCTACTTCCCGATGCAGAAGCCGGAGAACAGGCGGTCGAGCATATCTTCGACGCTGACCCGGCCAGCGACCTCGCCGAGAGCGCGTACGGCAAGGCGCAGATCCTCGGCGAGGAGTTCCGGAAGGGCAGGGCCCGATAGTACGCGGCCGAGGTGATCGCGGCAGCGGGTCAACCCGTCGCGGTGGCGTTCCCGGGTGATGAGCGCATCACCTCCGCCAAGAGCCGCCTCCGCCCGTGCTTCGATCAGGCTAAGCAGGCGGTCGATGCCTTCTCCGGTTACTGTGGAAACGGCGATGCTGCCGCCCCCGTCGCATCCAAGATCGGCTTTCGTACGCACCGGAATGGCGCGATCGGGTAAGGGATCCACTCCATTGACCCGGTCATCGCCGGGGTGGAGGGCAAGGACGAGGTCGGCCTGTTCCATTCGTTTGCGGGTGCGGCGGATGCCTTCGGCTTCTACGGGATCGACGGTGTCACGCAGTCCCGCCGTATCGACGATGAGGACCGGCAATCCGCCGAGATCGCAGCGGATTTCGATGAGATCCCGCGTCGTGCCTGGAATTGCGGAAACGATGGCGGCGTCGCGTCGGCTCAATGCGTTGAGCAAGGTCGATTTGCCGGCATTCGGAGGACCGGACAGAACCACCACGAACCCTTCCCGCAGGCGCTCCCCCCGTCGGCCATCGGCGAGGGTAACGTTGATCTCATCGCGGATCGCCTGCGCTTTCGCGTGCAACGCCGCGTCGAGGGCTGCGTCGTCAACATCGCCTTCATCGGAGAAATCGAGGGCAGCCTCGGCTCCAGCCAAAAGATCGATCAGGCGGTCCCGCCAATCGGAGACCTTGCGGCCCAGGACACCGTCGAGTTGGCGGAGAGCTTGACGCCGTTGGGCGTCCGTTTCCGCGTCGATCAGGTCCGCGGCTCCCTCTGCGGCGGTGAGATCCATCCGCCCGTTCTCCACGGCGCGGCGGCTGAAGGCACCTGGTTCGGCGAGGCGGCAGCCGGGATGTACTCCGAGCGCGGCCATGACGGCAGACCGCACGGCGAGGCCGCCATGAAGGTGGAGTTCTGCCATATCCTCGCCGGTGAACGTGGTGGGTCCCGGCATCCAGACGACGAGGGCCGAGTCGAGCACGTCCCCGCCCGCAGTGTCGCGAAGGGTGCAGAGCGAGAACCGGCGGGGCGGCGGCAGACGGCCGGCCATGGTCTCGACGAGGGAAGCGGAGGCCGGACCGCTGATGCGGATCACCGCGACCGCGGCACGGCCAAAGCCGCTCGCCGGGGCGAAGATGGTGGTGCCGTCGCTCATGGCGGACATCCTGCCAAGACTGACCGGAGTAGGATAAGCGTCCCGCATTCCGGAGTTATATTAGTCGGCAAAATAACTACTTTCTGAAAGAAAGCACTACTTTTTGGCTTCGCCCGTCGAGAGATCGAGGTCCCTCTCATTCACCTCTTTCCAAGCTCTCGCCGGGGGATGAAACGAGAAGGGGAACAAGCCTCGCCATGAACCACCCGCCGTCCGGCGGCGGGTGGTTCATGGCGAGGGAAACGCCGTCAGGTATTCATCGAATCGAAGAAGTCGTTGTTGCTCTTGGTCTGGCGCAGCTTGTCCATGAGGAACTCGATGGCGTCGGTGACGCCCATCGGATTGAGAATGCGCCGCAGCACATAAGTTTTCTTGAGCGAATCCGGCGGCACCAGGAGCTCTTCCTTGCGGGTGCCCGAGCGGGTGATGTCGATGGCCGGGAAGATGCGCTTGTCCGAGACCTTGCGGTCGAGAATGATCTCGGAGTTGCCGGTGCCCTTGAACTCCTCGAAGATCACCTCGTCCATACGCGAGCCGGTGTCGATGAGGGCGGTGGCGATGATCGAGAGCGAGCCGCCTTCCTCGATGTTGCGCGCGGCGCCGAAGAAGCGCTTGGGGCGCTGGAGTGCGTTGGCGTCCACACCGCCGGTGAGCACCTTGCCGGAGGACGGCACCACGGTGTTGTAGGCGCGGCCGAGGCGGGTGATCGAGTCGAGCAGGATGACCACGTCGCGGCCATGCTCCACGAGGCGCTTGGCCTTCTCGATCACCATTTCGGCGACCTGGACGTGGCGGGTGGCCGGCTCGTCGAAGGTCGAGGCGATGACCTCGCCCTTCACCGAGCGAATCATGTCGGTGACTTCCTCGGGGCGCTCGTCGATGAGCAGCACGATGAGGTAGCATTCCGGGTGGTTGATGGTGATGGACTGCGCGATGTTCTGCATCAGCACGGTCTTGCCGGTGCGCGGCGGCGCCACGATCAAGGCGCGCTGGCCCTTACCGATGGGGGCCACGATGTCGATGATGCGCGGGCTGAAATCCTTCTTCGGCGGCGCGTCCAGTTCGAGCTTGAAGCGCTGCGTCGGGAACAGCGGCGTCAGATTGTCGAAATGGACCTTGTGCTTGATCTTCTCCGGGTTCTCGAAGTTGATCGTGTTCACCTTGAGCAGGGCGAAGTAGCGCTCACCGTCCTTCGGACCGCGGATCGGCCCCTCGACCGTATCGCCGGTGCGCAGGCCGAAGCGGCGGATCTGCGTGGGCGAGATGTAGATGTCGTCGGGACCCGGCAGATAGTTCGATTCCGACGAACGCAGGAAGCCGAACCCGTCCTGCAGCACTTCCACGGTGCCGGCGCCGATGATCTCGACCTCCTTGGCAGCGAGCTGCTTCAGGATGGAGAACATCAGCTCCTGCTTGCGCATGGTGGAGGCGTTCTCGACCTCGACCTCCTCGGCGAAGGCGATCAGGTCGGTGGGGGTCTTCGACTTCAGATCCTGAAGCTTGACCTCCCGGTGCTGACCGAGATCGGCGGCGACCAATCCGACCTCGGCCGGCGGATCAACGGGAAGGAGGGAATCGTTCTGTGACGTCATGGGAGAATGAGAACCGACGATGGACGAGGGTTGATCGGGCGGGACAGTTGGAAAAGCGCCGGATGCCTTGTCGGCACCTATGTCGGAGCGTCGGTAAAGACCGGCTCCGCGCATCGTCTAAGGGGAGCCTATGGCTCTCGGATGCAACACGGCGTAAAAGGAGGGGCTTCCCCCATATCCCGTTTCCGCATCGCGCTCAAGCCCTACTCGCGCGAGCGAAGGGCGAGCCGTTCGGCCATCGGGACTGACGCTTCAGCGGCGTCTCAGGCGCACATAGAGCGCGCCCGCGCCGCCGTGGTGGCGTGCCGCTTCCTCGAAGCCGATGACGATGCTGCGGAGTTCCGGCGAGCGCAGCCAATGCGGAACCTGACGGCGCAGGACGCCGCGCTCCGAGAACGCCTCGTCATAGCCCGCCCCGCCGCCCTTGCCGGTGACGACGAGGACATGGGCGTGGCCCGCCGAGCGGCAGCGCATGAGGAAACCGACCAGGGCGCCATGAGCCTCGGCCTGATACAATCCGTGGAGGTCGATCCGCGCCTCCACCTTGAGGGATCCGCGCCGCAGGGCGAGACGTGCCTTGCGTTCGAGCCCGGGCAGAGGCGGCGCTGTGACGACAGCCGCCGGAGCCGCCACGGGGGACGGGATCGGCTTCACGAGGCGTTTCGCGGGGGGCTTCACGCCACCGGGCGAGGTGGCCCTCTCAAGCACCGGTTTCGTCACCGGTTTGGCGACGAGCCCCGGTGCTTCCGGTTTCTTCTTCGGAGGAGGGGGATTCCCCGTGGCCGAAGCTTTGGCCATCGCGGCTTTGGCCATCGGCACGGCACGGCCACGCAACGGGGTAATCAGCCGAGCGATCTCGCCCCAGAGGAACGCATCCTCGCCTGACAGGCCACGGGGTCTGCGCGGCAACTTCATGGAACGGGCGCCATACGCGGCTTCGGCAGCAGGACCACGAAGCCGACCGCATCGCGCAGGTTGCCGGCGGCGATCCCCGCCGCTTCGCCGGTGCCGAGATAGAGGTCGCCCCGCGCGGGACCGACGATGGCCGAGCCGGTATCGGCAGCGACTACGAGACGCCCCGGCGCGTCCTCTCCCGCGATCCGTCCGTCGAGCCAGAACGGCGTTCCATAGCGCCACAGGTTGGAATCGACCGCGAGGCTGCGGCCCGGCGTCAGAGGAACGCCCGCTGCCCCCGGAGGACCGAGACCGGGATCCTCCACCTCGGCAAGGCGGAAGAAGATGTAGGAGGCATTGGCCTGCATCAGCGGCTTGGCGAGGGCCTGATTTGCGCGGAGCCAGCCGGTCCAGCGGGCCAGCGTCAGGCCTTCGAGGGGCAGGTGTCCGGCCTGGACGATGAGCTTGGCGACTGAGGTGTAGGGACGGCCGTTGCGGCCGTCATAGAGCAGACGCACGGACCGCCCGTCGGGAAGGCGCACGCGCCCCGACCCCTGGACCTGGAGCACGAAGAGGTCGACCGGATCGCGCAGGTAGAGGAGCGGCCGGGCCCGCTCCCCCATGCCGCCCGCCTCGATGGACGCACGGTCGGGATAGGGCTCGAACCCGGTCTCCGTCGCCCGTGCCGCCCGCAAGGCCGGGTCGAGGCCGGGCTTGGTTTCGCCGGGGGCGAGACTCACGAGATCGTCCGGCCGGGCGAGGGCGGGGGCGGTGAAGCCAGGGCCGGCGACGAGGGCGCCGGTGAGCTCCGGCTCGAAATAGCCGGTGAGGAAGCCCGTTCGGCGCGGCGCACCACCCGCCTCGCCCGGGCTCACGATGCGATAGGCATCGAAGTTCCGCGTGAAGAAGGTCCCAGCCTCCTGGGGCTCCACCGACGCGGCACGGCGGCAGGCGGCGGTGAGATCCTCCGCCGAGCCGGCGACTGTCGGGGCGATCTCCACCGGGGGGGCGGCGCAGGTTCGGCGAAACGCGTCGAGGGAGGCGGCCGGGTCGGGGCCGGGAAAGCCCGGCAGTGCCGCGAGGTCCACCGGCTCCAGAACTGCTTCTCCCACGCGAAGCGGCCCGGCCGCGACAGCGACCGGGCCGGATAGATAGCCAGCGACGAGAGCCAGGGCGGCGACGGACGCCCGATTCAGAAACCCGGTCACCACAAACCCTGAATCCTCAGGCGCCGGCTTCGGTGGCCACGAGTTGCCAGTTCGGGTCGCGGCTGCCGAGCGTGCGCGCGAAGGTCCACACGTCCGGCACCTCGGCCACGGCCTCGGCATTGCCGTCGATGACCTGGCCTTCGGCGTTGCGGGTCGCGGTGATGAGGTGGGAGAGGAACCGCACGGTCACCTGCGCCACCTTGTTGCGGACGTCCACCGCGACGATCTCGGCCTTGTCGAGGGAGACGAAAGTGGTCTCAACCGTCTCGCGGCGCGATTCGCGGGCGGTGATCTCGCGCTCGAACCCTTCGCAGACCTCCCGCGAAAGCAAGCTGCGCAGGGTCTTGCGGTCGCCCTTGGCGAAGGCGATGACGATGGCTTCATAGGCGCCCTTGGCGCCTTCGACGAAGGCGCGGGGGTCGAAGCTCGGCTCCGCCTGGACGACGGCTTCAAGGCCATGGGCGACGGCCGAGCCGGGCTCGGCAATGCCGCGCCAATCGCGGACCTCGGCGACGGCGGCGGGCGCCGAATCAGTCTGGGGCTGGGCACGGTCCGCACCCGGCAGGCGCACCACGTTGTCGCCGTCCGACCGCGCCGGAGGCGCCGGGTTGCGGCTCCGGTCCACTGGTTTGAACGGCGAGCGCTCGGCTCCGGTCTTCTGCCCGAGCACCGACCGGAGCCGCCAGATGACGAACACCGCGAGCGCCAGGAAGATCAGGGTCGTCAAATCGAAGGAATCCTGCATCACCGATCCGATCGTGGCCGTCGCACGACATGTGTGTTCGAGGGGGCTCCCGAAAATCCCGCCGCTACGCCCTTTATCGGAGCGCCGCGCAAGGATCGAGCCGGAGAATCCAAGGATCCCGCCCTGGATGAGGAGGACGCGACCCACGAGCTCAGTCCGCATATGGGACTCGCCGCGCGCCGTATCCAGGCACGGAGGAGCCATGCCGGAGGGTTCAGGGTCAAGAGCGGATCGCGGAGTCCGGAGACGGCTTCGCTTCATAGGTCGAACTCCCGGCGCTCCCGCTGCGTCCGCTCCCGCCGCTCGTCTTGTCCGAGGTGGCCCGTCGTGTTAGCGCGCTGTCGCTCGGACCCGGCCCTGCGACGATCAGACGTTACGCTGCGCAGTGGATCGCCGAGGTGCGCCGAAAGACCCCGCGAAAGAGGACGAGAACGCCATGGCCGATACCCCGGCACCGAACGGCAACGGCGCGGCTCCCGCCGAAGACCAGTCGCCCGCCATCAACGCCCTGGCGCAATACGCCAAGGATCTCTCCTTCGAGAACCCGAACGCGCCGCGCTCGCTCCAGCCGCAGGAAAGCGGCCCGCAGATCAACATTCAGGTCAACGTCAACGCCAAGCAGCTGGCCGAGGCCGATTTCGAGGTCGAACTGACCCTGGAAGGCGATGCCAAGATCAACAACGAGGTGCTGTTCGCCTTCGAGCTGAACTATGCCGGCATCTTCCGCATGCGCAACATCCCGCAGGACCAGCTCCACCCGGCCGTGATGATCGAGTGCCCGCGCCTGCTCTTCCCCTTCGCGCGCCAGATCATCGCCGAGGCCGTGCGCAACGGTGGCTTCCCGCCCCTGTATATCGACCCGATCGATTTCGTCGGCCTCTACCGCCAGAAGGCCTTCGAGGCCCAGAACCAGCAGGCCGGCGAGACCGGACCGCTGGCTTCCTGATTCGGCCAGACATCGCTAAGGATCGAACCATGTTCGATCTCGGAAACGCCTCGGCCGCTTTTCGCGCGCCGGGGCGTTTTTGTCTCGAGATGCAAGCCGCGTGTTGCACGTGAAAACAGCCGCGCTTGGGCTGCGGCGCCGCGCCCCGGAACCGCCTCCCGGCGCGGAGGTTGCCCGGCCACGCAGCAGGGAGCGCTTCACCGATGGCCCGAGACGACAAGCGTACGCTCACCGTGAGCGAACCCCGCACGGTGCCCTGGCTTGGCATCGTCTTCGGCTACGGCCCGATGCTGCCCTTCGCCGTCGGCGCGGCACTGGCCTGGTGGCGGCGCGACGATCTCGGAGATGCGATCCTTTACCTCACCATCCTGTGGGGCTGCGCCATCCTGCTCTTCCTGTCGGGGGTACGGCGCGGCGTCAGCTTCCGCACCGAAGGCGGCCCAACCTTCATCCAGATCGCCACCATGCTCGGCCTGTTCGGCCTCGGGTTTATCGCCCTGGTCTCGGCATCCCTCGGCCTGACGGTGGTGGCCCTCGCCCTCCTGATCGCCGGCTTCACCACCGTGGCGATCCTCGATCCCATCGCCGCTCGCACCGGGGAAGCCCCGCTCTTCTTCGCGCGCCTGCGCCCGACGCAGATCCCCATTGCTATCCTCAGCCTGTGCGCCCTGCTGGCCCTGAAAGTCTGACGACATCGCCCTATGGCCGACTGCGCTTGCCGCTCGAGAGCGCGCGGGATAGAGCCCGGCTGACATCGACAGACCGAACGCAAAGCGAAGACACCATGGCCAAGGCCGAATCCAAGAAGGCCGATCCCGCGAAGGCCGACACGTTGAAGGCGCGCCTGCCGCGCGGCTTCGTCGACCGCCGCGCCGACGAGATCGCGGCGCAACACCGGATGCTGGAGACGATCCGCCAGAGCTTCGAGCTCTACGGATTCGAGGCGCTGGAGACCCCCTTCGTCGAATACACCGAGTCCCTCGGCAAGTTCCTGCCCGATCTTGACCGCCCCAACGAGGGCGTGTTCTCGTTCCAGGACGACGACGAATCCTGGCTCAGCCTGCGCTACGACCTCACCGCGCCGCTCGCCCGGCACGTGGCCGAGCATTTCGACGCGATCCCCAAACCCTATCGCAGTTTCCGCGCCGGCTACGTCTTCCGCAACGAGAAGCCGGGCCCGGGCCGTTTCCGCCAGTTCATGCAATGCGATGCCGACATTGTCGGCGCCGGCTCCGTCGCGGCAGATGCCGAGATCTGCATGCTGATGGCCGACACGCTGGAGAAGCTCGGTCTCTCCGGCCAGTACGTCATCAAGGTCAACAACCGGAAAGTGCTCGACGGTGTCATGGAGGCGATCGGCCTCTCGGGCGAGGACAAGGCCGGCCAGCGCCTCACCGTGCTGCGCGCCATCGACAAGCTCGACCGCCTCGGCGTCGAGGGCGTGCGCCAGCTCCTCGGCGAGGGCCGGAAGGACGAGAGCGGTGACTTCGCGAAGGGCGCGGGACTCGCGCCCGATGCCATCGAACGCATCCTGGCCTATGTGTCGTTCCAGGCCGCCCCCGACGCCGAGGGCGACCGGATGGCTTTCTGGGAGCAGTTCTTCGGCTCGTGGAGCGATGTCGTCGGTTCGTCCGAGACGGGCCGCGAAGGCATCGCCGAACTGCATGCGATCATGCGGCTCTGCGCGGCGGCGGGCTATGGCCACGACCGCATCCGAGCCGATCCCTCGGTGGTACGGGGCCTCGAATACTATACCGGCCCTGTCTACGAGGCCGAGCTGACCTTCCCCGTCACCAACGAGGACGGCCAGACCGTGCGCTTCGGATCGGTGGCGGGCGGCGGCCGCTATGACGGCCTCGTCGGCCGTTTTCGTGCCGAGCCGGTGCCGGCGACTGGCTTCTCCATCGGCGTGTCGCGCCTGTTCTCCGCGCTGCAACTGACCGGCAGCCCGCTCCTCGAGGGCACCGCGAAGCCCGGTCCGGTGGTGGTGCTGGTCCTCGACCGCGACAACATCGCCGATTACCAGCGTCTGGTGGCGCGCCTGCGCGAGGCCGGCATCCGCGCCGAACTCTATCTCGGCGGCTCCGGCATGAAGGCGCAGATGAAATACGCCGACAGGCGCGGCTCACCCTGCGCCATCATTCAGGGCTCGAACGAGCGTGAGGCCGGCGAAGTTCAGGTCAAGGACCTGATCGAAGGCGCCAAGGCGGCGGGCGCCATCGCCAGCAACGCCGAATGGAAAGCCGCCCGCCCGGCGCAGTTCTCCGTCAAGGAAGACGAGATGGTCGAGCGCGTCCGCGAGGTGCTGGCGCGGCATTTCTGAGACCGGCGGATTCGCCTGCTCCTTGCGCTGGGACCCGGCGCAGGAATGGCCGCATCAGCAGCTCCATTCGACCTCGCCACCGTCGGCACGACCGTTGCCAGGACCGGTCACGTCCTGCATTCAGGGCGGGTGACAGCCTTTAGGGCTTCGGGGAGAGTGGGAATGAGGCGCTGTGTTCGAATTCTGCCGGGTCTGGCACTGAGTCTCATGGCCGGTCCTGCCCTCGCCCATACCGGGCAGGGCGATGCGTCGGGCCTCACCCATGGGTTCCTGCACCCGCTGACCGGTCTCGATCACATGCTCGCCATGGTGGCGGTGGGCCTCCTCGCCGCGCAGGTCGGTGGCCGGGCGATACTCCTCGTCCCGCTGTCGTTCATCGGCATGATGGTTCTGGGCGGCGCCCTCGGCGCGGCCGGCGTGGCGCTTCCGCATGTGGAGACCGCCATCGCCCTGTCCGTCGCCGTGCTTGGTGCCGCCGTCGCCCTGCGCCTGACGATGCCGGTGGCGGCAGCCATGGCCCTCGTGGGCATCTTCGCGGTGTTCCACGGCCACGCCCACGGCTCCGAGATGCCGGAGGCGGCCTCTGGCCTCGCCTATGGCGCCGGCTTCGTCGCCGCCACCGCCCTCCTTCACGCCGCGGGCCTCGCTCTCGGCCTCGGCATGGGCCGTCTCGGCGAGGGCAATGGGCGTCCCGCTTTGCGGGTTGCCGGCGCCGCTTTTGCCGCCGCCGGCCTCGGCCTCCTGGCCGGCGCTTTCTGAAGCCGAGGCCCTACAGCGTTCGTGCCAGGGCTTCGGCCTCGGCGCGGGCCCGATCGCGGGATTGCCGGTCGAGATCGGCTCCCATCAGACCCTTCTCCACTGCGATCTGGTGGACGTCGGTGACGCCGACCATGCGCAGCCAGGTCGCCATGTAGGTCGATTGGTGGTCGTAGATCTCGGCCGGGAAGTCCTCGCCGATGGCGACGCCCCGCGCATTGACGACGACGGCCGTCGCCTCGAGCATCCCGTTCTGGCCGCGCTTGTCGAAGGTGAAGAGCAGATCCTTCTGAGAGACCAGATCGAACAGGTGCTTGAGCTTGTAGGGGATGGTGTAGTTCCACATCGGCACCGCGAACAGGATCAGATCGGCGGCCTGGAACCTGGCCGCAAGCGCTCGGATCGCGACCCAGGCCTCCTCCTGAGCCGGGCTCAAGGCGTCGCCCGCCAGTGCCGCGTACTTGCCGGCCAGCGCCTCTCCGTCGAAATCCGGAAGCGACGTGGTCCAGACGTCGAGGACGTCCACCGTGCCCTCAGGATGCGTCTCACCCCAGGCATCGAGGAAGGCGCGGGCGACTTCGATCGACGCCGAGCGCTCCTTGCGCGGTGACGCTTCGACGTAGAGCAGGTGGGGCATGCGGAGGGCTCCAATGGCTGTGAGGAGGGGGATGTATCGCGCATCACGCTCCGGCCCAGGGTCGAGCCGCTTTTCCGGATGATCCGCCGAGCCATCGCATTCCCGCGGCAGATGACCCATTTCAACGGAACATCGTCATTTGCAGGACAGGCCGATGCAGTTCACCGGACTTCATCATCTCACCGCCATCACGGCGAAAGCCGCCGACAACGCGGCCTTTTACACGCAGATTCTCGGGCTGAGGCTCGTGAAGAAGACGGTGAACCAGGACGACGTCTCAGCCTACCACCTGTTCTACGCCGACGGCATCGCCGCGCCCGGCACCGACATGACCTTCTTCGACTGGCCGGCGCCGCCCGAGCGCCGCGGCACTGACAGCATCGTTCGAACGGCGTTCCGCGTCTCGGGAGAGGGTACGATCGCCTGGTGGCACGCGTATCTCGCACGCCACGGCGTGACGCATGGGGAGCCAGTCCTGCGCGACGGTCGCCTCACCCTGGATTTCGAGGATGCGGAGGGCCAGCGCCTGATGCTGGTGGATGATGGCGGTGCCGGAGACGCCCATCCCTGGCCCGCTAGCCCGGTGCCGGTGGAGCGCCAGATCCGGGGCCTGGGACCGATCCGCCTCAGCGTCGCGCGGATCGGAGCAACGGAGGCCGTGCTCGCCGAGGTACTCGGCATGAGCCACGCCCGGAGCTATGACGTGCCGGAGGGCGAGGTTCGCGTCTGGCAGATGGGGGAGGGGGGCGCGGGGGCCGAGCTTCACCTCCTGGCCGAACCCGGCCTGCCGCCCGCGCGGCAGGGAGCGGGGGCGGTCCACCACGTCGCCTTCCGCATCCCCGATGCGGATTACGTCAGTTGGGCCGACCGGCTGAAGCAGCGCCGCATGCCCTCCAGCGGGCCGGTGGACCGCTACTACTTCCGCAGTCTGTACTTTCGCGAACCCAACGGCATCCTGTTCGAGATCGCCACCGACGGTCCGGGCTTCACAGCCGACGAGCCACTAGAGACCTTGGGCGAGCGCTTGTCCCTGCCGCCCTTCCTCGAAGGCCGCCGCGCCGAGATCGAAGCGGGGCTGAAGCCCTTGTGATCGCAAGGCCACAGACAAGGCGGGTTTCGCATGACGACGAGCGCTGACCCGGATTGCCTGCTCGAGAGGAGTGGCCGCGGCCGAGCGGCTGATGGAACCGGTGGCGGGCACCGGTCGCTCGGACCTGCTTCACCTGCCTCGGTGGCGCGGACCTGCTCTAGCGAAGCGATGAATCGGCCATCCGCCGCGCCCGCTGCATCATAGTGACAAGCATCGCCCCGATCGGCGATGATCCCCGCGTCTGCATGCAGCCTCCGGCAGGCTGATCGCACCGCCTCCGTCGGTGATCGTGGTTGCTCCCAGACAACTAGACCACGCAGGGATCAGATCTTCCTCTCTTGAGAGGGGCTGATTCTGACGTGGGTGGAGCCGGGATCCAGACAGGAAAACGACCGGACCGGTATTTAGCCTAACTTATCTGAACAACTATTATGAAATACAGTTTTCATTAGAGATTGTTTTCCATTAACGAATATTTAGTTTGTATTCGTGATAATGGACAGCGGAGGAAAACCTCCCGTCGGCAAGAGCAGTGAAAAGGCCCCGACATTCTTCCGTCCCATCGAAATTCAGGCTGAACGATGTCCAAGTTATCGATCGCAAAGAAGTTGGGGTTTTTCTCAGCCATCGGCATGTTCCTGGCGGTCGGATTGGTCGCCAACCAGTGGATGGGCAACCAATGGATCACCCAGTCGATTGAAGCCGTCAGTCGGGAGCAGACGATCCTCGACGGCATCAAGAACGCGCAGCTCGCCATGATCCAGATGCAGGTCAGCTTCCGCGATGCGCGCCTCGCCGAAACGGAGCAAGAGCATAAGAAGGCCATCGATCGGCTCGAGGCAGACTTCCTGTCCGCCCGCGAGGGCCTCAAGACGCCGATCAGCATCGCGCTGAAACCCGACGTCCTCAGGGATATCGATACCGCGATGGCGCGGTTCACGGAGCTCTCCGTCGGGGCGGCGAGCACCATCACCTTCGACCAGGGTCTCAAGAGGACCAACGACGAGACCCTGGCGTCCACCAGGGCCGAACGCATCGCCATCCGCGAGAAGGTGCTCGTGGCGATCAACCAGTCCCTCGCCAATTCACAGCATTTCACCAACGAAGCGCGCCGCTCGTCGATCGGCGCCGTGGAGAAGGCCACCCTGCTGGGCCTCGTGATTGGCTCCGTAGCGGTCCTCGTCCAGGGCGGATCGGGCCTCTTCTCCATGCTGACGGTTGCCCGCCCGATCCGTGGGATGACGGAAGCGATGAACCGGCTTGCAGCAGGTGACGTCGAAGCCGCGATCCCGGACCGGACACGCACGGACGAACTCGGTGCCATGGCGGGGGCGGTGCAGGTGTTCAAGGATGGCATGATCCGCAACCGCGTCCTCGAGATCGAAACCGAGCGCCTGCGCCTCGCCGCGGAGACGGCACGCAAGGCCGGCATGCATACCCTCGCCGACGAGTTCGAGGCGGCGGTCGGCGGGATCGTGAGCATGGTGTCCGCCGCGGCCACCGAGATGCAGGCGACCGCCTCGCAACTGACGGCCTCCGCCGAGGAGACGTCGGCGCAGTCGAGCGCGGTCCTGGCGGCCGCGGAGGAAGCCTCGGCCAACGTCACCGCCGTGGCTGGTTCGGCCGAGGAACTCGGGGCCTCGGTGGCGGAGATCGGCCGGCAGGTCGCACGTTCGGCGGAGATGACCGCCGCCGCCGTCCGCGAGGCGGAGCAGACCGCACTGGCGGTCGCGGAACTCCGCGAGGTCGCCGCCAGCATCGGCGATGTCGTGAACCTCATCTCCAACCTCGCCGGCCAGACCAACCTCCTTGCCCTCAATGCGACGATCGAGGCGGCGCGGGCCGGAGAGGCAGGCCGTGGCTTCGCGGTGGTCGCCTCGGAGGTGAAGGAACTCGCCAACCAGACCGCCAAGGCGACGACGGAAATCTCCGCGAAGATCGCGGCGATCCAGTCCTCGACCCGCCAGGCGACCAGCGCCATCGACGGGATCTCCTCGACGATCCACGGGATCGACGAGACGGCCGCCGTCATCTCCGCATCGGTCTCGCAGCAGGATGCCGCGACCCGGGAGATCGCGGGCTCGGTGGCGCAAGCCTCGATCGGGACAGGCGAGGTCAGCGCCAACATCACGGGTGTCGCCCGCGCGGCACAGGAGACCGGCGCCAGCGCCGGCCAGGTGTTCACCGCCTCGTCGGAACTGGCGCGGCAGGCCGAACGGCTGAGCTCGGAGGTGCAGAAGTTCCTCCACACGGTCCGCGCGGCCTGAGCCGAGGCCCATCGCACCCGTCCCGTCCGGGGCTGTGAGCGCCGCCCGCCTCGCGATGAGGCGGGCGGCCTGCGTCGTCACCCGGTCCCCACCCTGGCCGAACCCCCACCGTTCCCTCCCGGCGACGGTCACCGGGATGCGCGCCGAACCCCCCGTTCCGCGAGTCTTCCCGCACCGTCACGAGCCGGAATCGGCACGAGGTCACATTCCCCGTGGCAGCGATGCCTCTAAGTCAGAGCGATTCCAGACGGTTGGCGGTTTCGCTGCCTGCGCGCCTGCTATGCCTTGACGGGCGCGCCGCAGGTGCGAGAAGACCCGGCTGAAAGCCGAGATTCGCAAGCGAAGTTTGAGACGGACCCGTCGATGAGCAAGTTCAACGAGGAGCGTGTGCTGAGCGTCCACCACTGGACCGACACGCTGTTCTCCTTCCGCACGACCCGCGATCCCGCGTTCCGCTTCCGCAACGGCGAGTTCGTGATGATGGGCATCGAAGTCGAGGGCCGGCCCCTCCTTCGCGCCTACAGCGTGGTCTCGGCCAATTACGAGGAGGAACTCGAGTTCTTCTCGATCAAGGTCGAGAACGGCCCGCTCACCTCGCGGCTGCAGCACCTGAAGGTCGGCGATCCGATCATGGTCGGCAAGAAGCCCACCGGCACCCTGGTGCTCGACAACCTGATGCCGGGCAAGAACCTCTATCTCCTCGGCACCGGCACGGGTCTGGCCCCCTTCATGTCGATCATCAAGGACCCGGAGACCTACGAGCGTTTCGAGAAGGTCGTCCTCGTCCATGGCTGCCGCCAGGTCTCCGAGCTCGCCTATGGCGAGACGATCACGCAGGAACTGCCCAACCACGAGTTCCTCGGCGAGGTCATCAGCGCCGGGCTGATCTACTACCCCACCGTCACCCGCGAGCCGTTCCGCAACCGCGGCCGGATCACCGACCTGATGACCTCCGGCAAGCTGTTCGAGGATATCGACCTGCCGCCGATGTCGGTGGAGAACGACCGGTTCATGCTCTGCGGCTCCCCCGACATGATCCGCGACACGCGCCAGCTCCTGACGGATGGCGGCTATGTCGAGGGCAACCACGGCGAGGCCGGCCACTACGTCATCGAGAAGGCCTTCGTCGAGAAGTGAGCGCACGTGCCCGCGCCGTCTTCGTTGCCGGCGCCGGGACCGAGATCGGCAAGACCTACGTCACCGCCTCCCTGACGCGCGCCCTGCGCCGACGGGGAAGCACGGTCTCGACCCTGAAGCCGCTGGCGAGCGGTGTCCCGCCCTTCGGCGATCCGGCGTTTGGCGAGAGCGACACGGCGATCCTTCTGGAGGCGCAGGGATTGCCGGCGACGCCCGAGACGGTGGAGGCCTGCTCGCCCTGGCGCTTTCTCGCGCCGCTCAGCCCCGATCTCGCAGCCGCGCGCGAAGGGCGGACCCTGCGCCTGTCCGACCTCGTCGGCTGGTGCGAGGCCAGGCTCCAGGGGGCAGACCCGGAGACGATCCTCGTCTTTGAGGGCGTCGGCGGCCTGATGAGCCCGGTGACGGCGGAGGCCACCGGTCTCGACTGGCTCAAGGCCCTGGCCCTGCCGACCATCCTCGTCTCCGGCAGCTATCTCGGGGCGATCAGCCACGCCCTCACCGCGGCGGAAACCCTGCGCTGTCATGGCCAGACCCTGCTCGGTGTCGTCGTCTGCGAAAGTCTCGGGGCGCCGACCTCGCCCGAGACGGTCGCCGCCGCCATCGCCCGCCATGTGCCGGCTCCGGTCGTCTGCATCGCCCGCGACGGCGAATGCCCGGAGGCCCTGGCGCGGCTGGTCTAGGCCTTACGACAGGATGCAGCGAGAGTAGCCTCGATGACGAAGTCGGTCATCGGCGTCTCGGGAAAGTCCGTCATTCCCGCCGATCGTGATGTTCGGATAAGGCGTTCATCGCCAATATGTTGTGCGGGTTTCGATCTCAGGTTTGCCGATCTGGCAAGCGAGCGGACAGGCGTCCTCAATGCGAGGAGGTGCACGGTTTCCTCACCTCATCCGTTACAAATGAAATCCGTCCCTGGACGGCGGACCCGCCACTGCTAGGTTCGGTCATGCGGCGATCCGAACGCATCCGGGCTGCCCGCGAAAGGAAACGCCCCTTTGGCCCAACACGCATCCGCCCATGGGGCTTCGGCGGAGAGCGCAGGTTCGACGAGCGCGGATCCTCCGCGCGCCGGCCTGCCCCTTCTCCTTGGGGCGCTCGGCATCGTCTATGGCGATATCGGCACCAGCCCGCTCTACGCCTTCAAGGAAGCCGTGCGGGCGGCCTCCGGCGGCGGCCCGCCCCAGGCCATCGCCGTGGTCGGCGCGGTGTCGCTGATCTTCTGGGCCCTGATCCTCATCGTCTCGCTGAAATACGCGGTGCTGATCCTGCGCGCCGACAACCGGGGCGAGGGCGGCATCGTCGCCATGCTGGCGCTCCTCGGCGCCCGCCATGCCAAGCCCGGCACGCGACAAGCCGCACTGCTCGTGGTCGGCCTCGTCGGCGCGGCCCTGCTCTACGGTGACGGTGCGATCACCCCGGCGATCTCGGTGCTGAGCGCGGTGGAGGGCCTCAAGGTGGCGGCCCCCGGGCTCGATCATCTCGTCCTGCCGATCACGATCGCGATCCTGATCGGACTGTTCCTGGTGCAGAGCAAGGGTGTCGCCTTCATCGGCCGCATCTTCGGCCCGGTGATGGTGGTGTGGTTCATCGTTCTGGCGCTCCTGGGCCTCGGCGGCATCTGGCATGCGCCGCAGATCCTCGGCGCCCTCAACCCCTGGCGCGCGGTGGATTTCCTCGTCCATGCCGGCTGGCATGTGAGCTTCGCCATGCTCGGCGCGGCCTTCCTCGCGGTCACCGGCGGCGAGGCGATGTATGCCGATCTCGGCCATTTCGGCGCGAGGCCCATCCGCCTCGCCTGGTTCGGCCTCGTGCTGCCGGCCCTCGTCATCCACTATTTCGGCCAGGGCGGCCTGCTGCTGGTCTCGCCCGACGCCATCGAGAACCCGTTCTACCGCCTCAGCCCGGACTGGGCCTACTACCCCCTGATCGCTCTCGCGACGCTGGCCACGGTCATCGCCTCGCAGGCCATCGTCTCGGGCGTGTTCTCGCTCACCCAGCAATCGATCCAGCTCGGCTTCCTGCCGCCGATGCGGGTGATCCACACGGCGCGCGAGGAGCGCGGCCAGATCTACGTGCCGGTGATCAACTGGCTGATGGCGGCCGCGACCCTGACCGCCGTCCTCACCTTCGGCTCGTCGGACAGGCTGGCCGGCGCCTACGGCATCGCCGTCTCGTCGCTCATGGCGATCACCACCCTGCTCGCCGCCCTGGTGGCGCTGAAATGGGGCTACAACCCCATCGCGGTCTTCGCCGTCAACGGCTTCTTCCTCGCCATCGACCTCGTCTTCCTTGGCGCCAACAGCGTGAAGCTGTTCGAGGGCGGCTGGTTTCCCCTGGTGCTGGCCGGCTTCGTCGCCTTCCTGATGCTCACCTGGCGCAAGGGGAACCTGCTGGTGGAGGAGGCCCGAACGACCCTGCGGCAGCCCGAGGCGGAGTTCATCGCGCAGTTGCGCCGCGAGCCCCCGATCATTCTGCCGGGCAATGCCGCCTTCCTATCCTCGGCGACAAGCGGCATTCCGCTCCACCTGTCGCGCTTCGTCGAGCGCAGCCACGCCCTTCACAAGCGCATCCTCCTCGTCACCGCGCTCTACGAGGAGGCGCCGAGCGTGCCGCAGACCGAGCGCGCCGAGGTGACCGAGATTACCCCGGACATCTTTCGCCTCGTCCTGCATTACGGCTTCATGGAGGACGCCTCGATCCCCGATGGCCTGCGATGCGCCGTCGAGTGCGGCACGCTGCCGAAGGCGTTCCTCGACGACCTGACCATCTTCATCGGCCACGAGACCATCATCCCGAAGAGCGACGACCGGGGCATGGCGACGTGGCGCGAGACCATCTTCGCCTTCCTCCTGCGCAACGCCGAGGCCACCGGCGCGCAGTTCTGCATCCCCACCCGGCAACTCGTGGAGGTGGGCACCGAAATCGAGATCTGACTATTCGGCGTCCGGGCTGCGCGGCATCCGCGCGGCCACGCATTCGCGCATGGCATCCTCGATCCTGGCGGCCTTGGCGTTGCCGTAGACGGCCACGTCGTCGATGCATTTCAGGAAGTAGCCGGCGGTGAAGCTCTCGCTGATGCCGTTGAACGACTTGCCGAGACGCGACGCGATCTGCATGCGGTCCACGGCCGTGCCCTTGCTCCATTCCGTGAGCGGGTCGTTCATCGACAGGGCCTGTGCCGGGGCGGAGGCCAGGAGCGTCGTCGCCACGAGGACGGCACGGGCAGCTTTCTTGTCGATCATCTCGCATCCTCCCACCGATCGCGCCGACTGATCCGTTATTCCTTCGACACCGGCTTTCCGGGGATAGCGAAATCTTCTCTTTCAGGCAATAATATTAAGTCATCGCCACGTAGTGTGGCATTTTTCATCATAAGTACTTATTATGTAATCTATCATCCGTCTTTGATATTCTCCTCCCGTGCGGATTGTTGCTGGAGCGTCGCCGCCGATCCGGTCCTTCCCGCGCCGTCCTTACGCAAGTTACGCCGGTCACCCTTGCATCCGGCCTCCCGGCACCGCACAGACCGGACGGCGTTCTTCTCATCTATCCAGCCGGTCGCAGGACCATCTTCCATGACCGATGTCTCGCCCGCCCTGGCCTTGCGTCTGCGTCAGCAGGCCCTGCTCTCGGATTTCGGCGTCGAGGCTCTGCGTGCCACCGAGTTGCTGCCCCTGCTGCATCGCGCCGTCGAGTTGTGCGCGGAAGGCATGAAGGCCGAGTTCTGCAAGGCGCTGGAATACTGCGCGGAGCGGGATTGCCTGATGATCTGCGCCGGTGTGGGCTGGAAGGACGATGTCGTCGGCAAGGCCATCGTAGGGGCCGATCTCGCGTCCCCGGCGGGCTTCGCCCTCAAGACCGGCCAGCCGGTGATCTCCAATCACCTTCAGGTGGAAACCCGGTTTCGCACGCCGCAGATCATGGCCGACCACGGCATCAAGCGGGCCATCAATGTGCTCATCGCCAACCGCGACGGGAATTACGGCGTGCTCGAAGTGGACGACACCCGCGAGGGCAAGTTCGAGGAGGCGGACATCGCCTTCATGCAGGGCTTCGCCAATCTCCTCGGCGGCGCCATTGAGCGCCAGCGCGGCGAGGCGCGGCTGAAAGCGGCGCTGGAACGGCAGGACCTTCTGTCCCGCGAGATGAGCCATCGGGTCAAGAACAGCCTCGCGGTGGTCGCCGGGTTCCTGGCCCTGCAGGCTCGTGGCTCGGACGACGAGAAAGTGAAGGAAGCCCTCGCCGATGCGCGCACCCGTGTCGAGGCCGTGGCCGCGGTTCACGATCAGCTCTGGCGCCAGCCGACCCTCGGCGCCATCGACGTCTCCGGCTTCCTTGAAGCGCTCTGTAGCAACCTCCAGGACAACGCCCGGCGCCATGTCATCCGCTGTGAGGCGGCGCGCCTCGATATCCCGGCCGATCTCGCGATTCCGCTCGGGCTCTTCGTCAACGAGCTCGTCACCAACGCGATCAAATACGCCTATCCCGACGGCGAGGGCGAAATTCGGGTCACCGCCCGTCCGCATGAGGAGGGGGGCCTCGTCATCGGCGTCGCCGATGACGGCGTCGGCCTGCCGGACGGGTTCGACCCGACCCAGGCCCGGAGCGCGAGCCTCGGCATGCGCATCATCAACAATCTCGGCCGCCAGCTCGGCGGCCCGCTCACCGTGGCGCCCGTCGTGAAGGGCGCGCATTTCTCGCTGAGGATGCTCCTGCCCACATAGTGGAACGCGAACGACACCCGTCCACTAAGCAGGTTCGCGTAGGCAAGCCAACGCTTCACCCCGCTTAGCTCTTTGTTGTGTCGCAGGTTTTAATCGCAGAACCGGGGGCCACTTCTGCGGAACCTGCTTAGAAGCGCCGTCACGATGGATCGTGACGGGCCATGAGAGGCAAGGCCGTCCCCGGAGCTGTTTCCGAGGACGTCTTTCCCAGTGCGGGCGGGAATGCCCCCGCTTTTAAGCCAGGCCGAGTTTCTGGGCGAGGCCGATGCGCTGGAGCTTGCCGGTGGCGCCCTTCGGGATCTCCTCGAGGAAGATGATCTTGGCCGGCACCTTGAACGGGGCGAGGCGCTCGGAGGCGAAGCTCCGCAGGTCCTTCTCCGACAGGGCGTCGTGGCCCTCGCGCAGGACGATGGCCGCCACAACGTCCTCACCGAGCTTGTCGTGCGGCATCGCGAAGGTGATGCATTGGGACACCGCCGGATGATCCATCAGGATCTCGTCCACCTCGCGCGGGGAGATCTTCTCGCCGCCGCGGTTGATGATCTCCTTCAGGCGTCCGGTGATCGAGAGGTAGCCCTCCGGGGTCAGCGTGCCCTGGTCGCCGGTGCGGAACCAGCCCTGCT
Source organism: Methylobacterium sp. W2 (assembly GCF_020662345.1). Taxonomy (GTDB): domain Bacteria; phylum Pseudomonadota; class Alphaproteobacteria; order Rhizobiales; family Beijerinckiaceae; genus Methylobacterium. The sequence continues at coordinate 3,278 of NZ_VMOA01000020.1, read as the reverse complement.
TGGTGAAGGCTTCGGCATTGGCCTTCTCGTTGTTCTCGTAGCCGGTCATCACGTTGTCGCCGCGGATGACGATCTCGCCGGTCTCGCCGGTGGGCAGGGGCTCGCCGTCATGGTCGACGATGGCGATCTCGGGGCCGGCGGCGATGCCCACCGAGCCGGCATAATGCGGCCGGGGCGGCAGCGGGTTCGAGGCCATCTGGTGGGCGGCCTCGGTCATACCGTAGGCTTCCAACAGCGGTGCGCCGAACACCTCCTCGATCTCCTTCATCACCTGCGGCGGCATGGAGGACGAGGAGGAGCGGATGAAGCGCAGAGGATTGGCCGCGATGACCTCCTTGTTGCGGGCCGCGCGGCCGAGGATCGCCTGATGCATCGTCGGCACCGCCGTGTACCACGTCGGGCGGACCTCCCCCATCCAGCCGAAGAACTTCAGAGCGTTGAAGCCTGGCGTGCAGCAGACCTGCCCGCCCGCCGAGAGCGGCGCCAGGATGCCGGCGATGAGGCCGTGGATATGGAACAGCGGCATGATGTTGAGGCCGCGATCCTCGGCCGTAAAGGCGAGGGTGGTGCGGATGTTGCGGGCCGAGGCGCAGACGTTCGACTGCTTCAGCGGCACGATCTTCGGGCGTGACGTTGTGCCGGAGGTGTGGAGGACGAGGCCAATATCGTCGGGATGGGCCGGGCCGCCCTGGGCCGCCGGCGTGGCATCGGAGGCGGCAAAAGCGAGGGTGAAGCTGCCCGCGCCCTGCTCGGGCGTCGGCGTCAGGCGCACCACCGGCACGCCGAGCTTCTCGGCCACCGCCACCGCCGGGCTCTGCGAGCCCTCTGCCGCCACCAGCAGCTTGGCGTTGAGGTCGGTCAGGTAGAACTCGAATTCGTCCGCCTTGTAGGCGGGGTTCAGGGGCGCCGAGGTGGTGCCCGCCGCGATGGCGATGAAGGCGGCGGCCATTTCAGGCCCGTTGTCGAGGACGATGGCGACCCGGTCGCCACGGCCGATCCCCTGCGCGTTGAGAGCCGCGATGGTGCTGTCCGTGAGCGCCCGCAGGGCGCCGAAGGTCAGCGGAACCCCGCCGGGGCTCGACAGGGCATTGGCCTCGTCGGCGCCCGCCTGGATCAGCGCGTGCAAGGTGGTTGCGGTCTCGGCCATGGAAGCTGTGTCCTCATCGTCAGTTGCCTTCGGGGTGGTGAAGGCGGTCCGCCGCATGGGGAGCGGCACATGTTCACGGGGATGGGCGGTCGGTGGCGACCGCCGGGGGATCGTCGGATCAGGCCTTGGCGATGGACAGGCGTCCCTGCGCCCGTTCGAGGCTCTGCGAGAGCAGCCGCATCAGGGCGTAGACGGTGCCGATATGCGGGGTCGGGGTGTCGGTGAGGCGACCGAGTTCGATGATCGAGCCGACGAGGGCTTCGAGTTCGATCGGCCGGCCGGCCTCAACGTCCTGCAGCATCGAGGTCTTGTGCGCGCCGACCTTTTCGGCCCCGGCGATGCGCCGCTCGATCCCGAGCTTGAAGGTGATGCCGAGCTTGTTCGCGATGGCCTCCGCCTCACGCATCATGTCGGCGGCCAGCGCCCGCGTCTCCGGGAACTGGCAGATATCCACCAGGGTGGCGTGGGCCAGGGCTGAGATCGGGTTGAAGCTGAGATTGCCCCAGAGCTTGAGCCAGATCTCGGCGCGGATGTCGCTGGTGACGGGGGCGCGGAAGCCCGCCTTGATCAGGAGCTGCGCCAGAGCCTGGACCCGCGGGCTCATGGAGCCGTCGAGTTCGCCGAGACCGAAGCGGTGGCCCTCGATCACCTGGACCACGCCGGGCTCGGTGAGGACGGCGGCCGGGTAGACCACCGAGCCGATGACGTGCTTCGGGTCGAGATGCTCCGCGATGAGCCGGCCCGGATCGGCGGTTTCCAGATGCGTCCCGGCCAGTTCGCCGCCATGGCCACCCGAGAAGTACCACCACGGGATGCCGTTCTGCATGGTCACGACGATGGTGTCGGGGCCGATGAGGTGGTGGAGATCGGCGGCGATCGGCCCGACCTGATGCGCCTTCACGGTGAGCAGCACCACGTCGTGAACGCCGGCCTCCTCCATGGACTTCGTGGCCTTGAGGTTCGTCACGTGGATCTCGGAGCCGTTCTCCTCGATCAGGCGCATGCCATTGGAGCGGATGGCATCGAGATTGGCCCCGCGTGCGATGAAGGTGACGTCCTCGCCGATATTCGCGAGGCGAACCCCCAGAAATCCGCCGATGGCGCCTGCGCCGACGATCGCGATGCTCATGCTCGTGTCCTCATTGTCCGGATGCCGTGTCGTTCTGATGTGCGCGGTTCAGGAGAAGCGGTTCGACAGGATACCGATCCCTTCGATCTCCACCTCGACGGTGGCGCCCTTCGGGATCGGGCCGGAACCGTTGGAGGTGCCGCAGGCGATGACGTCGCCGGGCTCCAGCGTCATGCCCCGCGAGATCATGGCGACGATCTCGTGCGGGCGGAAGATCATGTCGGAGAGGGGATAGGTCTGGCGCTCGCGCCCGTTCACCCGCACCTTCACCGAGAGCGCCTCGGGGTCGAGGCCGGTGGCGATGGCCGGGCCGAAGGGACCGAACCCGTCCAGTCCCTTGGAGCGCGTCCATTGGGCGAAGCTCGGATCGGCCTTCAGGATTTCCAGGGCGGTCACGTCGTTCACGCAGGTATAGCCGAAGATATGGTCGGCCGCCTCGTCGGGGGTGAGGTCGCGCGCGCTCCGGCCCGCCACCTTGCCGATGACGATGCCGAGCTCACCCTCGAACAGGATGCGTCCGGCACAATCCGGCACCGCGATCTCGGCGCCGCTCGGGCGATAGGTGTTGGCCGGCTTCAAGAGGAACAGCGGGGCGACCGGAGGGGTCAGCCCCTGCTTCTCGGCCATGGCGGAGAAGTTGTTCCACAGGGCGATGACCTTGCTCGGCCGGCACGGCAGGTCGAGAACGATGTCGGCGAGGGGCAGGACCTCCCCCGTCGCCCGGGGCGCGTCGAAGAGGTCGCCCTCGTGGACAGTGACCTGTTCTCCGTCGAGGCGGCCGAAGCCGGCGCGTCCGTCGTGGGTGTATCCGATCCAGCGGGCCATGGTTCAGATGCTCCGGGCGACGACGCGGGCACGCCAGGGCTTCAGAAGCACGATGGCGAGGAGGGAAGCGAGGATGTTGGCGCCGGCCGCGACGAGGAAGACGCCGTCCCAGCTGTTGGTGGCCTGCTGGAGGTAGTTCGCCACGGGGACCAGGAGGGCCGCGGTGCCCTTGGCGGT
>NZ_VMOA01000001.1 GCF_020662345.1 Methylobacterium sp. W2 | reverse complement strand
CCCCCTCCCCCGGCCGCGCCGGAGACCGGCCCGGCCGCCGAGATGCCGCCGCCGCCGCCGCGCCCGGCCGATCTCTCGGCACCGCCGGCCACATCGCCCGCCCTCACCCTGACGGTCGCCCCGCTCGACGACACCGCCTGCCGCAAGCGCCTGGAGCGTCTGGGCGCGACGTTCGAGGCGCTGCCGCCGATCGCGAACGGGCAATGCGGCGCGGAGAAGCCACTGAAACTCACCCGCCTCTCCGGCGACGTGGCGCTCACCCCGCCGGCGACCCTGGTCTGCAACACCGCCGAGGCCCTGGCGCGCCTGGCGACGGAGGCGCAGGAAGCCTCCGAGCGTATCCTGAAGGCGCCCCTGCGGAGCCTGTCCATCGGCACGTCCTACGAGTGTCGCGGCCAGAACCACGATCCCGAGGCCAAGCTCAGCGAGCACAGCTTCGCCAACGGCGTCGACATCATGGGCTACGGCTTCGAAGGGCGTGGACCGATCAAGGTCGGCGCCGGTCTCGACGACGCAGCGGAGGCGACGTTCCAGGCCGCGATCCGCGCCAAGGCCTGCGGCTTCTTCCGCACGGTGCTCGGACCCGGATCGGATGCGGCCCACGGCAACCATCTCCATCTCGACGAGCGCGAGAGGAACGCGGGACATCGTCTCTGCCAGTAGGAGGTGTGGAACGCCCGAGGCCCCACCCGGCTTGAAGGAGCGCACCTGTCGATCCCCCGGCGAAAGTTGACCCCGAAATGGCCCACCTGCCCCTGACGAGCGCCGTCGCGCTCATGGCCCTCGTCTGCCTGGCGACACCGGGGGCGGCAGAGGCGAAGCCGGCAGGAAACACCGCTTCGAAGCCGGACAAGAAAGCATCCGAACCGGATAAATCCACCCCCGGCGAGGCCCTGACCGTCGAGGCGATCAACGGCGCGACCTTCACGGCGCCGGAGAGCGGCGACAGGACGAGCGGCGACAAGGCGGGCGGCAAGAAGGCGCGCACGAGCGGAAAAGACAAACGGCCCCAGCCGCTTCTGGTGAAGGTCCAGGTGCTCCTCGACCGGGCGCATTTCTCCCCCGGCGCCATCGATGGCCGCGACGGCGAGAACATGCGCAACGCCCTGTCGGCCTTCGCCGTGGCGCAGGGGTTGCCGCCGGCGCAGACGCTGAACCAGGCCCTGTTCGACAAGCTCGCCGCGTCGAGCGCCGACCCGGCGGTGGTCTCCTACACGATCACCGATGCAGACGCAGCCGGCCCCTTCGCGGAGAAGATTCCGCCCAAGATGGAGGAGCAGGCCGATCTCGAGGCGATGAGCTACACCAATCCGCGCGAAATGCTGGCCGAGCGCTTTCACATGTCGCGCGACCTCCTCACCGCCCTGAACCCGGACGCCGCCCTCGACAAGGCCGGCACCGGCATCCTCGTGGCGGCGGTCCCGCCCCTGGAAACCGGCAAGCCGGCGAAGGACGAGGCGAAGCCCAAGGGCAAGGCTGACGGCAAGGCTGATGGAAAGTCCGACGGAAAGGCGGCCGGCAAATCCGAAGACAAGGCCCGCGATGCATCGGACGGCAAAGCCGAGGGCAAGCCGGCCGAGGGCAAGCCGGCCGCGGACACCGGCACGGACACGTCGAAGAAGGACGATGCGTCCAAGAGCGATGAGGCGCAGAAGAAGGACGACACACCCAAGAAAGACATCGCGCGGGTCGAGGTCGACAAGGTCACCCGCCATGTCCGGGGCTTTGGCGAGGACGGCACCCTGCGGGCCTATTATCCTGCCTCCATCGGCAGCGCGGAGAAGCCGGCCCCCTCCGGCGAGGCCAAGGTGAAGGGCGTCGCCTTCGCGCCCGTCTATACCTACAACCCCAAATACGCCTTTAAGGGCGTCAAGACGAAGAAGACCTTCTCGATCCGCCCCGGCCCGAACAACCCGGTCGGCATCGTCTGGATCGACCTGTCGATCCCGTCCTACGGCATCCACGGCACGCCCGAGCCGGAAAAGGTCGGCAAGACCGAATCCCACGGCTGCATCCGCCTCACCAACTGGGACGCCCGCGACCTCGCCACCCGTATCGAGCGCGGCGCCAAGGTGGTGTTCAAGGACGAGTGAAGGTTTTCGCGGCGGTGGATCAAGACTCACGCTGGCCGATCCTGCGAGGGGCCGGCCTTGACCTGATGCGGTCATGGTAATTCAGGCAGTCATCGAGGCTGGAGCAGGTCGTCCAGTCTTGTCTATTGGGTCACCGGGCCGGGGGCTCGCGGGGTGATCGACCCTGGTGCGATGGCATGTCCAAGGGATCATTTGCCACGCTCGCCTTGTCGCGATCCGCCCCGTACATCAAAGCCAGGCTTGAGAGATCGTGACGGGTGAGCGACCACAACGAAGACGAGCGCATCGACGCCGAGATCGCACGTCCCGAGCCGGGTTCCGACCCGTTCGCCGGGGCTGTCCGTGCCACACGCATGCCGATGCTGATCACGGACCCCCGCCAGCCCGACAATCCCATCGTCTTCGTGAATAACGCCTTCTCGAGGCTGACCGGCTACGAGCGGCACGAAATCCTGGGCCGGAACTGCCGGTTTCTCCAAGGGCCGGAAACGAACCAGGCCGACGTGACGCGGGTCAGAGATGCGATCGAGCGGCGCGTGCCCATCGAACTCGATCTGCGCAATCACCGCAAGGATGGGACCCTCTTCTGGAACCGCCTCCTCGTCTCGCCCGTGTTCGACGAGGACGGCGAGCTGACGTATTTCTTCGCGTCGCAGTTCGATGTCACCTTGGAAAAGGAGCGCCTCGTTCGGCTCCAGCAGGATCGTGACGCCTTGGAGGCCGAGGCCTCTCAACGGTCGCAGGACTTGATCCAGAGCGAGGGACGTCTCCGTTTCACGCTCAAGGCCGGACGCCTCGGATCGTGGAGCGTCGATCTGCGCACGATGCGGTTGATGGCGTCCGAAGGTTTCAAAGAGAATTTCGGCCGCTCGCCGAACGAGCCTTTCACCTACGAAGAGACGCTGGCCGCGATCCACCCGGATGACCGGGAGCGCAAATTGTCCGCGCGGGATGCGGCGATTGCCAGCCATTCGGACTACGACATCGAAGTTCGGGTGGTAACGCCGCCGGGCGATATTCGTTGGCTCCAGCTACGCGGACAAGCGTCGTATCGCGCCGATGGCACACCGTTGAGCATCGCCGGGATCAGCCTCGACATCACCGACCGCAAGCGCGCCGAGGAACACCGCGACCTCCTTGCGGGCGAACTCAATCACCGCATCCAGAACACCCTCGCGACCGTCCAATCCATCTCCCGTCAGACGCTGCGGGGCGCCTCCTCGCTCGAAGAGGCGCAGGTGGCGATGGAAGCGCGTCTCAAATCCCTGTCGGCCGCGACGGCGATGCTGGCCCGTGGCAGTGGAGATTGGGCGACCCTGACGGAGGTGGTCATCTCGGCGCTGCACGCCTTCGGCGTCGAGCAGGAGCACCGCTTCAAGATCGGCGGCCCGATCCTCCGGGTCGCCCCCCGCGTCGCCCTGGCGTTTGCATTGGCGATCCACGAGCTCGCCACCAACTCGGTGAAATACGGGTCTCTGTCGAAGGACGAAGGCCGCGTGATCGTGAGTTGGGATGTGTCGGAAACGTCGACCCCGGCCCGCCTCTGGTTCCAATGGCAGGAGATCGGCGGGCCTCGGGTGTCTCGACCGACCCGGACCGGCTTCGGCTCACGGATGATCGAGCGGGCGCTGGCACAGGAGATCGGCGGCACGGCCGAGATCGACTATCGCTCACGCGGCGTCGTCTTCACGGCCGAAGCCGCTTTGCCGGAAATCACACGGGATTGATTTGGCTCCGATACCCCAGCGTATCGGTCAGAATGCACATCTGCCATCATGTGGGGGGCCGCTCCCCAATTCGAGGCGACATTGCCGTTCCGGCCCGGGACAAGCAGGCAACGTCCGGTGACACCTTGCGATGCTCTGGAAACGGTACTCGCCGGAACGGTCACGTGATCTGAGCCGTCGGCAGGACGCCATCATCGAGGACGTCGAAATCGCCTGAACGGCCGTCGAGGGCGGACTGCCCGTGCCGCCGCTCGACATCCTGGGGCTGCGCCGGCCCGATGAGGTGCCGAAGCGTAGCGGAGGCCTCGAGAAAGCCCTCCAGTCGTCGCGCGATCCCCGGACGCCTCCTTCGAGGCCGCTACGCGGCACCTCGGGATGAGGTAAAGCCTTGGTAGAGCGACTCAAACGGGCCCTGACCCGTCGCCGGCTTCAGGGGGCAAAAGCCGTCACCGCCTTGGCGAAACCCGTTCATCGCTGCGCCCGGTCCGCCGAGGCGAGGCTCGCCAGGGCCAGCATGGCCGCATCGCAGAGGAAGGCCAGGGCGGCGGTGGCCAGCGCCCCCTGCAGCATCGGCAGGACGTTCTGGTTCTGCAGACCGGCGACGATGGGCGTGCCGAGGGTCGAGGCTCCTGCCAGCGCTCCCACCGCCGTGGTGGCGATGGCGAGGACGAGGGCCGTGCGCAGGGCATCGACGAGGCCCGGCATCGCCAGGGGCAGTTCCACCCGCAGCAGGATCTGCAGAGGCGTGAACCCCATGGCGTGCGCCGCCTCGCGCGCCTCGGGCGAGACCGATTCCAGCGCCCCCACCGTGCTGCGCAGCACCGGCATGATGCCGTAGGCGACGAGCGCCAGCAGGGTCGGCGGACCGCCGAAGCCGAGGACGGGCAGGGCGAGCGCCACCATCACCACCGGCGGCACCGCTTGCGCGGCGGCGGCGATGCCGTCGATGCCGCCGCGCAGGGACGCCGCGCCGGCGCGCGTGGCGAGGATGCCGAGGCCGAGGCCGAGCAACGCCACCAGGGCGAGCCCGATGCCGGCGAGGGCGAGGTGGTGCGTTGCCAGGGCGAGCAGGCGCTCCGCGCTCAAGCCGCGTCGCGGCGCCTCGCCAAGGCCCGCGACGATCCAGGCCGCCACGGAGGGGTGGCTCATGGCGGCGAGGACCGCCCCGACGAGGCCGGTGATGAGGGCGGTGCGCAGGCTGGGCCTCATGCGCGCCACCGCGCCCGGCAGGAGGCCTCGACGGCGCTCAGCGACCCTTCCGCCGCCAGCGACAGCAGGATGATGGGGATGGCGCCCAGCAGGATCAGGTCGGGGGCGAATTGCGCCATGCCGTCGAAGACGATCCGCCCGAGGCCGCCCGCGCCGATGAGGGCGCCCAGCGTCGCGAGGCCGAGGCTCTGGACCGCCGCGACTCGCAGGGCGCCCACCAGCATAGGCGCGCCGAGGGGCAACTTCACTCGGGCCAGGATCTGAACCTTCGTCAGGCCCATGGCCTCGGCGGCGTCGATGACGGCGGGATCGGCGGCGCGCAGGGCCGTGCCGATCCCGCGCCAGAGGGGCAGCAGCAGGTAGGCGGCGATGCCGAGAAGGGCGGGCCATGGCCCGAGGGCCGACAGGCCGAGATCGCGCAGGGCCGGCACGGCGCGCAGCACTCCGCCGACGAGGGCGACGAGGGCGCCCAGCAGGGCGACGGCGGGGATCACCTGCACGCCGCTGACGAGGAGCCCGACGAGCCCCTGCCCGGAGCGCCAGAGGGACAGAAGGACCGCTGCCGGGATGGCGAGGGCGACCGCTCCCCCCGCCAGGAGCAGGTGCTCGGCGATGGCCTCATGCACCGCCTCCCGCCGCCCGGCATATTCCACCGCCAGGGACAGCCCGTCCAACCCGCCGCCGCGCCACGCCGCGACCAGGAACCCCGAGGCGGCGAGGATGGCGAGCACGCCGAGCCCCCGGCGCCGGACCCGTGCGATGCTGCCGCCAGCGAGGGCCAGGAGGCAGGCCGAGGCCAGCCAGAACCCGGAACCGAGGCTGGCCCTCGCCGCCGGCGGCATGGTCGCCACGATCCGGGCCGCCTCCGCGCCGAGGCCGAGCACGAGCACGGCCCAGGCCGACAGGAAGAGGCAGAGCGCCAGAAGACCGCCCGCGCGCCGGGGCAGCGCCGCGCCGATGACGAGGCCGGTCAGCGCCAGGAGCGAGACGAGGCCGATCGACCAAGTGTGGAACGCGGAAGCACGGACGGGATCGCCGGGCAGGAGGCGGTTTGCCGCCACGTCGAGGAGCGTCATCCCATGGAAGGATGCGACGAGAATGGCAGCCCCGAAAAGCCCGGCCCATGGCGCTCGATTGCCCGTCGCATGACGCATGGAAGCGGGTAGCGATGGCGCTTTCACCCGATCAGCCCGCGCTCGTTGAGGTAGCGCCGAGCGACCCGATCCGCGACCTCGCCGTCCACGGTGATTCGGCCGTTGAGGCCGCGCAGGGTCGGTGCATCGAGCCCGGCAAAGACCCGCGCCAAGGCCGGGCCGATGGCCGGGTAGCGCTCCAGCGCGGAGGCGCGGATCACCGGGGCGACCTCGTAGACGATCTGGGCCGCCTTGGGATCGCTCATGACCACGAGGTCGAGGGCCGAGAGCGCGCCGTCGGTGCCATAGACCATGCCCGCATTGACCCCGCTGATCCGCTGCGCCGCAGCCCGGGCCGTCACCGCCGTGTCGCCGCCGGGCAGGCTGATGATGCGATCGAGGGGGAGGCTGAAGCCGTAGGCCGCCTCGAAGGACGGCAGCGCCGCCGGGCTTTCCACGAACTCGGTGGAGGCCGCGAGCAGGATGAGGCCGTCATTGGCGGCCTTGGCGAAATCCGCCATCGTGGCCAGATGCCGCGAGCGGGCGAAGTCGCCGTTGAGGGCGAGGAGCCAGGTGTTGTTGGCCGGCGCCCTCGCGAGCCAGACCAGCCCCCGCTCGGCATCCTTGCGCCGGATGGTCTCGTAGGCCTCCTGCGGGATTTTCCAGGCGGGATCGGTCTCGGTGCCGGTGAAGAACGCCCCGTTGCCGGTGTATTCCGGGTAGATGTCGACCTCCCCGGAGAGCAGGGCGTCGCGGACGATCAGGGTGGGGCCGAGGCCGAGCTTGCGGACCACCGGCACGCCGAGATGCTCCAGCGCCAGGGCGATCATCGCCCCCGTGAGCGCGCCCTCGGTGTCGCTCTTCGAGGCCACGACGAGGGGGCGGTCCGCCCGCGCGGACGTGCCCGCCGTGACGGCCCAGGTGACCAGCCCAGTGACCAGCAGCGCCAGCGCGCCGCGCCGGTTCGTTGCTCCGGGCGCCACAGGTCCCGGCGATCTGCGCGAAAATGTATCGTCCGATAACATTAACCCGATCCTGAACCTCCGCGGCCACTTCCTGCGCCTTGACACGCCAAGCGGAACGGGCGACGGCTCGACCGTTGCCGCAGGCGCTACACGTCATTCTCGCCAACCTCACGGATGGCAAGCCTGTAAGGCTCCGGATGACGGCACCGTTCCAGGCCGGAACGAATCGAAGGGAAGAATCCCCAGCGTGAGTGCTGAACAGAACGAAACTCTCCTCGACGGCGCCAGAGTTCTGGTGGTGGAGGACGAAGCCGCCATTTCGATGCTGCTCGAAGACATGCTCCTCGATTTCGGGTGCACCGTCGTCGGGCCCGCGGCTCGTCTCGCGACGGCCTTGGAAATGGCCCGGACCGAGACGTTCGAGGTCGCCATCCTCGACGTGAACGTCGCTGGCGAACCCATCTATCCGGTGGCCGAGGCGATCACGGAGCGCAACCTGCCGATCGTGTTCTCGACAGGGTATGGCGGCGCCGGAATCCGCGAGCCGTTCCGCGACCGTCTTGTGGTCCAGAAGCCATTCAGCCAAGCCGATCTCAAGCGGACGCTGATCGCTGCCCTCGCGGCCGCGAGAAAGTAGGCCGATTCCGGTGGGCCGAACGGCCAGCGCGCCGGTTCACACTTCCTCGATCGCAAAAGCATCGGGCAGATGGCGCGGCCAGGTCCGTGGCGCCACGAACACGGCATCCGCGCGCCACGTCATCGCCTCGTAGCGCGGATTGCGCGCCATCCAAGCGCGCACCGCGCGTGAAAAACGCGCACGTTTCTTCGCATCAATGGCGGTCCGGGCCGCGTCGAGGGTCGCCCTCGCCTTCACCTCCACGAAAGCGATCGTGTCGCCCCGGCGCAGGATCAGATCGATCTCCCCGCCACTCGCGCTGAAGCGCCGGGCCAGGGGACGATACCCCTTCATCATCATAGCAAGGAGGGCGAGGGTCTCGCCCGAATGGCCGCGCAGGTAGGTGGCGCGTCGCCGCTCTTTCGCGCCGACGAGCTTAGACGTCCGCATCGGTGCGCCGGGCAAGGACGAGGGCGCGGGCATAGACCACGCGACGGGGCTGGCCAGTGGCATCGGCCACGAGGGCGGCGGCATCCTTGATCGAGTGGCGGGAGAGCGCCGCTTCGATCGCCGCATCGAGACCGGCCTCGACCTCCTCCTCCGGCGGTTCGTCCGGGTTGGTCCCGATCACGACCACCACCTCGCCCTTGGGCGCTCCCTCCTCGGTGAAGGTCTCGGCCAGGGTCGCGAGAGTGCCGCGCCGGATCGTCTCGTAGAGCTTGGTGAGTTCGCGGGCGACCGCCGCGGGCCGGCTTCCGCCGAGGATCGCGGCGGCATCCACCAGCATCTCGGGCAGGCGATGGGGCGATTCGAACAGGACCAGCGTCCCTGGAATCTGCCCGAGTGCCGCAAGGCGATTGCGCCGGGCGCCGGATTTCTGCGGCAGAAAGCCTTCGAAGAAGAAGCGGTCGGTGGGCAGGCCCGCCGCGACGATGGCGGTCATCACCGCCGAGGGTCCGGGGATCGGCGTCACCGCGATGCCGGCCTCGATCGCCGCCTGGACGAGCTTGAAACCGGGATCCGAGACCAACGGCGTTCCGGCATCCGAGACCAGGGCCAGAGCTTCGCCGTTCTGCATCCGTGCGATCATCCGCTCACGCACCGCCGCGTTCGAATGCTCGTGATAGGCGACCAGCGGCGTCGTGATGCCGTAATGCATCAACAGTGTGCGGGTGACGCGGGTGTCTTCGGCGAGCACGGTATCGGCCGCCGCGAGAGTCGCGAGCGCACGGAACGACACGTCCATGAGATTGCCGATCGGGGTCGCTACCACGTGCAATCCGGGGTCGAGTGGTTCCGCCTCCGCCGCGAGGCCGAAAGCGGTGAAGGTGGAGACGGGCTTGGCCGGATCGTGGACTGCCCTGGAGCGGCGCGTCCGATTGTCGATTCTCTGAGTCATAGGCCGGACTTTGCCACGGGGACACGGGCCGGAGGAATGCCCGTGCCGGGGGTGTCGGCACATTTACTTTTGTCGTCCAGGCTTTAACCGTTCACGCATCGGGCGTGGGACACGGATTGGCGACGGGGAGTACCGTGCAATGGGGAAAAGCCTTGCAAGGGGCCACGGTTCGGCAACGCCCGTTTGGGCGAGGGCGGCGGCGATTCTCCTGCTCGCCGGGGGGCTTGGCGGCTGCATCGGCGGACCTGATGGTGGCTCGCGCGCTACGAAAGCCGCGCCCGACCCGGATATGTCCGCCGCGGGCGATCCGCAGGCCACGTCACCGGGCGCGATGAAGATCGGTACCGGGTCGGTGAAGATCGCCTTCATCTTGCCCCTGTCCGGTCCCGGTTCCGCCGTCGGTGCGGCTCTGCGCAATGCGGCGGAACTTGCCGTCGAGGATTTCCAGAAGCCCGACCTGCAGATCCTGGTCAAGGACGATCGCGGCTCGCCCGATGGCGCGCGGGAGGCGGCCCAGGCCGCCCTCGCCGAGGGGGCAGAACTGGTGCTCGGCCCGCTTTTCGCGGCCAATGTCCAGGCTGCAGCGGGGGTCACGCGTGGGGCCGGCAAGCCAATCATCGCCTTCTCCACCGATGCGAGCGTTGCAGCGCGTAGCGTCTACCTTCTCAGCTTCCTGCCGCAGACCGAGGTGGACCGGGTGGTCGATGAGGCAGTGGCGGCAGGTCGCCGCTCCTTCGCCGCGCTGATCCCCGAGAGCAGCTACGGGAATGCCGTGGAGGCGCAGTTCCGCGAGGCGGTAGCGAGGAAAGGTGCTCGACTGGTGGGAATCGAGCGCTATGCGCCGGGCGCGCCTGCCCCCGCCATCTCGCGCCTTGCCGGACTCATCAATGGTCCCGGTGCCCAGGCCGATGCCCTGTTCCTGCCGGAAAGCCCGGAAGGCTTGGCCATCGTCTCACCGGCGCTCACGAAGGCAGGCTTCTCTCCCGGCCGGGTGAAGCCCATCGGCACGGCGGTGTGGAACGACCCGCGCAACTATGCCCTCCCCGCCTTGCAGGGCGGCTGGTTCGCAGCGGCGGATGCCAATGGGTTCAACGGTTTCTCGCAGCGTTATCAGGCGCGTTTCGGCTCCGTGCCGCCACGCGTGGCGACACTGGCCTACGACGCCGTCTCACTCATGGCGGCGCTGACACGGCAGTACGGATCGCAGCGCTTTGCCGACGTCACCCTGACCACACAAGCCGGCTTTTCGGGCATCGACGGGACCTTCCGCTTCCGCCCGGAGGGGGTGAGCGACAGGGCGCTGGCCATCTACGAGATCCGTAGCGGCGCACCGACCATCGTCAGCCCGGCCCCGCGCACGCTCGGCCCCTCCGGCACGTGATCCGGTTTGCGCATTAGATGTGGCTGAGGAAGGCCGCGATGAGGACGAGGGCGACGACCGGCGCGGTCATGGCACTCGGCTTGGCATCAGGCAGCGAGTTCCGCCACCACCGCGTTCAGAACCGGCGCACCGCGCGGGGTCGCGGCGATGCGGCCTCCGTCCAGGCGGGCGACGAGCCCATCGCCGATCAGAGCTTCGACGCGGACCGGATCGAGGGGGCGACCCTTCAGGATCGCATAACGGGCCGGATCGACGCCCTCCCTTAGACGCAGGCCCATCATCAGGAACTCGTCGCCCTGGTCTGCTGCAGAAAGGCTTTCAGTCTCGACGACGCCGTGGCCGTCGCGCTCGACCCGGGCGAGCCATGCCTCCGGCGCCCGTTCGGTGACGGTGCCGATCCGCCCTTCGCCGGTCACCAGCCGGCCATGCGCGCCGGGACCGATGCCGGCATATTCGCCATAACGCCAGTACAGGAGGTTGTGGCGCGATTGCGCACCGGGGCGGGAATGGTTTGAGATCTCGTAGGAGGAGAGTCCGGCCGCGTCGCAGACCTCCTGCGTCACGTCGTAGAGCGCTCTCGCCATGTCGTTGTCCGGTGGGACGAGCTTGCCGGCGGCGTGGAGGCCGAAGAACGGCGTCCCCGGCTCGATGGTCAGCTGGTAGAGCGACAAGTGCTCGGCCGCCCGGGCGATGGCCTCTTTCAGCTCGGTTCGCCAGGCGGACGCGCTCTGGTTCGGCCGTGCATAGATGAGATCGAAGGAGTAGCGCTCGAAATGCGCGGCCGCCGTCTCAACCGCCGCCATCGCCTCGGCGGCCGTGTGGAGCCGCCCAAGGGCTTTCAGGGAGGCGTCGTCCATGGCCTGGACCCCGAGGGACACGCGATTCACCCCGGCAGCCCGATAACCGCGAAAACGGCCGGCCTCGACGCTGGTGGGGTTCGCTTCCAGCGTCACCTCGATATCCGGCGCCGTGCCCCAGGCATCGTCGATGGCCTCGAGCAATCCCGCAACGGTGGCCGGCTGCATCAGCGACGGGGTGCCGCCGCCGAGGAAGATGCTCGACACGGTCCGGCCCGGAATTCGCGCCGCCACATGGGCGATCTCGGACCGGAACGCCGCGAGAAAGCGGACCTCGTCCACCGGCGCGTGACGGACATGGCTGTTGAAGTCGCAATACGGGCACTTCGAGGCACAGAAGGGCCAATGGACATAGACACCGAACCCGGCATCGCGGGTCGGGTGGTCCGGGCCTGAACGATCGGTCATCGGGCGGATGTGCGCGCGGTTGGAGCTTTTGGCAATGGTGCCGGGACGATCCACGGTCATCGCCGCACCTCGGGATACGGCCGAAGTGAGGAGTAAAGAAGCTCGCCCGCCCGTTCAGCTAGGCCGACGCAGGCAGCTCCCGGCCAGAAGCACGAACGCGCGGGCGCGGTGCGACAGAGCGTTCCCGCTCTGCCAGTCGACGCCGTGCTTCTCCTCCGAGGAGATCTCACCGAAGGTCCGGTCGTAGCCGTCGGGTAGGAACATCGGGTCGTAGCCGAACCCCTGCGAGCCGCGCGGCTCCACGAGATCGCCGAAGACGCGACCCTCGAATGTCTCGGTATGGCCGTCGGGCCAGGCGATGACGAGGGCGGAGACGAAGTGAGCCCGGCGCGTGGTGGCACCACGCTTGTCGAGCTCGGCCGCGATGCGGGCCATGGCGCCGGAGAAGTCCTTGTTCGGACCGGCCCAGCGGGCGGAGAACAGGCCTGGTGCGCCGTCGAGAGCGTTGACGCAGAGGCCGGAATCGTCGGCAAAGGCCGGCAATTTCGAAGCCTGCGCCGCAGCAATGGCCTTGATCGCCGCGTTCTCGGAGAACATCGTCCCGGTCTCGTCTGGCTCGGGCAGACCGAGTTCGCCGGCTGAGACCGCTTCGACGCCGAACGGCGCCAGAAGCTCGCGCATCTCCACGAGCTTGCCTGGATTATGGGTGGCGATGACGACCCGCCCGGTGAGGATGCGCGGCTCGCTCATGCGATCGCCTGCTTCTGAAGAGCGACGAGCTGCTCGACGCCGCCACGGGCTAGCCGCAGCAATTCGATGAGTTCGGCCTCCGAAAAGGGCTTGCCCTCGGCGGTGCCCTGCACCTCCACGAGGCCGCCGGAGCCGGTCATGACGAAATTCGCATCAGTCTCGGCGGCCGAATCTTCCGCATATTCGAGATCGAGCACCGGGGTACCCTTGTAGATGCCGCAGGAGATCGCGGCGACGTGCTCGCGCAGGGGGTCTACCGAGATGATGGAGCGCCCGCGCATCCAGGTGAAACAATCATGCAGGGCGATCCAGGCACCGGTGATCGCGGCGGTGCGGGTGCCGCCATCCGCTTGGATCACATCGCAATCCACGGTGATCTGGCGCTCGCCGATAGCGGGAAGATTGGTGACGGCGCGGAGTGAGCGGCCGATCAGGCGCTGAATCTCCTGCGTCCGCCCGGATGGCTTGCCGGAATTCACCTCGCGGCGGGTGCGCTCATGGGTTGCGCGGGGGAGCATGGAATACTCGGCGGTAACCCAGCCCTTGCCCGAACCGCGCAGCCATGGCGGGCCGCGTTCCTCGAGAGAGGCCGTGCAGAGCACTTTCGTCTGGCCGAAGGTGACGAGGCAGGAACCCTCGGCGTAGCGGGCGACGGCGCGCTCCAGGGTGACGTTGCGCAGTTCGTCGTTCGCGCGCTTCGAGGGCCGCATGGGCACTCTCCTTGGTCGAGTTCCGGATTGATCGTCCGGGCTCTTAGGCCCCGGCTGGTCTACCGGCAAGCGCGCCCAGGAAGGGAGGGGCACGCCCGCAGGACGCGCCCCGAACTCACCCTCAGTAGCGGTAGTGGCGGCGATGATGATGACCGAAACGGCGGTGATGGTGATGGTGGCCGAAGCGACGGCCGTAGTGATGGCCGAAGTGGCGGCCGCGATGATGACCGAAATGACGGCGATGATGCCGGCCGTGATGGCGCCAGTGACCACCGCCGTACTGGACCTGCGTGGCGGCCACGTTGACCGAGCCGGCGACCTCGCTGGACACAGCCATCGGGGCGGCTTGTACGCCGCGCGGAGTGCCGAGGATCATCGCGCCCACCAGGGCGACCACGATGGCGAGGGTCTTCGCCATGGCGGACAGGGTTGGGTTCTTCATCAGGACGGACTCCGTTCCGTGAGTTACTCGTATCGCCGACCGTTCGGTGCGGATGCGATGGAACGCGTGTTCGCCTGGAAAGGCAGCATGCGATGGGTCGAATTTATATTTTTTGTTTCGGGATTAAGCACGGGAGCCAAATGCCGAACGGACGATATCCCTAACTTCACGATCGTGCCGCATCGTCGTTCGCCAGGTTGATGGGCAACGCACGGAAGGCGATCATCATGTGAGTGCTCGCCTCCGCTCGCCTGGTTTCCGGGAATGCCTATCTCGCAGGCAGGCGGGGCCTGCGGGTCAAGATCGCCATGCCCGGTGGTAAAGGCTCTTGTCCCGTTGCGGCCGGGGTTCACGTCAGTAGCGGCGTGCCCTGAGGCCGCCGGTGGCACACGTTATGCTAACGGCGATTCCGGCTACGAACGGCCGCGAACGATGTGAGGGGGAGACCCGGCCGTCGGATCGCTTGAGGGACGAGAGGCTCGAAATGACGAAATATAAGCTCGAGTATCTATGGCTCGACGGATACACGCCGGTGCCGAACCTGCGTGGCAAGACCCAGATCAAGGAATTCGACGGCTTCCCGACCCTCGAGCAGCTTCCGCTTTGGGGCTTCGACGGCAGTTCGACGATGCAGGCCGAGGGCGGGAGCTCCGACTGCATGCTCAAGCCCGTGCGGCACTTCCCCGACAGCACGCGCAAGAACGGCGTGCTGGTGATGTGCGAAGTGATGATGCCGGACGGCGTGACGCCGCATGCCTCCAACAAGCGCGCCACGATCCTCGACGATGACGGCGCCTGGTTCGGCTTCGAGCAGGAGTACTTCTTCTACAAGGACGGTCGTCCCCTCGGCTTCCCCGCCAGCGGATACCCGGCCCCCCAGGGCCCGTACTATTGCGGCGTCGGCTACAAGGAAGTCGGCTCGATCGCACGCAAGATCGTCGAAGAGCATCTGGACCTGTGCCTGGACGCCGGCATCAACCACGAGGGCATCAACGCCGAGGTGGCCAAGGGCCAGTGGGAATTCCAGATCTTCGGCAAGGGCTCCAAGAAGGCCGCCGACGAGATGTGGGTCGCCCGCTACATCCTTCAGCGTCTGTGCGAGAAGTACGAGATCGACATCGAGTATCATTGCAAGCCGCTCGGTGCCACCGATTGGAACGGCTCGGGCATGCACGCCAACTTCTCGACGGAGCACCTCCGCACGGTGGGCGGCAAAGCCTATTTCGAGTCGCTGATGGCGGCGTTCAAGGAGAACCTGGACGACCACATCGCCGTCTACGGCCCGGACAACCATATGCGTCTGACCGGCAAGCACGAGACCGCGGCAATCGACCAGTTCAGCTATGGCATCGCCGATCGCGGCGCCTCGATCCGCGTACCGCACAGCTTCGTCAACAATGAGTACAAGGGCTACCTGGAAGACCGCCGTCCCAACAGCCAGGGGGACCCCTACCAGATCGCTTCGCAGATCCTGAAGACCGTCGCCTCGGTGCCGACCTCCGAGGAAGCGAAGGCCGCAGCCTGATACGACATCCGCCACGGCGCCCCTTGGCGTCGTGGCGATTTTCTTTCTCCATGATTGTTTTATGAGCCAGATGGCGTCTTTTTAGGCACAATGCCTGAACTGGACGCTGCGCTGATCATATCGGAAGCACAAGCTAGAGCTCAGAACCGCGTCGCTCACCCATGCAGAGATGTGGTGGCCTGCTGAGACCGCTCATTTCAGCGCGTGCAGGATGTCGAACTCCGTGGCGAAAGCCGCTCCGGGACGGGCCATGCAGCGCTCCACCCACGCATCGAGGACCGGCTCGTCCGGCTTGCCGAACCAAGCATAGGGCGAGTGAAGCAACAGATCAGCCGCCGTGAAGCGCTCGCCGAAAAGGTAGGGCCCCTCGGCGAGCGCTGAGGCGAGCCGCTGCCGCATCTCCGCGCCGCTGCGAAAGGTGGATGCGAGGGCGGGATGCGTGAGCCCGATCGCTTCCAGCAGCATGACCGGCTCGACCACGCCCGCATACCACGCGAACCAGCTGAGATAGGCTCCCCGCTGCGGATGATCCGGTGGGATATTCAGGCCGGCCTTCGGGAAGAGGTCGGCGAGATAGAGCATGATCGCACTGCTCTCCCAGATCGTCACGCCGTCATGGACAAGGAACGGCACCTTTCCTTCGGGATGGGGGTTGGCGGGATCACGCTGGCCTGAGCCGTCCTGGCGCGTGATGGCGACGATTTCCACCGACACGTCGTCGAGGGCCCCGAGCTCGTGCAGCAGTGCGATAATGCGGGTCGAACGGCTTTTGGGCGAATGGAAGAGGGTCAGCATCGGGGCACTCCTGTTGGCTGGGTCGACCCCGATGTCTATAACTGCGCGCTACTGTCACTTTGCGTCAGTTGGACGATGGCTCGCACGGACCGTCTCTTTCGATTGCTCCAGGCCCTGCGCACGCTGCCAGCGCCGGTGACGGCGGCCCGGCTTGCGGAGGAGACGGGCGTCTCCCCCCGCTCGCTCTACCGCGACATCGACAGCCTTCGCGCAGCCGGCGCCCATATCGAGGGCGAGCGCGGCTACGGCTATCGCCTGATCGAGGACGGGGCGCTGCCGCCGCAGATCTTTGATCGAATCGAGATCGAAGCGCTGGTGCTCGGCTTGTCAGAAGTCCGGCACATGGGGGATCCGGCGCTGGCGAAGGCCGCCGCCGCAGTGCTCGCCAAGGTGGCGGCGACCCTCCCCGATACCGGCCAACAGCACCTGCTCCACGCGGTCTCACAGGTCCGCCGGTCCGAGGAGCGCTTCGCCCCCTCCCCCGCCACAGCGGTGATCCGCGAAGGGTGCTGGCGCGAGGAAGCGGTGACGATCCGATACGCGGATGGTGACGTGCGAATCACGGAACGGACGATCTGGCCTCTCGCGATCGTCTATCTCGACAGCAAGTTGGTGGTCCTTGCCTGGTGTTGCCTGCGCAAGGCACACCGGATGTTCCGGGTAGACCGGATCGCCGTGGCTGACCTCGCGGGCGCAAGTTTCCGGCCGAAACGCGTGGGGCTCCTGCGGGACTACCTCGCCGCGTTGAAGAGAAGGGCCGCGGACGCGCCGGAGGTCTGAGCACTGGGACGGCGCCTGCGCGCGTGTGATCAGGCGCCGAAGATCGACCAGCCGAGGCGCTTGGTCAGCTGTTCCAGGGCGATCCGGCCGAGATGGGAATTGCCGGATGCGTCGAGTCCCGGAGACCAGACCGCGATCGAGGCCTTTTCCGGTGCCACGGCAATGATCCCGCCGCCGACTCCACTCTTGCCGGGCAGGCCGACCCGATAGGCGAACTCACCCGAGCCGTCGTAATGCCCGCAAGTCAGCATCACCGCATTGATACGCCGGGCTCGCTCAGCCGAGACCACGGAGTATCCGGTCATCGGGTTTCGCCCGGAATGCGCCAGGAAACGGGTCGCGTTGGCGAGCTGCCGGCACGACATGGCGATGGCGCAGTGGTGGAAGTAGACGCCGAGGGTGAAATCTACCGGATTGTCGAGAACCTCGAAGGATTTCATGTAGTTGGCAAGCGCGATGTTGCGGAATCCAGTGCGGAGTTCCGAGGCCGCCACCGCCTCGTCGATGATGATCGTCGGATCCTGTGCCAGGAACTGCATGAAACGTAGAATCTCGCCCAAGGCTTCCCTCGGCTGATGGCCCGAGAGGATCACGTCGGTGACCGCGATGGCCCCGGCGTTGATGAAGGGATTGCGCGGGATACCGCGCTCACGCTCCAGCTGGACGATGGAGTTGAACGGGCTGCCCGAGGGCTCGCGTCCCACCCGGCGCCAAAGCCGGTCACCGGCCATGCCGAGTGCCAGGGTAAGGGTGAAGACCTTCGAGATGCTCTGGATCGAGAACGGCGTATCGCTGTCGCCTCCCGCCGCCACGTGGCCGTCCGCGTCGATGACGACGAGACCGAACGCTTTTGGATCGACTCGGGCGAGTTCCGGGATGTACGTGGCGACCTCCCCCCGGTCCGGCCTGTCAGCCATCTCCTCGGCGATTTCTTTGACGACGGTATCGAGGTCGGGCACGGCGGCGTTGTCCTCCGGACGGACGGGAGCGGCGGGTCCGTCAGCCAAACCCGCCGGCCCCGGCGAGACGGCTCGCGAGGGCGGCGACGCAACGCAAAGGCCGTTCCGTTCGAGGGACGACCGAATTAGCGGGCGACAGGGCGGCTATGCCTCACCGGTAAAGGTTGTGCCCGGGCTCCGAGCCGGACACAATCGGCGGTCAGGAAACACCCAGTGACCGAACGCGCGCATCCCTATTCCTCCTCGCAGCAACTTCAGGCCCTCTCGGCCCTGAACGAGCGCACCCGCGAGATCTTCCGGCAGATCGTCGAGAGCTACCTCACGACGGGCGAACCGGTGGGGTCGCGCAACCTCGCCCGTATCCTGCCGATGGCCCTGTCCCCAGCCTCGATCCGCAACGTCATGGCGGATCTGGAGCATTCCGGACTCATCTTCGCACCCCACACTTCGGCCGGGCGCCTACCGACGGAACTCGGCCTGCGCTTCTTCGTCGACGCCATGCTGGAGATCGGCGATGTTGGCCGCGAGGAGCAGGAGCGGATCGAGGCGCAGATGCGCGCCGCCGCTTCGGGCCACACCTTCGAGAGCGCCCTCGCCGAGGCCTCGTCGATGCTGTCCGGCATTTCGCGGGGGGCGGGCGTGGTCGTCACGACCAAGACCAACGTCCATCTCAAGCACATCGAGTTCGTGCGGCTCGATCCCGCCCGTGCCCTCGTCGTCCTCGTTTCCGACGACGGCTCGGTGGAGAACCGCCTCTTGGACCTGCCGCCCGGCTTGCCGGCGGGCGCCCTGCAAGAGGCCTCGAACTATCTCAATGCCCGCCTGCAGGGGCGGACCCTCGGAGGCTTGAGATCGGAGATCGAAGCTGGCCGCGAGGCGATGAAGCGCGAACTCGACGTCATCACCGAGCGGCTGGTCGATGCCGGCCTCGCCACCACAGTGGGGCCTTCGGAAGCGCGCCAGCTCATCGTCCGCGGCCAGGCGAACCTCCTCGATGACCTGCGGGCGGTGGAGGATCTCGAGCGAATTCGTCTGCTGTTCAACGATCTCGAGACACAGAAAGATGTCATCGAACTCCTCTCCCGCGCCGAGGGTGGCGAGGGCGTCCGCATCTTCATCGGCTCGGAGAACAAGCTCTTCTCGCTCTCGGGCTCCTCGATGATCGCGGCGCCGTTCCGGGACGGTTCACAGAAGATCGTCGGTGTCGTCGGTGTGATCGGTCCGACCAGGCTCAACTACGCACGGATCGTTCCGATGGTCGATTACACCGCTAGGGTGGTCTCGCGGATGCTGGATCGAGGCGGCCGCTGAGGGAAACCAGGCACCATGCAGGCCGGCTTCGCCCGAGCTGACTGGG
The DNA here is from genome assembly GCF_020662345.1 of Methylobacterium sp. W2. GTDB lineage: Bacteria > Pseudomonadota > Alphaproteobacteria > Rhizobiales > Beijerinckiaceae > Methylobacterium. The sequence continues at coordinate 263,313 of NZ_VMOA01000001.1, read as the reverse complement.
CCGCGCAAAGGTGCCCCCGTTTCTGTGTTTGAAAACCTGTGACACGTGGAAGGCCTGAACCACCAAGCGGTGCCGGCGGCGGAAGCCATGAACCGAGAGATGACGAGGACAAAATAGGATCGCAGACCTCCGCTGGCGGAGGATATGCCTTCCGCACCGAGCGATAGATCGGTGGAAAAGCTGAAACGTGGAAGCTCCGAATCGGTGATGGCAGCCGATCCGGAGCTTCTAGACTTACCTTCGCATCATCACGTCGCGGCGGTTGAGCACCAGTATCGCTGTGGCCGGCATCGCGGTACGGACGACAAGGGAAGGTGCTTCGTTCTGCGGCGGCTCCCCCCTCGGGGAAACCGCCGATCCGCGATCAGCCGCGAATGACGTCCACGATTTCGTAGGTATCGGGATCAACGATGACGATGTCATCGTCGACGAGGACGTAGCGGTAATCCTCATATTCCGGCACGATCCGAACGATATCCGGCGGGAGGTCGTAAAGGGTGTAGTTGCGAGCGATAGCGGTCCCCACCGTCAGGGCGAAGGCACCGGCGGCGAGGCGCGGGATGCCGCGACGCAGCACGTTCTGGCGAAACTCAGTCCGCTGCGGAGCACCAAGCCGGCCATAGGCTCCGCGCACGGCACCACTGTCGCCTCGTCCGCCACGATCTCCACGTCCGCCCCTGTCACCACGGTCACCCCTGTCGCGATCCATCCGCTCGCCACGATCCGCCTTGCCGTCCTTCATGTCGCGATCGGCCTTGCCGCCACGCTCCATGCGCTCGCCACGATCCGGCTTATTATCACGATCTGCCTTGCCGTCACGGTCAGCCTTGCCGTCTCGATCGGCCTTGCCGTCTCGATCGGGCCGGCCGGCATCGATCCGTCCGCCGGCACCTGGGCGTTCACCCTGCTCCATGCGGCCATTTCGGTCGCTGCCGCCATCGCCGCGACCTTGCTCCATTCCGGCTGCTCCGCCGCGTTCGCCCGCCGGACCACCGCGTTCCCCCAGGGAACCGCCACGCTCCGGACCGCCTGCTGCTCCACCACGTTCTGCTCCGGCGCCACCGCCGCCACGCATTCCGGCGCCTCCGGCCGATCCCGCACCACCCGCGGCGCCGCCACCCGGCGCACCAGCTCCTGCCGCGCCACCGCCCGCACCACCACCGCCTCCAGGCCCACCTTGGGCGAAAGCAGTCGTCGCACCGACGACCAGAACGGCAGCCGTCATTGTATTCCGCAAGAGCTTGCTCATGTCGATCGGTCCATTTTCATGTTGAACTCAGACGCCGACAGGCGCCGATGCGAAGCCGAAACGGAAAGACCGGCAAAACCGTTCCTCCTTTTTTTGCGCTATTACCCCCTCATCATGGAGACCGCGACAGTCACTCACACTCAAGCTTGAATGATGCGCCTTTCCATTGGACCTGAACGCTCGCCTATCCTTGTGCGCTAAACAGCCAACCGCGCCTGCGGGAGAACGGCTGACATTTCCAGCGCGCTGTAGAAAAGCCGCGCTTAAGCCCTTGTGAATCGCGGACCGGTGCTTAACGTCGCCGCCTAAGAGACCTCTTCCGAAGGTCCTGCTCAAAGTCTGGGAGTCCACATGTCCGACGCTATCGCGATCGATCCTTCGCGGCCCGACGATCCGGAAGATCGCCGTCGCCGCATCTTCGCCATCGTCGGCTCGTCGTCGGGCAACCTCGTCGAGTGGTTCGATTTTTATTGCTACGCCTTCTTCGCGCTCTACTTCGCGCCGGTCTTCTTTCCGGAGGGCGACGATACCAGCCAACTCCTGAAATCCGCTGCCGTGTTCGCGGTGGGGTTCTTCATGCGCCCCATCGGCGGCTGGTTGTTCGGCCGCATCGCAGACCGTCTCGGTCGCAAGACCTCGATGATGATCTCGGTGCTGATGATGTGCGGCGGATCGCTGATGATCGCCGTGCTGCCGACCTATGCCAGCGTCGGACACTGGGCTCCCGCCCTGCTGCTCCTCGCCCGCATGATCCAGGGCCTGTCCGTGGGCGGCGAGTACGGCACCAGCGCCACCTACATGAGCGAGGTCGCGCTGAAGGGTCAGCGCGGATTCTTCGCCTCCTTCCAGTACGTGACGCTGATCGGCGGCCAGCTCCTCGCCTCGCTGGTGCTGATCATCCTGCAGAGCGTCCTCACCGCCCAGCAGCTCACCGACTGGGGCTGGCGCATCCCGTTCCTCATCGGCGCGATGGCGGCCGTGGTCGCCCTGTTCCTGCGCTCGTCGCTCGCGGAGACCGCCACGAAAGAGGACATGGCCTCGAAGGAGTCGGGCACCTTCGCCGCCCTGTTCAAGCATTGGCGAGCGTTCTGCGTGGTGCTTGCCTACACTGCCGGCGGCTCCTTGAGCTTCTACACCTTCACCACCTACATGCCGAAATATCTCTTCAACACGGCGCATATCGACAAGATCACCGCCTCGCAGATCTCCACGGCGGCGCTCCTTGTCTACATGGTGATCCAGCCCTTCTTCGGTTGGCTGTCGGACCGGATCGGCCGCAAGACCAACATGCTGCTCTATAGCGGCCTCGGCACGCTGATGGTGGTGCCGCTGATGACTGCCATCGGCGCCACCACGAACCCGTACCTCTCGTTCGGCCTGATCATGATCGGCCTCACGGTGATCAGCTTCTACACCGGCATCAGCGGCATCGTGAAAGCCGAACTGTTCCCGACCCAGATCCGCGCGCTGGGCGTCGGCCTCTCCTACGCGGTCGCAAACTCCATCTTCGGCGGCACGGCGGAGATGGTGGCCCTGTATCTGAAGCAGATCGGCTCGGAGAGCAGCTTCTTCTGGTACGTTACGGCGATGCTCGCCATCGCCTTCATCGGCTCGCTGATCATGCCGAACCCGAAACGCCACGGCTATCTCGACGGCGACGGCACCGTGGAAGAGGCACTGATGCGCAAGTCGCGCCGGGTTGTGCCGGCCTGAGACGAGCATCCCATCCGCCCCTTCCCGGGCGGATGGGGCGATGGCAGAACCAAATCCCGAGTCCGGCCCAGATAATCGCGAAACGTCCGGTGCTCATCCGGCCTCGCCCATGATCGCCCGCCGCTGCCGGTCGAGTTCCTCGCTGTAGCGCTTGAGCGTGTGACTCTCGGTGAGCAGGCCGACCACCCGGCGTGAGGCCGGATCGTCCACCACCGCCAGCGCCTCGCTCTCAGCACCATCGAAGGCGGAGGCCGCCTGCTTGGCGTTCATGCCGGCGGTGAGGAACACGTCGGCATAGCGCATGGCCTCGGCGAGAGCGGCCTCGCCATCGACGGCGGCGAGGGCATGGGCCTCGGGCACCAGGACGATCCCGGCATATCGCCCGGCACCGTCGACCAGCACGACGCGCGAGGGCGAGCCGAGCGGATGGGCTTTCAGAAAATCGCGCAGCGTCATGTCGACCGACATGGTTTCGACCTCGCGGCGCATCAACGCCCCCACGGTGAGCGACCGGATCCAGCCGATATCGTGCGCGCTGCGGATGCTCTCGCCGCGAAGGTGAAAGCGCCAGGTGGCGAAGGAATAGCCGAAGGTCTTTCGCACGGTCATCGACGAGGCGATCACGGCCACGAGGACGAGGCCGGTTATGGGAAAGCTGCCGGTGAGTTCGAGGGCGAGGAACGTCATCGTCAGCGGGCCGCCGATGACGGCCACCGCCAGCGCGCTCATGCCGATCACCGCATAGGCGAGCGGTGTGAGGCCGAACATTGTGAGGCTCTCCAGGCCGGACAATCCGTGGAGGCCAGACAGGCCGGGGATCGTCTCCGCCATCAACGCGGCGAAAAGCTTCCCCGCCAGGGCGCCGAGGAAGAGGGACGCGAAGAACAGCCCGCCGCGAAAGCCCGAACCGATGGAGATCGCCGAGGCCGAGGCCTTGGCCACGAACAGCAGCGCAAGGGCACCGATCCCCATGGCGGGCATGTCGCCATCGAGGTGGAGATGGAGCGCGCCATGGCCGCCCGAGAGAATCTGCGGTGAGACCGCGAGAGCCAGGGCGCCGACGCAGAGACCGCCGGCGGCAGGAGCCAGGAAGGACGGCAGACGGGTCGCCCGCACCCCCTGCTCCACCAGAGTGACGCCGCGCATGATCAGGATGCCGAGCCCGGCACAGGCGAGACCGAGGGCGAGGCTCGGCAGGGTGTCGATTCCCGTGATCGCCCTGGTCGTCAGGGCATCGAACCCACTGGCGGTGACGAGGGGACTTTGCGTCACCAGCGCCTTGGCGACGAGACTGCCGCACAGGGCCGCCACCACGACGGGTGTCAGGGTGGCAATGGAATAGGTGCCGATGATGAGTTCGAACGCGTAGAACGCCCCCGTGAGCGGCGCGCCGAACGCGGCGGCGATGGCAGCGGCCGACCCGCAGCCCACCAGGGTCCGCAGATCGGAGCGGCGCATCTCGAAAGCGAGGCCAAGACGGGAGGCGAGGCCGGCGCAGATCTGGGTATAGCCGGCCTCGAGCCCGACCGAGGCACCGCTGCCGTTCGAGATCACGTTCTGGGCCGCCACGGCGACGGACCCCCTCACCGAGAGCCGACCCCCATGCAGGGCATTGGCCTCGATCGGATCGACGACGGGTCGTTGCGGCCCTCCGCGCCAGCGAGCGAGCCCGAAAGCGACGAGGCCGAGAATGAGGCCGCCCATGGCCGGACCGAACAGGATGAGGAACGGATCCACATCCGTCGATGCGCTGAGGCGCGCGCCGTGCGGCAGGCGATAGAGGATTTCGCGCAGGCCCTGAGTCGTGAGGCTCATGGCCGAAACCGCGATCCCGGCGATGGTTCCGACACAGGCGGCCAGGATCACGAGGCCGAGTTCGCTGCCGCGCACCAGGGCGCGCATTCGGCCTGGCACGTGAACCAGCATCTGGCCGGCGGGAAATCCACGGCGCGGCGCGTTTCTTGGCTTCATCGACCGATGGGAAGGATTGAGACGAAAGGGGTGGGGAAACACCCCGCATCTTACGGGCCGAAGGCTGGAGTCGTCGATCCGATTCCATTGCGGGGTCGCCTCCGGGGGCCAATGAGTTTTCCCCATTCTGCATTCCCTGCGCCGCAGGCGCTTGAAATGCCCGCGGCCTCAGGATACATCGCAGCCCGAGTGCCGCTGTAGCTCAGTTGGTTAGAGCGCTTGATTGTGGATCAAGAGGTCCCCCGTTCGAGCCGGGGCAGTGGTACCATTCGACCCTCCGGGCGTCCGTGACGACGCCGAGGTGAGGACCGGTTGCGGGCTCATCGCACCGAGCCGGAGCGCGGCTTTCCCAGGCTGGACTTCATGGTAAGTCCGACTGCTGCGCGCGATCCATCCCTCTGAAAGACCCGAATTGGCGATGTCGGCAGTGTCCGACGGGTATGGAGCGGTTGCACTTGGCCGGCCGCTCGCGAAGCCAATGTCCTCACTTACGGTCAAGCTGCCTCAAAGTGGCCATCGGCGCCACCGGATGAGCACAAGCCTAGCCGTTTTGTCGCCACAACTGTCCTCGTAAATGCCGATGTGCGCCACCACACGGAGATGAGTCGATCAGATGCGGGTTCAGAAGGTCGGATCATCACGGATTTCCCCTCCCTCGCGCCGCTTCGGCACTGGCGGTGACGTCGCGACATCGTCCGATGCCCTGACCCTCAAGAATCGCGTCGGCCGCGACCATGGCAGCCGTCCCGCACTCACGCGCTCCGTTCTCGCGATGATGCTGGTGGCCGGCGGCCTCAGCGCCGTCGTCCTCAACGGCACCGGCACCAGCGGCTTCGGCGCCGTGGTGCAATCGGCTCAGGCGATGACCGAGCTGTCGATGCCCAAGCCCAGAATTCAGTCGGCGGTCCCGGCGGTCCTCGATGCGGCGCCCACCGTGCTCACGGCATCCTCGGCGTTTGCCGCCGTGCACGACCTCGATACCGAGATCGGCTCGAATGCGGTCGACCGGGTCTCCTACGATTATCTGCTCACCGAAAGCGCCGTCGGCGACCCAAACGACATCCTCGAATTCGGTCCGATGAAGATCCGGCGCCACCTCGTGCAGAAGATCGTCCGCGCGGCCCAGGCCGTCCAGACCGACCCTGTCCTGCTGATGGCGGTGGCCGACAAGGAATCGAGCTTCATCACCGAAGTTCAGGCCAAGACTTCCTCGGCGACCGGCCTGTTCCAGTTCATCGAGCGGACCTGGCTCGGCGTCGTACGCGATTTCGGACCGAAATACGGCCTAACGCAGGAGGCGGCCCTCGTGGTCTCCGGCGACAATGGCAAGCCCAGCGTCGCCGATGCCGCCGAGCGGACCCGCATCCTCGAATTGCGGCGCGACCCCTACCTCGCCGCCCTGATGGCGGGCGAGATGCTCAAGCGCGACGCGGCGCGAATCTCTCTGCGCATCGGCCGCGAACTCACCCTCGGCGAGGTCTACCTCGCACACTTCCTCGGACCGGACGATGCCGAGGAATTCCTCGCCAGCGTGGTCGACAAGCCGAAATCCGCCGCGGCACAGATGCTGCCGGGCCCGGCACGCGCCAACCGCACCATCTTCTTCGCGGCCCAGCGCGGTCGCCGCAAGGCCGCGAGCCTGTCGGTGGCCGAGGTCCACGAGAAGTTCGAGACGATGATGAGCACCCGCGGTGCCCGCTACCGCGATGTCCGCTCGCTCTCGGGCGTGATGGCATACGCCGACGCCTCGGCCGAGTAGGCGCGCGAGACCTTATTCCCCTCGCGATGCTCTTCCGTCGGCGGCATGGATCACCCGCCGTTCGGCCGCTCTTATCCCTTGCCCGCCCTCTTGTTACCCCTTGGGGCAACTGACGCCGAACTCCCGACGTTGAGCTTGCAGTCGCACATCTCGGTGCGGAGGCGGATTACGAAAGTCGGAGGGATGACGTGCTCGATCCAAAAGGCCCGTTGAAGGATCGGTCCCCCACACCGTTCAAGGCCGCTCCCGCCAAGCGCGCCGGTCACGATACGCTCGCGCCCAGCCTCGCCCTGGATCAGATCGGCGAAGCGCTCGCGTCCTTCTATGACGACCTGATCGCCGAGGGCATTCCCGAGAACTTGGCGGCCCTCGTTCGTCAGGTCCCTTCGCCGGAAGCGGCGACCGAGCCGGAGCCCGTCCTCTCGGCACCGGTTCGCAAGTCCGGTCGCCTCGCCCTGGTGGTGGAGGACGACGCGTCGACGCAAGGTCTGGCGGTCGCCCTTCTCGATGAGACCGAACTCGACACGATCGGTTGCGCTTCGGCGGAAGAGGCGCTCGCGGTGATGCGGGATCGGGGCGGCGACGTCGCCCTCGTTTTCGCCGATATCCAGCTCTCCGGCGTCATGGACGGCCTGCAGTTGGCGCGGGCCGTGGCCATGCTGTGGCCCACGGCCCGGATGGTCGTCACCTCTGGCCGGCGCGCCCCACGACCGGATACGCTTCCGGAGAGAGTGGTGTTCATCCCCAAACCCTGGCGACCGCAGGACGTTCTCGTTGAGGCCGAGCACGCCACCAGCAATCCTCCACCGGCCGTGCTCTGAACCTCGCTCCACCCGCGGGTTTTCGGCTGGAGCGGTACGCTCGTTCATCGAAAAACATTGCTGTCGAGCGGGCTCGCCGACCATTGCCCCGGCGATGATATCCAGGACAATGCTGCGCAGGCGTTGGGGGTAGAATCATGCTCCGCCCTGGAGTTGGGCGCACCTCTTGCATTGCATCGATCCAAGAGAGTGGTACCGACCGGTGCCGCGGAGCCCGTGAACGTGCCGATACTGACCGTCCGACACATCACCACGTACCGTTACCGCCAGCCCGTGGGGCTGGGCGAGCACCGCATCATGTTCCGGCCTCGCGACAGCTACGACCAGCGCCTGCTCGCCGCGACCTTGAAGATCACGCCGGAGCCCTCGTCGCTGCGCTGGCTTCACGACGTATTCGGCAATTGCGTCGCGGTGGCCACCTTCCAGGGACGGGCCTCGTCCCTTGTCTTCGATTGCTCGATCACCCTCGACCACACGCCTGAATTGGCGCCTGAATTCCCGATCGCGCCGCATGCGGCCTTCTACCCCTTCGGGTACGGCGCCGACGACATGCCCGATCTCAGCCGTTCCATCGAGCGCGAGCATCGCGACCCGAAAAACGAGGTCGATGCCTGGGCGCGCAGCTTCGTTCCGCCCGCCGGACGCGTCGGTACACAGGAATTGCTGGCCGAGATGACGCGCCACGTCCGGCGCAATTTCGCCTATCTCGCCCGCTCGGAAAAAGGCGTTCAGGATCCGGTCACCACCCTGCGCCTCAAGCGCGGAAGCTGCCGCGATTTCGCGGTGCTGATGATCGAGGCCGTGCGTGCCCTCGGAATGGCCGCCCGCTTCGTCTCCGGCTACCTCTACAACCCGCGCGGGGACCGCAACCGCCATGTGGGCGGCGGCTCGACCCATGCCTGGGTCCAGGTCTACCTGCCGGGCGCGGGCTGGATCGAGTTCGACCCCACCAACGGCATCGTCGGCAACCGCGACCTCATCCGCGTCGCCGTCGCGCGCGACCCGCGCCAGGCGGTGCCGTTGCACGGCTCCTTCTTCGGGTTTCCCGCGGACGATCTCGGCATGTCGGTGAGTGTCGAGGTCGACGAAGTCGAACCGAGTTCCATAGAGCAGCGCACACCGGATCCGATCCTCGTGCGTTGAAGACGATCACGCCCCTGTCGTCGGACGGCGACCGGGTTCAGACCAGACCTTTGCAGATATGGGGCCATTACGATGAAGATCAGAACTGGGTTCGACATCGCCTTCGAATCGGTTCAGCCGACGCCCATGATCCTCGAACTGAGCGTGCACCCATCACGCATGCCGGATGTGATGACCCCGCACGTCATCAGCTTCAATCCGCCCATCCCCTTCCAGGAATACCGGGACGTCTACGACAACATCTGCACCCGCATCGTCACGCCGGTCGGGCGTCTCGACATCTCGGCCGATTTCACTGTCTATGACACGGGAATGCCGGACGAATACGCTCCCTACGCACAGCAGATCGACGTCCAGAACCTTCCGAGCGACGTGCTGGTCTACCTCCTCGGCAGCCGCTACTGCGACACCGACAAGCTCTCGGAGACCGCCTGGTCGCTGTTCGGCGGAACGATGCCGGGCTGGTCGCGGGTCCAGGCCATCTGCGACTATGTCCATGACCGCATCCGTTTCGACTACATGCTGGCCGACGCCACGCGCACCGCGTGGGACGGCTTCATGCAGCGGCAGGGCGTGTGCCGCGATTTCGCGCATCTGGCCGTCGCCTTCTGCCGCTGCATGAACATTCCCGCGCGCTACTGCACCGGCTATCTCGGCGATATCTGCATCCCGCCCGTCCCCGACCCGATGGATTTCTCGGCCTGGTTCGAAGTCTATCTCGATGGGCGCTGGTACACGTTCGACGCGCGCCACAACACGCCGCGCATCGGCCGCATCGTCATGGCGCGGGGTCGCGATGCCACCGACGTCGCCATCACCACCAATTTCGGATACTCGCACCTCGCCCGTTTCGACGTGCATACCGACGAGGTGTACTGATTTTGGAAGCTCACGTTAACGAGACGTGAAATCTGCATCGGGGGGTGGAACCGCGGGCCTACGCTTACGCTTGTATAGCAAAGGTTACCGTACAGCCAAGGCATCCGACCATGAAGACGTTGGCGACCGCTTTTGCAGGCATCATGGGTGCTTGCATCCTTGCTTCCACCCCCGTTCTCGCCGCCTCCTCCTACGACCCGTTCGGAACGGGTGGCGACGATTACTACCCCGAGACCGAGTACGCTCAGCCCTCCTACGATCCCTATGGTTATCAGGGCACCGTCGGCCAAGGCGCTCAGGCCGCTCCGCAGGCCCAGGTCGCGCCAATCCCGCGCGAGGTCGTCGGCTTCAACGGCGCATATAAGCCGGGGACAATCGTCGTCTCGACCGCCGAGCGGCGTCTCTACTTCGTTTTGCCGAACGGCGAGGCCATTCGCTACGGCGTCGGTGTCGGCCGCCCGGGATTTACCTGGTCCGGCACCAAGACCGTCACCGCCAAGCGTGAGTGGCCGTCGTGGACCCCCCCGGCTGCGATGATCGCCCGTCGCCCCGACCTGCCGCGTTATATGGCCGGCGGCGTGGAGAACCCGCTTGGCGCCCGCGCCATGTATATCGGCAATACCGAGTACCGGATCCACGGCTCCAACGAGCCCGACACGATCGGTCAGGCTGTCTCCTCCGGCTGCATCCGGATGACCAACGACGATGTCACCGATCTCTACGAGCGCGTGAAGGTCGGCGCCAAGGTCGTCGTCCTGAACTGAATGACATCCGGCTCAAGATACAACGCCGCGTCATCGCAGGATGGCGCGGCGTTGGTCGTTGTCGGCTCGCTCCTTACGGAACGACGCGCCCCACCGCCGTCTGAGGTGAGCTGAAGGACGCTATCGGCATGTCGCAGAAACAGCGTGCGCCGAGCGGACGTGGCCCCGGCAGCGGACAGGAATAGGGCTGCAGGCCGGTAATGCCCGATTGGACCGCATCGCAGTTCAGACCCACGGCCCGGCGGGGCGGGGGTCCACGATCGTCGTAGTAATCCCGGCGCGGCGGCGGACGGTCATAGCCTTCGTCATAATATTGCGCGCTGGCGGCGCCAGCGGAAAGCGCACCGGCCAGAATGAGGGCCAACAGGCCGAAACGCTGGGCGGAGCGCGAAAAACCAGGTCGCATGGAGGATCGCCCTCTTCGACGAGCCCGAAATTCGGGCGGGGCGCCAGGGTTATGAGACCGGCCTTCGCGGTGCAAGCGCCGCGTCGCACGTCGTTCGCTGGAGCCGCCAGCGGGACGACGGCACCCGCGATTGCGCGCCGTTCAAAGAACCGTGAGGGAAGCCACCGGCAGCCACGCTTCCTGCTCGTCACCGTCGACGTCGCCATCCACGAACCAGCGGCACAGGGCCCTGTCACCCTCGATCGCAACGACGGTCATGGTCGCCTCGTTGTCGTCCGACCCCACGTAATCACCCGGCTTGACCGTCATCGATCCCCGCTCCTCCTGATCGCTGATGCCTGCACATCCTGAGCTTTGGTGACGTAAGGTGCTCAAGCAAGCCCCCCACACCGCCTGCACCGCCTCGGACATGGTTACCGGAACGATGCGGGAGCTTCTTAGGTCGTGCCGGCTGGCCTGAGAACCTGCCTCTGTCCGGATCGTTCTTGCTGCCATTTCATGGCTCGAGTCCGGGCAGGACTGGTACGTGTCAGGCTGGCCTGACCAGAAACCCGACGATCCGGCGGACAAGGGGCAGGACCAAGAGAAGCGTCGGGAACGCCACCACCCACGACAAAGCCCAGGCGGGCGGCCAATGCTCCAGGAAAGCCGCACCGGGCGCGAGGGTCTTGTAGGTGGCGATCGCCGAAACGATGAGCGTCATCAGCACCGAGAGCACCAGGGGCATGAGGAGCCCCTGGCTGCGCGGCGGCAGGCATCCGCGGAGGCGGAACGATTGCAGGTGGTTCATGATAACTCGACGTCTGGACCGCAATCCGGGGCAACACTGACACCGACCGGATGACGGATCGGAAAATGCGTTGCTTGACGTCAGACGCTTACGGCACGCGCTTGGCGCGGCGAAACTTGACTAGGACGGACTAACCGGGATCGTCAAGAGCCGAATATCGGGACGGTCGTCCGGTCCATCTTCAGACAAACAGCAAGGCCCGCCTCACCGTGCGGGCGGGGCGGGCCTCTCGCGTCGGACGGATCAGATCCGTCCTATCATGACAGGATCAGGAATTGGCGTTGCGAATGGCCTGCTCGGCATCGGCGCCGGCCTTGCGGGCGGCTTCGGTACCCTGTTCCATCGCCTTGCGGGTGTTCTCGGCGGTCTCCTGCAGAGCGGCCTTGGCCTTCTCGGCACCCTGCTGCATGGCGCTCTGCGCCAGGCCGCCGAACTCCTTGGCCTGGGCCTGGATCGCAGCGAACTGGCTGCGGACGAACTCGGCCTGATGCTGCATGGCTTCCTGCAGGTCGCGCGAGCGAACCAGCTTCTGGGCGAGGTCGAAGGCGGCATTCACGTTCTGCTCGGCGAACTCGAAGCCGCGGGCGGAGACGTCATGCGCACTGGTGCGGGCCGTGTCGGCCGAGCCCTGGACCGTGTCGGCGGTGCGACGAGCCGCACCGATGAAAGAATCGAAGGCCTTGCGGGCCTGATCAACGCTCTTCTCGGCAAAATCACGCATCTCAGCAGGCACTTCATAGTTCGGGGTGTTGCTCATGTCCGTCTCCTCTGAACTTGCTTGTTGATCGTTTGTTGTGCGCTGCACAATAACATATCGCCTGCCCTATGCCACCCTCGTGCATGGCATTAAGGATGACAAAAGGTAAACGCGCACCGGCAGCGCTTGGTGTCTATATCAGCGGCGCGTTGCGGGTAAAAAAGGGCGCGAATCACCGACATGCCAGGCGAAACGGGTACGGATGTTCGAAAAAAGGGCTGAAGAACCCACCTCCGGCACCGAACCGGACCTTGGCGTTCTCGTCAGACAATGGAGTGGTGATTCGCGGTTCGGGCTTCGCCTGAGCGCCCCGGACGCGGCTTGGCTCGTGCTGGACGGGACAGTGGAGCGGATCCTGCTGGCCTCGACGGCGGCGGATGGCCTCGGCAAGGCGATCGGCACCGACGAATCCGGCCGGGTCGACGGTGCGATTCGTCTGAGCGATCAGGTCCGCCCGCGCAGCCTGCCGTTGGATCGACCGACGTTGATGAAGCTGCGATTCGAGACGCGCCGCCTCGGAGCGGCCACGACATGCCTGGTGTTGCGGACGAAGGACAAGCCGGGGCGCAACCTCCTGATCGTGGCGCTCCTGGACCGATTGCCGAACCACCGCGCATCGCCGCAGAAGGCTGTCGAGGAGCCCGCCCCCTCACAGGCCGACGAGGCGTCAGCGGTCGCGGGTCTGATTCCGGCCGCAGAAGACTTGCCTTCGCCGCAGAACGCCCCGCCGGTGCAGACCGGCCGTCTGGTATGGCGCAGCGATGCCGACGACAGGCTCACCGACATTTCCGGCGCGGCCGCCACGTCGGTCAAGCCGGCGATGCTCGGCAGAACATGGTCCGCCTTGTCCCAGACCCGTACGCTGCTCGATGCGGAGGGGCTCCTGCTCGCCCTCGCCCAGCGCCGCACCTTTCGTGCGATATCCGTCACTCTGCAGCCCGACGGGGCGCCGGACGCGATGGACCTCGACATTTCCGGTACGCCGACCCGGCGCGCCGGCGAGGAGTTCGCCGGATTCAACGGCTTCGCCATGGTCCGCCCCTCGCCGTCTCCCTCGGCGCAGGACGCCGTCGTGAGCCCGGACGTTGCGGACGCTTCCCCCGACCAGGCTCCGGGAGACCGACCCGTCTCGGAGGTGGAAGGCGACGTCAGTGACATTGCCGATACCGCTGAGGCGACGGCCCCCGTCGGCGCGATACCCGAGGTGACAGGGTCGTTCGTTTCCTCCGGACTGCCGGCAACCGAGCCGGTGGTGCTCACCCCCGTCACCGAACCCTCGACCGGTCTCATGGCCAACGAGGCGAGCGCGGTGGTGGACGCGGCTGTCCCCCCTGCCCCGCTGCCGCTCATTCCGGAAGTCGATGCGCCGTTGGACCAGGCCGAGTCCGCCGCCGAGCCTTCGCCCGATGGGGAGAGCGGTTGGCCGACGCTCCAGGACCCTCACCTGTCCAGCCACGAGCATGCGGCATTTCGCGAGATCGCCCGTGCCCTGGGCGCGCGCTTTGCTGGCGATTCCGAATCCGATGAGCCGGTCACGACGGGAGACGAACGCCCGGCCAGTGGATCGGTGACCCCGTTCCCCACCGCGATGGCGCGCCATGCCGAACCGGCGGCGGAAGGCCCGAACGCCGCCGTGGCGGCGACGCTCGAACGCTTGCCCGGCGGCGTGATGGTCTATCGCGACGACAGCGTCCTGTTCGCCAATCGCCGCCTGCTGACCATGGCCGGGTTCGCCGATCTGGCCGAACTCACCGCGTCGGGTGGCCTCGACAGGCTGTTTAGAGGGCTCGTCCCTCACGAGCGATCGGCGGACGGGGCGCCCGCCCTCCTCACCACCAGGACCGGAGACCGCCTGAGCGTCGACATACAGGCGTCCGAACTGGACTGGGCCGGCGCGCCGGCCCAGCTGCTCCTCGTCCGCGATGCGGTGGCGGGGGAGCCGGCCCGCGAGCGCGCAGCGCTGCAGATCGCCGACGCCTTCGCCGGAGCCCGCGCCGCCGACGCGCAGGCCGTGCTCGACAGCTTGGAAGACGGCGTCGTCACCCTCGACCGGAATGCCCGGATCATCGGGCTGAACCGCAGCGCAGCGACGACGTTCGGTCTCGACCCGCGCGAGGTCGTCGGCGCCGGCATTCTCAGCCTGTTCGCGCCGGAGAGCGCCGTGGCCGTGCTCGCCAGCGTCCATGGCATCGCCGGCCCGGTACAGACGGCTCTGTCGCAACCGACACCGGATGTCATCGCCCGGGCCGCCACCGGCATGCTGCCGATGCTGATCCACGTGGCGCCTCTCGCTGGGCGGGACGATGGCCGCATGGTGATGACCGTCCGGGACGTGCGCGCCACCAGAAGCGTCGAGGCCGAATCGTCGAACGCCCGGCGCGCGGCGGAATACGCCAGCGCGCGCAAGTCGGATTTCCTCGCCCGGATCAGCCACGAGATCCGCACGCCGATGAACGGCATCCTCGGCTTTGCCGACATGATGCTGGCCGAACCGTTCGGCCCCATCGGCCATGAGCGCTACCGCGACTACCTCGGCGACATCCATGCCTCGGGCACCCACGTCCTCAGCCTCGTCAACGACCTGCTCGACCTCGCCAAGATCGAGGCCGGGCGCCTCGACCTGTCCTTCGAGGAAGTGCCCCTCAACGATGTCGTCACCCATTGCGTGGCGATGCTGCAGCCGCAGGCAATGCGCGACCGGATCGTCTTGCGCACGAGCTTCTCGCACGACCTGCCTCCCCTGGTCGCCGACGAGCGCTCGTTGCGGCAGGCCGCCCTCAACATCATCGCCAACGCCATCGCCTTCACCGAGGCCGGCGGTCAGGTCATCGTCTCCACCACCCTGGCGGATCGGGGCGAGATCGCCCTCCGGGTGCGCGACACCGGCATCGGGATGAGCCCCGACGAGGTCGAGACCGCCCTCGAACCGTTCCGGCAGGTCGCCGTGGCGGCCTCGCACAGGGGGCGGGCGGATGGGCGAAGCACCGGCACCGGCCTCGGCCTGCCGCTCACCAAGGCCCTGGTGGAGGCCAATCACGGAAGCTTCCGCATCGAGAGCCGGAAGGACGAGGGCACCCTGGTGGAAATGCTGTTCCCGCCCCAGGCGGCGGTCAGGACGGCCTGAGCGCCGCTGCTGGCGCGGGCTCGTCGCAGAGCCGGGCATCTGCCATCATCGCCCGGCCATGTGGCGTGCGTCGCTCCTGCGACGCGCGGCCTGCGGAGGACCGGGCCCGATGCACTCTCCATGACGCGACGCCTCTCGCCTCCGACGGCCATGACGGCCCTGATCCTGGCGTTCTGTCTGCCGGCCGGAGCCGCCGAGCCCGTCCGCATGACCCTCCTCACCAACCGCACGGGCCCCGGCGCCGCCATCGGCGCGCGGGTCGCCAATGGCGTTCACGATTACCTGGAGATGCTGAACCAGCGCGACGGCGGGATCGGCGGCGTACCGTTGCAGCTGGAGGAGTGCGAGGTTGCATCGGAGGTCGAACGCGCCCGCGCCTGCTACGCCGCCGCGCGGGCGGCCGGAACGGTCCTGATCACGACACCGGACCGGGGCATCACCCAGGATCTGCTGGCACCGGCCGCGCGTGACCGGATCCCGCTCCTGTCCCTCGCCGACGGCTTCCCGGCCGGAACGCGCGGCGACCTGCTGCCATGGGTGTTCAACCCCTCCGCCACCGTACTCGGCGGCATCACCATCGCGATCCGGTATCTCGCCGACCGGCTGGGCGGCCTGTCCGAACTGCAGGGCCTCTCCATCGGCCTCGTCTACAGCCATGCGGGCGCCGACCCGTCCGCCCTCGCCATCCTGCAGGAACTCGGCGCCCGCTACGGGTTTTCGACGCCGCTCTTCGCCGATGACGAGACCGAGGCCGGCAACGCCGCCCTGTGGACACGCATCGCCGCCGCGCGCCCGGACCATGTCATCCTCCTGGGCCAAGGCGCGCGGAGCGGCGCTTCCGTCGAAGAGGCCCTGAAGGTCGACGTCCCGCCCGACCGGATGATCGCCCTGCGCTGGCCCGACCAGGACGGCATCCGCCGCACCGGGTCGGCGAGCCGCGGCTTCAAGGAAGTGAGCCGCCATGCTTTCGGCGATGCTTTCCCCGCCTTCGATGCCATCGACACCTTCGTCGCCGATCGTGGATTGTCCTCGACGCCGAAAGACGGTTCGGGCGAGACCCATTACAACCGGGGCGTCTACAACGCGGTCCTCGCCGCCGAAGCCATCGCGGAGGCCCAGAGAGCACGGCGCGGCGCGCCCTTGCGTGGTGAAGACGTGCGCCTCGCCTTCGAGGGCCTCTCGATCGACGATAGCCGCTGGAAAGGGCTCGGACTGGCGGGCTTCGCCCATTCGATCACCTTCACCTGCCGCGATCACGGCGGCCGACCTTCCGGCTTCGTGCAGGTCTGGGGCGGCGCCAAATGGCTCCGGGCGGCCGAGGGGGTCGCGCAGATGAACGATCTGGTGGATGCCCGCCTCGATGCGGTGGTGGCCGACTTCCGCATCGTCAACCCGACGCTGCCGGCCCGCACCGAGCCTTGCGGGTCGCCTCCCTGACACGATGCGGGCTCGCATCCGCGCCCCGACACGGTCTTTCCCGGTGCCGCCTCGCGGCGGGAAGCAACCCCGGCGCACTCCATCCGTTCTTCCGCAACACTGCCAAACACATGGAGAAGCGCGATGCGAACAACCCTGAGACTTCTGGCTGCCGGCCTTTTCATGACCGGAGCAACCGGCGTCCTGGCCCAGACGGCCGGCACTTCGACGACCGGGCAGAACATCGACTCGGCCGGCGCCTTCCGCAACATCACCCCCACCGGCGTCACCAAGCCTCCCGGCGCCGCAGCCGCACCCGACACGCCGGTGAAGCCTGACGACAAAGGCAAGCGGCCCAAATCGGAAGGTTCGGGGATTAAGGGGATCTGTATCGGCTGCAACTGACCTGCAGGCCACCGATGGCAAGGAGTATTCCCCCAATTGGGGGGTGCCGGCGCTGTTGGATCACGCCCCTTCGCGCTTGCGGTAAATCTGCTCCTGCGCATAAGAACAAGGTGGAAGTCCCGGCTGCGCGGTTTTCGCGATACGATCGGGCACCAGCAGGGAAAACGTCATGGACGAGAAGGTGGTCGACGTCCGCGCGGCCTGGATCGACGGCGCGCATGTGGACGATGCCGGATATCAGGCGATGTACAAGGCCTCGGTCGACGATCCGACCGCGTTCTGGGACGAGCACGGCAAGCGGATCGACTGGTCGACGCCGTACTCCACCGTGAAGAACACGAGCTTCGCTCCGGGCAACGTCTCGATCAAATGGTTCGAGGACGGCAAGACCAACGTCGCCTATAATTGCATCGACCGCCACCTCGCCATCCGCGGCGACCAGGTGGCGATCATCTGGGAAGGCGACGACCCGAACGAATCCAAGCACATCACCTACCGCCAGCTTCATTCGGAAGTCTGCCGGATGGCGAACGTGTTGCGCAACCGCGGCGTCGGCAAGGGTGACCGCGTCACCCTCTACCTGCCGATGATCCCGGAAGCCGCCTATGCCATGCTGGCCTGCGCCCGGCTCGGCGCGATCCATTCCATCGTCTTCGGGGGCTTCTCGCCGGATTCCCTGGCCGGCCGCATCGAAGGTTGCGCCTCCAAGCTCGTCATCACCGCCGACGAGGGTCTGCGCGGCGGGCGCAAGGTCGCGCTGAAGGCCAATGTCGACGCCGCCATCGCGCGGCTCGGCAAGGATGCGGTGGACCATGTGGTCGTCGTACGCCGCACCGGCAGCGCCGTTCCGATGGAACCCGGCCGGGACGTCTATTACGACGAAGCCGCCGGTCAGGTCACCGACGAATGCCCGGCCCTGGCCGTGGAAGCGGAGCACCCGCTCTTCATCCTCTACACCTCCGGCTCCACGGGCCAGCCCAAGGGCGTGGTCCACACCACCGGCGGCTATCTCGTCTATGCCTCGATGACGCATCAATACGTCTTCGATTACCGCGAGGGCGAGGTCTACTGGTGCACGGCCGATGTGGGCTGGGTCACCGGCCACAGCTACATCGTCTACGGGCCGCTCGCCAACGGCGCCACGACCCTGATGTTCGAGGGCATCCCGACCTACCCGTCGACTTCGCGGTTCTGGGACGTGGTGGACAAGCACAAGGTCAACATCTTCTACACCGCCCCCACGGCGATCCGCTCGCTCATGGGCGGCGGCGAGGGCCCGGTGAAGAAGACCTCGCGGGCCTCTCTCCGCGTCCTTGGCTCGGTGGGCGAGCCGATCAACCCGGAAGCCTGGGACTGGTACTACCGCGTGGTCGGCGACAGCCGTTGCCCCATCGTCGATACCTGGTGGCAGACCGAGACCGGCGGCATCCTCATCACCCCGCTTCCCGGCGCCACCAAGCTGAAGCCAGGCTCCGCCACACGCCCGTTCTTTGGGGTGCAGCCGCTGATCGTCGATGCCGAGGGCAAGGAACTCGACGGTCCCTGCGAGGGCAACCTCTGCATCAAGGACTCCTGGCCGGGCCAGATGCGCACGGTCTACGGCGACCACGAGCGGTTCGAGCAGACTTACTTCTCCACCTACCCGAACCTCTACTTCACCGGTGACGGCTGCCGTCGGGACGCGGACGCATATTACTGGATCACCGGTCGCGTCGACGATGTCATCAACGTCTCGGGCCACCGCATGGGCACGGCAGAGGTCGAATCCTCCCTCGTCGCCCATCCGAAGGTGTCGGAAGCGGCCGTCGTCGGCTACCCGCATTCCATGAAGGGACAGGGCATCTACGCCTACGTCACCCTGATGGAGGGCGAGGACGGCTCGGACGAGCTGCGCAAGGAGCTGGTGGCCTGGGTCCGCAAGGATATCGGCCCCATCGCCTCACCGGACCTGATCCAGTTCGCCCCCGGCCTGCCCAAGACCCGCTCCGGCAAGATCATGCGCCGCATCCTGCGCAAGATCGCCGAGGACGAGTTCTCATCGCTGGGCGACACCTCGACGCTCGCCGAGCCGGCCGTGGTCGACGACCTGATCGAGAACCGGCAGAACCGCGCGTCCTGATCGCCGAACTCCCGCAACGAAGCGGCGCATCTCGAGAGAGGTGCGCCGGTCGCGTCCTGGCCGGATCCCGAGCCGTCGCTGCCGCTCGCCCTGACGAAATCGTGACCGTGCGGCGCTTGCGCAGACGCGCCTCGGGACACGAGACAAGGTCGGCAGCATTAAACGCGCTCGCCCCTCCATCTCTACAGTATTCGTCGAGACCGAGACCCCGTTCAGAAGGGTCGACGCTTCAGGGAAAGTAACGCCATGTCCGATATCGAGACTGCGCGGATTGCGCAGAACCCGCGGTTCAAGGAGCTCGTGCACGAACGCACCCGCTTCGGCTGGACGCTGACCATCCTGATGCTGCTGGTTTATTTCGGCTTCATCGGCCTCATCGCCTTCGACAAGTCCCTGCTCGCCTTGAAGATCGGGAGCGCCACCACCTCCCTTGGCCTGATCCTCGGCGTCGCCGTGATCATCTTCGCCTTCATTCTCACCGGCATCTACGTCCAGCGCGCCAACGGCCGTTTCGACGAACTGACCGCCGCGCTCAAGCGGGACCTCGGCCGATGATCCGCTCAGCGCACCCGATCGCCCTCGGCTCCACCCTCGCGGTCATTCTGGCGGGAGCCGCCTATGCGGCCGGCCCGGATATCGGCGCCGTCACGAAAGCCCAAACGAACTGGCCGGCCATCGGCATGTTCGCGTTCTTCGTGCTCTTCACCCTCGGCATCACCTACAAGGCGGCCAAGGGCACCAAATCGGCCTCGGACTTCTATGCCGCCGGCGGCGGCATCTCGGCCGGCACCAACTCGCTGGCGATTGCCGGCGACTACATGTCGGCCGCCTCGTTCCTCGGCATTTCTGGCCTCGTCTACACCTCCGGTTTCGACGGACTGATCTACTCCACCGGCTTCCTCGTGGGCTGGCCGATCGTGCTGTTCCTGATCGCCGAGCGCCTGCGCAACCTTGGCAAGTTCACCTTCGCCGACGTGGCCTCCTTCCGCCTCGACCAGACCTCGATCCGCATCATCTCGGCGGTGGGTACCCTCGTCGTGGTGGCGTTCTACCTGATCGCCCAGATGGTGGGCGCGGGTAAGCTGATCCAGCTCCTGTTCGGGCTCGAGTACCTCTACGCCGTGGTCATCGTCGGCGTGCTGATGATCGTCTACGTCGCCTTCGGCGGCATGAAGGCGACCACCTGGGTCCAGGTCATCAAGGCCTGCCTGCTGCTGGGCGGCGCCACCTTCATGGCCGGCGCGGTCCTCTACAAATACGGCTTCAATCCCGAGGCCCTGTTCTCGGCCGCCGTCGCCACGCACCCGAAGGGCGACGCCATCATGGCACCGGGCGGCCTCGTCTCGAACCCGATCGAGGCGATTTCCCTCGGCGTCGGCCTGATGTTCGGCACCGCCGGCCTGCCGCACATCCTGATGCGGTTCTTCACGGTCTCCGACGCCCAGGCCGCCCGCAAGTCGGTGTTCTACGCCACCGGCCTGATCGGCTACTTCTACATCCTCACCTTCATCATCGGCTTCGGCGGCATCGCCCTGCTGATGTCCGACCCGGCCTATTTCAAGCTCGATCCGGCCGGCGCCTTCGACAAGCTCAAGGGCATGGTCGGCGGCACCAACATGGTCGCGGTGAACCTCGCCAATGCCGTGGGCGGACCGTACTTCCTCGGCTTCATCTCGGCGGTGGCCTTCGCCACCATCCTCGCGGTGGTGGCCGGCCTGACCCTCGCGGGCGCATCGGCCGTGAGCCACGACCTCTACGCCAGCGTCATCGCCCGCGGGCGCACCAACGAGGCCTCCGAGGTCCGGCTCTCGAAGCTCTCAGCGGTCGTCATCGGCATCGTGGCGATCTATCTCGGCTACGTCTTCGAGAACCAGAACGTCGCCTTCATGGTGGGCCTCGCCTTCTCTGTGGCGGCGAGCTGCAACTTCCCGATCCTCACCATGTCGATCCTGTGGCGGGGCACGACCACCTGGGGCGCCCTCATCGGCGGCTTCGTCGGCCTCTTCGCGGCGGTCGGCATGGTGATCCTGTCGAAGGCGGTGTGGGTGACGACCTTCGGCAATCCGGTGGCGATCTTCCCCTACGACAACCCGGCCCTGTTCTCGATGCCGCTCGCCTTCCTCACGATCTACGTCGTGTCGAAGCTCGACAACACGGCCCGGGCCAAGCGCGAGCGCGCCTTGTTCGACCAGCAGTTCGTGCGCTCCGAGACCGGGATCGGCGCGTCCGGCGCCCACGCTCACTGAACGATATCAAAACCAGTCTTCGGACCTTGAGAGGGCGCGGCGCGAGCCGCGCCCTTTCTCGTTCGAAGTACCGGGTGCCGCGAGGAAGCCTGCTGCGGGCGAAAAAGCGACGCCCGCACACAAAAACGTGAGTATCCAGCCCCTCTGCCGCGTTTTCACTCTTGGGCGAAATCATGGCGTGGGGTAGCGTCGTGTGCTCTCATTTTCGTGAGCGGCAAGACGAATGCGCACCAGGACTTGGCCGACTGCGAACGCCGACGCAGAAGCCGGGTCTGGAAAGTGATGAAAGCCAGGCCTGCAAAAGCCTGGAAGTAAAAAATCCGGAGGAACCCCCATGTCTGCAACGTCAGCGGTCCCGTTACCAAAGGAAGCCGCGCGGCCCATGAGTGCCGGCGAGAAGAAGGTCATCCTGGCCTCCTCGCTCGGCACTGTGTTCGAGTGGTATGATTTCTATCTCTACGGATCGCTTGCCGCGATCATCGGTGCGCAGTTCTTCTCAGCCTATCCGGAAGCGACGCGCAACATCTTCGCCCTGATGGCCTTCGCCGCCGGCTTTCTGGTCCGCCCCTTCGGTGCGCTGGTGTTCGGACGTCTCGGCGACCTAGTGGGCCGCAAGTATACCTTTCTCGTGACCATCCTGATCATGGGCATCTCGACCTTCGTCGTCGGCCTGCTGCCCTCCTATGCCACGATGAACGAGTACGGCGTCGGCTGGGTCGCGCCCGTGGCGCTGCTGGCGTTGCGCATGCTCCAGGGCCTCGCGCTCGGCGGTGAGTACGGCGGCGCGGCGGTCTATGTGGCCGAGCACGCTCCTCCCGGCCGTCGCGGCTTCTACACCGCCTTCATCCAGACCACGGCGACCCTCGGTCTCCTGCTGTCGCTGATGGTGATCCTGTTCACCCAGATCTACGTCAACGCGAACTATGCACCCGTCGCCACCACCCTCGCCGATGGTTCGGCCGGGACGATCACGCCCTTCGCCGCCTGGGGCTGGCGCATTCCGTTCCTGGTTTCGATCGTGCTGCTCGGCGTCTCGGTCTGGATCCGTCTGCAGATGCAGGAGAGCCCGGCCTTCAAGAAGATGAAGGACGAGGGCACCGGCTCGAAGGCGCCGCTCTCCGAGGCGTTCGGCCAGTGGCGCAACGCCAAATGGGCGCTCCTCGCGCTTCTCGGCCTCACCGCCGGCCAGGCCGTGGTCTGGTACACCGGCCAGTTCTACGCGCTGTTCTTCCTGCAGACGATCCTGAAGGTCGATCAGTTCACGGCCAACGTACTCATTGCCTGGTCGCTCATCCTCGGCACCGGCGGGTTCCTGTTCTTCGGCGCGCTCTCCGACAAGATCGGCCGCAAGCCGATCATCCTCGGCGGTTGCGTGATCGCGGCACTGACCTTCTTCCCGCTGTTCAAGGCGTTGACCGCGGCCGCCAACCCGGCCCTGCACGCGGCCCAGCAGAGCACGCAGGTGGTGGTCAAGGCCGATCCGGCGGATTGCTCGTTCCAGTTCAATCCTGTGGGAACGGCCAAGTTCACCAATTCCTGCGACATCGCCAAGGCGCTGCTCGCGCGCTCGGCCGTGAACTACACCACCGAGCCGGCCGCTCCCGGCACCAAGGCCACCGTCACCGTCGCCGGCAAGGAGTTCGCCGCCGCCGATCCGACCTTCGCCAAGGAGGTCGGCGCGGCCCTCACCGCCTCCGGCTACCCCACCGCCACCAACCCGAGCATCGTGAAGATCGCCATCGAACCGAAGGACGGCCTGTCGAACTTCGCCAAGATGATCGACATCTTCTCGGTCCAGAAGCTGACGATCATCGGTATCCTGACGATCCTCGTCCTCTACGTGACGATGGTCTACGGCCCGATCGCGGCGGCCCTCGTCGAACTGTTCCCGACGCGTATCCGCTACACTTCGATGTCGCTGCCCTACCATATCGGCAACGGCTGGTTCGGCGGCCTGCTGCCGGCCACCGCCTTCGCCATGGTGGCCCAGACCGGCGACATCTATTTCGGCCTCTGGTACCCGATCGTCATCGCCCTCGCGACGGCCGTCATCGGTGCCCTGTTCATCCCCGAGACCAAGGACAGGGACATCTTCACCTGGGACGACCGCCCGGCGCGATAGTCCTCGAATCGGGACGCCGGACCGGGTCCTCGGCCTCGGTCCGGCGCTTGCTGTGACGCCGTCGATATGACGATACGAAAAAGGGCCCCGGATCGCTCCGGGGCCCTTTCTCGTATCGTCCGCGCGTTGCGGAATTCGTCTGCCGTCATGCAGGCTCGGCGGTCTCCGCATGTTCCGCCTGCAGGGCGTGATGATCGGCCATCGTCTGCCAGGCGTAGCGCATGGCGAACTCGGCCACCGCCTCGTCGAAGGCGTCGCCCTTGCCGAGATAGCCGGCGATCATCGCCGCGTCTCCCGACCGGGCATGGGCGCGGGCAAGCGTGGTGCCGCAGAGACGGGCATAGGCTTTGGGGCCGCTCTCGGCGAGGATCTCGGCGACGGCCGAGAGCTTCTTGTTCTTGAGCTGGCGCACGTAATAGGAGCGCCCACTCACCTCGGAATGGGCGGTACCGAGGAACATGTCGCTGGCGGCCTGCATGATGCGCTGGCCGTCGATCACGCGCTGGCCCTCGGATGCGAGGAAGAACGGGCTGAGGGCGAGCTGACCCAGGACCGAAGGCCGGGCTTCCTTGATCTGCAGGAACAGCGGCGCGCCATCCGCGTCGGAATAGAGCCCCACGGCGCAGACCGTGCCCACCGAGCCGATGCCGACCACCTTGAAGGCGACGTCGCGCTGCATGTAGCGCAGGGTCAGCAGGTTGCGGTCGGCCTGGAGGCTCTGCGGATAGGCGAGCAGCGCGGCGGCCGCTTCCTGCACCGCCTCGGTCAGCCCGTTCGACCCTTCGTGGAAGATCGTCGGCGCCTTGTCGGCGATGCGCCACAGGGCCGGGTCCGCATGGACGGTCGCCGGGTCGAGGTCCGGAGCGTCGCCATGGCTCAGACCGTCGGCGGTCTCGGAGGCCGCGTCGGACAGGAGGCGCCGGCACAGATCTCCGTCGCCGAGGCGGCCGATCTCTTCATTGAGGTCGATGCGGCTGTGCCAAATGGCCAGCGGCGAGAGATAGGACAACTCGCGGATGTGCTCGCGATAGGCGCAGACGCACGCCCGTGCCGCACGATACGCCTTGTCCTCGCCCTGGGCGAAGGCGGCGACGGCGACGCTGGCAGCGAGGCGCTTCACGTCCACGGTGAAATCGACGTTCCAGAGCGTCTCGTCGAAATCGTTGATGTCGAACAGGGTCTGGCCCTCGCCGCTGCGATACACGCCGAAATTGCCGATATGGCAATCGCCGCAGGCCTGGACCGGGATGCCCGGAACCGGAACGCCGACGAGATCGGAGGCCATCACGGCGGCGGCCCCGCGCAGGAAGGCGAAGGGACTGGCCCGCATCCGCTCGTGGCGCAGGGGAATCAGTTCGAGCAGCCGGCCGGCATCGTTCGCTCGCAAGACAGCCAGCGGATCGCGGTCGTCGGCCGGATACCAATCGGCATGAGATTCCCGGGGGACCGCATCGCGCAGGCGCTTGCCGGCCGCCCGGCGCTCCGCGCGATTGGAGGAGAGGTAGGTGTTGGTCATGGAAGATAGCCTCGACAGGGCGATGCGCGCAGGCCGTTCGCCGCACACCGCGCGGCATCAGTGCCGGAAGTGGCGATGCCCTGTAAACACCATGGCGAGCCCGGCTTCGTCGGCGGCCTTGATCACGTCGGCGTCGCGCATCGAGCCGCCGGGCTGAATCACCGCCGTCGCGCCGGCCTCCGCCGCCGCGATCAGGCCGTCGGCGAAGGGGAAGAACGCGTCCGAGGCCACCACCGAGCCCTTGGCGAGGCTTTCCGCCGCCCCGATTCGTTTTGCGCCCTCCGCCGCTTTCCAGGCGGCGATACGCGAGGAATCCACCCGCGACATCTGCCCAGCGCCGATGCCCACGGTGGCTCCGTTCCGGGCGTAGACGATGGCATTCGACTTGACGTGCTTGGCGACACGGTACGCGAAGCGCAGGTCGGCATATTCCTGCGCCGTGGGCTCGCGCTTCGTCACCACATTCAGCGTCATGTCGTCGACCACGGCCGCGTCGCGGCCCTGAACCAGGATGCCGCCAGCGAGGTTGCGCATGGCAAAGCCCTTGGCGCGCGGATCGGGCAGGCCGCCCGCGAGGAGGAGGCGCAGGTTCTTCTTGGCCGCCACGAGAGCGATCGCCTCCTCGGTGGCGTCCGGCGCAATGATCACCTCGGTGAAGATCTCGACGATGCGTGCGGCCGATTCGGCATCCAGCGTGCGGTTGAGGGCGACGATGCCGCCGAAGGCCGAGGTCGGGTCGCAGGCGAGCGCCCGCTCGTAGGCCTCTGCCAGGGTCTCGCCTTCGGCGACGCCGCACGGGTTGGCGTGCTTGATGATCGCCACCGCGGCGGCGCGGACCGGGTCGAACTCGGCGACGCATTCGTAGGCCGCGTCGGTGTCGTTGAGGTTGTTGAAGGACAGCTCCTTGCCCTGGAGCTGGCGGGCGCTCGCCACACCGGGCCGAACGAGGCCGGGCGTCCGATAGAAGGCCGCCGATTGATGCGGGTTCTCGCCGTAGCGCAGGGATTGGGCGAGGGTGCCACCGAAAGCACGGAAGGCGGGGGCCTCCTCCATCTCCACATGGTCGGCGAGCCAGGCGGCGATGGCGGAATCGTAGGAGGCGGTGCGGGCGAAGGCCTTCTGCGCCAGCCGCCTGCGGGTCGCTGCACCCAGCGTGCCGTTGCCGGCTTCGAGCTCCGAGAGGACGGCGCCGTAATCGGCCACATCCACCACCACCGCCACGTCGGCATAGTTCTTGGCCGCCGCGCGGATCATCGCCGGGCCGCCGACATCGATGTTCTCCACCGCGTCGTCATAGGCGCAGGGTTTCGCGATGGTCGCCTCGAACGGATAGAGATTGACCACGAGGAGGTCGATGGCGCCGATACCGTGGGCGGCCAGCGCCGCCTGATGCTCGGGATCGTCGCGCACCGCGAGGAGGCCGCCATGCACCGCCGGGTGCAGGGTCTTGACCCGCCCATCCATCATCTCGGGAAAGCCGGTGATCTCGGCGACTTCCGTGACCGGCAGTCCCGCCTCGCTCAAGGCCCGGTGCGTGCCGCCGGTGGAGACCAGGGCGACGCCGCGCTCGGACAGCGCGCGGGCGAAATCCACGAGGCCCGTCTTGTCGGAGACGGAAAGGAGTGCGCGGGCAACCCGCGCCTGATCATGCGACATCGTCGAGAACCGTCCGGCACAGGGCAGATCCTGCCCTTGAAGCGCGGCGGGTACCACAGATGGCGCCCTATCGGCTACCGCGCCGCCTCATCGGCCACCGGAGCCTCGAGCCGGGCAGGGTCGTTCCGCCCCGGCGCCTGTGCGAGGTGAAGGAAGCGCCAGCGCACCCGGGTACCCTCCCCGGCCGTGACGTAGAGGACGATCTGGTCGGTGCGCCGGGCCCCCGTCAGCCCCGCGAAATACACGCTCTCCTCCAGCGCCAGAGCGGCGCCGTCGGCCTCGAACCGCCAGACCTCCCCCAACGGCGAGGCCAGATCGATTCCTCCGCCCTCGGCTGCATTGGCGGCGATGGCGGGATGCAGATGGAATCGGATCGCCGCCTCCGGCGGACGCAGCCGGATGCGGTTGCCCTTGTGGGCGACGGGCACGAAGGCATCCTCGCCTTCGAGCCCGGCCCCGTCGGGGAGGAGGCACCAGCGTCGCTCATGGACGATCCCGAATTCGGCGGCATAGCCGTCATGGCGGCCGGCGAGGATCAGCGCGCCGTTATCGCTCGTCCGCTCGGATTTGACCGCGCGCGGGCCGCGCACCAGCACGGGGCCGATCCGCCCGATGAGCCAGTCCGACGCCCAGCGGCTGCCCAATCCCTCGCTGGCGCCGAGGAAGCGGCAGGACGAGGAATCCCCCACCGTCGCGGTGGAATGGGCGGCGGTGCTGCGGGCGAGGCGCCGCAATTCCGGGCCGCTCGCCGGCAGGCCGCAATTGATCACCACCCGCTGGGGGCCGCTCGACATCTCGAAGGAGAGGCAGCCGGCCCCGGCATTCGTCGAGAAGGGCAGCGGCGGCGGTGCACCCACATCGGCGACCACGACGACGCGGCCGCTCTCCAGCCGCTCGTAGCCGGAATTCGGCGCGTGCATCATCGGCTGCGCCAGGGCGCCGTCATAGACCAGCAGGGTGGCGAGGTGGTCCGCCGCCGTGGCGCCCATCCCGTTGAAATGGCTCAGGGACGCATCGCCGTGGCGCAGGAGCCGCAGCAGCGGCAGCATGCGGTCGATGCCATGGAGCAGGGCCACCGGCGGATCGAGGCTGCGGCTGAGGAAGCTCTGGCGCAGGGGCAGGAGATCGAGGAGGAGCTCCATGGCGAAGCGCGGGTCGCGGCTGCGATGGCCGCCATCCGCCATGATCTGCCGGTCGAGCTCCCGCGACAGGATGCGGGTGGCCCGGCGCAGGATCGGCTGGATGCCGTCGCAGCACAGGCCGGCATAGCACAGGGCCACCACCGCCAGGAGCCGCGATTGCGGCGGCAGGCCCCGGCGCAGGGAGCGTTCGAGGTCTCTGGCGCCGCGCCCGACTGCCTTGAGGAAGGCCTGGTAGAAGGCGTGGTCCGCCCCCTCCAGAACCAGCGGCGACTGGCTCAGGAAGGAGATCAGCCGCCGTGCCGCCACGGGCACGGGCGCGGCCAGGGCCTCGTCGCCACGGCCGGCGATGAAATCCGCCACGAAGGCACGGGCATTGGCCCGGGCCAGCGCCGTGTCGGCGGCGCGCAGATGGCGCAGCCAGCCGAAGCCGTAAAACGCATCCGCCCATTCCGGCGAGGGCGGCGCGTAATCGAAGGGCGACCGGCCGCTGACCGAAAGCGAGCGCCCGGCGAACACGAACAGGCCGGCATAGATATCGTCGGCGAAGGTGGCATCGCTGGTGCGCAGATCGTGCGGGGCGATCACCAGGGCGCTGACACGGGCGCGCGCCAGCAGGTCCGGGCTCGCGGTCAAGCGTGCCGAGATGCCCCGCGCCGAGCGCGCGATCTCACGCCCGACGAGCCGATAGAACCGCCAACGATCAGCCCCCCAACCCACGCACGCCTTTCCTCCAGCACCGCGACCCGGATGGCCATTGTGCCGGATGTCGTCCCATCGGGAAGCTAAGCCGTGCCTATTAACCAACAATTAAGGATGCCGATACTCGTCGCACCGCCTCATGCTCCCTCCGCGGGAATTTATCCCTCCGGAGTGGTGCCGCGCGAGGGGGAAAGGCGGTGTGCCGCCCCGGCCCACCAAACTGTATTTTTTGGCGAACTCGGCCGGAACGGTTGAATGCTGCACAGGTTATACACAACGCCAGCGAGTTTCGTTCCTGCAGCCTCCAGCAATGGCAGTGTGCCTATGACTGTCATCCCCGTCTTCAAGCGCGCCGGGCTCTTGATGTCTGCCGCAGCGTTATTGTGCACGTCTGGCGCTGCGATGGCCCAGAACGCTCAAGACCGTGGTCTCGGCGGCCTGTTCGAAGCGTTGTTCTCTCCGGCCCGCCCCGCCGCCGAAGCGCAGCAGGCTGCCCCCGCGTTCGAGATGCCGCAGAAATCCCTGACGATCCGGCGCGAGGCGAACCGCCCGCGCCCGAAGATCCGCTACGCCGCCCTGCCGAAAAGCGAGCCGCTGCAGCTCCAGATCGGCGACCGCCAGACGCCGATCCCGCTCTCCTCCGGACCGATGGCCGCCCTCCTCAAGGATCCGACCCTGCGCCCCGGCGACATCGTCGTGCTGAAGGACGGCGCCCGCGTCTTCACCGGCAGCGAGGAGAAGACCCATACCGTGCGGGATTTCGAGCCGGTGAGCCGCTCCGCCTCGGTCGATCGCAAGACCAAGGCGCTCCTGTCGATGATGATCGCCCCAGTCGGCGCGCTGCCGCCCGACGAAGTGCGCAAGTTCATGGCGCGGCTAAAGAAGACCTCCCCCGCTGGCGATGGGAACGGTGAGGCTCAGGTCCAGACCGTCTCCATGCGGGTGATCACGCCGTAAGGCGGACGCCTACCGCAGATACGTCACGCTATACAAAGTCCGCCGCAACTCACTCTCGGTGACCCAGATGCGGCCGTTGTCGCAGCGTTCGCGAATTCCATCGCGCATGCGGCCGCAATACTCGCCGGTATTGTCCTGAATTCTATACTGGCAGACGCTCCCCGCCTTGCGGCGGCCGATGACCGGGCTTGCATGGTCGGCGAAGAGGTCGGGGTCCTTCGGATCGCGGTCCTCCAGCAGATACCAGCTGTAGCCCACGGTTGGCACGCGGCCATGATCGAGAGCGTAGTCGACCATGGCGAGGATGCGGTCGAGCTTCGGCTTGCTCGGGTGGCGACCGGATTCGAGCATGTCGGCGAAATCGGCCTGGCTTGCGGCCACGCGGTAGGAGACCGGTAGGAGCGGCACCGGCAGCGGCGTACGGCGGCATGTAGCCTCCACATGCGCGATCCAGGCCGCGTTGAACGGATCGGCCCGCCGCCCGCGCAGATGAGACGCGGTCGCGGCCACGGCGCGGAAGCTCTGGCGCGTTGGGTGAAGCTTCGTCCGGTAGCGCAGCGCGCGCAATGTCGGCATCACATAGCGATAGCCGTCATTGGACGGCAGGTCGCGGTCCTCGCAATAGCCGCCGATATTGTAGAGGAGCGCCGCCGTATCCTCCTCGCCGCCCTCGATCTTGTCGAAATACGGTTCCAGGGTAGGGTTGCCGTCCTTGGTCACCTCGGCGGTGTTGCGGCTCCAGGCGATGTCGGCCCGGTAGGCCGGATGCGCGCGGAGATGGCGTCTCAGATGCGGGTCCGGGATCGCCTCCAGGCGCGCCGGGTCGGCAAAGTAGAACTTCGTCGCCACGTCGAGGGGCGAGACCGACCTTCCGACCCGGTGCGAGATCATGTCCGCCGTGGCGTAGGCGAAGCAGATCGCGCTCTCACCCTGGTTCAGGGGCAGGTCCTTCGGCGAGGGCGAGATCCCCACGTCGCGGGTGCCGGTATGGATCTCGAACGGGATCGTCAGCGAGACCGGGTCGCAGGCGGGATTGCGGGCATAGGCCGGCGCCACCGGCAGGATGCGGCGGTCGATCTCGCCGGCCCCGGCCTGGCCGACGAGCGACAGGGCCGCGATCAGGCCGGCCATGGCATGGGGCAGGGCCCGCACCGTGCGCCTTAAGCCTTCCGAACCAGACGGCTCGCGAAGAACCCGTCGATCCCGCCACGAACCACCGGCAGGTCACCTGCGTCGGCGGCCGTTTCGCCGGACAGGTGCGAGGGCAGCGTCCGCAGGTCACCGTCGCTGTTGATGAGCTCACCGAGGCCGCCGACCTCCTCGGAGCGGATCGCCAGCCGTTCGAAAGCCGGATTGCGGGCGAGGAAGGCGGCGACCTGCCCCTCGCCTTCCTCGGGCTCCAGCGAGCAGGTGCAATAGACGAGACGCCCCCCCGGCTTCACCAGGGTGGCGGCGCGGTCGAGCAGGCGGCGCTGCAGCCCGCCGAGGCGCCCGACATCGCCGCCGGCCTTGGTCCAGGCGACGTCGGGATGGCGCCGGATCGTGCCCGTGGCCGAACAGGGCGCGTCGAGGAGCACGGCGTCGAACGTATCAGCGTCGGTCTCGGGCAATTGGGTGGCGTCGCCGACGCGGATCTCGGCCGTCAGCCCGAGGCGGGCGAGGTTCTCCGTCAGGCGTTCGAGGCGCGGGGCCGAACGGTCCACGGCCACCACCTCGGCTCCCATGGCGGCGAGCTGGGCGGTCTTGCCGCCGGGCGCCGCGCAAAGATCGGCCACGCGCTGCCCCGGCCCGACAGCGAGCAGGCGCGCCGGGATGGCGGCGGCGGCGTCCTGCACCCACCACGCGCCCTCGCCGTAGCCGGGCAGGTCCGAGACCGCCGAGCGGACTTCATGCAGGCGGATGCTGCCGGTGGGCAGGGCGACGCCGCCGAGGCGCTCGGCCCATTCCGTCACGCTGCCGCGCGGTGTGATGTCGAGGGCGGCGCCGGAGAGATGGGCGGAGGCGATGGCGCGGGCCGTGTCGGGTCCGTAGGCGGCGCTCCAGCGGGCGGCGAGCCAGTCCGGGGTGTTCTGCGCCAGGGGATCGGACGCCTCGGCCGCGATGGCGTCCCGCTCACGGATCACCCGGCGCAGGATGGCGTTCACGAGACCGGGCGTGTGCTGCAGGTAGGGGTCGCCTTTGGCGAGCCGGACCGAGAGATCGACGGCAGCATGGTCCGGCACGTTGAGATCGAGGATCTGCACGGCGCCGGTGACGAGAAGGGCCACCAGTCGTGGCTGGTCCGGCGGCAGGCCTTGGGTCATGCGGGCGGCCAGCATCCGCCGCAGGAAGCCGAGGCGGCGGAAGGTGGCGGTGGCGATGGCCCGCGCCAGCGATGCGTCGGCGGCGTCGAGGCCGGCATCGAGGCCCGCCTTGGCCAGGGCATCTTCGAGGGCGAAGGCGCGGCCCTGGACGAGGAGATCGGCCACGGCGGCATGGGCCACCTGCCGGGCGGCGAGGCCCGGAACCGTGCGGTCGATCGTCGTCGCCGGCCCATCCGCGTTGCGGCGTGTCGCCATGAATGCCACTTTCCGTGTCCGAGGCCCGGTCACCCGGAGCCAGTCCCAACGGATGCCCTCCCATCCGGCCCACCGAGATGCAAGCCATGACGACGCCAGACGACGCGGAAAACGCCGAGATCCCGCCCCGCCCCGCTTTGACGCCGGCCGCCGCGCGGGCTCTGGCCGAGGCCGCCGACCGGCGCGCGGCCATCGATGCGAAGGCGGCGGAGATCTCTGCCGCCCGCGAGCGCCAGGGCCGTGGCGGCCTGGAGCCCGTCCGCTACGACGATTGGGAAGTCAAAGGCATCGCCGTCGATTTCTGACAGCGGGCTCAGCGCGTGACGTAGACCTGCGTCCCCACGGAGACGCGCCCGTAGAGATCGACCACGTCCTGATTGTACATGCGGATGCAGCCGTAGGACGCGTAGGTGCCCACCGAGTTCGGGCGGTTGGTGCCGTGGATGGCATATTCGCCGCCGGCCAGGGTCATCGCCGCCGCGCCCATCGGGTTATGCGGCGAGCCGCCGGCGATCACGTCGGGCAGGCGCGGGTTGTCGCGCTTGACCTCCCGCGGCGGCGACCAGGCCGGCTCGACATACTTGCCGTCGATCTGGGTGGCGCCGGTCCATTGCTTGCCGGGCTTGCCCACCGCCACGGGATAGCGGATCGCCGTGCCGTCGCCGTTGACGAGGTAGAGCCGGCGCTCCGAGGTGCGGACCACGACGGTGCCGGGCATGACGGCCTGGTCGAAGGCCACGAGTTCGCGGGACGCGGCCGGTGTCGCGGCAAACCCCACACTCAAGACTGTTCCAGCCAAACACGCAGCGAACCCATTACGCGCGAACATCTGTCGTCATCCTCGAAAGCGTGACCGTGAGCTTCACGATAAGCGGCGATCGAGATTGCCGTTCCGGTTACCGATGGGGGTCATGGGCCGGATACGCACCGGAATGACGAAGCGCGGTTAAACGGTGCCCTCGCGCTCGCGCTAAAGGCGAGCGGTCCGGGTAAGCTTTGGTAAAGTCGAAGGGCGGTCACCGCTCCAGCAGGACGGAAGCCGTCTCGTCGCGCTCCTGCCAGCCATGCCGGACGAGTTCGGGATCATCGTGCTCCTCCACCGGATAGCCGACGCAGAGATAGGCGACGAGACGCCAGGAGGCGGGAACGTCGAGTTGCGACGCGACGCAATCGGGTTCGATGATCGACACCCAGCCGACGCCGAGGCCATGCGCCCGCGCGGCGAGCCAGAAGGTGTGCACTGCCGTCACCACCGAGTAGCGCAGCATTTCCGGCATGGTGGCACGGCCGAGGCCGAAGCCGTTTGTCGTATTCTCATCGCAGAAGATCGCGAGATGGATGGGTGCCTCGCGCAGGCCCGCGAGCTTCAGGCGGGTATAGGCTTCGCGGCGCTCGCAATCGTAGGTCTCGGCCGCCGCATCGTTGCAGCGCTCGAAACTCGCGGTCACCGCCGCACGCCGGACGGGGTCGACGACACGGACGAAACGCCAGGGCTGGCTGTTGCCCA
Source organism: Methylobacterium sp. W2 (assembly GCF_020662345.1). Lineage (GTDB taxonomy): Bacteria > Pseudomonadota > Alphaproteobacteria > Rhizobiales > Beijerinckiaceae > Methylobacterium. Next base: position 229,594 of record NZ_VMOA01000001.1, on the reverse strand, counting down.
CGGACGGGCTCAGCATGGCCAGGGCGAGGCAGCGCTGGAACACCGCCTCATCGACAGGGTCGCTCCGAAAGCGGCGCACGTCGCGACGCCAGGCGAACAGCTCGCCGAGCGTCTCGCGAAAGCCGGGATCGAACCTCACCAAGACCTGCCGCCCAACCACTGCCATTCCTTGTCGACGAGGCCGCCTCGGCCGCCTACCCCTCCGAGCCGACGCCCGAATCCGGACGGTCGCGAGAGGGACGGGAGAATGCGAAGGCCGGCCAACGCCATCGAAGGGGATTTTTAGACCAGAGCGCGCCGGTATGGCAGAAAAAAAGGCCGCACTCCGGAGAGGCGGCCTGAAGTCCTTGGGTCTCGAAACCTCTGGAGTGTCGTTCCCGTGACATCGGCAGGCTCCCGAAAGCTGGGGAGCATGGATATCGGCCGCCCGACCGAGCACGGAACCGACGAGGGTTCGGCCACAGGTATCATCTTCTATCGAGGCCGACGATGGGCAATAACGGGGCGAAATCGTGACGTTGTGTTGCCGGTCCGTAGCTGGTGCCGGCGCGCACTTGATGGTCGGCCGGGCTTGCAGGCTCGAAGTGGGAGGCCCATCATTCCTCCTTCGCGGCGCCCGTAGGGTCGCGGAAGCCGAGGAGTGAGGATGGACGAGAGGACCGGAGCCGAGCCGCGATCGCAGGATTCCACCAGCCGCGTCGTGCCGTTCCCGACGGCTCCGGTGGTGCCACAGGTCGCCTTCGACCGCTCCGAGCTCAGGACCCTGTTCAACCTCTACGGCCGCATGGTCTCGGCCGGGGAATGGCGTGACTACGCCCTCGACTTCCGCCGGGACAAGGCGGTGTTCTCAATCTACCGCCGCTCGTCCGAGACGCCGCTGTTCCGGGTCGAGAAAGACCCTAAGCTCGCCCGCCGGCAGGGTGCCTTCGCGGTGATCTCGGCAGCGGGCATCGTGCTCAAGCGAGGGCATGACCTCGCCCGTGTCCTGGCGGCGCTGGAAAAGCCCCTCCGCGTGGTGTGATCGCCCCCGTCACGGGATGAAGAACGGGACCGCCTCCCAACGGATCGGAGGCCAACCCCATCGCCGCGCTCCGATGGAATACAGGGCGCCGAGCACGAACAGTGTGACGATGCCGGCGATGATAGCAGTGCCGAGGCCGGCCCATGCGCCGGTACCGATCGCGGCGGCGGCGCTCACGCCCACAACGGCGTAGGTCGGTACGTCACTCGGAGGCGGCGTCTCCCACCCCGAGCCCCGCCCGATCTTTGGCACCGCCGGCTTACGCACCCCGACATCCTCGCATGACCGTCGCAACGGACAAAAAAAGGCCCCGGCGTTTCCGCCGGGGCCTCCGATCCGCGTTCCAGCGGCTCGCTTAGCGGCGATCGCCGAGGAGCTGGAGCAGGAACTGGAACATGTTGATGAAGTCCAGGTAGAGGGTCAAAGCGCCATTCACCGACAGCTTGGCCGCGCCTTCGGCATCGGCACCGCTGTAGAGGAACATCTCCTTGAGCTTCTGCGTGTCGTAGGCGGTAAGGCCCGCGAAGATCAGGACGCCGAGCACCGAGATGGCGAACTGAAGCGCGCTCGAGGCCAGGAAGATGTTCACGATCGAGGCGATGAAGAGGCCGATCACGCCCATGATCAGGAACGAGCCCATCCCCGAGAGGCTACGCTTGGTGGTGTAGCCATAGAGGCTGAGACCGCCGAACGTGGCCGCCGTGATGAAGAAGACTCTGACCACGCTGGCACCCGTGAACACGAGCAGCAGGGTCGACATCGACGCGCCCATCACCGCCGCGAAGGCGAAGAAGGTCATGCGTGCCGAGGAGGCCGACATCTTGTCCATCCGCATCGTGAAGATGAAGATGAACGCGAGGGGCGCCAGCATCAGAACCCACTTGAGCGGGCTGGTGTAGAGCATCTGGCCGAACGGGGTCAGCGCGACCTTGCCCGTCGTGGTCTGCGCGGTGGCGGCCATGTTCAGGCCAAGGGCCACGAGGCCGGAGATCCCGAGGCCGACGACCATGTTGTTGTAGACGCCGAGCATGAAGCTGCGCAGGCCCTGGTCGACCTCGACCTGGGAACCGGCATAGCCCTGGGGCTGGGCGCCGTAGCGGAAGGGGCTATTATCGAATGCCATGGGAGATTCCCTTGGAAGCTCTCTCAGCGTGTGATTTGGAACCGAGGCTCACGCACAGGACCTCTGGCACGTCACCGCGCCTTGAGCCCAAATATGTTCCGTCATGCCGCTCCGCACAAGGGGGCGGCCGAGCTTTGTGGCTCTGGAATCGGAGCTTCTGACCTCGATCTTTATTTGGATGGGAATGGATTAAATCTGGTTCATCATCCACCGGCCACGCAAGAGCTATAGTGACAGGTCATAAACCATGACTTCGATGTCCGCTTTCTCCCTCGATGGGGAGGCGGGCGAGCGTCCGGCCTCAGAATTGGCGCAGGTAGGGAGCCGGTTTCTGACCGAGAATACGCCACGTCCCGGCGAGCCCGAGGACGATCGCGAAGACCACCGCGAGGGTGGATGCGACCAAGGCACCGGACAGGTCCAGGGCGAAGTCGAGCTTCATCACGCGGGTCACGATGGTCCAGCCCGCGAGCGTGCCGGCGAGAAGCCCGAACAGGGCGGTGGCGATGCCCAGGGCACCGTATTCCAGCGTATAGGCCAGGAGCAGGCGCCCGCGCGTGGCGCCCAGAACCTTCAGCACCACGGCATCGTATAGCCGGGCGCGGTGCCCCGCCGCGATGGCGCCGGCGAGCACGAACAGGCTCGCCACCACCGCGACTCCGCTGGCGGCGCGAATCGCCAGGACCAGCTTGCCGACGATATCGTTGACCGTGTCGAGGGCGTCCTTCACCCGCACGCTGGTCACCGACGGAAAGGCGCGGGCGACGTCGCGCAGGATCAGGGCCTCGGTCCCGGCATCCGGCCCGCCCGCCAGGGTCAGGGTGGCGAGGTCCGAATGCGGCGCCCCCCGGAACGTACCCGGCGAAAAGACCATGACGAAATTGATGCCGAGGTTGCGCCATTCGACCTTGCGCAGGTTGGCGACTTTGGCCGTCAGATTCCGCCCCAGAACGTTGACCGTGACGGTGCCGCCGACGCCCAGATTGAGCGCCCGCCCGAGCTCCGCATCGAAGGACACCAGCGGCTTCGCGCCTTCCTCGGCGCTCCACCACGCCCCGTCGACGAGGCTGGAGCCCTCCGGCAGATCGTCGGAATAGGTGATGCCGCGGTCGCCATCGAGCACCCAGGCGGCATCCTCCGGCGGCTTGATGGCGGCGGCGGGGGTATCGTTGATGGCCACGATCCGCCCGCGCATCATCGGCACGCGCTCGATCTTGGCGCCGGGCGCGAGCCTGCCGAGTTCCGCATGGAACCCGTCCGCGTCCGCCGCCGGGATGTCGAGAAAGAACAGGTTCGGCGCACGGGCCGGCAGCGAACTCGTCAGCGTTCGCCGGACATTGGCGTCGATCAGGCTCAGCGTCACCAGCAGGGTCACGCCGAGACCGAGCGACAGGACGATGGCGGGGGTGAGCGCGCCGGGGCGGTGGAGGTTGGCCAAAGCCATGCGGGGCGCTGCCGAACGCGGCCGGGGCAGACGCCGCGCCCCGGCCATGAGGCCGAGGGCGACGAGGCGCAGAAGCCCGAAGGCAAGGCCGGCCGCCACGATGAACATCAGCGCCACCCTGCGGTCGAAGGCGGTGGCCAGCGCCAGCGCCACCAGGGCGGCGAGCGCCGCGACGAGGATCAGCCGGTAGCGCAGCCGAGTCTTGCGGGTGTCGGGATCGACCACATCCCGGAACAGGCCGGAGACCGGCACGTCATGGGCGTGGCCCAGGGGAATGATGGCGAAGGCGAGCGCCGTCAGCAGGCCGTAGGCGGCGGCGAGCAGCAGCTCTGCCGGTGCCAGGGTCGGGTTCAACGGCAGTGGCAGCGCATCGTGGAACAGGGCATCGAGGAGGAAGGGCAGGCCCGCCCCGATCGCGAGTCCGATCACAGTGCCGAGCCCGGCCACCAGCATCACCTGCGTGAGATAGATGGCAACCACCTGCCCCCCCGGCGCACCGACGCTCTTCAGGGTGGCGATAGACCCGCGCTTCCTCGCCACGAAGGCATTGACGGCATTGGCGACACCGACTCCACCGACGATCAGCGCCGTGAGACCGACCAGGGTGAGGAACTGGGTGAAGCGCTCGACGCTCTTGGCGAAACGCGGATCGGCATTGGAGCGCGAGCGCATCTCCCAGCCGGCATCCGGCGCCGCCCTGGCGACGGTCGCGACCCGCCGCTCCAGCTCCGCATCGTCGGCGGCGGGCGCCTGGATACGATAGCTCCAGCGGTTGAGGCTGCCCGGGCGGATCAGCCCCGTCGCCTGGAGCGTCGCGGCCGAGACGAGGAGGCGCGGGCCGAAGCCGATGCCGTTGGCGATCTTGTCCGGCTCGGAGACCAGGGTGGCCCGGATGGCGATCGGCTTGCCGGCGATCTCGATCCGGTCGCCGACTTTGAGGTCGAGGCGCGTGAGCAGGATCGGGTCGGCGACGGCGCCGAACGTCCCATCCTTCTCCGCCAGCAGATCGGAAAGCGGCAAGGCCGGGTCGGTGACGAGGTCCCCGGCAGCGGGATAGGCGCCGTCCACGGCCTTGAGTTCCACCAGGGCCGCCCCCTTGTCGCCGGCCAGAGCCATGGCCCGCAGGGTCGTGACCACAGAGACCTTGCCCTGCGCGTCGAGGGCGGCCCGCTCGTTCACCGTCGCCTCGCGGTTGATCAGGCTGTAGGTGAGATCGCCGCCGAGGATGCGCTTGCCCTCGCGGCCGAGACCGTCCGTGAGCGAGCGCGAGATCGAGGCGACCCCGGCAATGGCCGCGACGCCCAGCGCGATGCAGGCGAGGAACACGGCAAAACCGGCGAGCCCGGCGCGCAGCTCGCGGAAGGCGAGGCGCAGGGTGAGCGGGACGCGGCTGCGGCGCGGGGTCGGGCCCGGCCTGGCGAGGGTGCCGTGCATGGATCAGGCCTTCCGCCGAACACAAGGATTCAGCTGGATCACGCCGCCACTGCCTCGTCCACCTGTCCCGAGCGCAGGCGCACGGTGCGGTCGCAGAGCCGAGCGAGGCCGGGATCGTGGGTGACGAGGACGAGGGTCGCGCCGCGATCGCGCTTCAGGGCGAAGAGAAGGTCCACGATCTGCCGGCCCGTGGCCTCGTCGAGATTGCCGGTGGGTTCGTCCGCCACCAGGATTGCCGGGTCCGGCGCGATGGCGCGGGCGATGGCGACGCGCTGCTGCTCGCCGCCCGAGAGCTGAGCGGGGTAGTGGTGCAGCCGGTGGCCGAGGCCGACCGCCTCCAATTCCGCCCGCGCCCGCTCGTGCGCACCCGGCTTGTCGGCGAGTTCGAGGGGCAGCGCGACGTTCTCCAGGGCCGTCATCGTCGGCACGAGGTGGAAAGCCTGGAACACGATGCCGATGCGCCGGCCGCGAAACCGCGCGAGGGCATCCTCGTCGAGCGCTCCGAGATCGGTGCCCTCCACATGGATCGCTCCGGATTCCGGGCGCTCCAGACCCGCCATCACCATCAGCAGGGTCGACTTGCCCGAGCCGGAGGGGCCGACGAGGCCGACCGCCTCGCCGCGTGCCACATCGAGGGAGATGCCACGCAGGACATGGACCCGCGCCGCGCCCCGGCCGAGGCTGAGATCGATCCGCGACAGCGCGATCGCGGGAGCGTCCACCTTGCCGGGCATCACGGCAGGACCGATCTGTGTTGGACCATCGTCATGAACACCATAGGTCGAGGCTGTGCGGGAATGGGTCTGTGTCATACGTCACACGACGAGGTCGATATGGTTGGTCTCGCCCCACCACGCCAGCATTCCCGCCGGGCGATGCTGGTGATGGCACTCTTTGCCGCATTGGGGACGGGCATCGGCCATGCCGCGGCACGTCCCCTCAACCTCGTGGCCTTCGGCGACAGCCTGACCGCAGGGTATCGCCTGCCCTCGGCCGCGGCCTTCCCCTCCGTGCTGGAACGCGAACTGAAGGCCAAGGGCCGCGCCGTGTCGATCGCCAATGCGGGCGTCTCCGGCGACACCAGCACCGGCGGCTTGGACCGGCTCGACTGGTCGGTCCCCGATGGGACCGACGGAGTCATCCTCGAACTCGGCGCCAACGACATGCTGCGCGGCACCGACCCAGCCGTCACGAGAAAGGCCCTCGACACCATCGTCTCCCGGCTCAAGGCCCGCAACATCCCGGTCCTGCTCGCCGGCATGAAGGCCTCGACCAATCTCGGGCCGGATTACGTGGCGCGGTTCGACGCGATCTACCCCGATCTCGCCCGGCAACACGGCCTCGTCTTCTACCCGTTCTTCCTGGAGGGCATCCTCAACGACCGGCGCTTCAACCTGGAGGATGGGCTGCACCCGAACGTGAAGGGCGTCGAGACCATCGTCGCCGGCATCCTGCCCACGGTGGAGACCTTCCTCGACCGGCTCGGCGCGGGGCAGAAATAGACCGATGCCGCGCCTGTTCACCGCCCTGGAATGTCCCGACGACCTCGCCGAGGCGCTGTCGCGGTACCAATGCGGCCTGCGCGGCGCGCGCTGGATCGAGCGCGGCGACCTCCACATCACCCTGCGCTTCCTCGGCGACGTGGAGGACGAGGTGGCCGAGGCGTTCCATGCCGGCCTCGTCGAAGCGCGCCCGCGCCCGCCTCTCAACGTGACGCTGTCCGGACTCGACGCGTTCGGCGGAGACAAGCCTCGCGCGATCATCGCAGGCGTGACTGCCGGCCCCGACCTCCTCGACCTGCAGGAGGAGCATGAGCGCATCGCCCGCGCCGCCGGCGCCGAACCCGAGCGACGCAAGTTCATGCCGCACGTGACCCTGGCCCGTCTCGCCAAGCGCGACACCAGCGCGCCGGACGTGGCGGAGTATCTCGCCGAGATGGGCCTGTTTCCGGCGCTGCGGTTCACCGCGACGCGGGTGGCCCTGTTCTCGGCGCGCGAATCGCGGGGCGGCGGGCCGTATGTGGTGGAGGCGGCGTATCCGCTGGGGTGAGGGATACGCTCCGGCTCACAACCGCCGCAGCGCCACGCTCTCGATTCGATGGCTTGCGCCCTTGGCCAGGATCAGGCTCGCGCGCTGGCGCGTCGGCAGGATGTTGTCGCGTAGGTTCGGCAGGTTGATCGTGGTCCAGAGGTTGTCGGCGATCTCGAGGGCTTCGGCCTCGGTCACCTCGGCGTATTTGCGGAAATACGAGAGCGGATCGCGGAAGGCGGTCTGGCGCAGGCGCAGGAAGCGGTTGACGTACCAGCGGTGCAGGTCGTCCTCGTGCCCGTCGAGATAGATCGAGAAATCGAAGAAGTCGGAGACGAAGGGGATCGCGGTGCCGTCGCGCGGCAGGCGCGCCGGCTGAAGCACGTTGAGGCCCTCGACGATGAGAATGTCGGGAGATTCCACCACCCGCTCCTCGCCCGCCACCACGTCATAGACGAGGTGAGAATACAGCGGCGCGGCCACGCGCTTCTTGCCGGCCTTGATGTCGGTGAGAAAGCGCAGGAGGGCGGCGGTGTCGTAGCTCTCGGGAAAGCCCTTGCGCTCCATGGCGCCCATGCGCTTCAGCTCGGCATTGGGCAGCAGGAACCCGTCCGTGGTGATGAGGTCGACCTTCGGCGTGTTCGGCCAGCGGGCGAGCAGCGCCTTGAGGACGCGGGCGGTGGTGGATTTGCCCACCGCCACCGAGCCGGCCACCCCGATAATGTAGGGGACCTTGGCCTCGCGCTCGGCGATCAGGAAGCGCTGCGTCGCCTTGAACAGCCCCTGCGTCGCCGCGACGTAGAGGGAGAGCAGGCGCGACAACGGGAGATAGATCGCCACCACCTCCTCGATGGAGATGGGATCGTTGAGCGATTGCAGGCGGGTGACGTCGTCCCCCGTCAGCGTCAACGGGGTATCGGCGCGCAACTGCGCCCATTCCTCGCGGGAAAACAGGCGATAAGGCGACAGGCGCTCGGGGCCGATCCCCGTCACCGGATCCTGGCCGAGGGCGGGATCACGCTCGGACACGATCGCGATGGGCCGTGACGGCTCGACGGTCACGTGTGCCTCCGGGCCGCTTTCTCGGCGATGCCGCTCTGGGCGGTGCGGCGCTCCAGTTCCGCCATCACCTCCGGCAGGCCGACGCCGCCGGCACGCAGCAGCACGAGGAGGTGGTAGAGCACGTCCGCCGCCTCGCTCACGAGCCCGTCACGATCGCCCTGCACGGCGGCGATGGCGGCCTCGACCGCTTCCTCGCCGAGCTTCTTGGCGGGCTTGGCCGGACCGCCGGCCAGGAGCTTGGCCGTGTAGGACTGGTCCGGCGGCGCGGCGGCGCGGTCGGCGATGAGGGCGTCGAGGTCGCTCAGGGTGAAATCGGTCATGCGATCCTAGCTCTCGGCAGGCCGGACGATGCACGCTACGGCGACGAGCCTGCGGCAAGGGAGGAGATTGGGCAAGGGCCGGACTTCGGCGCCGCGCCCCGTCACGGGTCGAGCCGCATGCGCAAGCCGGCCTTGGCCATATGCGCCTTGGCCTCGGCGATGGTGTGCTGGCCGAAATGGAAGATCGAGGCAGCCAGCACCGCGCTGGCGCCGCCGTCGCGCACTCCTGCCACGAGGTCGTCGAGGCCGCCGACGCCACCCGAGGCGATGACCGGCACCGAGACCGCGTCCGAGATCGCCCGCGTCAGGGCGATGTCGTAGCCCGAGCGCATCCCGTCCCGGTCCATGGAAGTGACGAGGAGTTCACCGGCGCCGCGCGCCGCCACGGTCCGGGCGAAGTCGATGGCATCGAGCCCGGTGGGCTTGCGCCCGCCATGGGTGAAGATCTGCCAGGCATCCGGCTCGCCCGGCGCGGAGGTCCGCTTGGCGTCGATGGCGACGACGATGCACTGGCTGCCGAACTTGAGGGCGCCGCGCTCCACGAAGGAAGGGTCGTTCACCGCCGCCGTATTGATCGAGACCTTGTCGGCCCCGGCGAGCAGCAGGGTGCGGATGTCCTCCACCGTGCGCACGCCGCCGCCCACGGTGAGCGGCATGAAGCAGGCCTCGGCCGTACGGCTCACCACGTCGAGCAGGGTGCCGCGGGCCTCGTGGCTCGCGGTGATGTCGAGGAAACAGAGTTCGTCGGCGCCGGCCGCGTCATAGGCCTTGGCCGCCTCCACCGGATCGCCGGCATCGCGCAGTTCCAGGAACTGGACGCCCTTGACGACGCGCCCGTCCTTCACGTCGAGGCAGGGGATGATACGGGTCTTCAACATGGTGGACCTGTCACGCTTGCGGCCGAACCGGGTCGCACGCATCGGGCCATGCCCGTCCCTGCACCATTCCGTCAACTCGACGGCGGGGATCGGCACCATTTTGCAGGGTCGTTCGCCGGAATTTGAAACCCGAACCGGGCGTCGGGGATTCTCAACCCTATCCCCACAGGTCCGGCGTCGGCGGATGGATCAGACTGCCGTCGAAGCGCAGGGCCGGCTCGCGGTCCCGCGCTAGAAGCAGCGGGCCGTCGAGATCGACATAGTCCGCGTGGTGGGCGAGCAGCATGGCAGGCGCCATGGCCAGCGACGTGCCGACCATGCAGCCGATCATCAGCGACAAGCCCCGCGCCTTGGCCTCGTGCGCCAGCATCACCGCCTCGGTGAGGCCGCCGGCCTTGTCGAGCTTGATGTTGATGGCGTCGTAGCGGTCGGAGAGCGCGTCGAGCCCGGCCCGGTCGTGCAGGCTCTCATCGGCGCAGATCGGGATCGGCCGGGCGATACGGGCGAGCAACTCGTCCTCGCCGGCCGGGAGAGGTTGCTCGATGAGGCCGACCCCCGCGGCGACGCAGGCGGCCAGATTCGCCTCGATGGTCTCCGCGCGCCACGCCTCGTTGGCATCGACGATCAGGCGCGACTCCGGCGCGCCGCGACGCACGGCGGCGATGCGCTCGGGATCCCCCTCGCCACCGAGCTTGACCTTGAGCAGGGGCCGGTGCGCCGCGCCGCGCGCGGCCTCCTCCATGCTCTCCGGCGTGCCGAGGCTCAGCGTATAAGCGGTGGTGGCGACCTGCGGCGGGCTCAGGCCCGCGATCTCCCAGGCCGGGCGGCCGCGCTGCTTGGCCTCCAGATCGAGGAGGGCGCAATCGAGAGCGTTGCGCGCGGCTCCCGCCTTCATTAGCGCGAGCAGATTGGTGCGGGTGGCCCCCGCCGCGATCGCGTCGGCCTGTGCGAGGATCAAGGCGCAGACGCTCTCGGGGGATTCGCCGTAGCGGGGATAGGGCACGCATTCGCCCCGGCCCAGATGGCCGTCGGCATCGTCCGTGATGGTGGCGAGCACCACCACCGCTTCCGTGCGGCTGCCCCGCGCGATGGTGAAGGCTCCGGCGATGGGGAAGCGCTCGACAGCGACGGTGAGGCGGCGGGTCATGCCGCACTCCCGGCGGGGAACTCCGCCAGCAGGCGGGCGATGATTCCGTCGACACCGAAGCGGACCGGATCGGTGGCGGGCAACCCATGCTCCTTGGTCAGATCCTGGAGCAGGGTGCGGGCCTCGTCCTCCCCGAGCTTCTGCGTGTTCACGGCGATCCCCACCGGGCAGATGCCGGGATTGGTGAGGCTGCCGAGCTGGATCGTGAGGTCGATCACCTGCTGGATCGAGGGCAGCGGATGCGTCACGCCGCGCATGGCGGTGCGGCTTGGCTCGTGACAGACGACGAAGGCATCGGCCTGGGCACCGTGGAGCAGGCCGAGGCTGACGCCCGCGAAAGACGGGTGGTAGAGCGAGCCCTGTCCCTCGATCAGGTCCCAATGGTCCGGGTCCGCCGCGGGAGCGATCCATTCCACGGCACCGGAGATGAAGTCGGCCACCACCGCATCGATGGCGACGCCGCGCCCGGAGATGAACACGCCGGTCTGGCCGGTGGCCCGGAAATCCGCGTCGAGGCCGCGCTCGCGCATGCCGCGCTCCAGGGCGAGGACGGTGTATTTCTTCCCCACGGAGCAATCGGTGCCGACGCTGAGGAGCCGGCGTCCGGGCCGCCGGATGCCCTTGCCGGTGTCGAAGGTCTCGGTGGTGTGGCGCACGTCATGGAGCTGACGGCCGTTCCTCTCGGCCGCCTCGGCGATCTCCGGCAGCGAACCGAGGCGCACGTGAAGGCCGCTGGCGATGTCGAGCCCCGCATTCAAGGCAGCCACGACCTCCGAGACCCAATGCTTCGGAAGCACGCCGCCGGCATTGGCGACGCCGATGACCATGGTCCTGCAGCCCTTGGCCACGGCCTCGTCCAGGGTGAGGTCCGGGATGCCGAGATCGGCGGCGCAGCCGGGCAGGCGCAACTGGCCGACGCACCAGTCCGGGCGCCAGTCGGCGATGCCGTAGGCAGTCTTGGCTGCCAACGTATCGGGCACGTCGCCGAGGAACATCAGGTAGGGCGTTTCGATCTGCATCTCGCGGGCACCCATCGCAATCGCGGTCTTCCGAACCGTTCCCGACGTCTATGCGCGAAGCGGGCGGTGCTGCCAAATGCAGGATAGAGGCCGGTGGTACGATGACGGACGGAGCGCCCGCGGCCGCGAACCATCGCCAAGCCCTGCCCGACGCACCGTCGCCGATCGCGACCGCCATGCATCAGTGGCGAGGGCGGAAGTGAAGTGGGGCGGTGGCCATTAGATTTTTAACCGGGCTGCCGTCCGGAAATGGCAGAAAGCTGGTTCCCGGGCGCACCAGATCCAGGGCTAAAGTATCGAGATACCGCGATCCGGATGTCTGCTTGATCTCAGCCTTCTCGACGACCCCCGATCGGTTGACGACGAAGACGAGCAGGACAGTTCCCCCGAACGGGTACCGGTAGCCGGTATTGTTCAACCGGAAGGCCAAGGTCTTCGCCAAAGTAGATTTATATTCGCTCATTGAAACGAAAAATTTCCGCTCATTCTGACCCAAGGCCTGGGAGTTTAACGCGCAGATAACGACGAGACCGCCAAGGGCTCGCGTTACGGATGCGCGGAGGGAATGGATCGACCGGTTCGTCATTCATTTAGCTCCTGCGGTCACGATCGCTCTCGCTCATCCGCGGAACCGGGATGAAGAGTTTCTACAACCGCACCGTGTCTCCATAGACGCTCTTTGCCGCCGGTGGGATGATCTATCGGCCGCTGATGGACCGGAAGCCGAACCTTGGCTGTGGACAGGGGATGGCTCGGCTTGGTGCACGCGAAGGGTCGTCGCCGGTCTTGGCTGACGCAGGATCGACATCCGTCGGTGGGAGCACGTGAATTACTGACGGAATCGGCACTTGCGATCGGCGCAGTTGTCGGGTGTGGTCCCCGCCGAACAAAGGCTGAAGGGGAGACGGCCATGAAGATGTACGGCAACTGGCGCTCGGCCGCCGCTTTCCGGGTGCGCATCGCCCTCAACCTCAAGGGCCTCCCCTGCGAGGAGACCTTCATCGATCTCGATGCCGGCGACCAGTTCAAGCCCGAGTATCTCGCCATCAACCCGCAGGGCGCCGTGCCGGCCTTCTTCGACGGCGACGGCCCTCCCCTGACCCAATCGCTGGCGATCCTCGACTATCTCGAGGACATCCATCCCGAGCCGGCCCTGCTGCCGAGCGATCCGAAAGCCCGGGCACGCGCCCGCTCCCTGGCGCAGGTCGTCGCGTGTGACACCCATCCGCTCTACGTCCCACGGGTGCGCAACTACCTGATGTCGGCCTACGACATCCCGAAGGACGGCATGATGGGGTTCGTGCGGCACTGGTTCGAGAGCGGACTCAAGACGCTGGAGACCCGCCTCGCCCATGAGCCGGGCACCGGCCGCTACGCGCAGGGAGACGCGATCAGCCATGCCGATCTCTGCCTCGTGAGCCTCTGGGTCGGCACCGGCATCTTCGGCGTCGAGACCGCGCCCTATCCCACCGTGAAGCGGATCGCCGAGGATTGCCTGTTGCAGGAGGCGTTCGCCAGAGCGCATCCCCTGCGCCAGCCCGGCGCGCCCGCGTGAGAATATCGGCCGGGCTGCGCGCCTGAGGCTGCCGCTCAAATAAGATTTTGCCTATAATACCCGAGCGGAGAAAAAGGCGGACTGCCTGCCGCTCAAGTTTGAGGGACGAGGGACGCATGGTACCGGGCGAAACCGTGGACAACCTCCACCGCATCGTGGTCGTCGGTGGAGGCGCGGCTGGGCTCCAGCTCGCCACCAAGCTCGGCGACACGCTGGGCCGGAAGGGCAAGGCGCACGTCACCCTCGTGGACAGGGCACGGACCCATATCTGGAAGCCGCTGCTGCACGAGGTCGCCGCGGGCAGCCTCGATGTCGGTCACCACGCGGTCGATTATCTCCACCACGCGCATCAGCATCATTTCCGCTATCGCATCGGCTCGATGACGGGGCTCGACCGGACCGCGCGCACGATCCAGCTCGCGGCGAGCCACGACGCCGAGGGCCGCGAGGTCACGCCCGTCCGCTCGATCCCCTACGATACGCTGGTCCTGGCTGTCGGCTCGACCACCAACGATTTCGGCACGCCGGGGGTGAAGGAGAACGCCATCGCCCTCGACACGCCGGACCAGGCGGTGCGGTTCCACCAGCGCCTCGTCAACGGCATGCTGCGCGCGCATACGCAGGTCGGGCCGGTCCGCCCCGGCCAGCTCCATGTGACGGTGATCGGGGCCGGCGCCACCGGCACCGAACTCGCGGCGGAGCTCCATCGCACCACCCGGGACGTGGCCTCCACCGGCCTCGACAAGATCGACCCGGCCAAGGACCTGAAGATCACCCTCGTCGAGGCGGCGAGCCGGATCCTGCCGGCCGTCCCCGAGCGTCTGTCGGCGGAGGTGATGGCACTGCTGAACAAGATCGGCGTCGAGGTTCGCACCCAGGCGCGGGTGACGGAAGTCCGCGCCGACGGCGTTCAGCTCGCCGATGGCGGGTTCATCCCCTCCGAACTCGTGGTCTGGGCGGCCGGCGTGAAGGCGCCGCCGTTCCTGCAGGAGATCGGCGGCCTCGAGACGACGCGCAACAACCAGCTCGTGGTCACGCCGACGCTCCAGACCACGCGCGATCCCGACATCTTCGCCATGGGCGACTGCGCCTATCTCGTGGAGCAGGGCTCGGACACGCCGATCCCGCCGCGTGCGCAGGCGGCGCACCAGCAGGCGAGCCATCTCATCAAGCAGATCCCGATCAAGATGGCCGGGGAGCCCCTGAAGCCGTTCAAGTACCGGGATTTCGGCTCGCTGGTGTCCCTCGGGGAATATTCCACGGTGGGCAACCTGATGGGCTTCATCCAGGGAAAGAACATGTTCATCGCCGGGCTGTTCGCGCGGATGATGTACTGGTCGCTCTACAAGATGCACGAGCGCGCCCTGCACGGCACGATCAAGACCGCCCTCGACGCCACGGCCCGCGCCCTGACGCGCCGTACGGAGCCGCGGGTGAAGCTCCATTAGCCAACGACCGAATTCGCCGGGGGCCATGCCGCGCCCCCGGCAGGACCATGACGAGACACGATCATGATCGACATCATCCAGGGCCTGCAGCAGCGCAATCCCACGCTCGGCCCCTACGTCCTCGTGCTGCGCTCGGATTCCCGCGCGAGAGATCCGTCCGACCCGGCGCGGCTCTGCGCCGAGGCGGAGGCCTGGATCGCCGAGAAGACCCCTGGGGCGCGTCTGTCCCAGGAGACCGTGCTGGTCGCGCCCTATCCGGGTGGGATGCCCACCGAGCGCAACGTCTCGGTGATGGCCTTCAAGGATGCGATGCAGCTCGCCGCCTTCGCCACGGCCTGGACGGCGGAGCCCGAACCGGACGACGAGCCGACGCCCGAAGCGGAGTGATACCGGACCTCCCTGATCCTGACCTATGGGTCAGGGTCAGGGAGACTTGGTATGAGCCCGGGCGGAACGGTCAGGCGGCTTGCAGCATCCTGATCGTCCCGAGGGTGCCGTCACGGACGACGACGAGGCGCTCGACCAGCGGCGCGAGATCGTCCCCGTTGCGGCAGGCGGTTTCGATCTCGCGGCAGAGATCCGACAGACCGACGAAGCCGAGCAGACCGGCGGCCGACACCATGACGTGCGCGTCGTAGGCCAAATCCGCCGGTTCGAGGCCCGTCAGATCCACGGCCTTCGGCGACGATCCGAACCGGTCGACGAGTTCATCGGCGAGCATCGACAGCAGGACCGTCGCACGCTCCGGTCCCACCATGTCCTTCAGCGACTCGTAGACCTCGCGATCGAGAATAGTCGGGGGGGCCGGCGCGTCAACGGTGGCCGGTGTGCCGCTCCAACGGGCGATGGCCGCATAGAGCGCATCGCGCTTGAACGGCTTGCCGACATGATCGTCCATGCCGGCGGCCGTCAGCGAGGCGACCTTCTCGGGCAGAACGTTGGCGGTCATGGCGATGATCGGCACCGCGCAGGCCGGGGCAGGCAGAGCGCGGATCATGCGCGTCGCGGCGAGCCCGTCCATGCCGGGCATCTGGACGTCCATGAGGACGAGGTCGAAGGCGAGCGGTCCGCCCGCATGGGCTCGGATCGCGGCCACCGCCTCCGCACCGTTGCCCACCACTTCGACACTGTGACCGGCGAGTTCGAGAACCGCCCGAGCCAGCGTCTGGTTCACCGGCACGTCCTCGGCGACGAGGATCCGCACCGGCCTCGGCGCCACGGCATTCCCGGCGGCCGGGATACCGGGCCCGGCCTCAACGGGGCCGCTCGCCGCCTCCGCGCGCGGCAGGGTGAGAGTGAACCAGAAGGTCGATCCTTCGCCGGGACGGCTTGTGACCCCGATCTCCCCCTCCATCATCGAGACGAGGCGGCGGCAGATGGCGAGGCCGAGTCCGGTGCCGCCGAAGCGGCGGCTGATGGAGGAATCGACCTGGCTGAAGCGCTGGAACAGATGGACCTGCTGCTCCTCCGAGATGCCGATTCCCGTATCCACCACTTCGAAGCGCAGGACGGGGCCAGCCGCCTCCTCGCCGCATTGGCTGACATTGAGGATGACGGAACCGGACGGGGTGAACTTCACGGCGTTGTTGAGGAGATTGAGCAGGACCTGCCTGAGCCGGTTCGCATCCCCCAGGGCCCAGGGCGGCAGCGCGGGGTCGAGCCGCGAGACGATGGTCACGGGGCTCTTCAGCGCGCTGCCGCGCACGATCTCGACGGTGTTCTCGATGAGATCGCGCAACGGGAACGGCAGCAATTCCAGGGTGAATTGTCCCGCTTCGATCTTCGAGAAGTCGAGAACGTCGTTGACGATGGTGAGGAGCGCGGCGCCCGCCCCACGGATCAATTCGAGGCGGTGCGTGTCGTCCGGTGTCCGGCTCGGTTCCTCCAGCAGGAGGTCGGCATAGCCGAGGATGCTGTTGAGCGGCGTGCGGATCTCGTGGCTCATGGCGGCGAGGAACTCGCTCTTCGCAGCGCTGGCTTGCTCGGCCCTGACTGTGGCCGCCTGCAACGCGGCCTCCACCGTCTTGCGCTCGGTGATGTCGAAATGCAGGCCGACCATACGATAGGGCGCGCCGGCGCCGTCGTAGAGCACGCGACCACAGGTCGAGATCCAGCGCTCCTCCGCCTCCACGACAATGCGGTATTCGGTGACGTAATTGGTCCGGTTTCGGATCGCGTGGGCCGCTTCCTCGCGGACCGCCTGCCTGTCGTCGGGATGGACCAGCGGGATCCAGTCCCGGGCGGGCATGGCCCGAGCACCCTCGCCGGGGAGGCCGAACAGGCCGACGGCTTTCGGGCTGAGGGTGATGGTGTCCGTCCAGAGGTCGAGATCCCAGGTGCCCGCATCGGCCGCTTCCTGGGCGATGCGCAGCAGATCGGTCGTCTCCTCCAACCGCTGGCGGGCGGTGATGATGTCGTCGATGTCGAGGGCGGTGCCGAGCCATTCGGCATCATCCGGCGCCCGGTCGTCATGGGTCGGGATCGGGATCATCACGATCTTGTGCCAGCGGTAGACGCCGTCATGGCGGCGCAGCCGCCCCTCCACCGTGAAGGTCCGCCCCCGCTTGCGGGCGTTTCGCCAGGCGACCTCCATGCGTTCGGCATCGTCGGGATGGTTGCGCGCCGTGCGCTCCGTCCGCTCGGGACCGATATCGCCGTAGAAATCGGTGAAGGCGGGATTCACGTAGGTCGCCGTTCCATCGGGCGGCCGCGTGGTCCAGATCAGGGCCGGCAGCGCCTCCGCGAGGGTGCGGTAGCGATCCTCGCTGCGCTGGAGCTCGAGTTCCGCGGCGCGGCGCTCGGTGATGTCGCGGGTGACCTCGGCATAGCCGACCACGGCCCCCTCGTCGTCGCGGATGGCGTCGATGGCGACGCTGGCGAAGAATTGCGAGCCGTCGCGGCGAACCCGCCAGCACTCGAATTTGAGCCGCCCCTCATAGGCGGCGGTGGCGAGCGCGATGCGCGGCGCCCCGGATTCGAGGCCCTCCGTGGTGTAGAAGCGCGAGACGTGGCGCCCGATGGCCTCCTTTGCGGAATAGCCGGTGATCCGCTCGGCTCCGCTGTTCCAGTTGGCGACGTGGCCGGTCCGGTCGAGGGTGACGAAGGCGCAATCGCTCACCGCGTCCACGAGACGGCGGAACTGGCTCGTCCGCTCCCGCAAGGCGGCGTCGGAATTGCGGGCATCCGTCACATCGATGGCGGTGCCGACGAGACCGATGGCCAGGCCCGCCATGTCGAGTTCGCAGATGCCGCGAACCACCATCGTCCGGACTTCCCCCGTCGGACGAACCATCCTCGCTTCGAAGGCGAAAGCCCCCCTGCGCTCCAGCGCATCGGAGATGCTGGACCGAACCAGCTCATGGTCGTCGGGATGATGCAGATCGATGGCCCCGTCGAACGTCGGGGCGAAAGTCGCGGGATCGAGCCCGGCGATCACGTAGATGCCGGTGGACCAGAAGGTCTGGCCATCGGCGAGCCGAACCCGCCAATGCCCGATCCCGGCAGCCTCCTCCGCCATGGCGAGCAAGTGATGGGCGCTGGCGAGCGCGTTCTGGCGCTGCTGCAATTCTTCCCGCTGGTCGGCGATCGTCGCCTGATGGGCTGCGCGTTCCTCGGCCTCGCCGATCAGCCTGACATGGACGTCGGCAAGGCGAAGATGGGCTGTGACGATGGCCGCAAGGTCGTGCAGAGCCGCCTCATCCTCCGCGCCGAACGGGCGCGGCGTACTGTGCATGAGACAGAACGAGCCGACGCGGAAACCCGATTCGAGGCAGAGCGGCACGCCGGCGTAGAACACGACGGGGTCCGGGCCGGTCACCAGCGGATTCAGGGCGAAGCGTGGATCGAGGCGCGCATCCGGCACCACGAGCAGGTCGTCGCCCGCGATGGTGTGATGGCAGAACGATTGGAGGCGCGGAATCTCCTTGCGGCCGAGATCGCAGTCCGACTTGATCCACTGCCGGTCGGAATCGATGAGGGCGACATAGGCTTTCTCGACCCCGAAGAGGCGTTTGGCCGTGCGCGACACCGCGTCGAAATGCTCTTCGGGGGGCGTATCGAGGATACCGAGGCCGTGAAGCGCGGCGACGCGCTCGGCTTCATGAGACGGCGTGATCAAGGATCGGGCCTCGTTGAACGGCAATGGCAGCCTTGCGGAGCATCACCTGTGCCGGTCGCAAGGATAACGTTCTATGTCTCGAATGAGAATTTTGCCCGCCACCGCCTCATTCTCGATGGCGCACAGTATCATTCCTTCGCCGGCGAGACTTCGCTGCCACGGCGATAGATCCAACGTGTGACTTCAGGTGGTCGATCGCTGTTGAGACAACCAGCGAACACGCGCGGCTTCGAGCCCCCATAGCATTCCCAGCATCATATAAACATGACGCCACTTCTCGATATCGATCTGAAATGCCTGGAGGAAGAACATCAGGAGGGCCGGAAACACGATCTGGGCGAGCCCCTGATACGGGGATGGTTTGAGGCACAGGCGAAACCCGACGAAGATGGAGGTCAGGACGATGGAGACGAAAGCGAAACCTCCGAGCCATCCCCCATTCGCGAACCCGCCGATATAGGAATTGTGCGGCTCCAGATCGAAGACCACACGCCATCTTAAAGGCCCGAAACCGAGGGGGCGATCGATGAGCATCGGGATGCCGCGGAGCTGATTGCCGAACCGACCGGTCTCGCCCTCGTCATAATCCTTCGTGACCTGCGCCCGATCGGTGAACCGCTCGGAAACACCCTCCATCGACAGGAGGCCGCCGATCAGGAGCGCTCCGACGAGCACGGTCAGCGCCGACAATCGGGCGATGCGCCGCCGAACGGCCCGCGATGGAGAGGTCGCCCAGGTGAGACCGATCGTCAGGCAGATACCGAGGAGGCATGCGCCCCAGGATCCGCGCGAGAACGAGAGGAAGACGCAGGCCAGCAGGACGAGCAGGGCCGCCGCGGACAGGAACACCCGCCGCGTCTCCCCCACCAGCATCCTGCGGATGAGATACAGCACCGACAGGATCAGGAAGGATCCGAGCAGGTTGGGGTCCTGGAACACGCCCGAGGCGCGTCCGTCCATCTTGAACAGCACGTCTTCGCCGAGCACGTCGAAATAGCTGAAGATGCCGCAGACCGCCGCGAAAAGGGCTCCCGCGAGGTAGGCCTTGAGAACGAAACCGATCCTGCCGGATGTCTCGTCCGAGAAGAACATCACGAAGAAGATCCCGGTCAACCCGAGATAGACGGCCTGATAGGTCCACTCGACCGAGTTGGTCTCGTCGAGATAGGGGATCAGCGCGATGACGATCGCCATCAGATAGATCAGCAGCAATGCGACGATGACGATCGTCGCACGGTAGAGCCTGATCCCCAGCAGGAACCACAGCGCGATCGTCGGCAATGCCAGAAAATCATAGGGCGACGGCTTCATGAAGGTGAAGCACGTGAAGAAGATGACCAGCGCCAATAGCGCGTAGCCGAGGGCGTGGAGCGGACCCGAAGAGACACGGCGAGGATCAGCCGACGTCATGGTGACGCCCGCCGCATTCGCGCTCCATCCCCCGCCTGCCGCCATTCCGCCCGTCCAACCCGCCTGAGGATACGCGCCCGGCCTCAGCATGAGGCACTCCCCGTCAGCGAAGACTTAAGCGAACGGTCCTGCGTCCCTCGCATGCCAAGAGCCATCGCCCAAGCGTCAGGCGGTCGCTGTCCTGGGAGGCCGGGGGCGGACCAGGATTTCCTGGATGAAGCGGGTCATCGGCCGTTCCACAAACCGGTGCGCGAACACGGCAAAGACACAGCACGATACGACAGTCACGGCGAGCATCGGCCAAGCCTGCGTCGTTTCCTCGAAGCCGGTCCATTGCATGGCCTTGCGGATCCCGACGATCACGAACGGGTGGCTGAGATAGAGCACATACGATGCATCGCCGAGATGGACCCCGAGCTTCGTGAGACGCGAAGGCTGCCCCTGACGGCCGAGGGCGGCGGCGCAGACGATCAATGCGGCGGGAAGTCCCCAGCCAATGACTCGCCAGGCGTCGTTGGGCGTCGTCCAATCGATGGCCTGATGCGAAGAGTTGATCGGGTCGGCAACCAGGATTGTGACTCCGCCGACGAGAATGGCTGCCCGCATCAGTCCGGATAGAACAACGCCGTGGCGGAGAAGCAGAGCGATCCCCATTCCGAGGACGAATTCGAGAACGATGGGGCGGGTCCAGAAGAACGGGGCGGCAGCGCTCGGCTGCAGGATGAAACCCGCAAAGACGAGACTGCCGAGCAGGGCCGCGACGGCGACCACCGTCTGATTGCGTCGCAGGCCAAGGAAGACCGCGAAGACGACATAGAAGAACATCTCGTAATTCAGCGTCCATCCCAGTTCGAGGACGGGCATGGGAGCCGCGTGCCCCGCAGCATAGGCGGGCCAGAAAGCAAAGGATGCGACGATGTTCGGCCAGCCTGAAAATTCCTTCGTCGCGCCCGCGAGCCCGACCATGAGGAACAGAATGTAGAGCGCCGTGAACATCCAATAGAGTGGGACAATCCGCGCCACGCGCCGGGCAAGGAACTCGCGCGACGCACCCTCGCGGCCAAAAAAGTCTTCGGACGCGTAGACCATGATGAAGCCGGAGATGACGAAGAAGATGTCGACACCGGCGCCCCAAGGCAGAAAATGGACGCGCTCGAACGAACCGCCGAGCTTTATCGACTGTACGAGAGTGTGATGCTGGGCATGGCCGAAAACGACCATGAGGGCCGCCAGTCCTCGCAGGATCTGCACGGAAGCGATCTGTTTCACGGGGGCACGGCCTCGCCAGCGGCATGATGCCGATCGCGGCGGATGGTCGGTCCGAGGCGGTTAAATCCCGATAAAACAGATGCCGGAAAATGGGGTCCGGGGTCGGATTATCCGATCAGCCCCCGCACGAGCGCGCGGAACTGGTCGCCCCGATCCTCGAAACTCTTGAACTGGTCGTAGGAGGCACAAGCCGGCGAGAGGAGGACCACCGGTTCTGGCGCCTCTGACCGGGCAGCCGCTTCCGCCGCCTGCTTCGTCGCCACATCCAGGGTGCCGCAGCGGGTGTAGGGCACCGTCCCCTCCAGCGTCGCGGCGAAGGCGTCGCTCGCCGCGCCGATGAGGTAGGCGTGGGCGACGCGGTCGAACAGCGGCGCCAGCAGGTCGATGCCGCCCTTCTTCGGCTTGCCGCCGAGGATCCAGTGGATGTCGCGGAAGGCGGTGAGGGCCTTCTCGGTGGAATCCGCGTTGGTCGCCTTGGAATCGTTGACGAACAGGACACGCCCGCGCCGGCCGACCTCCTCCATCCGGTGCGGCAGGCCGGGGAAGCTCGTGAGCGCCGATGCGATCCGCCCATCGGCCACATCGAGGGCTTGGGCCACGGCAATGGCGACGGCAGCGTTCTGCCAGTTATGCGCTCCACGGAGCGACCCGATGCCGGATAGATCGGCGATGGCCTCCCCGGAGCGCCCGGCCACGATCCCGTCGCGGACGGTCAGCCCATCCACATCCTGCAGCGCGACACCGATCCGTACGAGGGGGCCCCGATGCCGGTCGGCGATGGCGCGGCTCGGCTCGTCGTCGACGCCGATCACCACAAAGGCGGAGCCCTGGATCAGCCGCTCCTTGATTGCCGCGTAGTTCTCCATCGTCCCGTGCCGGTCGAGATGGTCGGGCGTGATGTTGAGGAGCACGCCAACGCTGGGGTTAAGCGACGGCGTCAGGTCGATCTGGAACGAGGACAGTTCGATGACGTGGTAGCGCCCCGGGGCCGGCGGCTCCAGCGACAGGATCGCCGTGCCGATATTCCCGCCCATCTGAACGTCGAGGCCGGCGTCGCTCAGGATATGCGCGATCAGCGCCGTGGTGGTGGACTTGCCGTTGGTGCCGGTGATGGCGACGAAGGGCGCATCGGGGGCGATCTTGGCCCGCTCCCGGCAGAACAGCTCCACATCGCCGATGATCTCGATCCCGGCCGCCCTGGCGAGATCGACGCTCCAATGCGGCACGGGATGGGTCAACGGCACGCCGGGGGCGAGGATCAGGGCGGCAAAACCCGACCAGTCGGCGCTGCGCAGATCCGCGACGGTGATGCCCTGTTCGCGTGCCCGGGCCTGGCCCACGGGGCTGTCGTCCCAGGCGACGACGCGGGCGCCCCCGGCCTGGAGCGAGAGCGCCGTGGCAAGGCCGGAGCCGCCGAGGCCGAACAGAGCGACCGTGCGGCCGGCGAAGGTGGTGGCGGGGGTCATGCGGGTCTCGAACTCGACATCTGCCCGGTCCGTCTCCCGCCCTCTACCTCATTCTCCTGAGGTGGATCGGTGGGACAACAGGCCATCGCGGAGGATCATCATACCATGCTCAGCGCAGCTTCAGCGTCGCGAGGCCGGCGAGCGCCAGGATCACGGCGATGATCCAGAACCGGATCACGACCTGCGGCTCCTTCCAGCCCTTCTGTTCGAAATGGTGGTGGATCGGCGCCATGCGGAAGACGCGCTTGCCGGTGAGCTTGAACGAGGCGACCTGGATGATCACCGACATGATCTCCAGGACGAACAGGCCGCCGACGATGGCGAGAACGATCTCGTGCTTGGTGGCGACGGCCACGGTGCCGAGGAGGCCGCCGAGGGCGAGCGACCCGGTATCGCCCATGAAGATCTGGGCCGGGGGCGCGTTGAACCACAGGAAGCCGAGCCCGGCGCCGATCACCGCACCGCAGACGACGGCGAGCTCGCCGGTGTCGCGGACGTAGTTCACCTGGAGGTAGCCGGCGGTGAAGACGTTGCCGACGAGGTAGGCGATGACGCCGAACGTGCCGCAGGCGATCATCACCGGCACGATGGCGAGCCCGTCGAGACCGTCGGTGATGTTCACCGCATTGCCGGCACCGACGATGACGAAGCCGGCGAACAGAACGTAGAACCAGCCGAGGTTCAGGAGCGCGTCCTTGAAGACCGGGAAGGCGAGCTGGTTCTGCAGCGCGGGCGCCGAATAATACGAGATCAGGGTGCAGGCCGAGATGGCAATGGAGGCTTCGAGCAGCAGCCGGAACTTGCCCGAGAACCCCTTATGCGACTGCTTCGTCACCTTGAGATAGTCGTCGTAGAAGCCGATGGCGCCAAAGCCGAGGGTCACCGCCAGCGTCACCCAGACGAAATGATTGCGCGGATTGGCCCAGAGCAGGATCGCCACGATGGCACCGGCCAGGATCATCAGCCCGCCCATGGTCGGCGTGCCGCGCTTGGTCAGATGGGTCTGAGGCCCGTCCTCGCGGATCGGCTGGCCCTTGCCCTGGCGCAGACGCAGCAGCGAGATGATGAGCGGCCCGAACCAGAACACGAACAGGCCCGCCGTGAACAGCGCGCCGCCGGTGCGGAAGGTGATGTAGCGGAAGACGTTGAGGGGCGAGAGCGTGCCGCTCAGGTCCGACAGGAGATACAGCATCCGACACCCGGTCGCGGTTTGTCTGGGAATGGATCATCGGGGTTGGAGGAGGCCGCGCGCCTTTCCGTCCCCGCCGTGTCGCCCGGCTCGCGGGCGCTCCCGGCACGAGGCCAGGCCTGACACGGAGGTCTATTGGCGGATCGCGGCCTGCGCCGACTCGGCGCGGTCCACGGCGCCCGCGTAGCGGGCTTTGAGGGCTTCGACAATGCGGCCCATGCGGATGCTGTTCGATCCCTTGACCATCACGGCGTCTCCGGCGCGCAAGGTACCCAGCAGCGGATCGACGAGGTCCGACGACGTTCCGGCCGAGACGCCGCGCCGGCTCACCGGCAGCGCCTCGAACAGGTGGCGCATCATCGGGCCGGCGGTGAAGACGAGATCGATCCCGGCCTCTTCCACGGCCGAGGCGAGGGCGCGGTGATGCTCTTCCGCCCCGGCACCGAGTTCCAGCATGTCGCCGAGAACCGCGATGCGGCGCCCGCGCGATCCGGTCTCGATGCCGGACAGGGTGGCCAGGGCCGCGCGCACCGAGGCCGGGTTGGCGTTGTAACTCTCGTCCACCAGGAAGGCCTCGCCGTCCCGGAGCTTGAGCGCCGTGCGCTCGCCGCGCCCGACGGGCGGCTTCAACGCGGCGAGAGACAGGGCGGCCCGCGCCAGGTCGGCGCCCAGGGCATGGACCACCGCCATGACGCCGAGGGAGTTCATCGCCGTGTGCCGGCCGGGCGTTCCGAGCTGGTAGGTAACGGGGATCCCCATCACCGATGCGTCCACCACGGAGAGATCGGGCCGCATGACGATGCGGAGGGCGCGGACATCCGCCTCCTCGTGCTCGCCGAACGTGACGACCCGCCCCGCCTGCGAGGCATGGGCATGGGCCAGCAATCGCGAAAAGTTCGGGTTGTCGCGGTTGATGATCGCGGTCCCGCCGACGCTCAGCCCGGAAAAGATCTCGCCCTTGGCGTCGGCGATGGCCGAGAGCGAGGCGAAATGCTCGATATGCACCGGCTCGACGGTGGTGATCAGCGCGATGTCCGGCCGGACCATGGCCGTCAGTGGCACGATCTCGCCGGGATGGTTCATGCCGATCTCGAACACGCCGTAATCGCTGTCGGCGGGCATCCGCGCCAGGGTCAGCGGCACGCCCCAATGGTTGTTATAGGAGGCGATGGAGGCATGGGTCCGCCCCTGCGCGGAGAGGACGTGGAGCAGAGCCTCTTTCGTGCCGGTCTTGCCGACGGAGCCGGTGACGGCGACGATGCCGGCTTGGCTGCGCTGGCGGGAGGCCGCGCCGAGGGCACGCATGGCGTCGAGGATCGGATCCTCGCCCGCTCCCGGCACGGCAACGACGCCGCCCGCCCCGGCGAATTCTTCGGCCCGGTCGGCGGCGACCACGGCCGCTCCGGCACCGCGCGCCAGGGCATCGCGAACGAAGTCGTGACCGTCCCGTGCTTCGCCGCGAATGGCGAAGAACAGGTCGCCCGGCTGCAGCGTCCGCGTGTCGATGGAGGCGCCGGTGATTGGCTTCGGATTGCCGAGCAAGGTGCCGCCGGTGGCGGCTTCCAGGGTCTCGGGGGACCAGAGGGGCGTCGTCATCGGCGGGTCACTCGTAATGAACGGTCAGACGCATCCCCTCTCCCCGCCTGCGGGGAGAGGGCCGTGTCTCCCCCCTGTCGGGGAGCACGGCGAGGCGGCAGCCGATGGTGAGGGGGCGATGACGGACGAGTCTCTTTCGGAGATCCCCCCTCACCTTCGCTCCGCTCGCTTCCTGCACGGCAAGGTGCAGGAAGCCCTCTCCCCGCCCGCGGGGAGAGACGGACGCACACCCCTCGCAGCGGATCGACCGACGACCGTCTCACGCCCCCACCTCCGCGATCGCGGCCCGGATCACCTCGTGATCCGAGAACGGAAGCACCTGTGATCCCACGATCTGGCCGGTTTCATGACCCTTGCCAGCCACGACCAGAACGTCGCCGGACCGGAGCCCGCGCATAGCGGTCCGGATCGCCTCGGCCCGGTCGCCGATCTCGATGGCGCCGGGAGAGGCGGCAAGGATGGCGGCGCGGATCGAGGCCGGATCCTCGCTGCGCGGATTGTCGTCGGTGACGATGACGAGGTCGGCTTTCCGCGCGGCGATCTCGCCCATGAGCGGCCGCTTGCCGGTGTCGCGGTCGCCGCCGCAGCCGAAGACGCACACAAGGCGACCGGAGGCGAAGGGGCGCAACGCGTTGAGCACGCTCTCCAGCGCCTCCGGTTTATGGGCGTAATCCACGAGGCAGAGGGCGCCGTTGACCTCGCCGATCCGCTCCATGCGGCCGGGCACACCGATGAGGTGTTCGAGGGTGGCGAGGATGTCACCCATGCGGTCGCGGCCGATAGCGGCGCCGACGAGGCCGGCGGCGAGGAGCGCATTCTCCACCTGGAAGGCGCCGACGAGGGGCAGGTCGACCCGGTGCGTTTCCGGCTCGTTCCCGAGCCGGATCGTCAGAACCTGGGCGAAGCCTTCGGTCCGGGCATCGACGAGGCGGATGGCGTCGCCCTTCATGCCGGTCGTCAGGACATCGTGCCCGGCGTCGCGCGCGGCCTCGATGACCCGCTCGGCAAAGGGGCCATCGGCATTGACGATCGCGGGCCGGCCATTCGGCAGGAGCGTCGTGAAGAGCCGCAGCTTGGCCTGGAGATACTCCTCAATGGTGGCGTGGTAATCGAGGTGGTCGCGGCCGAGATTGGTGAAGCCGGCGACGGCGAGCGTCACGCCGTCGAGGCGGCGCTGCTCGATCCCGTGGGACGAGGCCTCCATGGCGAGATGGGTGATGCCGTCATCGGCCAGCCGCGCCAGGGTCTCGTGCAACGAGACCGGATCGGGCGTGGTCAGCGAGCCGTATTGCGCGCCGCGATCGGTGACGATGCCGACCGTGCCGAGGCTCGCGGAGGCGAGCCCCAAGCGCGACAGGATCTGGCGGACGAAATCGGCCACCGAACTCTTGCCGCTGGTTCCGGTGACGGCGATCACGGTCTCCGGCTGGCGGCCGGAGAAGCGCGCGGCGGCCAGGGCAAGGGCCCGGCGCGCATCGGAAACGGCGATCCAGAGAGCCTCGGCCGGCAGGTCGGCGGGCCGGTCGCCCTCCCCCAGGATGGCCACGGAGCCATCCGCGAACGCCTTGGCCGCGAAGGTCTTTCCGTCGACCTTCGTTCCCGGCACCGCCACGAAGACGCCGCCGGGAACGACCCGGCGGCTGTCGGCGGTGATGCCCTGCACGGCGTGTCCCGACGCCGTTCCGAGGTCGGCGTCGGGAAACAATCCGCCGAGGGTCATGCCGCTCATCGTCCGTCGAGCATCGTCGCGTGATACGCGCCGAGCTTCACCATCAGGGGGAACGGCTTCACCGGCGGATCGAATTGCGGCGGCAGACCGATGATCGGGGCGACGCGCTCGATCACCCGCCCGGTGACGACGCCGGAGTTCCAGGCGGCCGTGGCGTAGCCGCCGGATTCCGGTAGGCCCTGCGGCTCGTCCATGATGGTGACGAACAGGTATTTCGGGTTGTTCATGGGCGCGGCGGCCATGAAGGTCGTGAACAGCCGGTTCTTCACGTAGCGGCCATGGATGACCTTCTCGGCCGTGCCGGTCTTGCCGCCCACGTAGTAGAGCGGGATCGACGCCTTCTTGGCCGAGCCCTCCACCGCGTTGAGGCGCATGATGAAGCGCATCGCCTCGCTGGTCTCGGGCTTGAGCACGCGGGTCGCCTTCTTCAGCGCCTCGGCCTCGGTGGTCTTGAGGAAGGTCGGCACGATGAGGTTGCCGCCATTGGTGATGGCGCCCACCGCCGCCGCCGCCTGGAGCGGCGCCACCGCAAGGCCGTGACCGAAGGCGATGGTGATGGTGTTGATCTCGGTCCAGCGCGAGGGAACGATGGGCTCCGCGCTTTCGGGCAGCTCCGTCCGCATCCGGTCGGTGAGGCCCATCTTCTTCAGAAAGGCCCTGTGGCCGGGCACGCCGATGCCGAGCGCCATCTTGGCCGAGCCGATGTTGGAGGAGTGCGTGAACACCTCCGGCATGGTGATGGTGCGGTTGGTGCCGTGATATTCGTGGATTTTCTGCCGGCCCCAGGTGAGCACGCCACCGCGGGTGTCGAAGGTAGAATTGACGTTGTACTTGCCGGAATCGAGGGCCATGGCGAGGGTCATTGCCTTGAAGGTCGAGCCCATCTCGTAGACGCCGACATTCATCCGGTTGATCCGGTCGGGATTGTTCGCCTCGGCCGGGTTGTTGGGGTCGAAATCCGGCAGGGAGGCGAGCGCGATCACCTCGCCGGTGGTCACGTCGAGGATCATGCCCGCCGCGGCCTTGGCCTTGAAGTGGTCGAGGCCCCAGGCCAGCTCGTCGCGCAGGGCGAATTGGGCCCGCAGGTCGATAGAGAGCTGGACCGGCCGGAGGTCGGTGGATTTGGCGACGAAGCCGAGGCTGTTGAGGTCCTTCAGGCCGGTATTGTCGATGTACTTCTCGATGCCGGCGATGCCGATATTGTCGAGGTTGGTGACGCCCAGGATATGGGCCGCCGCTGTGCCGTTGGGGTAGACGCGCTTGTGATCGGGCAGGAAGCCGACGCCGGGGATGCCGAGGCGGTGCACTTCGAGCTGCTGCTTCGGGGTGATCTCGCGCTTGACCCAGACGAAGCCCTTCTTCGTCGAGAGCTTGGCGCGCAGGTCGGTGGCGTTGAGCTCGGGCAGGACGGCGGTGAGGAGCTCCACCGCCTCGTCCTTGTCGTAGATGTTCTTCGGCTCGGCGAAGACCGAAACCGTGCGGATATCGGTGGCGAGGATCTCGCCGTTGCGGTCGACGATGTCGGGACGGATCGCGGTGGTCGCCGCGGCGGCGACGCGGTTGTCGCCGTTATCGGCCTGGGGGAAGGCCGCCATCGCCACGAGCCGACCGGCGATGGTGAGGAACACCACCGCAAAGCCGAGACCGACGAGGCCGACGCGGGCGTAGGACCGCTCGATGGCCAGATGGAACATCGCCCGCACCACGCCCATTACCGTCCAGGTCGGTCGCGCGGCGGGCGCCGGCTGCGGAGCGCTCTCCGGAAGGTGGGCGTCCCCGGCCTCTTCGGCGGTGTGGGGCGCGTGATCGTGAACGGTCTCGTCTGACACGGGACTACCTCGAAACCGTATTGGGCGTTCTGGTGGTTTGGACGGTGGTCGTCTTGGTCGCCGACGCGGTGGTCGTCGGCTTGGTGGTCGTCGTGCGCGTGGTGATCGACCCGGTCGTCCTCGGCTCGTCGGCGGTCTTCACCGCCGACTTTTCCTTGGGCGTCGCGGTGGCGGCCAGCAGGCGGCCGATCTCGTCGCCGCGGTCGGGACGCATCGGCAGGTCGGCGAGGCGACCGAGATGGTTCACGCCGATGGGCTCCAGGGCGAGATGGCGCTCCACCGCCGCCTGCAGGCGGTCGGGACGGGTCAGGAGCTGCCACTCGGCCCGCAGCACCGCGATGGCCTGCCGCTCCTTGTGGAGCTGGCTCTTGGCCTTCGAGACCTGACCGGCCTGATACAGCGTGTCGTACTTGATCGAGTAGGCGTAGATCGCCGAGCCGATCAGGCCAAGGATGGCGAGGACGTTCAGCAGACGGATCACCGACGCACTCCACCGCTCTTCGGGACGAGGTGACCGCGCTGGGCGGGAAGGGCCGCCAGCGCTTCGATGGCGGCCAGCGGCGGCGCAACGGGCGCCATGGTACGCTCGGCGGCCCGAAGCTTGGCCGAGCGCGAGCGCGGATTGGCATGGATCTCGGAATCCGAGGCCGTCACCGGCCCTTTCGTCACCATGCTGAAGCTGCGCGGGGTCGGCGCATCGGCGCTCGGCAGGTGGCGGGAGGCCTGGGCCGCCCGGCCGCTGCGCGCGGAGAAGAACTGCTTGACGATGCGGTCTTCCAGGGAATGGAAGGTGACCACGGCGAGGCGCCCGCCGGGACGGAGGATGCGCTCGGCGGCATGCAGCGCCTGGACGAGTTCGCCGAGTTCGTCGTTCACGGCGATGCGCAGGCCCTGGAAGG
Source organism: Methylobacterium sp. W2 (assembly GCF_020662345.1). Classification (GTDB taxonomy): domain Bacteria; phylum Pseudomonadota; class Alphaproteobacteria; order Rhizobiales; family Beijerinckiaceae; genus Methylobacterium. The sequence continues at coordinate 199,611 of NZ_VMOA01000001.1, read as the reverse complement.
TCCGCGTCGCCGGATGGATACCGCTGGCGGGGTCCGCCCAGACCACGCTCGACACGATCTCGGCCAGCGCCGCCGTGGTTTCGATCGGGCCTTTCCGCCGGGCCTCGATGATGGCGCGGGCCACCGCCCGCGAGCGGCGCTCCTCGCCGTAATGGTAGATGATGTCGGCCAGCGTCGCTTCCTCGGCGCCGTTGACGAGATCGGCGGCGCTCTGGCCGGCGCGCTCCATGCGCATGTCGAGGGGGCCGTCGTTGCGGAACGAGAAGCCGCGGTCGGCCTGGTCGATCTGCATCGAGGAGACGCCGATATCGAGGACGACGGCGTCGGCCGTCTCAATGCCCTGCTCCCGGACGAGGGCATCGAGCGTGCCGAACCGGCCCGGCACCAGGGTCAGGCGCCCTGCGGAGGCGGCCACGAGGCCCGCGCCTCCGGCAATGGCATTGGGATCGCGGTCGATGGCGAGCACGCGCACGCCCGGATCGGCCTGCAGCATCGCGCGGGTATAGCCGCCCGCGCCGAAGGTGCCGTCCACGGCCAGGGACGCGCCGGTCAGCCCGAGCGAGGCCACGACCTCCGCGAGCAGCACGGGAATGTGGGGCGGAGCCGCCATCGGGCCGTCGGGGAGGTCGTCATGAAGGACCGTCATGCCGCGAACCGGCCGATGGCGGGGCTCGGAACGGGCCGAGGCGAAACGCGCCGAAACGGAACGGGTCGAGGACGCCGGACGGCGACGGAAAACTGAATGTGACGCATGCGTCCCTGCGGCGGGCATCGACCGCTTCGAGGCGGCCGGAAGAGACGGAACGGCAAGGGAAGACGAGACGTCGCGGACGCGGCCCGCACTTCGCCCCAGGCGTGCGCCCTGTGCGTCCGCCGTTCCCAAAATCGCCGCTGACGAAGTGATTCCGGGTAACATGAGCCTCTGAGCACCGTCAACGCGCGGACCCGCATGGGCACCGTCGAGACCGATCAGACCTCAGCAAGGTTAACCGACGGTAAGTTTCGTCGGTTTTATGCGGCCTATTCGATGCATAAGAGAGAGTTCGCCGGGCAGTGGCGAGAGGCGGATCAGCCGGCCTTTAAGCCGGGTTCTGTAGGGCCCGGGAGCGAACTCCCGGACGTGGCGGCCATTCCTCTGGGACGATCGTTACCGAACGCCTCGAGCAACCAACCCGGGCGACGAGCCTGGAGAGAGGGCCTGCCCAGTCCTGTCGGACCGAGCGTGTCGCCCCTATTCGGTTTTGCTCCCGGTGGGGTTTGCCGTGCCGTCCGCGTTGCCGCGTCCGCGGTGCGCTCTTACCGCACCCTTTCACCCTTACCCTGCATGAAGCAGGGCGGTCTGCTCTCTGTGGCACTGTCCCTGGGGTCGCCCCCGCCGGACGTTATCCGGCACCGTCTCTCCATGGAGCCCGGACTTTCCTCCCCGGTTCGCACCGGAGCGGCCGCCCGGCCGACTGATCCGGCGCGGATGTGCGCCGCCATCGCGCCGGAGGTCAAGGCGCCGGATGCCCATCCGGGCGCCATGGCGGGATTTTGTTCGGCGGCTTGCTCGACGATCCGCGCGGCCCTAGCTCCCCGAGTGGGGCCGCACTCGTCGTGGCGGCCCATCGACGTGAGGAGGTGACCATGGCAACGAGCGATTCGGCCTGGACGCTCGAAAACGTATCCGAACTCCGGACGCTGGCGCGCGAGCGCGTGCCGGTCTCCATCATCAGCCTGAAGCTCAAGCGGCCGATCGAAGCCGTCTCGGCTAAGCTCGCCGAACTCGGCATCACGCCGGCCAGCGAAACCGGCGGCGCATAGCGTTGAAACACCATGAGCGGGGCGCGCGATGACGCGCCCCGCGATCTAGCCAGCCTACCAGGAGCCGGTATTCTCCATGGAGGCCCACGGCTCCTGCGGCGCCTTGGCCTCGCCCTTCTGCAGGATCTCGATGGAGATCCCGTCCGGCGACTTCACGAACGCCATGTAGCCGTCGCGCGGCGGCCGGTTGATGGTCACGCCCTTGTCCTGCAGGCGCGCGCAGAAAGCGTAGATGTCGTCCACCTGATAGGCGAGATGGCCGAAATTGCGCCCGCCGGAATAGGTCTCCGGATCCCAATTGTAGGTGAGCTCCACCTGGAGCGCCTTCGTCTCCAGGGCCGTGTCGTAATCGCCGGGGGCCGCGAGGAAGACGAGGGTGAAGCGGCCCTTCTCATTCTCCACCCGGCGCGTCTCGCGCAGGCCGAACGTATCGACGTAGAAGGCGAGCGCCTTGTCGAGATCCGCCACGCGGACCATCGTGTGCAGGTATTCCATGGGCTGGGTCGTCTCCGGTTGATGCCGCCTATGTGGCCCGGCTATGCCAGGCGTCAACGCCGCCGGGCCTCCGACGCTCCCGAACTCCTCACGCCCGGAGGGTGGAAGCCGAGCGGGCCGACGACGGGGAGCCGTTCTCAATCCTCGCTCCCGATCAGGACCGACCGCATGCGCACCGAAACTCCGATCCTGATCCGTCTCGAGGATTACCGGCCGAGCGACCACCTCATCGACACGGTGGCACTCGACGTTCGGCTCCATCCCCGCGAGACCGGGATCGTCGCGACCCTGGCCCTGCGCCCGAACCCGGACGGACGCCCGAACGCGCCCCTGGTACTCGACGGCGACGATCTCGCGCTGACGCGGCTGTCGCTCGACGGCGCCATCCTCGATCCGGCGGCCTATTCCGCCACCGCCTCGGCACTGACGGTGCATGAGCCGCCGCGAAAGCCCTTCACGCTGACGATCGAGACGCGGATCGACCCGACCGCCAACACCAAGCTCATGGGGCTCTATCGCTCGAGCGGCGTCTACTGCACCCAGTGCGAGGCCGACGGCTTCCGGCGGATCACCTACTTCCTCGACCGGCCCGATGTGATGTCGGTCTATACGACCCGGATCGAGGCCGATGCCGACGAAGCGCCGGTCCTTCTCGGCAACGGCAACCTGACGGAAGCCGGCCCCGCCGGCCCGGGCCGGCATTATGCGATCTGGCACGATCCGCACCCGAAGCCCGCCTATCTCTTCGCCCTCGTCGGTGGCCGCCTCGACCGGGTGTCCGCTGAGTTCACCACGATGGAGGGCCGCCCCGTTTCCCTTGCCGTCTACGTCGAGCCGGGCAAGGCGGACCGGGCCGCCTATGCCCTCGACGCCATCGCCCGCTCGATGACCTGGGACGAGGAGGCGTTCGGCCGCCCCTACGACCTCGACGTCTTCAACGTCGTGGCGGTGTCCGACTTCAACATGGGCGCCATGGAGAACAAGGGCCTCAACATCTTCAACGACAAATACGTCCTCGCCTCGCCCGACACCGCCACCGATGCCGATTACGCGGCGATCGAGCGGATCATCGCCCACGAGTATTTCCACAATTGGTCCGGCAACCGCGTCACCTGCCGCGACTGGTTCCAGCTCTGCCTGAAAGAGGGCCTCACGGTCTTCCGCGATCAGGAATTCTCGTCCGACATGCGCTCGCGCGCGGTCCATCGCATCGGCGAGGTCAGGACGCTGCGGGCGCGCCAGTTCCCGGAGGATGCCGGGCCGCTGGCCCACCCGGTCCGGCCCCAGGCCTATGCCGAGATCAACAACTTCTACACGGCCACCGTCTACGAGAAGGGCGCGGAGATCGTGCGGATGCTGCGCAGCCTGATCGGCGCGGCCGCCTTCCGCGCCGGGATGGACCGCTACTTCGCCGACAATGACGGACGAGCCGCCACGGTGGAGGATTTCCTCGCCGCGTTCAGTGCCGAGACCGGGCGCGACCTGTCGGATTTCGCGCGGTGGTACGAGCGGCCGGGAACGCCGGTGGTCGGCGTCGAGGCGGATTACGACGCCACGGCGCGGACCTATCGCCTGCGCTTCCGCCAGCGCTTGGCCGGTGCCGAGGACAGCCCGCCCCTCGTCATCCCCATCGCCCTCGGCCTCGTCGGCGAGAGCGGCCCCGTCGCCGCGTCCTGCGAGCACGTGAGTGAGGGCGTCTTCGTCCTCGACCGGGCCTCCGACGAGATCGTGTTCTCCGGGGTCGCCGAGAGGCCGGTCCCGTCCCTGTTCCGGGGCTTCTCCGCCCCGGTCCGGATCGAGATGGCATCGAGCGATGCCGACCGCCTGCGGCTGCTGGCCCGTGACACCGACGCGTTCAACCGCTGGCAGGCGGCCCAGAGCGTCGCCATGCGCCTGATCGTCGAACGGGCAAGGGCCGATGCCCCGCCGGCGGAGATTGCGGGACCGGACGTGCGGGCCTTCATCGAGGCTCTCGCCACCTTCCTCGATGCCGAGGCCCTCAGCGATCCGGCCTTCGCCGCCCTCGTCCTCGGGCTGCCGAGCGAGGGCGACGTCGCCACCGAGCTCGGCGGCAACGTCGATCCCGATGCGATCCATCGCGCCCGGCGGACCCTGCGGCGCCAGATCGGACGGGGTCTCGGACCGCGACTGGACTCCCTCTACGCCGCCATGGCCGACACGCCGGGCACGGCCTTCAGCCCCGATGCGGCCTCGGCCGGGCGCCGGGCCCTGCGCAATGCCGCCCTCGACCTCATCGCCGCGGCGGACGAAGCCCGAGGCGGCGAACGCGCCGCCACCCAGTTCGCCGACGCCGCCAACATGACCGACCGGTTGGCGGCCCTCGCGACCCTGGCCGCGATCCCTGGCGAAGCGAGGGAGGCGGCACTCCATGCCTTCGGCGCCCGTTATGCCGACGAACCGCTCGTCCTCGACAAGTGGTTCGCCATTCAGGCGATGATCCCCGATGATGACACGATCGCCCGCGTCACGGCGCTTCAGGGCCATCCGGCTTTTGCCATCACCAACCCGAACCGGGTGCGCGCCCTTCTCGGAACCTTCGCCATGGCGAACCCGACCCAGTTCGCCCGGCCCGACGGAGCGGGCTTCAGATTGATGGCGGACGCGATCCGGACCATCGACGGGACGAATCCACAGCTCGCCGCGCGGCTTTTGACCGCGTTCGGTTCGTGGAAAATGTTGGAATCCGGACGGCGGACTCAAGCCACGGTCACGCTTGGCGAATTCGACTCCGCCGGGGGGCTTTCCCGTGATGTGGCCGATATCCTCGGCCGGACACTCGCGGATGGTTAACGCTTTCTAAAATAAGGTCAAATTCGAACTATCGATTCCCCGAATCCGAATGCCACACCGAGCCGAGAGTCAAGGACGGCGCCAAGAATTTCGTGGACAAGTTGGCTGTGGAAATGCTGAATTGGATACGATTCGAAGCGTGACTCACCCCACGCCGAGGAACGACTCATCCACAGCTGCGGGGACTTGTCATGCTGGAGGCGGATTCCGCTTCCCTCTCCGCACGTGCGGATACGATTCTTGGTATTCACCGCCCTCAGACCGCGGCCCATACCCGGTTCGTCCGTGCCGAGATCTGGCTCCGCTATGCGGTGCCCGCCTTTCTAGCCACGTTTCTCGTTTGCCTGGCGGCTGGCGCGGCGCTGCACCTGCGCGGCGAGCGCAGCGAGATCCTGCGCGATACGGTCACCGACATCGAAACCTTCACGCGTCTCGTCACCGGCGCCCTGGCGGATGTGGAAGCGACCTCCCCCGCGATCCGGTCACGCCTGGAGACGCTCCTTCCCGTGTCCCTGATGCCGGCCGGTCGCCAGATCCTCGTGACCTCGGCATCCGAGACCATCCTCGGCGCCCATCCGGCACTGACGGATCTGAGCGGGACCCTGACGGACCGCCTCGGCGAGATGCAGGCGCTCAGCACACTGGGCGAGCGCGCCGGCGTGATGGCCCTGACCCTCGCCAACGGTGAGCAGGCCTTCGCGGCCTTGCGGACGCTTCCCAGGGGCCGCGGCCAGATCGCCGTGATCCAGCCCATCGCGCCGGTCCTCGACGCCTGGGCCATACGGATGCGGCATCAGGTGGTCCTCTACGGCGCCGCCGCCCTCGTCATCCTCGGGATCGGAATCGCCTATGCGCTCCAGACCCAGCGCGCCTACGCGGTGGACAGGCTCTGCGAGCAGATCAAGCAGCGGCTCGACACGGCCCTCGGCCGTGGCCGCTGCGGATTGTGGGACTGGGATATCCCGCGCGGCCGGATCTACTGGTCGGATTCGATGTACGCCCTGCTCGGCTACCGCCGGGAGCGGGAATTCCTGTCCTTCGGGGACGTGAACGCCCTGGTCCATCCCGATGACGGCGACCTCTACGCCCTGGCCCGCCAGCTGGCCGCGAGCCAATCCACCGTCGATCACGAATTCCGCATGCGCAGCGCCAATGGCGGCTGGATCTGGCTGCGCACCCGCGCCGAGATCGTCCCCGATCAGGTCGATGGCGGCCGTCACCTCGTCGGCATCGCCCTCGACGTCACCGAGCAACGCCAGCTCGCCGAATCCAATGCCACCGCCGACATGCGCCTGCGCGACGCGGTGGAGGCGATCTCGGAAGCCTTCGTCCTGTGGGACACGAGCAACCGCCTCGTCCTGTGCAATTCGAAGTTCCGCCACCTCCATGCCCTCAGCCCGGACGATGCGATTCCGGGCAAGCGCTACCATGAGATCATGGGCCGGGGCGTCCTGCCGCCGGTGCGCCGTGAACTCCGCGAAATCGAGGCCTCGTCGGCCACGGCCCGCACCTTCGAGGCGGAACTCACCGATGGCCGCTGGCTCCAGATCAGCGAGCGGCGAACCAAGGACGGCGGCTACGTCTCTGTCGGCACCGACATCACCAACCTCAAGCGCCAGCAGGAGCAGCTCGTCGCCTCGGAGCGGGAGCTGATCGAGACGGTCAAGGACCTGAAACGCTCGCGCCGGACGCTGGAACTCCAGACCCAGCAGCTCGCGGACCTGGCCGAGCGCTACCTCGACCAGAAGGCCCAGGCTGAGACCGCCAACCAGGCGAAATCGGAATTCCTCGCCACCATGAGCCACGAGCTGCGCACGCCGCTCAACGCGATCATGGGCTTTGCCGAATTGATGGAGAGCGGGGTCTACGGGACGCTCGGCTCCCCGCGCTACACCGAGTATTGCCGCGATATCCGCTCCAGCGGCGATTACCTGCTCTCGGTCATCGACGACATCCTCAACATGTCGCGCATCGAATCGCACCGCGTCCGCCTCGCCCTCCGGGAGGTGCCCCTCGACGGCGCGGTCCAGAATGCCCTGAAGCTGGTGGCCGAGGCGGCCAGGGCAAAGTCGCTGACCATCGACGTCGATGTCGCCGACGACCTGACCCTGCTGGCCGATGGCCGCGCCCTGCACCAGATCCTGCTGAATCTCATCCAGAACGCGGTGAAGTTCACCCCCGGAGGAGACGGGCGCATCGTCGTCAAGGCGCGCCCCTCGGGCGATCTGGTCAACATCTTCATCGAGGATAACGGGATCGGCATCCCGAAGGCCGCCCTGCGCCGCCTCGGCTCGCCCTTCCAGCAGGTCGAGACCAATCTCACGCGGACTCATAAGGGGTCCGGGCTGGGTCTCGCCATCGCCCGCTCCATGGCGGAACTGCATGGCGGCTCGCTGCGCATCCGCTCGGAGGAGGGCCTCGGCACCATCATCATGGTGCGCATGCCGATCCCGACGGCGGAACGGCGGCGCGATCTCGTCGCGGCGAGCTCCGACGAGATGGTGGATTCCCTGCGCGAGGCGTCGGGCGCGCGGCCCCGCGGCGGCGCCGGAACGGCCGGGATGCAGCCCCGGGCCCTGGCACCCGCATCGGCCTGAATGCGGCCATCCTCGCCGGGCCGGCCGCTTTCCTCGGACGGGGATGGTCGGCGAGCAGCGAAACCCACCCGTCGGGTTGCCGGTCGGCGGGTGGAGGAACGCCGGCGCATCCCTCCACCCCCGGGGATCTTCCCGCCTCTCAGTACTCGACGATGTCCTCGAGCGCGTAGTGCTTCACCGTCTTGCGGTTGGCGATGAGCTCGTCGATGGTCGGCTCGCCCTTGATGGCCCGGGCGATGGCGAGCTTCGTCGCCTCGTAATTGGTGCGGTAGAGATCCTTCTGGTCGAGATTGGCATCCTCGGCGCAGCGCGGGTCGAGCCAGATCATGATGATCATGCACAGTTCGTCGAGGCCGTCCTTCGGCAGGATGCCTTCGATCACGCAATCGACGATGGCGTCGCCCGTGGCGGCCTGAACCACGCCGCCCAGCAGGTTCACGTATTCCACCGTGTGGATCGTCGCCTTGGTGGTCATCATCGTGGAGGGGCGCACGAGCTGGTTCAGATCGCGCACCACGAACATGCGGGTGTGGCCCTGGACCTGCCCCATCATGCCGGCGAAGGCCTGGCCCACCGGGCCGCGGGTGGAGCCGATCAGCACCTCCGGCATCGCGTCGGTGTACTGGCCGTCGGCGGCGAGCACGGTGGCCTCTCCGGTGCGGAACCAGATCTCGGACATGTCGGCGTTTCCTTGTTCCTGGGCGAGTGTTGCCCGGCCGGCGATCCGGCCGTTTCGCGGGCGGAGAAACACCGTTCCGCCGCCGCCCGTCAATCGTTCGCGGGCGAGAGAGTTTCGCGGCCCGCGCTTCCCCTCTGGCCTCACGCGCCGCAATCGGTCATTCCATGCGCGGTTTCCGGCATCGCGACATCGGCATCAGCCGATGGATCAGATCCCATCGTCGGGCCGATGCCGCGAACCGAACGGGAGTGGGGCACATGAACGGGCAGCAGGAACGGGACTGGAGTCTCGCCGTCGCCGCATTGCCGGACGGTGTGCGGCTCGAACTCGGCCTCGCGGACCTGTCCGGGACGCCCTTCACCGCCATTCTCGCCCTCGACCGGCGGGAGGCGCGCGATCTCGCCCGTGCCCTGCTCGCGGCATCGGGGGATGCGGCCGAGCGGACCTTTCCGCGTCCGTCCTCACCAAGTGGGGACTGACGCGTCAGATCGGGTGTCGCATCAGCGTCCGGGAAGCCTCGGCACCTTCAGGCCGCGCTCTTCCGGCGTCGGCTTGCAGATGTAGGAGAACTCGGTCTGCAGGTCGGAGAAGATCGCCTCACCGGTGATCTTGCAATTTTCGCGGGCCGTCTCGTCGAGGAAGGTCCGTGCCGCCTCGCGCAGCCGCTTGGCGCGGGTCTCCGCCGGGCCGCCCTGCCCGTCGTAGCGCTCGTCGATGCCGCAGCCCGTAAATTCCCGCACACCATCGGAGACGACGAGCATCTTGCTCACGCGGCGCTGGTCGTAGACGGAATAGGGATCCTTGCAGCCGATGGTCACGACCTGGACGCCCACGGTGGCATAGTTCTTCGACAGGTAGGAGAAACCGGTGCAGCCCGAGACCCCGAGGGCGAGCGTGACCGCGACGGCCAGGATTCCGGTGGTCCGGTTCAACGTGGTCGCGCTCCGCTCAAGCCATCGATCAAGGGATCGCATTGAAGCGCGGGCGGTCCGACGGTCAAGCCTCGCCGGGACACACCTGCGCTCCATTCCACCGAATCGCGCGCCTTACTCCGCCGCCGCCGCGAGATAGCGGGCCGGATCGTAGTTGAGGATCGGCCCGAGCCAGCGCTCGACCTCGCGCAGATCCATGCCCTTGCGCAGGGCGTAATCCTCGACCTGATCCCGCTCCACCTTGGCGACGCCGAAGTAATGCGCCTCCGGATGGGCGATGTAGAGCCCCGACACGGACGAGCCCGGCCACATCGCGTAGCTCTCGGTGAGCTTCACTCCGATCCGCGGCTCGGCCTTCAACAGGTCGAACAGCGTGACCTTCTCGGTATGGTCGGGCTGGGATGGGTAGCCGGGGGCCGGGCGAATGCCGGCATACTCTTCGCGCACGAGGTCTTCGGGCGCGTAGCTTTCTGCGGCGGCATAGCCCCAGAACTCCTTGCGGACGCGCTCGTGCATGCGTTCGGCCAGCGCTTCGGCGATGCGGTCGGCCAGCGCCTTCACCAGGATCGAGCGGTAATCGTCGTTGGCCCGCTCGAAGCGCTCGGCGATGCGCACCTCCTCCAGCCCCGCCGTGACGACGAAGCCGCCGACGTAGTCGCCGATGCCCGATTCCTTCGGTGCCACGAAATCGGAAAGGCAGGTATTGGCGCGCCCGTCGCGCTTCGACAGCTGCTGGCGCAGACCATGGAAGGTGGCGAGTTTTTCAGAGCGGCTCTCGCCGGTATAGAGCGCGATGTCGTCGCCCACCGCATTCGCCGGCCAGAACCCGATGATCGCCTTCGGGTTGAACCAGCGCTCGTCCACGATCTGCTTCAGCATCTCCTGCGCGTCGTCGAACAGGGCCTTCGCCGCCGGCCCCTGGTTCGGGTCCTCGAAGATCGCCGGATAGCGGCCCTTGAACTCGTAGGTCTGCAGGAACGGCGTCCAGTCGATGTAGGGGACGAGATCCGCCACCTCGTAGGAGGCAAAGACGCGAGCGCCGGTGAAGGTGGGCTTCGTCGGTGCGTAGCCGGTCCAGTCGATCCGGAACGGGTTGGCGCGGGCTTTCGCCAGCGGCAGGCGCTGCTTGTCCAGCTCCGAACGCGCATGCGCATCGGCGACCTTCCTGTACTCGGCCCGCACCTTCTCGATGGTCGCGTCCCGCGTCTCCTTGGAGAGCAGGCTCGACACCACGCCGACGGCGCGGCTGGCATCGGTGACGTAGACGGTCTGGCCGCGTGCGTAGGACGGGTGGATCTTCACGGCGGTATGGACGCGACTCGTGGTGGCGCCGCCGATGAGCAGGGGCACATCGAAGCCCTCGCGCTCCATCTCGGCGGCCACATGCACCATCTCGTCCAGCGACGGCGTGATCAGGCCGGAGAGACCGACGATGTCGACATTCTCGCGGCGGGCCACGTCGAGGATTTTGGCCGCCGGCACCATCACGCCCAGATCGATGATCTCGTAATTGTTGCAGGCGAGCACGACGCCGACGATGTTCTTGCCGATGTCGTGGACGTCGCCCTTCACCGTCGCCATCAGGATCTTACCGGCGGCCTGGCGCTTGCCGTCGCCGCCATTGGCGAGTTTTTCCGCCTCCATGAAGGGTTCGAGATAGGCCACGGCCTGCTTCATCACGCGGGCGGACTTCACCACCTGCGGCAGGAACATTTTTCCGGAGCCGAACAGGTCGCCGACCACGTTCATGCCGGCCATCAGCGGGCCTTCGATGACATGGAGCGGGCGCGCGGATTCCAGCCGGGCTTCCTCGGTATCGGCGACCACGTATTCGGTGATGCCGTTGACGAGGGCGTGCTCCAGACGCTTAGCGACGGGGGCCTCGCGCCAGCTGAGATCGGCGGTCTTGGCCTGGACGCCGCCACCCGACTTGAAGCGTGCGGCCGCGTCGAGCAGCCGGTCGGTGGAATCGTCGCGCCGGTTGAGGACGACGTCCTCGCACAGCTCGCGCAACTCGGCCGGCAGCTCGTCGTAGATCGCGAGCTGGCCGGCGTTGACGATGCCCATATCCATGCCGACCTGGATCGCGTGGTACAGGAACACCGCGTGCATGGCCTCGCGCACCGGCTCGTTGCCGCGGAAGGCGAAGCTCAGGTTCGAGATGCCGCCCGAGATATGGGCATGGGGCAGGGTCTCGCGGATGGTCTTCGTCGCCTCGATGAAGGCGACGCCGTAGCCGTTATGCTCCTCGATACCGGTGGCGACGGCAAAGACGTTGGGATCGAAGATGATGTCTTCCGGCGGGAAGCCGATCTCCTCGGTGAGCACCTTGTAGGCCTTGGTGCAGATCTCGACCTTGCGCTCGTAGCTGTCGGCCTGGCCCTGCTCGTCGAAGGCCATCACCACCACGGCGGCGCCGTAGGAACGGCACACCTTGGCGTCGGCGATGAACTTCTCGACGCCCTCCTTCATGGAGATCGAGTTCACGATGGCCTTGCCCTGGACGCATTTGAGCCCGGCCTCGATGACGTGGAATTTCGAGGAATCGATCATCACCGGCACGCGGGCGATGTCCGGCTCGGCGGCCACGAGATTGAGGAACTCCACCATCGCCTTCTCGGAATCGAGCAGGCCCTCGTCCATGTTGATGTCGATGATGCTGGCGCCCGCCGCCACCTGGTCGCGGGCGACGTCGAGGGCCGCCGCGTAGTCGCCGGCGGTGACGAGCTTCCTGAACTTGGCCGAGCCGGTGACGTTGGTGCGCTCGCCGACATTGACGAAGGGGATCTCCTTCGTGAGCGTGAACGGCTCGAGGCCCGACAGGCGCATCAGACGGGGCACCTCGGGGATGGCGCGGGGCTTCACACCCGCGACGGCTTCAGCGATGGCGCGGATATGGTCCGGCGTGGTGCCGCAGCAGCCGCCGACCATGTTCACAAGGCCGGAGGTGGCGAACTCGCCCACCAGCTTGCCCATGGCCTCCGGGCTCTCGTCGTAGAGACCGAACTCGTTGGGGAGACCCGCATTCGGATAGGCGCAGACCAGGGTGTCGGCGATGCGCGAGAGTTCGGAGATATGCCCGCGCATCTCCTTGGCGCCGAGCGCACAGTTGAGGCCGATGGTGAGCGGGCTGGAATGGCGCAGCGCGTTCCAGAACGCTTCCGGCGTCTGGCCCGACAGGGTGCGGCCGGAGAGATCCGTGATCGTGCCCGAGATCATGATCGGCAGGGTGATGCCGGTCTCCTCGAACACCGCCCAGGCCGCCGCCACCGCCGCCTTGGCGTTGAGCGTGTCGAAGATCGTCTCGATGAGGATGAGTTCGGCGCCGCCGTCGATGAGGCCGCGCACCTGCTCCATGTAGGCGGTCTTGACCTGATCGAAGGTCACCGCCCGGTAGCCGGGATTGTTCACGTCGGGCGAGATCGACAGGGTGCGGTTCGTCGGGCCGATGGCGCCGGCGACGAAACGGCGGCGGCCATCCTGCTCCTCGGCAAGTTTCGCGGCCTCGCGGGCGAGGCGCGCGCCCTGCGCGTTCAGCTCGTGGACGATCGATTCCATGCCGTAATCGGCCTGGGCGATGGTGGTGCCCGAGAAGGTGTTGGTCTCACAGAGATCGGCGCCGGCCAGGAAATAATCGAGGTGGATCTGCCGGATCGCGTCGGGCTGGGTCAGGATCAGGAGGTCGTTGTTGCCCTTCTGGTCATGGGAATGATCCATGAAGCGCGACCCGCGAAAATCGGCCTCGCCGTAGCCGAGGCGCTGGATCACGGTGCCCATCGCCCCATCGAGGACGAGGATTTTTTCCGCTGCCCGCTGGCGCAGGGCGGTTTCGATCTCTTGGCCGTCAACGGGGCGGAGGTCTGTCATGGATGTCTCGCTGTCATTCCGGGGCCGCGGAGCGGAGCCCGGAATCCATTGCCGCACGGGCTCCGGATGGGACTTATCGGTTGCCGGGGGGGCACCCTCGACGGGATCGGTGCGTCTGGATCCCGGGCTCGCCTGTCGGCGCCCCGGGATGACGGGATAGGTCAGGCGGCCTTTGCGGATGCCTTGGCAGAATCCTGGGCAGGCTCCTTGGCCGCCACCTTCGGCGCCTGCGCGCGCAGGCCGAGCAGGTGGCAGATCGCATAGACGAGGTCGGAGCGGTTCATCGAGTAGAAATGGAAGTCGTTGACGCCTTCGTCCACCAGATCGAGCACCTGCTCGGCCGCCACGGCGGCGGCGATCAGGCGGCGGGTATCGACGTCGTTGTCCAGCCCCTCGAACCGGGCGGCCAGCCAATACGGCACCGAGGCGCCGGTGCGGCGGGCGAAATTGGCCGATTGCTTGAAGTTCTGCACCGGCAGGATGCCGGGGATGATCGGGATCTCGATCCCGGCCGCGCGGACCTTGTCGACGTAGCGGAGATAGACGTCGTTCTCGAAGAAGAACTGCGTGATCGCCTGATCGGCGCCCGCATCGACCTTGGCCTTCAGGGCATCGATATCGGCATCGAGCGAGGCGGCCTCGGGATGCTTCTCCGGATAGGCCGAGACCGAGACCTTGAAGTCGCCGATCCGCTTGATGCCGGCCACGAGATCACTCGTCCGGGCATAGCCGCCGGGATGCGGACGATAGGCGGTGCCGACGCCGTCCTGCGGGTCGCCGCGCAGGGCCACGATGTGGCGTACCCCGGCATCCCAGTAGGATTGCACGACCTCGTCGATCTCCTCGCGGGTGGCGTCGACGCAGGTGAGATGGGCAGCCGGCTTGAGGCCGGTCTCCTTGATCATCCGCGCCACGGTGTTGTGGGTGCGCTCGCGGGTGGAGCCGCCGGCGCCGTAGGTCACCGAGACGAATTTCGGCTGGAGCGGGGCGAGCCGCTCGATCGACGACCACAGGACCTTCTCCATCTCGTCGGTCTTCGGCGGGAAGAACTCGATGGAGACCTGGATCGGGCGGTAGCCGTCGCGGCTGGCGCGGTGATGGGAAGCGGTGGGCATCGGGTCGTCCTCAAGATCGGTCGGTTCAGACGTAACGGGGTCGAGGCAGAGAGACGAAGGCCGGTCAGGCCACCGCGCGCTCCACCTCGGAATCGAGGGCCGGCTCGGCCGCGGCGGCGGCGAGCCAGAGGGTGACGGTGAGCTGGTCGCCGCTCTCGTCACCGGGCGAGAGATGCCGGGTGGAGACCGTGCCGAGGCCGGCATCGGCGAGCCATCCCGTGACCTGCTCGGCGGCAAAGCCCAGGCGCCGATGGGCCTGGTCCTCACGCAGGAATTCGAGGTCGTGCGGGGCGAAATCCACCACGAGGAGACGGCCGCCCGGCGCCACGAGTCGTGCCGCCTCGCGCAGGGCGCGGGCCGGATCGTCGAGATAATGCAGCACCTGATGCACCACGACGAGGTCGAAGCCGCCCCGGCCGAAGGGCGGCGCGTGGATGTCGCCCTGGCGCAGGTCGACCCCGGACAGGCCGGCCCGTTCGAGATTGGCGCGGGCGACGGAGAGCATGGCATGGTTCGAGTCGAGGCCCGTGGCGCGGCCGGCGCGCGGGGCCAGCAGACCGAGCATCCGTCCCGTGCCGGTGCCGAGATCGATGAGGTTCCTCACGGGGCGGGGCCCGAGCGTGTCGATCACCGCCGCTTCCACCATCGCCTCCGGCACATGGAGCGAGCGAAGCTGGTCCCATTTCGGAGCGAGGCGCGCGAAGAAGGTCTGCGCCGCATCGGCGCGCTGGGTCCGCACGCCATCGAGGCGGGCCCGGTCCTCGGACAGGGGCGGGCTCGCGCGGTCGAGGCTGCCAACCAGGGGCTCCACCAGTCCGGCCCGCGCCTCGATGAGGCGGAAGAACGCCCAGGCGCCCTCCCGGTGCCGCTCCACCAGGCCGGCCTCGACGAGGAGCTTGAGATGACGCGAGATCCGCGGCTGCGACTGGCCGAGGATGTCGGTGAGATCCGAGACCGAAAGCTCGCCCTGCATGAGCAGCGCGAGGATGCGCAACCGCGTTTCCTCCGCGGTGGCGCGCAGCACGCCGAGGGCGTCGGCGAAAGGAAGGGCGGTCTTCGCCTCGGCGCTCTCTTGAGACATAAAGATATGTTTATGTCCGATCCGGCCGCATGGCAAGGGGAAACGAGCGGATATGGCCAAGCCTCCGCCATCGTTCCCCGCCCGGCGGACGCATCCCTCTCGGCGGAGAGACGCGTTTCGGTGGAGAGACGCGAGGGCGTGACTTTGGAGGGGAGCGTTCGGCGGTTTCTGCCGATATGGTCTTCCTCGACGCCGTCCTTTGATCCTGGAACAACAGAAACGCCACCGCGTGACACAACCGAATTCCCGCCCCCCGATCCGTTTCCGCGGCCGCTCGTTCATGGCCCTGGTGCTCGCCCCCTCGGCCCCGGTGCAGGACTGGCTCGAGGATCTCGACGCCCTGGCCCGCCGATCCCCGGCCTTCTTCGTCGGCCGTCCGGTCATCCTCGACGTGTCCGGCCTCGGCCTCGACCGGGGGGATCTCACCGCGCTGGTGAGCGACCTGAAGGCGCGCGACGTCACGGTGATGGGGATCGAGGGGGCGAAATCCGGAAGCCTCGGGGACGGGCTGCCCCCGGCCCCAGCCGGAGGACGGCCCGTGGACGAGGTCGCCACGCCGGATGCGCCGGCCCCCGCCGAGCCACCCCGCCCGCCCCGCTCGCTGATCCTCGACCAGCCGGTCCGCTCGGGCCAAACGGTCCTGCATCTCGACGGTGACATCACCATCATGGGCTCGGTGGCCTCCGGCGCGGAAGTGATCGCCGGCGGCTCGATCCACATCTACGGGGCGCTGCGCGGGCGGGCCATCGCCGGCGCCTCCGGCAATCCCGATGCCCGCATCACCTGCCGCAAGTTCGAGCCCGAACTGCTCGCCATCGACGGTCTCTACCGCACCGCCGACGATCTCGGCCCAGGCCATCACGGTCAGGCGGTCCAGATCCGCCTGGAGGGCGATGCGATCAAGGTCGCCGCGCTGGAGTAGCGCCGTCACAGGAACCCGGGATTGCAGGATTATCGGCTCACAGGATCACAGAAAGCCGGCTCGTTAACCAACCGGTAACCATAAGGGACGTCAATGGTTCGGTAAGGAATCGCGAGAGCCCGTGACACACGCCCCTCCATCCCGCCGATCCGTCCAGCTTCGAGGCCGTGCCTTCAAGGCGCTCGTCCTGGCTCCGGAAGCCCCGCTTCCCGATTGGTTCGCCGATCTGGATGCCTCGCTGAAGCGTTCGCCGACCCTCCTCGACGGACGCCCCCTCATCCTCGACATCGCGGCGCTCGGGTCGGACCCGGACGTGCTCGGCAAGGTTCTGGCCGATCTCGGGGCCCGCCGCATCCGCATCCTCGGCATTGAGGGCGCGGCGGCGACCCTGGCGGGAACGACGTTGCTCGACGGCCTCGCCCTGCCCCCGCTCCTGGTGGACGGACGGCCCACCCTCGGCATCGAGATCCCGAAGGATGCCGAGCCGGAAACCACGTCTCTCATGATCGAGGGCTCGGTCCGGTCCGGCCAGTCGATCACGCATCCCACCGGTGACGTCACCGTCATGGGTTCGGTGGCGTCCGGCGCCGAAATCCTCGCCGGCGGCTCGATCCACGTCTACGGGGCGCTTCGCGGCCGGGCCATCGCCGGTGCCGCCCGCAACCCCCGCGCCCGCATCTACTGCCGCAAGTTTGAGCCCGAACTGCTCGGGATCGATCGCCTCGTCCGCACGGCCGAGGACATGGGCACGACCCTGCGCGGGAAACCCGTGCAGATCTGGCTCGATAGCGGCTCCATCAAAATGGCAACCTTGGATTAAGGAGAGATACGAACATGGCCAAGGTTCTGGTCGTTACATCTGGCAAGGGCGGCGTCGGCAAGACGACCACCACGGCGGCTCTCGGCGCGGCGCTCGCGCAGGCCGGCCAAAGCGTGGCGGTGGTCGATTTCGACGTCGGCCTGCGCAACCTCGACCTCGTGATGGGCGCCGAGCGGCGCGTGGTCTACGACCTCATCAACGTGGTCAACGGCGACGCCAAGCTCAACCAGGCGCTGATCCGCGACAAGCGGCTCGAGAACCTGTCGCTGCTGCCCGCCTCGCAGACCCGCGACAAGGATGCCCTCACCGACGAGGGCGTCGCCAAGGTGATGGACGAGCTGCGCGAGAAGTTCGACTGGGTGATCTGCGATTCCCCGGCCGGCATTGAGCGCGGAGCGACGCTGGCCATGCGCCACGCCGATCTCGCCGTGGTCGTCACGAACCCGGAAGTCTCCTCGGTGCGCGATTCCGACCGCATCATCGGTCTTCTCGATTCGAAGACGCTGAAGGCCGAGCGCGGCGAGGTGATGGAGAAACACCTCATTCTCACCCGCTACGACCCCGCCCGCGCCGACCGCGGCGACATGCTCAAGGTCGACGACGTGCTCGAGATCCTCTCGATCCCGCTCCTCGCCATCATCCCCGAGAGCCTCGAAGTCCTGCGCGCGTCCAACGTCGGCTGCCCGGTGACGATGAACAACCCGCTCAGCGCCCCGGCCCGGGCCTATATCGACGCCGTCCGCCGCCTGAAGGGCGATACGGTGCCGATGACCGTGCCGTCCGACAAGAAGTCGCTCCTCAACAAGCTGTTCACCCGGAGGGCGGCATGAGCCTGCGGAACCTCTTCAACAAGCGCGCTTCGGCCCCGACGGCCCGCGACCGTCTCCAGCTGATCCTGGCCCATGAACGGGCCGGGGCCGGCGGCTCCGATCTGGTGATGCTCCTGCGGGAGGAGATCCTCGCCGTCATCGCCAAGCATGTCACGGTGGAACGGGACAAGGTCCAGATCCGCCTGGAACGGGGCCAGGACATGTCGACCCTCGGCGTCGACATCGAACTCCCGATGACGGCTCCGGCCAAGGCCGCCCCGGCATCCGCCAAGGCGTCCAAGGCCAAGCGCGCGGCCGCGTGACCGCGTCCCGTCAGCCGATGAACAGCCCGGCGATGGTCGCACTCGTCAGGTTCGACAACGTACCAGCCAGGATCGCGCGCAATCCGTAGCGCGCGATCTCGGACCTCCTCTCGGGGACGAGGCTCGCCAGACTCGCGAGCTGGATTGCGATGGAGGCGAGATTGGCAAAGCCGCACAGGGCGAAGCAGACGATCGCCGTGGTCCTGGCATCCAACGTGCCGCCCTTCAGCACCGGCGAGAGCTGGGCATAGGCCAGGAACTCGTTGAACGCGATCTTCTGCCCGATGGCGCCGCCGACAAGACCGGCCTCGCTCCAGGGCACGCCCATCAGCCAGGCGAGCGGCGCGAAGGCGAGCCCGAGCACGCCCTCGATGCTCAGGGCCGGATAGCCGACGAGCCCGCCGCCCCATCCCGCGACGCCGTTGAGCAGCGCGATGAGCCCGGTGAAGGCGATCAGCATGGCGCCCACCGACACCGCGATGACAAGGCCCTTCTGGGTGCCGTCGGCGGCCGCCTCGATCAGGTTCACCGCCCGCGTCTCGGCGAACTCCACCCGCATGGTCGTCACCCGCGTCGGCTCCGTCGAGGGCATCAGGATCTTGGCGTAGAGGAGCCCGCCGGGGATCGCCATCACGCCGGCCGCCAGCAGATACTCCATCGGCACGCCCAAAGCCGCGTAGCCGGCGAGGATCGAGCCGGCGGTGGACGCGGCCCCGCTCGACATCACGGCGAACAATTCGGCCCCGGTCAGCAGGGTGAGGAAGGGCCGCAGGGCCACCGCGATCTCGCTCTGGCCGATGACGATGGTGATGACCGCCGAGAAGGTCTCGATGGGCGACGTGCCGATCACCCGCTGCAAGCCGGCGCCGATGATCCGGGCGAGGGTCTGCATCACCTTGAGATGATACAGGATGGCGATGAGCGCGGAGACGTAGAGGATCTGCGGCAGCACGCGCAGGGCCAGGATGAAGCCGCTGCCGCCGAACAGCTCGAACATGCGCGGCTCCACGAGGCCGCCGAAGAGGAACAGGACGCCGCGGTCGCCATAGCCGAGCACCGTCTGCACGAGGCTGGAGGCCGCATCGAGGGCCTGCCGCCCCAGCGGCACGAACAGGACGATCGCCCCGATCGCCACCTGGAGGGCGAGGGCCGCGATCACGACGCGGGGCCGGATCGCCCGGCGGTTGGTGGATAACAGGATCGCGACGGCGAGAAGCAGCGCGAGGCTCGCACCCGCATGGAACAGTCTGTCGATCATCGCTCCCCCTTTGTGGTCTTCGGAGCAAGGGCGATGCCGTTCGTCCTCGGCACGTCCATGGCAGAAGCGGTGAGCGGACGGGATTCTCCGGAACGGGAGAGGCCTTCGGCGTGTTGACCATCAAGCTGCGCCGTATGCCGGCGCGTGACCGGTTTTGAAGGGATACAGCCATGAGCCTCATCGGACGCCTCGTCACCAAGCTCCTCGGCAACGACAACCGCCCCGTCGTCCGCGACGACCGCAACTACGATTCGAGCAACCCGATCGGGCGCCTCGTGACGAAGATCCTGCGCAAGTAAGCTCGACGAACATCCCCTCTCCCCGCACGCGGGGCGAGGGAAGCAACGCCCCCGTTGTCATTGTGGCGGGGCGGCAACCGGGGGTGTAGGGCGATCCACGAGGAGTCCCGCCCGGAATCACTTCTCACTCTCCCACCATGAACCTCATCCTGAGGTGCCGCGTGAGCGGCCTCGAAGGACGAGGTCGGCGGGTTAGAAGTCCGTACCTTGAGTGGACGCTTCGCCAATCTCTGCAAGGCCTCCCAGTCGCTGGCGATGAGGGCTTCCTTTTTCGCCCGGCTCCATCCTTTCAGCCTGCGCTCGAATGCAATGGCATCGGTGATCCATTCGAATTGCGTGGCGTAGACGAGAACGACGGGGTGACGGCTGCTGGCATAGCCGGGAAACGTGCCGGCGTGATGCTCGCCAAGTCGCCTGTCGAGAGAATCCCCGCGCGTCGATCCGACATAGTAGCTGCCGTCGGCACAGCGCAGGATGTCGACAAAGGCCGCCACGCGAAGGAGCCTCTCCCTCTACGCCGCCTTGCGCTTGTTCTTCTTCTCCCGGCCCTGACCGGGCGCGGTCTTGCCGGTCTTCGAGCGGTCGAGGACGAAGCGGGCGTAATCGTCCATGTCGCCGGCGAACGGCTTTACGGTCCTGTCGGCAGCGAGCCAGAGTCGGTCGGCCACGAGTTCCATCAGCGAACGATCGTGGGTGATGAGGATGACGGCGCCGGCGTAATCGTTCAGCGCGTCGAGCAAGGCCCGGCGGCTGTCGATGTCGAGATGGTTCGTCGGCTCGTCGAGGATGAGCAGGTGGGGCGCCTGCATCGCCACGAGGTTGAGCAGGAGTCTCGCCCGCTCCCCACCCGACAGGGCGTCCACCGTCGTCTCCTGCTTGTCGAAGTTCAGGCCGAAGCTCGCGAGCTTGGCCCGGCGGCCGGATTCGCTGTCGTCCGGGCGCTCGCGGCGGATGATGGCCAGCGGCGTGTCCTTGGGGTCGAGGGCTTCGATCTGGTGCTGGTGGAACCAGCCGACCTGCACCCTGCCCTCGCGGACCATGCGTCCGTCGCGCAGTTTCAGGGCGCCGGCCGCCATCTTGGCGAAGGTGGATTTGCCGGCGCCGTTCACGCCGAGCAGTCCGATCCGGTCGTCGACGTCGAGGGTCAGGTTGAGGTCGCGCAGCACCGGCTCGTCGTCGCCGTAGCCGATGGTGGCATCGGTGAGATGCATGAGGGGCGGCGCCAGCGGACGCTTCGGCGAGGGCAGGTGGAACGGCGCCACATGCTCCTCGATGGTGGTGGCGATGGGCTCCATCTTGGCGAGACGCTTCATGCGCGACTGGGCCTGGGCCGCCTTGGAGGCGGAGGCCTTGAACCGGTCGACGAAGCTCTGGAGATGGGCGCGCTCGGCGTCCTGCTTCATCTTGGTCGAGGCCTGGAGGCGTGCCTTCTCGGCCCGGCGCTTCTCGAAATCGTCGTAGCCGCCGGTGTAGAGTTCGAGCTTGCCGTTGGCGACGTGCAGGATCGCGTCCACCGAGTTGTTCAGGAGTTCGCGGTCGTGGCTGATGATCAGCGCCGAATGCGGATAGCGCTTGAGCCGCGCCTCCAGCCACAGGGCGCCCTCCAGATCGAGGTAGTTGGTGGGCTCGTCGAGGAGCAGCATGTCCGGCTCGGCGAAGAGTGCTGCGGCGAGCGCCACGCGCATGCGCCAGCCGCCGGAGAATTCCGACATCGGCCGGGTCAGATCCTCCACCGAGAAGCCGAGACCGGCCAGGATCTCGCCCGCCCGCGCCGGCGCCCGGTCGGCGTCGATCTCGATGAGGCGGCCGTAGATCTCGCCCATGCGCTCCGGCTCGGCGGTCTCGAGTTCGAGGTTGAGGGCCTCGCGTTCGAGATCGGCGGCGAGGATCGTGTCGATCAGGCTCACCGGTGTCGCCGGGTGCTCCTGGTCCACCGAAGCGACGCGGGCGGTCTTCGGCAGCAGGATGGCGCCGCTATCGGCCTGGAACTCGCCGAGGATGATCTTGAACAGGGTCGACTTGCCGACGCCGTTGCGCCCCACGAGGCCGACTTTCGAGCCGGGAGGGACCGCGACGCTGGCGCGATCGAAGAAGCGCCGGCCCCAGGCGCTGAAGGTGAGGTCTTCGATCTGGATCATAGGTCAGCGGCCATACGCAAGGGAGATGCGGGCCGGTGGCCACACGGGGGATGGCGCCACTCCTATCGCAGTGCAGCAACGAGCGCGAGGGCGGGCGGCGCAGGGCACCACCCCGCCGGGGGGATGGCGCCTGCCCGTCAGTTCCGCTCGACGCCGGCGGCGATGGCCTTCACCAGGGGAGCCGTGGGCACGCTCTTGCGCCAGAAGGTTCCGGCCCGGCCGGTCTCCCGCCCGCTCTCGTAGAGCTTGCGCATGTAGCCGGTGTCGAAGCCGCGCGCCGTCGTGGTGTTCGGCGCGGATTCGTCGATATAGGTCAGGTTGAAGCCCATGCCGTTGCCGCGGGTGAAGGCATAGGTCGCGGCCAGCGTCGCGCGGCTGCGGGCCCGGCTCGCGGTGGTGAACGAGCGCTCGACGATGGACAGGGTATTGTTCTGCGCCACGTCGAATTCCGGCTCGAGCCGCCCGTTGATGATGACGTAGATGTCGGCCTTGCCCGCCGTGCGCAGGCGACCGTCCCGCAGCAGGAACGATTGCGGCAGGGTGAAGACCGGCGTCACCACCGACCCGTCCACGTGCATCTCCTGGAACGCCCTGCCTTCGGCCTGCACGTCGAGGAGCTGGGGCGGGAACACGGCGGGGATGCTGGCGGAGGCCGTCAGCACATCCGTGAACAGCGCGACGGCGTTGGGCCCGCCATTGGTGGCGATGGCGCCCATGTTCCAGATGACCGCGCGCTGGGAATCGAGGTTCGTCGTCACCACGAGGAGGCGGCGCCCCTTGGCGTGCTGCTCGGCGATGGCGGCGAGGAGATCGGACGTCACGTAGCGGCGCACGAGGTCGCGGAGTCGTCCGTCCCCGAAGAGGCCCGATCCGAACACGATGTTGGTCACGCTCGGCGATTGCACCAGGGTCGAGGCGACGCCGCTGGTGTAGATGTCGGTGAGGGTGGAATCGTAGGCCGGGCCGAGGAAGGCGAAGGGCGCGATCAGGGCGCCGGTGCTCACCCCCGAGACGAGGGCGAATTCGGGCCGCTTGCCGGATTCAGACCAGCCGTTGAGGATACCGGCGCCGTAGGCACCGTCACCGCCGCCGCCCGACAGGGCGAGATAGGCGAAGCCGTGCTTCGAGCGTTCCGGCCGCGCCACCATCTCGGTGAAGGTGCTCTCCGACGCGTCGGCATAGGCGCGGACGGTGAGATCCATGCCGGCCGGCACCGCCGCCGAGGCCTGGTCGGCGGTGTAGGCCACGCGGGGGATGGAGCCGCAGGCGGCCAGCTGTGCGGCCATGACGAGAGCAGCCGCGCCCTTGACCCATCCGAACCGGCGAAATGTCGACATGACGGGGTGATCCTGGCGTTCGACCTGCATCGCCACCGGCCTGCGGAGCGTCAAGCCCAGCGATAACGAGCTTGGCCATTCTACCGTTTCGGGCAATGGCGGGCAATCATCACCGGTTGTGGCGGGTCCGATCGGCATACCGCGTGATGGATCAGCAACGGTTTTCAGACCGTGTTCGGACACACGCTCCGCGCAATGACCCTTGCAGGACGGGAACGCTGCGGCACACCAAAGCTTGTCGAATGGATGAGCCCCCCTATGTCGTTGAGATCAACTCACAACGATATCGCGGCTCGTCATTCGTGTGGCTTGGCTCGACGCCATGCCATCGAGGCGCGAATCCTCGCGACAGCGGGGATGCCTCGTCGTTGTCGAAGACTTTGCCCTGGCCGCGAGACGCGCCGGGCAACACGGGAAGGCAGAATGGAAGCGGACGACGCCTGGCACCTCACCGACCGATTGGGGGCCGAGCACGGAAGGGGCGACCCTTTCGCGGCGGCCATCCGTGCGACGCGCATGGCGATGCTGATCACCGATCCGCGTCAGTCGGACAATCCCATCGTCTTCGTCAACGACGCCTTCCTCAGGATGACCGGCTACAGCCGCGCCGAGGTCATGGGCCGGAACTGCCGCCTCCTCCAGGGTGAAGACACGGATCCCGACGCCGTTGGCCAGATCCGCGACGCGATCGCGGCCAAGCGCGATATCGCCGTCGACATCCTCAACTACCGCAAGGACGGGAGCCAGTTCTGGAACGCCCTCTATGTCAGCCCCGTGAGCAGCGACGAGGGCGAGACCGTGTATTTCTTCGCGTCGCAGCTCGACGTCACGGACCGGATCGACGCGCTCATGCAGACGCGCAACGAGAAGCTCCATTTCGAGCGCGAGGTGGAGAAGCGCACGCGGCAGCTCACCGAGGCGCTGGCGGCCAAGACCATGCTGGTCCACGAGGTGGACCACCGGGTGAAGAACAACCTGCAGATGATCGCCTCGCTGCTCACCCTGCAGACGCGGACCATCTCCGACCCGGACGCGAAGGCGTCGCTCAAATCCATGCTGGCCCGCGTCGAGGCCCTCGGCACGGTGCATAAGCGCCTCTACCAGTCCAACGACGTGCAGCGTTTCGATGTCGCCGCCTTCGCGCAGGAACTCGCCGTCGATCTGGTGCGCGGCTCCGGGCGACAGGGGATCGAGCTCGATGTCGACCTCGTCCCCGTGGAGGTCGCCGTCGAACAGGCGCCCCCGGTCGCCCTGGTGATGAACGAGCTGCTGACCAACGCCCTCAAGCATGCCTTTCCGCGTGACGCGGGCGGCCGGCTCTCGGTTTCGGTCAAACCCGAAGGCGAGGCAATTCGCATCACGATCGCCGATGACGGCATCGGCATGCCGCAGGACGGCGCCGGCGGCCGGACGTTCGGCAAGCGCCTGATCGAAAGTCTCGTGCGCCAGCTGAATGCCGACATCGCCTGGCACCCGGCCAATCCCGGGACGCGGATCGATATCCGCCTGCCCGTCGGCGGGACGGGCCACAGGGAATCAACGTGAGTGAACCTCTCCGGATCGTCGTCGTCGAAGACGAAGCCCTGATCGTGATGCAGCTCGAGATCCTGCTCGAAGAGGCGGGGCACGAGGTCGTCGGCACGGCCGTCTCCGCGAGGGATGCCGTCGCGGTGGCCCGGCGGACCCGGCCCGACATCGTCCTCATCGACCTGCAGCTGAAGGGCGGTTCCTCCGGCCTCGACGTGGCGAAGGATCTGGCGGACGAGCCCGCGATGATGCTGGTCTTCCTGACCGCGAATGCCAGCCGCTTCCACGACGACTTCGCCGGTGCGGTGGCGGTGATCGCCAAGCCCTTCTCCGAGGCCATCATCGGGAACACGATGGGCTTCCTCGAGGAATGCATCCGGACCCCGCCTCCGGTCTCGGCCCTGCCCCTCGGCCTGCGCCTCGCCCCCGGCTATCTCGACAGCCTCGGCGGCTGAATCCCCGCTGTCCTGCTCCGTCAGGCCGCCCTCTCGGCGCGCGACAACCGGGCGATGACGCCGGACAGGTCCCGCGCCGGAACCGGCTTGCTGAACAAGAAGCCCTGGACCTCGTTGCAGCCTTCCGCCCGCACGAGATCGCGCTGCGCCCGGGTCTCCACCCCCTCCGCCGTGATCGTCGTTCCGCGCCTCTCGCCGAGCCCGACGATGGCGCGCACGATGGCGGCGGTGTCCGGGTCGGCGATCTCGCGGATGAAGGAGCGGTCGATCTTGATCTTGTCGAACGGAAACTGCCGCAGGTAGCTCAAGGAGGAGTAGCCGGTCCCGAAATCGTCGAGGGCGATACGGACGCCGAGGTAGCGCAGGCGGTGCAGGCAGGCGATCACCGCCTCGGTGTCCTGGATCAGGACGCTCTCGGTGATCTCCAGCTCCAGCCTGTCCGCCGCGAGGCCCGAGGCCGACAGGGCCATGATCACGCTTTGCTCGAGGCCCGGCTCGCGAAACTGCACCGCCGACACGTTGACCGCGATGCGGGCCGAATGCGCCCACGACGCGGCCTCGCGGCAGGCTTCGCGCAGAGCCCAGTTTCCGAGTTCGACGATCAGGCCGGTTTCCTCGGCGATCTCGACGAAGGTCGCGGGTGGGATCATCCCGCGGGTGGGATGAGGCCAGCGCATCAGCGCTTCGACGCCGCTCACGCTGTCGGTGGCGAGGTCGACCACCGGCTGGTAGTGCAGGATCAGGTCGCGGCGCAGGATGGCCTCGCGCAGCTCGAATTCGAGCTGGATCCGCTCCTCGATCGCCGCATCCATGCTGGCTTCATAGACGCGGACGGTGTTCCGCCCGGCGGCCTTCGCCCGATACAGGGCGAGATCGGCATGCCGCAGGAGGGGATCGGCCTCGACTCCGTCCGCCGGGGCATGGGCGACGCCGATGCTGATCCCGATATTGGCCAGGTGTCCGTCCAGCTTGACCGGCTGCGCGATGGCGTCGATCACCCTGCGGGCGACCTCGACCGCCTCGTCGACCCCACGGATATCAGCGAGGATGATGCCGAACTCATCGCCGCCGAGGCGGGAGACGACATCGCACGGCCTCAGCACCTGGCTCATGCGTTCGGCGACGACCGTCAGCAGGATGTCGCCCGCCAGATGTCCGAACGTGTCGTTGATCGCCTTGAACCGGTCGAGATCGAGACAGAGCACCGCCATCGCGCAATTGCCGCTCCGCACCGAGCGGAGAGCCTGTTCCAGGCGGTTGTGGAACATCGCCCTGTTGGGCAGCCCGGTGAGGGCGTCGTGGCAGGCGAGATGGGCGATCCGCTGATCGGCCTCCTTGCGGGCCGTGATGTCGATATGGGTTCCGACGAAACGGATCGGGGTGCCGTCGGGGGCGCGGGTCACGACCTTGCCGCGGGCAAGGAGCCAGAGGTAGCCCCCCGCCCTGGTGCGGACCCGGACCTCGATCTCGAAGGCCGGTTGCCGTCCCTCGAAATGCGCGACCGCCTCCCGTCGGCAACCGTCCCGATCGTCCGGATGGACCAGGGTACCGACGTAGTCGAAGGACCGGCCGAACTCGCCGGGCGCATAGCCGAGCATGCTCTGAGCCCGGTCGGAGAACCAGACCTCGCCGGTTTGTAGATCGGCATCCCACAGGCCGTCCCTGCCGCTGTCGAGGGCCAGGGCCAGCCGCTCCTCGCTCACGCGTCGGCGCGCGTCGCTTGCCCTGAACGCCTCTTCGACCTCCTTGCGGGCGGTGATGTGGAGATTCATGCCGACGAAGCGGCAGACCTCGCCCGTCTCCGGGTCGAGGACGGCGCGGCCGAATCCCTGGAACCAGCGGCATTCGCCGGTCGACGGGTGCAGGACGCGAAACTCCACCCTGTGATTGGTGCGCGTCGCGACGGCCCGGTTCGCTTCCGCCCGGACCCGAACGACGTCCTCGGCCGGCAGGTTTCGCTCCCACTCCGTCATGGTCATCACGAGGCCGGCGGCCGGATCCGCTTCCTCGAGCGGCAAACCCTGCATCCGTGCGCTTTCCTGGGACTGCCAGATCCGGTCCGAGGCGACGTCCCACTCCCAGACCCCCGCCTCGGCCGCGTCCTGGGCGAGGCGCAGCAGGTCGCCGGTGCGCTCCAGCGCGATCCTGGCGGTGATGATGTCATCGATATCCAGGGCCGTGGCGAGCCATCCGGGCTCGCCGTCGAGGAGGCGGATCGGGCGCTTGCTGACCTTGTGCCAACGGTAGACGCCATCGGCGCGGCGGATGCGGACCTCGAAATCGTAATCCTGCCACGCCTTGTGGCGGTCGCAGACATCGCCATGGACGCGGCTGCGATCGTCCGGGTGATACGAGTCGAACCGCTCCGTCAGGGAGACGAGGGGCCGTTCGTAATAGTGCCCGCAATGGCGGTTGCAGTAGGTGGTCTCGTCGCGGTCGTTCGTGATCCAGACCATCTGGGGCAGGAAATCCGCGAGCAGGCGGTAGGACGCCTCGCTCTCGCGAAGCGAGCGTTCGGCCCTGTGCCGGGCGGTGATATCGGCGAAGGTATAGACGGTGCTGCCGTCCGCCAGCGGCACGCCGCTGAGCTCGAGGAGGGTCCCGTCCCGTTGCAGGTGCTCGCCGCTGGCACCCGCCTCGCCGTGATCGCGTTTCGCGTCACGGACGCGCCGGTCCAGGGTCGCCGGCAGCGAACCGTCCCGTTCGGTGATGTGGCGGCGGAGGTCGTCGAAGGGGGCTCCGTCGTGGAGCATTTCCTGGGGCAGGTCGAGGAGCAGGTTCAGGCGCTCGTTATGGACCCTGACACGGTCGTCCGCATCGACCATGACGAGGCCTTCGTCGATGCTCTCGAGGGTGATGCGCAGGAGGTCCGTCGTCTCGCGCAGGTGCTGGTCCGAGCGGGCCAGTTCCGTGACGTCGAGGCAGATTCCGGAGATGGCCCGGATGCTCCTGTCCGGACCACGCTCGACGATGCCGCGCTCGGCGACCACCCGGCAATCCCCGCCCGGTCGGACGATCCGCGACCGATGCTCGTAATCGTCCCGCGCGAAGGCCCCCGACCCCGCCACGGCCTCGTCGAGATGCCAGCGGACACGCTCCCGGTCCTGGGGATGGTAGAAGGCCAGATGCTCGTCCAGGGGAATGCGCGCGAGGTCCGCGGGTGCGCGGCCGTGGATCCGCGCCATCCCCGCCGACCATTCGATCCGGCGTTCGGCGACGTCGATGCGCCAATGCCCGAAACCCGCGATCTCCTCGGCCATGCGCTGAGATGCCAGGGCGGCTTCGAGATGGGCTTCGCGGCGGGTGAGGATGGTCGCGACGCGCAGGCGCTCGCGCAGCTCCACCTCGCGCTCCGCATTGGCCTGGTGGAGACGCAGGTGTCCGGTGACGAGGAGGGCGAGATCCTCGAGCTGGTCCAGGTGCTCGTCGGTGAAGTCGGGACGCGGGACGGTATCGATCAGGCACAGCATGCCGGTCCTGTGCCCGGGACGGAGCGTGAGGGGCACGCCCGCATAGAAGCGGGCCTTGAGCCCGCCCGTCACCAGGGGATGGTCGGCAAATCTGTGGTCGGCGAGGAGATCGCGGATCACCACCGGGCCGTCCGATTCGCCCGTGATGGCGTTCACGACGAACCCATCGCACCAACCCGGCACCGCTCCCCCGGTGCCCGAGCCCGCCTTCAACGCAGGAAATTCGGCATTGACGAGGGGAACGAGGACGATGGGAACGCGGAACAGGGCCGAAGCGGTGCGGCACACGGCGTCGAGATGAGGCTCCGGATCACAATCGCTCGGGTGCGCGGAATTCGCCTCGACGGCACCCTTCCCTTCCCTGTCGCCTCGGTCGTGTGCTCGATCTTGCACGTCGCACCATCCAGGAAAGTAAGCCGACGCTATCCGCCCTGCCGATGGCGTCGATCGACGCTGCCTCACGGACGCTTCGCGGTATACGTTACGCTGATCAACCTTGCGATAGTCCTACCCGTTCTGTCGAACCGCCACCGTCATTCGGCCGATGCCGGGCGGGAACGCGAAACGGCGGTTTCGTCATCGGAAGGGATCGCACGGCCAGGGCGATCGCTCGAAGCCGTGCGGGCGGCTTCGCGGCGCGAAGAGCGCCGCGCGGAGCGGGCCTGTCAGGACGAACGTCCTGGCAGGCGTTGAGCGGAGCGAGTGCCTGAGCCCGCGGCGGCGGGCGCCGGCGACCGAGGCCGGCGAGACAACCAGGGCGAGCGCTTCAGGCGATTGCCCTGATCGAATGGCCGAGCTTCCTTTCGCAGGGCGCAATTTCATCGTAACCGTTGGTGACCGTATCCGGTCATGCACCGTTCCCGCCGCCTCGAACCCCGTTCAGCCGCCTTGTTCCTTCCCGGCGAAAGCCATCTCTCCAGCGCGGGCTCCCGTGGCTTCTCGAGCGTCGACACCTGGGTGTTCGATCTCGACAACACGCTCTACCCCAGCGACGCCCTCGTCTGGCCGCAGGTCGACGAGCGGATCACCCTGTACGTCATGCAGCTCTACGGGCTCGACGGGATTTCGGCGCGGGCGCTGCAGAAGCATTTCTACCATCGCTACGGCACCACCCTGAAGGCGCTGATGGTGGAGGAGAACGTCGATCCCTACCATTTCCTCGATTTCGCCCACGACATCGACCATTCCACGATCCGCCTCGATGCGGCTCTGGGTGACGCCATCGAGCGGCTTCCGGGTCGCAAGCTGATCCTGACCAACGGCTCCCGCCGCCATGCCGAGAACGTGGCCGCCAAGCTCGGCATCCTCGACCATTTCGAGGATGTGTTCGACATCGCCGCCGCCGACTTCGTCCCGAAGCCCGAACGCTCCACCTACGAGCGCTTCCTCATCCGGCACGAGGTCGATCCGCACCGTTCGGCCCTGTTCGAGGACATCGCCCGCAACCTCGTCGTGCCCCACGAGATCGGGATGGCGACGGTTCTGGTCGTGCCCCGCACCATCGATCCGTTCCGCGAGGCTTTCGAGCAGGAGGCGGTGAAGGAGCCGCATATCGACCACATCACCAACGATCTCGCCGCGTTCCTCTGCGAGCGGGTCCTCCCGGTCCTCGGATGACGGCGCCCGCCCGGACCTGGTCCGATCTCCAGGCACCGTCCCTCGACGACGTGGAGATCCTGGCGCGCGACGCCCTCGCCCGCCTGCCGCCGGAATTCCTCGCCTTGTGCGAGGGCGTGACGATCCATGTGGAGGATTTTCCCGACGACGCCACCCTCCGCGAGATGGAGTGCGAGAGCGAGTTCGACCTGCTCGGCCTGTTCCGGGGCATCGGCCTCGCTCAAGGAGGCGAGGTGGCGACCGGGCAGCTGCACAACCGGGTCTGGCTCTACCGCAGGCCGCTCCTCGACTATTGGGCCGAGCACGAGGAGACCCTCGGCCATCTCGTCACCCATGTCCTCGTCCACGAGATCGGCCACCATATGGGCCTGTCCGACGACGACATGACCGCCATCGAGGCGGCGGCGGACGAGTGAGGTCCGGATGAGCCCGCCCGGTTCGGTCAATCGTCGTTGGCGGGGCGCGGGCTCGCGGCGCGCGGTCTGAGCAGGCTGGCCTTCGGGCGACGGGTGCGGAACTGCCCGCGCTCCACGGCGATGAAGACCAGCACCGTGATGGTCAGCGTCGTGACCCACCAGATCACCGTCAGGCCGACACCGATACAGGCGATGGTGAAGGCGCTGGCAAAGACCGCCATCGCTCCGGGCACGATCGCACCGGGGGTGGTGGCGGTGGCCGAGCGGCCGCTATGGCGGATCGCCGCGTGGAGGGCGAAGGCGGCGGCGAAGGCGCCGACGATCCCGAGCTCGTACCAGAGCTCGAACAGCATCGTGGTCGGGGCATTGCTCGGCAGCAGATTCACGAATCGGCCGCGCGAGGCGGTCTCGAAGCCGTGCCCGGTCACGAGCCGGACCGGCTCGGTGGTCACCACCTTCTGCCACGCCTTGATCGTAAGGACGCCGGGCGCGGTCGGACCGAAGGCGACGATGCCGATGGGCCGGGCGATGAACGGCAGGAACGGCGCGCTCACCAGCAGGCCGCCGCAGATCAGGGCCACCGCGCGAACGCCCACGAGGGGGCGATAGGTCGTGAGGGCGAAGGCCACCGCGCCCACGGCGAGCGCCAGGATCTGCGTCACGTTCGGCGAGATCGAGAGGGCCAGAGCCACCAGGATGGCCGTGCCGAGGGCCTCGAGGTCACGCCCGCGCGAGCGCAGCCACGCCACGGAGGGCCAGACCAGCAGGGCGAGGACCGTCAGCCCGCGATCCACCGAACTCTGGTCTTCGGGCATGTTGCGCAGGAGCGAGTCGCCGAACAGCCCGAACACGATGGAGACGATGGACGCGGCGATGACGCCCAGCGGCAGCAGGTAGAGGTTGGCCGAGCGCATCCGGTCCGGCAGCGCGAGATAGGCGGCCAGGGTCATCAGGATGGTGGCCGTGAGATTCAGCAGGCGCTCCGTCGCCGGTCCGAGGAACGGCGTCCAGACCAGGGACAGGGCCGACCAGAGGATGACCAGCCCCCCCGCCAGGAAGGCCGTGGACGTCAGCATACGGGTTGCCGTCACCCGGATGGGCCGCTGCTTGCCGTCGATGGCGCTGGCGATGACGATGAGCGCGATGGCGATCGGCGCCAGGATCACGGTGGCGCGACGGGCCACCTGCGCGGCCACGGGAAGCAGGACGAACAGGCCGAAGAACCCCACACGCCGGAGCAGGGCCGCCGCGTCGAGGGCCGGATCGATGGAGGGTCGTGAGGTGGGCGCGCGGGCCATGGTGCGATTGCAGCCGTTCGACGGCGCCACGAGTCCGCCCGTGCGCTACCGGTCGAGTCGTAGTGCAGGGAGACGGTGCGCGCTGTAGATGTCGTGCAACACCCGTGCTTCCTCCGCCACGTGCATTCACGCGGCCTTCGGTTGCCGCCGACCCGGAACCAGCCGCCGGCCGACATCCGTCAGCACCCGCCAACCGGCCCAGGTCGCCAGGAACCCAAGGAATCCGGCGATGATTCCGTCGGCGCTCGCCGGGACCGCGGGCACGTAATCCTGGTAGGTGGCGCGGGCCAGCGCCATGTCGGGATCGCGCAGCAGCGCCGCGAAACGGCCCATGGGGCCGCCCGCCTCGGTGAGAGCCTGTTTCTGCGCGTCGAGACGCTGCAAGCGCTCGATATCGGCGCGGGCCGCTTCGCCGCGACGGGCCACCAGGGCGTCGCCGTTGCCGCGCAGGCGGTCGACGGCCCCCTGGCGATTGGTGCCGCTCGCGGCGGCATCCGCGTCGAGGGCGGCGATGGAGCGCCGCAACTCGTCGAGGGTGCCTCCGAGCCGCTGGGCGTATTGCTGCGCGAATTCGGGCCCCTGCGCGGCGACGATGCCGCCGAGGATGCCGAGGGCGAGGCCAAGGGTCCGGATCACACGCAGCACGATTCATCCCTCATGACGTCGTCAGACAAAAGACCGAGCCGCGTGGCGGTTCCCGAACGGCCGGATGGCGCAGGAAGGGGCGGCCGCGTGGCGGTTCCCGATGGGTCGGATGGCGCATGAAAGGCCGGTTCCGTGGCGGTTCCCGAACGGGTCGGATGGCGCAGGAAGGGGCGGCCGCGTGGCGGTTCCCGAACGGGGCGGATGGCGCATGAAGGGGCGGCCTCGTGGCGGTTCCCGATGGGTCAGGGGAGGTCCGCCAAAGCGGCTTCCACCTCCGCCTGCGTCACCTCGGCCAGGGGTTTGGCCACCTTCGCGGCCTGCGTCTTCCGCCCCGGCCGCATGACCAGGATGATCGTTTCCAGGCCGGGACAGGAGGGGTCCGGGCATAGGATCTCGTTGACCTTCACCACGGTCTCGGGCTCGACGAGGGCGCGGATCCACGCCTCGACCCGGCGGCGCGCGGTATCGTCGGCCGGTTCGCGCCGGCGTCCGAAGCCGAGGAGCGCCATCGCCGCCTCAACCCGGCAGCGTCAAGATGCCGGCCATGCCGCCGGCGCAGCCGAAGGCGAGGCGGCCGCCGCGCCCGTCCCAGGCCAGGGCCGAGACCGCTCCGCCCTTGGTGGCGGGCCGGACCAGCAGTTCCGAGGCATCGGCGAAGCGCACGAGCAGGATGCAGCCGTCCTCGTAGCCGATGGCGAGGACCAGGGCCTTGGGATGGAACGCCACCCGCGTGACGCGGGCCGGGCGGATGCCGCATTCGCGCGGTGCCTTGCCGGTGGGGCCTTCCTTCGAATCGAACGGCCAGATGATGGCGGCTTCCGCGCCGCTGGTGGCGAGCCAGTTACCGTCCCCCGACCAGCTCACCGAGCGGACCTTGCCGGGATAGCCCGACATCCGCATGTGGCCGCGGTCGGGCTGCAGGCGCCAGCCGTGGAGGGAGTTCTCCTGCATCGTCGTCACGACGAAACGGCCGTCCGGCGACCAGGTCACGTCGAGATGCGAGCCCTTCCATTCCACGAAATCGGGGGCGGTCTCGAGATTCGGGTACCAGAGGGTAGCGCCATTGTAATGCGCCACGGCGAGGCGGTAGCCCTTGGGCGCAAAAGCCAGCCCCCGCGCCGTAGTGGGTGCGGCGAAGACTTTCTCCCGGCCCTTGGCGTCGCGGGCGACGACGTTGCGGCCGGCGGCATAGGCGATGGCGCCATCGGAATGGAGCGCCAAGGCGTCGATCCAGGCCCCGCCCTTGGCGACGGCCACTTCGGTCATGCCGCCATCGGCCGCGACGGCCACGATGCGACCGTCGTCGCCGCCCGTCACGATCCGCCGGCCGTCGCCCGACGCCACCAGGATGCCGGCATCCGGATGAGCCTCCACGCGCCGCGTCTCGTGGGGGCCGACCAGCATCACGGCGCCATCGCCCAGGGCCAGGGCAAGGACGTCCTTCAGCCAGACGGCCCCGGAGACATGGGCGCCAGCCTCCAGCGGAACGACGTGATCGACGAGTGAGGGAGCGCTGGCGCTCATCGGCTAAGAACCTCTCAGGACGCGGATGCGGAATCCGGCGCCGATTTCAGCACCGTCATCACCGTCGCGACCAGGGTGAGACAACCGGCAATGCCGGCGGGAATGGCGAGGGCATACAACGCGAAGCGGCCATAGGCGACCGCCCCGAGCAGGGAACCGCAAAGCAGCGAGAGCCAGACGAGGCCGTCGCCGACCCAGCCGAAGCGGGGTCCGCGGCCCGCGAGCGACGAAGCGAGCTTCTGGCCGGTGCTGAACAGCGCCCCCGTGACGAAGGTGGTGCCGGCCCGGAACCCCTGGACATGGGCGAGAGCGGCGTTCTGCGCGCCCATGGCCAGGGCGAGAAGCAGCGAGGCATGGCCGGGGCTCGGGTCCTCCACCGCCGTGAGATAGGCGCCGGATACCAGAACGGTCTCGAAGCCGAGGAGCACCGGGGTGCTCCACCGGGCCGGGGTCAGGGCCGAGAGCCCTCCCCCGCACAGGCTTCCGAGGAAAAAGGCGAAGATGAGAAGGGCCGGCAGGATCGCCAAGTGGGGCGTGTCGTGCCCCATCGCCACGGCGAACTGGGTCGTGTTGCCACTCATGAACGAGGTGTACAGGCCGCCCAGTCGGATGAACCCGAGGGCATCCACGTAGCCGGCCAGCGCCGTGAGGACGAGGCCGAAGCCGAGATGCCAGGTCCGGCTCATGACAAGGTCCGGCTCATGGCAGCGCGCGCCGTCCCGTTGCCCCGTTCCGTCCCGGGACGACCGAGGCCGATCCGGTAGGGTTAAGGCATTGCTTACCAAGTCCGCGCAATTCGAATGAACGGGACCGAACATCGCGGCCGCCACTCCCGTTGGTGTGACGATCCGGCGTCGGGCTTCTCGTCCTGCCCCGGGTGAGTTGGAGTTGCGTCATGATCCCTGTCGCTTACGCTGCCTTCGCGCTGCCGAATTTCGGCTCCGTCCGCGGATCCGAAACCGTCCTGGTGGTGGAGGATGAAGCCATGGTGTGCGAACTGGCCGTCGAAGCCCTCATGGACGAAGGCTATCGCGTTCTCAGCGCCGCCGATGCCGAGAAGGCCGAAGACATCCTGGCGCGGGAACGCGTCGACCTGCTCTTCACCGATATCGATTTGGCCCGCAACACCAATGGCCTCTCCCTCGCCCGCCGGGCGCGGCGCCTGCGCCCGAACCTCCCGGTCATCTACACGTCGGGCGGACGCGGAAGCCTCTCGCAGGCGGATGCGGTAGCGGAGTCAATCTTCGTGCCGAAGCCCTACCGCCCGAGCCAACTCATCGCCCTCGCCAACGGCCTCTTGCGCCGTTTCCCCCACTACGCCTGAGCGCAACCGCGCCCCATCCCTCCCGGAGCCCCATCCCCCATGCGTACCCTGCTCGCCACCGCTCTCGTCCTCTTCGCCACGACGCTCAGCGCCTACACGACAGGAAACGCCAAGGCTGCGTGTGATGTGAAGGGAGCGAAGCTCGAAGAGGCCATCGCCGGAAAGTCCGAGCTTCGCGAGACCGCCAACAAGCAGGCGGTACGCGACCTCCGCACCCTGCGTGACGCCGCGATCATCCTGGAGACGTACAAGTACGAGGGCGAATGCGATCGCCTTGTCGCGATCATCAAAGCGCTGGCCACCAACCCCGAGAAGGCGATCGAGCAGAGCGGCGATACCGACGAAGAAAAGGCGGAGGATCTGATGGAGGCCCGCCAGCCGAAGGCGCCCCCCGGCGAGGCCGCCCCCAAAGCGAAGTAACCCCTCTCGCGAGAGGGGAACGCGTCGCGGAGGGAACACTCGCGCGACAAGAACGCTTGCACCGCTGGCCATGCCGAATCCTCTCGGCGGGTCAGTGCGGCCAGACCTCGACGGCCGGCATTTCTCTCTTTCTGAAAGGATCGATCGGGCATGGGCACGGATACGGTAACGCGTGGATCGAGCCTCTCCCACGCGCCGAGCGACCTGCCCTCGGTCATCCTCGACGATTACAACATCGAGTTGAAGAATGGCGAGGGCTTCGTCGGCGACCGCGTATCGAAGAAAGCTTTCCGCGACCTCGTGGAGGATTGGCGCGAGAAGCTGCGCAAGCTCGGCCCCGATCCCCTGGGCGCGAAGGCAAGCCAGGATTTCAGCAAGCGGCGCCTCGACGATCTGTTGATCGAGGGTCCGCCGCTTGCCGCCGGCGTGGTGTTCGGCGCGATCGAGGAATTTGCCCAGGAACTCGCCACCGTGGTGCGGCGCTTCCTGCGTCAGAAGGGGTGGCGCGATACCCAAAGCATCGTCGTCGGCGGCGGTTTCAGCGACAGCCTCGCCGGACGACTCGCCATCGACCGGGCCAGCGTGATCCTCCGTGCCGGCGGTCTCAACCTGAACCTCGAGCCGATCCGTCATCACCCGGACGAGGCCGGGCTGATCGGGGCCGTCCACCTCGCGCCGTCCTGGATCTTTTCCGGCTACGACAGTCTGCTCGCCGTCGATATCGGGGGCAGCAACATCCGGGCGGGAGTCGTCACCACGAACCTGAAGAAAGCCTCCGACCTGTCGCGCGCCGAGATCTGGCGTTCGGAGCTCTGGCGCCACCGCGACGAGGATCCGGCCCCGAGCCGCGACGAGGCGGTCGACCGCCTGATCGCGATGCTGAACGACCTGATCTCGCGGGCGGAGCGCTCGCGCCTAAAACTCGCGCCCTTCATCGGGGTCGGGTGCCCCGGCGTCATCGCCGCCGATGGGACCATCGAGCGGGGTGGACAGAACCTGCCCGGCGATTGGGAGAGCAGCCGTTTCAACCTTACCGAACGGCTGGTGGAAGCCATTCCCACCATCGGGGATCACGATACCATGGTGCTGATGCACAACGACGCCGTGGTGCAGGGCCTCTCGGCCATGTCGGACATGACGGGCGTCGCGCGATGGGGCGTACTCACCATCGGCACCGGCCTCGGCAATGCCCGCTTCACCAACCGGCGGCTACCCGACACGGTGCATTGAGGGTCTGACCGCGCGACCTTAGGCGCGCGGTGTCTGCGGTTTGGAGGATCTCCCGAGCATCGGTGAGCCCAATGATTTTTCTCCCTAGGGCCTTGAAGTGTCGCAGTTCGTCTGGCGCCAGACCGCTTAGCGCTGGGTGGGCGGCGGTACCGCATCCTGGTCCGGATGGGTGCGGACGCGGGCGACCTTGCTGGCAATGCGGTTACGCAGGTCACTCGGTAGTTCAATCTCCACCAGGCGCCACGACCACCCCCGTAGGCGCAGACGGAGGCGGAACCGCTGTGACCGGGACGCTTCGGGAGGCACGGCGATGACGAGGGTGCGAAATCCCCGCATCTCCGAGGACAGGTAGTACGGAATCAGCCGTGAGATCGTGTCGATCCTCAATCCGGCGGGGATACCGCTCCTGTGCTCGACATCGGAACCTGCGGCGTCGCCGCCGCGGAGGCCGAGATCGAGGGATTGTGGAATGCCGTCATCGAGGAGATCGATGACCGACTGGGCCGTCACCAGGGATTCGGTCAGGGGTTCGGCCAGGGCCGCTGCGGCCTCGATCAACCTTTGCCGATCCCGCGAAAGCTCGACCTCGGCACCGGGCTCCCCCCTCGGCTGAGAGGCGGCGGCCGAGATCTGCCGGATCATGGATTGGCGCAGGATGCGGAAGTTGACGTGCCGCTCGACATAGCCGACGTCCCGCGCCTGCACCGCCGAGGCGAGGTCATAGAGCATCCAGAACGGCGTCAACGTAAAGACGAACCACGTCAGAAGCAGGGAAATCGGGATCCACCACAATCGCATCATCGCGACGGGGCAGCCCTCTGCGCCAGCTCGCTCCACCCGGCGAGGCCCGCGAACTCCGTGATCACCGCCTCGTAGACAGGCCGCTTGAACGGCACGATGAGATCGGCCAATCCGTCCATGGGCTCCCAACGCCAGGCATCGAACTCGGATTTGTGAAGGCCGCCGCCGGGTGAAAGCACATCGATCTCGGCCTCGTCGCCGATGAGACCGAAGGCGAACCACTTTTGCGTCTGCCCGCGATAACGACCCTTCCAGGCCTGTTTCAGTACGGCGGGCGGCAAATCGTAGGCGAGCCAGCCGGGCGTCTCCCCGAGGAGCACGACCGACCCGGCCGAGACGTTGGTCTCCTCGTGCAGTTCGCGCAGGGCCGCTGCGAGAGGAGCCTCGCCCTCATCGATTCCACCCTGCGGCATCTGCCAGGCCCGGTCGCCCTGCACATGCTCCGGCCCGGCCTCCTGACGGCGACGGCCGATGAACACGTGCCCCTGGGAGGCAATCAGCATGATTCCGACGCAGGGCCGGTACGGCAGGTCGGGTTCGGGGACGGTGGGCTTCATCGGCGGGACCATAGGTCAGGGCAGCGATGACCCGCAATGCGGCAAGGGGCGGTTCATACGAGCCGATCGCACGAAAGCGCCTGCCAGCGAAACCCCGGTCACGGGTCAACCCGGCGGAGGATCGGGGGACTCGACCTCGCCCCTTCGCTGAAGGATCAGGGCCACGAACCAGCACAGGGAGGCCCAGGCTGCGCCGATGCACCAGCCGGCGAGCACATCGCTCGGCCAGTGCACGCCGAGATAGATCCGGCTCACCCCCACGATGAGCGTCATCCCGACACCGAGAAGGAGGATCAGGACCTTCACCGCACGGTTCTGGTCCACGCGGGCCAGCAGCGTCGCCAGGGTGAGGTAGGCGATGGCCGACATCATCGCGTGGCCGCTGGGGAAACTCGCGGTGAACACGTCCATGCCGTGGGGGACGAGATCCGGCCGCGGCCGGTGGTAGAACATCTTCAGTACCGTCGAGACGAGCAATCCCCCGCCGATGGCACCGAGCACGAAGGCGGCGATGCGGTGGCGCCGGGTGAGCGCCAGATAGGCGACCGCGCTCAGGGTGACGAAGGTGATGGTGAAGACGCTGCCGAGTCCCGTAATGTCGCGCATCGTCTCCTCGAGCCAGCGAGGCCCGATCGGGTCCGAAAGGTCGGCCGGGTTGCGCAGGGCGAGCAGGATCTTGCGGTCGAGCGCCTCGGTGGAGCCCTCCCCGACCTCGTCGGCGAGAAAGAAGAAGGCGTAGCCAAGAAAGCTCACGCCCAGCAGCGCCACGAGGGGGCCGACCTCGTTGAGGCGCAGGCGCAGCCACAGGGCCGTGGCATGGCTGAACAGCGGATGCTGGAGATAGGTCGGGAGCGGCGCCTTCATGCTGCGGCCTTCGTCATCGGTTCGTCGTCCCTCGCTCATCGATGCCGCCCGAAGGCGAAGCGTCCCCGCTGTTGCCACGGGCCACCGAGGTAACGCCAGAGGATCAGCCCCGGCGACGTGAAGCGAAATGGTTCGAAATCGCGCTCCAGCGTGTGATGCAGGGTGCGGGCGACATCCGGCGCGACCTTGTTCTGGACGGTGACGTGGGGCCGCCATCCCTGCCGGTCCTGTGCGGTCAGAACGTCCACGTAGCGCCGAGCGATCTCGTCCCGAAGCCGGGACAGGGCGTCGGAGGCGAGGGCGAAGGCGACGCCGCGGCCCATGAAGCGAAGGTCGGTGACGGCGACCTCCGCCGATTCCCGCTCCGCCGTGAGTTCGGAAAGGGTCGCGGCGATCCCCTCCTCCTCCAGGCCCGGCAGGTGGTGGAACAGGGTGGCATGGGCCGGGATGACATTGAGCTTCTGCGGGAAATGCCGCCGTCTCAGCCCGTCGAAATGCGCGAAGGTCTCCGGGTCCATCTCCAGGGTCAGGATCAGCGGATCGGCCGTGGGCGCGTCGGGCAAGGTGCTCATCGCCGGCTAACCGTGCGGATGCAGACCTGTTCCCGCCATTTTGCTCTTTCCGAGAGGCTGCGCATGGCTCATCTCGCTAACGGCGAAGCTGGTGGGAGACGACGGATGGGATTGCTGGTCGACGGCACCTGGCAGGATACTTGGTACGACACGAAGGACACCGGCGGCCGGTTCAAGCGAACGGACGCCAAGTTCCGCAACTGGGTTACCGCCGACGGCGAACCCGGCCCGTCCGACGAGGGCGGATTCCGGGGGGAAGCCGGCCGCTATCACCTCTACGTCTCGCTCTCCTGCCCCTGGGCGCACCGCACCCTCATCGTGCGTGCCCTGAAGGGGCTGGAGGAGGCGATCACGGTCTCGGTGGTCGATCCGCATATGGGATCGGAAGGCTGGGTCTTCGGCG
Source organism: Methylobacterium sp. W2 (assembly GCF_020662345.1). GTDB lineage: Bacteria > Pseudomonadota > Alphaproteobacteria > Rhizobiales > Beijerinckiaceae > Methylobacterium. The sequence goes on along the minus strand of NZ_VMOA01000001.1, from coordinate 159,202 downwards.
GTTCACCGGGCGCCACACCCGACTCGGTGAACGGCGCGAACCGCCTCTACGAGGTCTATCTCAAGGCAGTGCCGGACTTCACCGGCCGCGTCACCGTTCCCGTCCTGTGGGACAAGCAGCGGCGGACCATCGTCTCCAACGAATCGTCCGAGATCATCCGCATGCTGAACGACGCGTTCGGCGGCACCGGTCCCGACCTCTATCCGGAAGCCCTGCGCGGCGAGATCAATGCGGTGAACGCCCGCATCTACGATTCCGTCAACAACGGGGTCTACAAGGCCGGCTTCGCGACGACACGGGACGCCTACGAGGAAGCCTTCGACGCCCTGTTCGCCGAACTCGATTCCCTCGACGAGCGGCTGGGCAAGGCCCGGTACCTGTGCGGCGCGGCGCTGACCGAGGCCGACATCCGCCTGTTCACCACGCTGGTGCGGTTCGATCCGGTCTATGTCGGGCACTTCAAATGCAACCTGCGCCGAATCGCCGACTATCCGAACCTCTCGCACTACCTGCGCGACCTCTATGCCCTGCCCGGTATCGCCGGCACGGTGAACCTCGACCACATCAAGCGGCACTATTACGGGAGCCATCCGACCCTGAATCCGACGGGGATCGTGCCGAGAGGTCCCGAGCTTGATCTCGACGCTCCCAACGACAGGGCGTTACGGTTTGGACCATGACGCCGCGACCTTCGCGACATTGCCCTCGACAGATGCGACGACGGACATACATCAGCGCCATGAAGACGCGTTTTCCCCTCATCCTGCCCGTCCTTGTCGCACTTGTCGCCACGGCAAGTCCCGCGAGCGCCCAGACCGCGATCAAGCTCGAAGGCTCGTGTGAGAAGCTGATCGTGGCGGGATTGGACATCACTAAGAACTGCAAGGACACGATGATGAACACCGTGTCCCGCAACCGGACGAGTTTCGACTTCTCCGCCTGGGACGGTCGCTCCCTGAGCTTCAGTGGCAGCGGAGCCCAGCAGGAGCGGACGGAGGAAACCGACGCGCTTCAGCCGATCAATCTCGTCGTCCCCGGCGAAAAGACCGACGAGGGCGTGGTTCGCGGACCGCTCGCGGCCGTCGGATCCTGCAGCTTCAGCAATCCGCAGGAGGGCAAGACCGCGATCACCTGCGAGGCGACCTCCGCCAAGGGACGCTACGAGGCCCGTTTCGTCACGGACTCGAAGACTCCCCCCGGCGCGCCGAAGCCCTGAGGCGGTGCTTCCGCGCCACGGCCGAGCGGCCGAGGCGTGCATGCCGGGATGGTGTGAATAGCCCGAGTATCGCTCTGGTCCAGTTGAGCCGGGGCGCCCATCTAGGGCAAGGACGAATCTGATCGGCTACCGGCGGCACCCGTGCCGTCGATCCGAGTGCGAGAGTTGAGGACGGCATGCTGAACGACGTTTCCACCGCCGGGGCGAGCCCTGCCGGCGGTCCCGCGAACCTCATCAAGGACGTCACCACCGCGACGTTTCGCGACGAGGTCATCACCGCCTCCCTGGAGCAGCCGGTGCTGGTGGATTTCTGGGCGACGTGGTGCGGCCCCTGCAAGCAGCTGACGCCCCTGCTGGAGAAGGCCGTGACCGCCGCCAAGGGCGCTGTCATCCTCGCCAAAGTGAACATCGACGAGAATCCGGCGATCTGGTCGCAGATCAGCCAGCAACTCGGGCTGCAATCGATCCCCGCCGTCATCGCCATCGACAAGGGCCGTCCCGTGGACGGCTTCGTCGGCGCGCTGCCGGAAAGCGAGATCAAGGAGTTCATTGCCCGGCTCGCCGGTCCCGCCGGCCCGACGCCGGTGGAGGCGATGATGACCGAGGCGGAGGTCGCTCTCGGCGAGGGCGATCTTGCCGGAGCCTCCGAACTCTATGCCGCGGTACTCGGCGAGGAGCCCGGAAACCTGGTGGCACTCGCGGCCCTCGCGAAGATCCAGCTCGACTCCAGCGAGGTCGCCAATGCGCGCCAGATCCTCGATATGGCGCCCCCCGAAAAGGCCGGCGACCCGGCCTTGGCCAGCATCCGCGCGGCGGTGGAGCTCGCCGAGCAGGCGGCCTCCCTCGGCGATCTCGGCGTGTTTCAGAAGCGCATCGCCGCCGATCCCGCCGATTTCCAGGCCCGGTTCGACTTCGCTCTCGGTCTCAACGGCCTCGGCAAGCGGGACGAGGCGGTGGACGAGCTGATCGAGATCGAGCGGCAGGACAAGACCTGGAACGACGGGGCGGCCCGCAAGCAGCTCCTCACTTTCTTCGAGGCCTGGGGCCTCATGGACAAGGCTTCGATCCGTGGCCGGCGACGACTGTCGACGCTGGTCTTCGCATGACGCATCAACGCCGGGGCGGAGAGACGCGATGAGCACCCATGCGGGCTACAAGGGGCCGGGCGACTGCCCCGGTGTCATCCCCGTCTTCCCCCTGCCCGGCGCTTTGCTCCTGCCCCGTGGGCAGATGCCGCTCAACATCTTCGAGCCGCGCTACCTCGCTATGGTGGACGACGCCCTAAGGACCGATCGCGTCATCGGCATGATCCAGCCCGACGTGGAGAGCGGTTCGTCGCCGATGACGCCCAAGCTCTTCCGTGTCGGCTGCATCGGCCGGATCACCCAGTTCGCCGAGACCGGCGACGGGCGCTACCTCATCTCGCTCACCGGCATCGCGCGGTTCCGCGTCGAGAGCGAACTCGCGACCACAACCCGCTATCGGCGCTGCCAAGTCTCCTACGACGACTTCATCAGCGATTTCGAGCCGCGAGCCGGTGAGGATGCAGTGGACCGCGAGGGGGTCCTGAAGGCGCTTAAGGACTTCGTCGAGGTGAACGACCTCAAGGTCGATTGGGCCGGTATCGACGAGGCGCCGAACGAGGCCCTCGTCAACGCGCTCTGTATGATGAGCCCGTTTGGCTCACGCGAAAAACAGGCGATGCTGGAGGCGGCCGACCTCAAGACCCGCGCGGAGGTCTTGATTGCGGTGACCGAGATGGAGTTGGTGCGCGGATCGGGGTCTGAACCGACCCTGCAGTGAAGCCGCGACGCGAGGACAGTGACGATGACCGACGAAATCCCCACCGCCGTGGAAGCCACGCGCGTCGACCCGAAGCTCCTCGAACTTCTGGTCTGCCCTCTGACCAAGCAGACGCTGGAATACGATTCCGTCCGCCAGGAACTGGTGAGCCGTTCGGCCAAGCTCGCCTACCCGATCCGCGACGGCATTCCGATCATGCTGCCCGAAGAGGCGCGTGCCCTGAACGATTGAGCCGATCGGTGACGGACGTCGTTCTCCCCACCGTCGCAATCGTCGCCACCGGCGGCACCATCGCGATGAAAATCGACCCGGTGACCCATGCACCGGTACCGGCCTTGTCGGGAGCCGACCTCGTGGCCGCCGTGCCGGGCCTGGAAAAGCTGGCGCGGATCGCCGTGACCGAGTTCTCCAACATCCCGAGCGCGGAGATGGGGCCGGACCTGTGGCCCTCGCTGACACGGACCGTCGAGGGGTTGCTCGCCGATCCCGACATCGCCGGCGTCGTGGTCCTGCACGGGACCGATACCCTCGACACCAGCGCCTATTTCCTCGACCTGACGCTGCGCATTGACAAGCCGGTCGTGGTCATCGGCGCGCAGCGCAACGCGTCCGATCTCGACAGCGACGGCGCCCGCAACCTCCTCAATGCGGTGCGTCAGATCCTCTCGCCCGCCGCCGCGTCCCTTGGTGTGACGGTGACGCTCAACCATGCGATCAATGCGGCGCGTGACGTGAGGAAGACCCACACCCACAATGTGGAGACCTTCCATTCGGGCGAGACCGGCTACCTCGGCACCATCGATGAGGATCGCGTGGTGATTCGCCGGGCGCCCCTGCGGCGGCAGACCCTGCCGCTGCCCGAGCGGCTCGCCAGAATCGTCATCGTCGCGATGTATGCCGGTGCCGATGGCAGCCAAATCCGCCATGCCGTCGAGAGCGGCGCGGAGGGGATCGTGGTGGCCGCCCTCGGCATGGGTAACGTCAATGCCGCATTCCTCGACGCGATCAGGAGCGCCATCGCCAAGGGTGTCGGCATCATCATCGCCACGAAACTGGAGAACGGCCGCGCCCTGCCCGTCTACGGATTCCCCGGCGGCGGCAGTACCCTGAAGGCGGAGGGCGCCGTCTTCGCCGACGACCTGTCGCCGGACAAGGCCCGCGTCCTGGCTCTCGTCGCACTCGCGATCACGCGGGACCGCGACGCGTTGCAGGCCCATTTCGATCATTAAGTTGATCGTTGATCCCGAGTGCCATCGCTCGGTGACGCAGCATTGTTCACCTCGAAGCGGCACAGGCTTGGCTATAGGTTGAGCTTCCGGTTGGGCCGTGCCTAATTTACGCGCTACCACTCGGTATTCCGCTCCAGAATTCGCCACTGCCTCCTCATTGCAACGGCGAAGCTTACCTTAGCGGACGCCATAAACTTGCCCTGAGCATCCTGAATCTATACAATCCAACAATCCGTTGATCGCATGACTTCTCTCAAGGGCGCCGAAGGGCTGCCTACGGGACGCTGTGATCTATCTCAACGCAGGGGGAAACATGTCGAAACTCGTGGCTGTGCTGGCACTCGGAGCCGGACTCTCATCGGCTCATCTTCAACCGGCCGTCAGCCGCGAGGCCGGCAACTTCAATGGCGCATGGTCCGTGGAACTCGTGACCGAGAGCGGCATCTGTGACAGCCGTTACAGCTACTCGGTCTCGGTCCAGGACGGTCAGGTCCGGCTCGTCTCCTCGGCAGACCGGGCCACGATGACCGGCCGCGTCGGCACCGATGGAACGGTGGGGCTCAACGTCTCGAATGGCAGCGCCAGCGGCGCGGCTTCCGGTCGGCTCGAGGCCCGCTCGGGAAGCGGCACCTGGAAAGTTTCGCCCCTCTGCTCGGGGCGCTGGACGGCGCGGCGTCAGACCACGCGCACCGCCCAGGCCGAATAGGGTTCGTTAAGCGGCAGCGAGCCAGCTCCGTGCCTCGTCGATATGGGCGCGGTCGAAGGTCTTGATCTGGGCCGGGGACACCTTGCCGAACGTGTCGGCGACCATGCGCAGCCAGGACGCGTCCGTGACCAGGGCGACGTGACTGACGCCCTTCATCATGGCGAGACCGAAGCGCACGTCCTTGAAGAAGGCCGCCGGCTCCATGCCCTTGAACTCGCGTACGTCCTCCAGCAGCTTGAGCTTGCCGCCCTTGTCGAGATCGGCCTGCATCGCGGTGATGACGGTGTTCATGTCCTGATCGGTGATCTGGCCGTCGACGACGATCTCGGCGACGTTCGAGTCCGGTGTCTTGGTGTAGGTCAGCACGTGCAGCACTCCTGGTCGGGTCGAACGCACCATGCGAACGTTGGACCAGACTTATAGGAAACTCTGAGGGTCCACGTCGATGGCGACCTTCACGTTGCCGCGAACCTTCGGCCCGCGCCCGAGCCAATCGCGCAGGTAGCCCTGGAGATCGACGGCCCGCTCGGTCTTCACCAGCAGCCGGAACCGGTAGCGTCCTCGGATCAGCGCGAGGGGTGCCTCGGCCGGCCCCAGCACCATGATGCCCTCCGGCGGTTCGGCGGCCCGCGCCAGGGCCTGCCCATGCGCCTCCGCCACCTCGCGCTCGTTGGCCGAGACGATGAGGGCGGCGAGCCGCCCGAACGGCGGCAGGCCGGCGGCCTCGCGCGAGGCGATCTCCTCCTCGTAAAATCGGGTAGCGTCGCCCGAAAGCAGAGCCGCGATCACTGGATGATCCGGCTGGTAGGTCTGGACCAGGGCGCGGCCCGGTTTGTCGCCGCGTCCGGCACGGCCCGTCACCTGCTGGAGCAGCTGGAAGGTCCGCTCCGCTGCACGCGGATCGCCGGAGGTCAGGCCGATATCGGCGTCGAGCACGCCGACTAGGGTCAGATGCGGAAAATTGTGGCCCTTGGCGACGAGCTGGGTGCCGATGACGATGTCGCATTCCCCGTCGGCCACGCTCTGCAATTCGGCGCGTAGGCGCTCGGCCCCGCCGGGAAAGTCGGAGGAGAGCACGATGATGCGCTTGTCGGGAAACAGCTCCGTCACCTCCTCGGCAATGCGCTCCACCCCAGGCCCACAAGGGGTGAGATTGTCGAAGGTGCCGCATTCGGTGCAGGCGTCGGGCCGGCGTTCGGCATAGCCGCATTGGTGGCAGACCAGTGCCCGGCGGAAGCGATGCTCCACCAGCCAGGTCGAGCAGTTGCGGCACTGGTAGCGGTGTCCGCAGGCCCGGCACAGGGTGAGCGGCGCATAGCCCCGCCGGTTGAGAAACAGCAGCGCCTGATCGCCGGCCTCGATGGTGGCGCGCACGGCGTTGACCAGGGGAGGGGCAAGGAAGCGGCCCTTCTCCGGCTTATCGAGGCGCATGTCGATGGCATGGATGTCCGGCAGCCGCCGCCCGCCGAACCGCTCGGGCAGGACGATATGGGCGTAGCGCCCCTTCTCGGCATTGACCTTGGTCTCGATGGAGGGGGTCGCCGAGGCGAGGACCACCGGGCAGTTCTCGAGGCGGCCGCGCACCACCGCCATGTCGCGGGCGTGGTAATGGACCCCGTCCTCCTGCTTGTAGGCGGCCTCGTGCTCCTCGTCGACGACGATGAGGCCGAGATCGCTGAAAGGCAGAAACAGGGCCGAACGGGCGCCGACCACCACCGCGACCTCGCCCGCCGCCACACCGGCGCGCAGGCGCTCGCGACGCTTCGACCCGATGCCCGAATGCCAGGTCGCTGGCCGGACGCCGAAGCGCTCGGCGAACCGGTCGAGGAACTGCGCCGTGAGCGCGATCTCCGGCATCAGGATGAGAGCCTGTTGCCCGCGCCGGACGGCTTCCGCTACGGCCTCGAAATAGACCTCCGTCTTGCCCGAACCGGTGACGCCTTCGAGGAGGATCGTGGGCGCTTTCCGCGTGGTCCCATCCTCGGACGTGGGATAGGTCAGGCCGATGAGGTCGCGGGCCGCCTGGTCTTGCACCTCCGACAGGGGAACGCGCTCGTGGTCTGGGTTGGGCGGTAGCGCCACCGGCTCCGGCGCCAGGGCCACGGCCTCGAGGGCGCCATCATCAATGAGGCCATCGACCACGCTGAGCGAGACGCCGGCCTCCTTGGCGAGCGCGCTCTTGCCGCGCATCGCCCCGTCCCCGGCCACTGCGAGAACCTTCAGTCGCGCCGGCGTCGGCCGGGCGGGCGGCTTGCCCGTTTCCCGCACGCCGATGCGCGAGGTCTCGCTGCGGGCGGCCTCGTCGGGCAGGCGCAGGGCCATAGCTAGCGCCGAGCCCTTCGGAGCCAGAGTGTAGCGGGCAAGCCAATCAACGAGTTCGCGCAATGGGTCGGAAAGAGGGGGCGCTTCGATCCGGCCCGTCACGAGCCTCAGGTTCGAGCCACCGGGGCTTTCCGACACCTGCCAGACCACCCCCACCGTCTCGCGTGGCCCGAGCGGCACCTGCACCACGTCACCGGGCGCCAGGACCAGCCCGGCGGGCACGGCGTAGCTGTAGGCGTTGTCGAGCGCGAGCGGGATCAGGATGTCGGCGACGCTGGGCATGGGCTCTTCTGCATGGGGACCATGTTCTATGTACGTACTCTCTCGCCGGATCGCGAACGATCGCCGCGCGCCAGACCGATCGCCACCGGCAAGGCGGCGAGGGTAAAACAGTGCCGAGGACAGGCCGAGACCTGGAGGACCGTTGAGCATCAGCGCAGGGGCGGTGAGGTTCGGCGACATGCAGCGGCTGATCACCGTCGGGCAGGCCAGCATCCGGCGGTCGTCGGTCCGGTCGCTCACGCGAGTGTGGCCGGCATCGTGCGTTTCACCCCTTGCGTCATGGCTGTCGCCGGCACTACCTCGACCGCCGCCCCGCGGATGTCGGACGGTGCGCTGCGGGGAGCAACCCGATGACGGCTTCGTCACTCGACCTCCACGGACGGATCGGCCTCCACGCAAGGAGTGCGGACGTGAGGGAGACGGACGGTGCGGAGGGCGTCGTGCTGCTTCACGGCATCGCGCGCCGCTCAGCCTCCCTCGGGCGGATGGAGCGCGCTTTTCGCGCCGAGGGGTACCGGACACTCAACCTCGACTACCCCGGGCGAAAGGCCACGATCCAGACGATCGTCGAGGGCGCCGCGCCAGAGGTGGCGGCATTCGCGTCCGGCCTGCGCCGCCTGCATTTCGTCACCCATTCCATGGGCGGACTCGTGGCGCGGGGAATCATCACCCGGCATCGCCCGGCCAATCTCGGCCGCGTGGTGATGCTGGGACCGCCGAACGGCGGCAGCGAACTCGCGGACTTTCTCCATTGGATGAGGCCCTACCGGATGTTCTTCGGGCCGGCGGGCGCGCAACTCACCACCCACCGCTCGCCGGCCCTCAGCGCGCTCCTCGGCGAGGTCGATTTTCCCTTGGGGGTCATCGCGGCGGACCGCTCAATCTGGCTGATCGAATCCTTTCTGATCCTGCCCCGCCCCAATGACGGGCGCGTGAGCGTGGCGCGGACGCGGGTCTCCGGCATGGCCGACCATCTCACGCTCCACACCACCCACGACCTGATGCTCCTGAACCGTGCCGCGATCAGCGCCTCCCTGCGCTTCATCCGGCACGGCCGCTTCCGAGGCGCCACCGGCGTCGAGGAAGCGGCGCAGGGTGCCGCGACGGCCCGGTGAGGCGTCGCGAAGGCGTAGGCCGGGACCATGGAGAGGACCAGGGGCAGGCCGTTGCCGCTCTGGCATCGGCCCCCTATCTGTGACGGCGCATCGGCACGCCGCTCGCTTCGACCGGCGTGGCCATCGGGAGACCTCATGCGGTTGCCAAGCTCCACCCTCGCCATCGCGTTCGGCGCCCTCTCCGCTTCCACGGCCTTTGCCGAGGCCGCGCCGATGCGATTGGCCGGCCACCGCGCGGTCTACGACCTGTCGCTCGCCGAGAGCCGGGGCGCGCGAGCGGTGGAGAGCGCGCGGGGCCGCATCGTCCTCGATTTCAGCGGCGATGCCTGCAAGGGCTACACGATGCAGACCCGGCAGGTGACGGAGCTCGATAGCGGCGAGACCGGCAAGCGCCTTTCCGATCTGCGCAACACCACCTTCGAGGGCGGCGACGGGCATAGCTTCCGCTTCAAGACCAACACGGTGCTCAACGGCAGCGCATCCACGTCGGTGGACGGAACGGCAGAGAACGGCCCCGAGGCCCTGAAGGTTAAGCTGAAGGAACCCAAGCGCGACCAGTACACCGAAACCGGCCCCGTGCTGTTCCCGACCCTCCACATGCGCCGCATGATCGAGGCGGCACAGGCCGGCGAGACGACGATATCGGCCAAGGTGTTCGACGGGTCGGACGATGGCCGCAAGATCTTCGACACGCTTGCGGTCATCGGGAAACCGATCACGGCCGAAGAGCCTGCCAAGGATCGCGGCACCGACAGGGATAAGCCCCTGCGGGAAGGCGAAATGGCGGCGATGCGGCGCTGGCCGGTGACCTTGAGCTATTTCACCCCCGGACAGGGCGAGCGCACCCCGGTCTACGTCCTCACCTTCCTCCTCTACGAGAATGGCGTCAGCGGCGGGCTGAGTCTGAACTACGGCGACTTCACCATCGCCGGCGATCTCAGCCGCCTCGATCTCCACAAGACCGACGCGAAGACGGAGACCGAGTGCAAGCCCTGACACGTCACGCTGTCCGGCGCCCTTGAGGGCGGCCGGTCGAGGCCGCTCGTGGGACCTCGGGCACACCCTTACGTTGGCCTCCAGCGCACTTCGTGCTCATCCGAATTCGGCGTCGGGATCGGGCGGACCGAGCCGGCGCCATGCAGCCGCGATCCGTTCGGGCTTCACGTCGAGGGCCGTGGCGCAGGCGATCAGCACCGCCTCGTTGCTCATGACATGGTCGAGGACCGCCGAGAGGAAAGCCGGATCGGTGGCGCTTTCCCGTACCGTGTCGGGCGTCAAACCGGAGGAGGCCATGAAGGGCAGGAGCCTGTCGCCCTCCTCCGCGAGCCATCCGAGCACCAAGATGGCGAGGTGCTCGGCGGATTCCTCGGGTCGGTCGGATTTGCGTTTCGTCAACATGTATCCCTTAGGTTCTCATTGAGCGGGACGCCGGTCCTTCCAGAATGCGCCGCCAGCCTGCCGGGAACAATGAGCCATGCCGAAGACCGTGCTCATCGTCGAGGACAACGAACTCAACATGAAGCTCTTCAACGATCTGTTGGAAGGGCATGGCTATGCGACGCTCAAGACCGCCAACGGGATCGAGGCGATCGAGCTCGCCCGCGCCCACCGGCCCGACCTGATCCTGATGGACATCCAGCTTCCCGAGGTCTCCGGTCTCGAAGTCACCAAATGGCTGAAGGAAGACGACGACCTCAAGCATATCCCCGTCATCGCCATCACGGCCTTCGCCATGAAGGGTGACGAGGAGCGCATCCGCGAAGGTGGCTGCGAAGCCTATCTCTCGAAACCGATCTCCGTGGCGAAGTTTCTCGCCACCGTCCGCCTCTACCTCGGCGACGGCGCCCGTTGATGAGGGCCACCGTCCACAGGGTCGATCCGTCGAACCCGTTAGAATCCGCGAGGAACGATGTCGGCCCGCATCCTGATCGTCGATGATCTCTTTCCGAACGTGAAGCTGCTCGAGACGAAGCTGTCCCTCGAGTATTTCGACGTTCTGGCGGCCATGAACGGGCCGGATGCCATCTCGATCTGCGAGAAGGGCCTGTGCGACCTCGTCCTGCTCGACGTGATGATGCCCGGCATGGACGGATTCGAGGTATGTCGCCGCCTCAAGCGCAACCCGATCACTGCCCATCTCCCGGTAGTGATGGTGACGGCCCTCGACCAGCCGTCGGACCGGCTGCGCGGCCTCGACGCCGGGGCCGACGACTTCCTGACGAAGCCGATCGACGACACCGCCCTGTTCGCACGGGTGCGCAACCTCGTCCGGCTGAAGGCGGTCACCGATGAGCTTCGTGACAGGGCGCTGGCCTCGCGGGAGTTCGGCATCGGCGATCCCCTGGCCCTCGCCGCCGCCGGGGACGGCCAGAACGCGTCGATCCTGCTGGTGGAGGACCGGAAGAACTCGGCCGAGCGGCTTTCAGCGGCCTTGAACCAGCACCATCGGGTTACGGTCGTGGCGGACCCGCACGACGCGATGGTCCTCGCCACCGAGGGGGATTTCGAACTGACTCTCGTCAGCCTCGACCTCCAGGGTTTCGACGGCCTGCGCCTCTGCAGCCAGGTCCTGTCCCTCGACCGTACCCGCACCATGCCGGTGATGATGATCGCGGAGGAGCACGACAAGGCACGGGTGATCCGCGGCCTCGAATTCGGCGTGCACGACTATCTCATGCGCCCGGTGGACCGGAACGAACTCGTGGCCCGCGTGCGCACCCAGGTGCGGCGCAGCCGTTTCTCGGACACCCTGCGTGGTGCCGTCCAGGCCTCTATGGAGATGGCTGTCACCGACGGGCTCACCGGGCTCCACAATAGACGCTACCTCGACAGCCATCTCGCCGTGCTGTTCGACGACGCCGCCCTGCGCCACCGTGCCGTCTCGATGCTGATGCTCGATATCGACCGGTTCAAGTCGATCAACGACACCCACGGTCACGAGGCTGGCGACGAGGTGCTCCGCGCCTTCGCCGACCGTATCCGCCTTCATACGCGCGTCGTCGACATCGTCGCCCGCTATGGCGGCGAAGAGGTCGTCATCATCCTGCCCGACGCGGAGCCAGAGGCCGCCCATGTCATCGCGGAGCGTATTCGCGAGCGCATCGAAGCCGTCCCGTTCCTGATCGACCAGGAGACGCGCGAGATTCACGTCACCGTATCCATTGGGGTGGCGTGCCGCCATGGCGACGACAAGGGACCGCCCGACATGCTCAAACGGGCCGATCTCGCCCTCTACCGCGCCAAATCCTCCGGCCGCAACCGGGTCGAAGCCGAAGCCGCCTGAGGAAGGCAGGACCGGCCGGGGTCCATTCCGGCCTCGCGTGTCCAGGTAATGGCGGCGCCGACGGCCGCGATCCACCAGCCCTGCCAGGCGCCGTGCTCCACGAAGGCGACGGCCGTGCATGACCCCACGAGGCCGAGGGCGACCGCACATTCTCCACGCGGCAAGCGCCCGATGAGCGCCACCATCATCATCAGGATCGCGCCGGCCAGGGCTGCGCCGACGATACCGAGCTCGGCCCAGATCTGCAGGAAGATGTTGTGCGGGTGGCCGACCGCCAGCATCGGCCGCAGACCCGGCTCGATCCGGGCGGCGACGGGCGTCTCGATGAACCGCGCCGAGGTCCCGAACCCGGCGCCCTGCCAGGGATCGAGGGCCACGGCCGCGCCGAAGCTGCGGGCGATGGCGACCCGTGCGCGCGAACTGCTTTGGACCAGCCGCTCATGGACAGCGTCGGGCATGACCTTCTGGAGGATATCCCCTTCCACCGGTGCGAGGATGAAGGCGAGGGCCAGCACGGCCCCCACGATGGCCTGCCCGACCCGGCGCGGGGTCAGGACGGCGATGAAGGCCGTAACGGCGCCGGCTGCGAGCCCCATGGCGGCGGCGCCGCTGATCGATCGCAGGATCGCCCCGGTACTTATCACGAGCACGAGGAGCGCCGCGATTCCGTGCCCGCGCCGGTAGAGCAGATAGGCCAGGGGACCCATGACGGGCAGGATCGTCAGGGCGGGACGGTTGAAGACGAACAGCGCCACTCGCGACCCCATCGCCCGATGGAGGGGAAGGTGAGTGGCCAGGGCCACGACGATGTAGAGGCCGGCGACCGTGATGGACCATGCAGCGAGCCGGGGCGTGAAGGCCGGCATGTTCCCGGGCGCGAGGCGGGCAAGGAGATAGGCCCCCGTAACGGTCGGCAGGAACTCCTCAAGACTGCGCCAGGACAGATCCTCCACCGGACTCCAGGTGATGCTGGCCAGCGACCAGACGACGAAGCCCAGGGCGGTGAGGCCGATCGGCGTAGTGAGGGGCTTCCCGACGAATCGCATCGTACCGCGAACGTCCTCGATCAGCCCCGCCACAAGGAAGAACAGGGCAGCGAGGCCGACGACGGTCGGGCTCGACCGGTTGGCGAGCGCCATGGCCACCGGAAGGATAGCGAGCGTAACGGCACCGGCGGCACGCAGACGCGCGACCGTCTCCGATCGAGGAGGGAGACCTGACATCGGAGAGGGTCGGGCGGCTACTGGAGCTCGTGGCCGCGCTTGCCCATCTCGGCACGCACGCGGACCATCATGTATTCGGACACGCCCTGGGTCCAGTTCTGCATGGCCTGGACGATCTCGTCGAGCACCTGCGGCTGGGTCTCGACGTAGCGCTTGCCCGCTGCCGAATGGAAGAAGGCGACGATCTCGGTGAGTTCGGCCTCGGACAGGCGGCTCGCGTAGATCTTGGCCGCCGTCTCGATCATCATCTGCTTCTGCAGTTCCATCTCCGGCGCCAGGGAGGTGAGAACCTCGTCGAGATCTTTGGTCAGGTCCGGGCGGGTGATGGCCGCCTGCTTGATCTGTTGGCCGAAGGCCGGAAGGATCGAATCGAACGAGCGGGCGATGCCGGAGCTGAGGGTGACCTCCCGCGCCAGCGCCAGATGGTTCGGGGTGAAGGTCGGCTGCTGGGCGGCGGGCGTGGCGGGCGCCGGCGCGGCGGGCTTGGCTCCGGGCTTGGCCGGCGCGGCGGGTTTCTGGGCCTGGGCGTGCCCGATGGTCGGAACCGAAACGGCGAGGACGGCGGCGAGGACGGAGCCGATCAGGACAGTAGAGAGGCGGCGGGACATGGCGAACGCTCCGGAAAGGCGTGTCGGTCAAGACATCGGAATGAGGCAAGACATCGAATGAGAGTGGAGGCGCGTCAGACCGCGCCGAGACAGGTGACGTGCGCCTGCCCGTCCCGCGCCTCCGCGAGGATCGCGCCGGTGGCGAGGCCGAGGAACAGACCGTGCTCGACCACGCCGGGCACCGCCCAGAGCGCGGCGGACAGGCGTTCCGGATCGGCGATCGCCTTCAGATGAGCGTCGAGGATGAGATGGCCGCCATCGGTCAGGAAGGGCGTACCTCCGGGGCCGGAGCGTAGGACGAGGTCGCCCGCGCAGCCGGCGCTCGCGATGGCGCGCCCCACGGCGATGCGGGTGGCGCCGAGGCCGAACGGGTTGACCTCCACCGGCAGAGGAAACGCGCCGAGGGTCGTCACGGATTTCGCCGCGTCGGCGATCACCACCATGCGGCGGCTGGCGAAAGCCACGATCTTCTCGCGCAGGAGCGCACCGCCGCCGCCCTTCACCAGACGCATCCGCGCGTCGATCTCGTCGGCACCGTCGATGGTGAGGTCGAGTTCGGGCAGATCTTCGAGAGTAGCGAGGGGAATGCCGACGCGCTCGGCAGCGATGCGCGTCGCCTCTGAGGTCGGAACGCCCGTGACCTTGAGCCCGTCGCGCACCCGCGCGCCGAGAAGCTCCACGAACACGTTGGCGGTGCTGCCGGTCCCGATGCCGAGCCGCATCCCGTCTTCCACGAGATCGAGAGCGCGGGCGGCGGCGGCGCGACGCAGGTCGGGACCGCTCACGATGAAGCCCCATTCATCGAGAGGGAGGGGGCGAGGTGCATAGGCGGGCTCTCGGGCTACGGGCTGGGCCGCTGAAAGTCTGGTGGCCCTAACACGGCTGGCAACGTCGTCCAACGCGGCTGTTGCCGAACATCCGCACGGATTGCCCTCAGGGGCGGGTGTTCTGGGGCGGCGTGGCACTCGGCCCCGCCCGTCCGGGCGCCTGCCCCGTGGCCACGGCTTCCTCGGGGCCGCTGGCCGCCGGGTTCGCCTGGGCCGTACACACCACCGCTTCCTTCTGGAGCTGGACGTAGCAGATGCTCATCTCGCCGGTGCGGTAGTTCACGCGGAACACCCCGGCCTCGCGGGTGTGGCGGGAGGCGACGAGGCCGTATTCGGACGGAGCCTGTGCGCTGGCACCCTCGCCGGAGCCGTAGCAGACGGTGAGGCCGACGCTGCCCACCGCGCCTTCGCGCAGGCCGTACTGGCAGGAGGTGACCTCACCCGTCACCTTATCGACGCGGTAGACCCGGTTGAGGTCGATCTGCGGCGCAGGGACAAACTCGAAGGAGGCGGCGCCGGCGGCCCCGGCCGTGCAGGCGAGAAGAGACAGCGCGATCCCGGCCCGGCATCTCATGGCTCTCCCCGAACGGGCGGATGCGGCGGGGACGGTGGATATGAACGCACGGTCGGTCGGCGGTGTCGAACGCATGGTCGCCTTCATGTCCTGATGCAGCCAGGGAAATCTCGCAGGGAACTCTCGTGGTTGCTCCCCTATAGCGGCCTTGCGGCGCAACCGTGACCCGCTCGCGGCGGCCTTGATCGCATCGTGACCGGATTCTACAGCATCATGCCAGGGAAAAAAGCCCGATCGGTGCGTTAAGCCTTTGCAGGCGCAACGGATTTTTCCGACACGCAGCGTCCGCTCTACAGACCGCCGTGACGTCGTCATCCAGCCCGAGATCACCCGTCGCCATTTCACGAACCCAGCGAGCCATCATGCCAAGCCTGCCGCCCATCGTCGTGTTCGACCTCGACGGAACCCTCGCCGAGACCGCGGGCGACCTCGTCGGCACCCTCAACGCGATCCTCGCCCGCGAGGGCCTGCCCACTCTTACCCTCGACCGGGCCCGCGACATGATCGGTGCCGGGGCGAAGGCGTTGATCCAGCGCGGCTTCGAGGCCGCGGGCGAGCCCATCGACGACGCCCGCCTGCAGATGCTCTTCGTCGACTTCCTCGACCATTACGGCCGACACCTCAGCGAGCATTCCTACCTGTTCCCCGGCGTCGAGACGGCCCTCGACGCTCTGAGCGCGCGTGGCTTCCTCCTCGCGGTCTGCACCAACAAGGTCGAGGCCCATGCCAAGCAGCTGCTGGAGGAACTCGGCGTCGCCGGACGCTTCGCCGCCATCTGCGGTCGCGACACGTTCCCGGTCTACAAGCCGAACCCGGCCCACATCACCCTCACGGTGGAGCAGGCGCAGGGCGATGTCTCGCGTGCCGTCATGGTGGGAGATTCCCGTGCCGATATCGACGCGGCCAAGGCAGCGGGAATCCCGGTCATCGCGGTGCCGTTCGGCTATACCGACCTGCCAGTGGAGCAGCTCGGCCCGACGCGGGTGATCCAGCATTTCGATGAGTTGGTGGGAGCGGTCGATGCCCTCGTCCCGGCTTCTGCCGTGGCTTGAGGGGAATGGTGGGCGCGACAGGGATCGAACCTGTGACCCTTCGCGTGTGAAGCGAATGCTCTCCCGCTGAGCTACGCACCCGGACCGAGGGCCTTCTAGGGCGAGGCCCACGCGCCCGTCAAGGGCCTCTGTCGCCTTCTTATTAAGCCGGCATCAGAGAAGGTTCAGCGGCCAGGCCGCCGGAATCGGTCCTCACCCTTCGGCCATCCGAATGCGGATAGGGAGGTTACCCGCCCCTTGGGCCGCGCTCCGCCGCGCCAAGGCGCATGAGCAGCGCCACCGGGATCAGACCGACCGCGACAATGAGGAGGCCGGCGACCGCGCCGTCCTCGTAGGTGCCGCGCAGCGCCTCGCCATAAAGGTGCGTCGCCAGGGTCTCCACGTTGAGCGGGCGCAAGAGCAGGGTCGCCGGCAGTTCCTTGACGCAATCAACGAAGACGAGGAGCGCACCGCTGAGCAGAGCCGGCCATGTCATCGGCAGGTGCACGCGCATCAGCGTGCCGACGGGGCCACGGCCGAGCATGCGCCCGGCCTCCCCGAGGGAGCCCGGCACCTTCGCCAGGCCCGCCTCGCAGGCCCCGACACCGACCGCGAGGAAGCGCACGAGATAGGCGATGACGAGGGCACCGCCCGCGCCGACGCCGATGATCGCCGGAGCGACGCCGAAGAGCGCCGTCGTGATGCGGGACAGGGAGGCATCGGCAAGCGCCAGCGGGCCTAGCAGCCCGATCGCCAGGATCGCCCCGGGGAGCGCGTAGCCGAGGGCGGCGATGCGGACCAGCCCCTGCCCGAAACGCCGCGCCACGAGGCGGGGGCCGGCGGCGACGAGGAACCCGCAGGCGGCCGCGAGCAGGGTGGCGAGGCCGGCATAGAGCAAGGTGTTGCCCGCCTCGGCGATGACGCCCCGGGGAAATCCGAGCCGGGTGACGCGGGCGATGGCGGAATGGACGAGATAGGCCGCGGGGATCAGGAAGCCGATGGCGATGGGGACGAGGCCGAGGCACAAGGCGGCCATGGCCGAAGCACCGGACAGACGATGGCGGGCCATGCCGCGCTGGCGCTGCGCCGTTCCGGCATAGCCGCGCCCGCGTCGTCCCCAGCGCTCGGCCGCCAGCAGCAGGAGCACCATCGCCAGCATGACCAGGGCGATCTGCGCCGCGCCTGGCAGGTCGGACCGATTGATCCAGGTGGCGTAGACTTGGACCGTGAGCGTCCGCACGCCCAGGAACTCGGCGGCGCCGATATCGTTGAGCGTCTCCATCAGGGCGAGGCTGGTGCCGAGGGCGATGGCGGGGCGTGCCAGCGGCAGGGCGACGTGGAAAAAAACCGCCGTCGGCGACCGTGCGAGGATGCGCGCCGCCTCAATGAGGGTTCCCGCCTGCATCAGGAACAGCGCACGCGTCGGCAGATAGACATACGGGTAGAGCACGAAGCCGAGGAGCAGGATGCAACCCGGCAGGGACCGGATCTCCGGGAGCAGCAGATCCTTCGGCCGCGCCACGCCGAGAAGCTCGCGCAGGGTGCTCTGGATCGGGCCGATCGGGTGAAGCAGGTCGAGATAGGCGAAAGCGACGATGTAGGTCGGCACCGCCAGGGGCAGCAGCAGCCCGATTTCCAAGAGGCGGCGCCCCTTGAACGCGTAGGCCGAGACGAGCCAGGCCGAGCCGACCCCGAGCATGACGACGAGGAGGCCGACGCCGCTGACGAGCAATGCCGTGGTGACCATTGCCTGCGGCAGGACATGCGCCAGGAGATGCGGCCAGACCTCGCTCGTCCCATCCGCCGCCGTCAGCGCCAGGGACACCACCGGGCTGAGGATCAGGGCAGCGAGGGCCAGAGCTCCCGCCGTCCAGGCCACGGGGGCGGCGCGCAGGCGCGGCGCCGCCCTCGGAGCGGCCTCGGATCCGATCGCAGTCTGCGATCGGGCCAGTTCGACGGCAGCGGTCATCGGCCGGGGCTTTAGTTGTCGAAGCCCACCGTATCCACCAGCAGACTCGCCGCCTTGCGGTTCCGGGCGATCTCGGCGAGCGGCACGGTATCGATGGTCAGCGGGCCGAGCGCCGTGAGTTGGGGGTCGATCGGCGCGCCCGCCTTCACCGGATACTCGAAATTGGCCTTCGCATAGAGGCCTTGGCCTTCGTCGGAGACGAGATATTCGAGAAGCTTGACCGCCTCGTCGCGGTTCGGCGCGCTCTTGGCGACCACGGCACCGGAGACGTTCACATGGGTGCCGCCGCTCGTGAAGACGGGCAGCACGACCTTGATCCCGTCTCCCCATTTCTGCTGGTCCGGGCCACCCTTGCCCGAGCGCATCAGCCCGACATAGTAGGAGTTGCCGAGCCCGATGATGCAGGTTCCAGCCAGGATGTCGCGGGCGACGTCGCGGTCGCCGCCGGCCGGCTTGCGGGCGAGGTTGGCCTTCACCCCCGTCAGCCAGTCCTTCGCCTTATCCGGCCCGTGCTTGACGATATAATGGGCGATGAGCGCTGTGTTGTAGGGATGCTGGCCCGAGCGCAGGCAAAGCTTGCCCTTCCATTTCGGGTCCGCGAGATCCTCGTAGGTCAGGGCCTTCTCCGCGAGATCCTTGTCGGCATAGGCGACGCGGGCGCGCATGGACAGGGCGTACCAGAGGCCGCCGGCATCGCGCAGGGGCGCCGGAACGGCGGCTTCCAGGGTCTCCGTGCGGACCGGCTGGGCGAGGCCGCGATCCACGAGCTCGATGAGATTGCCGATATCGACGGTCATCAGTACGTCGGCCTTGGAACGCTCGCCCTCGGAGGCCACGCGCTCGGCGAGACCCTTCTCGACGAAGACGGTGTTGACGGTGACGCCGCTCTTGGCGGTGTAGGCATCGAGCAGGGGCTTGATCAGACCGGGCTCGCGGGTGGTGTAGATGTTGACCTCGGCAGCCGTCGCTCCGGCGATCCAGGCCAAAACCGTCGCGCTGCCGACCAGACATTTCGAGACCCAACCGACCATGACGTCCATCCCTTTTCCCGTGGCGAACGGTTCTGGGCCGCATCCTCACGAGAAAAGCAAGACTTATGTCTTCAGTTTATTATCGTTAAAAACTATGCTTCTGAATATTGCCAAACACGAACAGCCAGGCTTGGTTAATCCAATTCGACGGGAAAAACCAATACCGCCCCCTTAGCGAGGGTCAGGCCGACACGATCGCCCTCCTCTACTGCTGTTTCTTCGGAGACCGTGAGGCGGAAAGGTTCGGTAAAGCCATCTGCCACCAGGGTTAGTTCCGCAACGGGTCCGAGGAAACGCCGCCGGATCACCCGCGCCGGATGGCCGGCCTCGGCGTCGGAGAGCAAGATCGCCTCGGGCCTGACGCAGGCAGCCACCCTTACACCGCTAGCGATGCCCGGCGCCGGAAACACACCAAGTGGCGTAGCCGCAGCGCGGTTCGTGCAGCGGGAGGGAAAGGTGATGAGATCGCCGAAGAAATTCGCCGCGAAACGCGAGACGGGGCGCTGGTAGAGATCCGCGCCGGTGCCGATCTGGACGATGCGCCCGTCCCGCATCAGGACGATCCGGTCGCTCACCAGCAGGGCCTCCTCCGGGTCGTGGGTCACCAGGAGCGCGGTGGCGCCGGTGGCGCGCAAGACCGAGATCGTGTCGGCCCGGACCCGATCGCGGTTGCGCCGGTCGAGATTGGAGAACGGCTCGTCGAGGAGCAGCACGCGCGGCCCCGGCGCCAGGGCGCGGGCGAGCGCCACACGCTGGCTCTCGCCGCCCGACAGCGAGCCGGGATAGCTCGAGGCCCGGTCGGCGAGGCCGACCTGTTCCAGCCGCGCCTTTGCGACGGCATCGGCCTCGGCAGCGCGCAGCCGGTGGAGACCGAAGCGGACATTCTGCATGACAGTGAGATGGGGGAACAGGGCGTAATCCTGGAACATCAGACCGACGCCGCGCTCCTCCGGAGGCACCCGGGCGCTCATCGCCTGTCCATCGAGAAGGACGAGCCCGCCGCTCGGCTGTTCGAGCCCCGCCACCGCCCGCAGCAGGGTGCTCTTGCCGCAACCGGAATCACCGAGAAGCGCGATGATCTCTCCCGCCCGGACCGCGAGGGAGACGTCGTCGAGGGCGTGCTTGCGGCCGAAATCGACGCTGAGCCCGCGTGTCTCGAGGCGCGGCGGCACCTCGCCGGGGCGGCGTCCCTCGGTCGGATCGGTCGCGGCCATGACCTGCCTCTCACTTCTCGGCTCGTGGTGAAACACGCGCTTCTCGCCCGATCCCGCGGCAGGTCAAGGGGAAGCTGGGCCGGTAGGAGGATCGGTCCGATGCTGGCGAGGGTTGCGCCGTCGCACTCATGGCGGAGCCGCGTCTCGGCCGGCTCTTTCGGGGTACATGCGGAACGCCTCCGACGGTTTGCCGGTGGAAAGTCCCCCCCTCCTTCCAGGCGCTCTTGCATCCGTGTCGAGCCGTCCTGTACGGTTCCGATCGTCGTCGTAAGGATGCCCTGCGCGACCACCATCTGTATGGCAGCGGGCGGAGTGGCCATGCGAGGCGTCGCAAGGATCGTCCCGTGTCGGTCGGGGGAATCGAGCGGATGTCGGAGGGGGCGATGACGGAAACCGGTGCTGGCTGGACGGACGAGCGTGTCGACGTGCTGCGGCGTCTCTGGGACGAGGGACTGAGCGCGAGCCAGATCGCCGCGCAACTCGGCGGCGTCACCCGTAACGCCGTCATCGGCAAGGTCCACCGGCTGGGTCTGTCGGGCCGCGTGAAGGCGGCGGATTCGCCCGGCAATGGCCGGAAAAAGCCCGCTGTTCGTGAAGCCGAGGCCGACAACGTCGTAGAGCTCGCGACCGTGGCCGATCCCGTCTCGGCACCGAGCCCGCTGTTTCCCGAGACGAATACGGTGGTCGCCGCCCTAAGCACGCCGCTTGCCGTGTCCAAGCGTGTAACCATCATGGATCTGCGCGAATCCATGTGTCGCTGGCCCCTCGGCGATCCGACCTCGCCGGAATTCCACTATTGCGGCGATCGCTCGATCACCGGCCTGCCCTATTGCACCCATCACGCCGAGATCGCGTATCAGCCCGCCGCCGAGCGCAAGCGCGACCGCCGGGTCGGCGGCTTCCGCTGAGGCCATAGAGTCCAGCTTGATTGTCGCCGCCCCTCGGGCGGCGACGTATCCGGCCCTTGTCGCAGGCCGAGCGACCGCGCTTTACCACCTGATCCCACGAACTTGGAATCCGCGCGCCAATGCGTGGCGGAGGATCGCAACGTCATTGCCGATCAGCGAGAGTGAGGGGGGCTCCGGGAGGCTTGTCCGCCCTTCAGTCGACGCCTCGACGCGCTTTCCCGGAAGAGCCCCCGCCCAGGCAGGACGAGGGGATATGTCGGGAATCGCAGCTCGCGTCAGGCCGCCTTTTGAGTCTCGAGTCCGGCGAGGAGGATGCAGAGCGCGATCCCCTCCGCCGCCGCCTTCACGTCCGAGAGCGAGGGGAAGGTCGGCGCAAGACGCAGGGTACGATCGTGCGGGTCGCGCCCGTAGGGCGAGGTCGCACCGGCGGGCGTCAGGGCGATGCCGGCCTCCTTGGCCAGCGCCACGGTGCGCTGGGCCGCTCCGTCCACCGTATCGACGGTGATGAAGTAACCGCCTTCGGGCGTCGTCCAGGTCGCTGCGCCGGTTCCCCCGAGCCGGGCCTCCAAAGCGTCGAGGACGGCCTGGAATTTCGGTGCGATCAGAGCGCGCTGCTTGTCCATATGCGCCTCGATGCCGGCCATGTCCTTCAGGAAGCGGACGTGGCGCAGTTGGTTCAGCTTGTCCGGCCCGATGGTGCGAAAGAAGGAGCGGCCGAGGAACCAGCGCACGTTCTCCGGGGAGGAGGCGAACACGGCGATGCCCGCTCCCGCCAAGGTGACCTTGGAGGTCGAGGCGAAGATGAAGGGCCGGTCGGGATGGCCGGCCTCCTCACAGAGGGCGAGGATGTCGGCGAGGGGGTGGCGCGTGGCGGTGAGGTGGTGGACGGTGTAGGCGTTGTCCCAGAATAGACGGAAGTCGGGAGCGCCCGTTTTCATCGAGGCCAGACGCCGGACGGTCTCGTCGGAATAAGTCTCGCCGCTCGGATTGGCGTATTTCGGCACGCACCACATGCCCTTCACGGCCGGATCTGCGGCCAGCTTCTCGACGACGTCCATGTCCGGTCCCTGACCGGTCAGGGGGACGGGCAACATGCGGATGCCCAGGGCCTCGCAGATCGCGAAGTGACGGTCGTAGCCTGGGACGGGACAGAGGAAGACCGGCTCCTCTTCCTTCGACCAGGGCTGCACCGAGCCGGGGACGCCCTTCAGCAGGGCCCAGGCAATGCAATCGTGCATGAGCGCGAGGCTCGAATTGTCACCGATGACGATCTGGGCCGCCGGCGCCTGCACCATCGGCGCGAAGAGAGCGCGCGCCTCCGGCAATCCCTGGAGGCCGCCATAGTTGCGCGCATCGTCACCCGCCTCGGCGAAATGATCGCCGTTGCCGGGCAGCGCCATCATCGCGCTCGACAGGTCGAGTTGCTCCGGCGCCGGCTTGCCACGGGTCATGTCGAGCTTGAGGCTGCGGCTTTTGAAGGCCTCGTAAGCCTCGCGAGTCTTCGCGTGAAGCGCGTCGCGGGCGGCGGGATCGAGGGAAGCCAGGGTCGTCATGGGGTTACGCTCACGTCGTTGTGTGATTGTCCCCGTCCATACCGGCTACGGGGCGCGATGGGGAGAGGTTCAGGCGGGGATGCCCCATAACCAGGCTGCACCCCGCACACCGGATGCGTCGCCGTGGCGGCTCATTCGGATCGGCGTCCCGCATTCCCCGGAGAAGACGTGCGGAAGGATCGCTGCAGCCAGATCGGCGGTCAGTTCCGGCACCGTCGACAATCCGCCGCCGAGGACCACCACGTCGGGGTCGAAGATGTTGATCACGCCCGCCATCGCACGCGCGAGCCGCTCCCGATAGCGGCCGATGCTCTCACATGCGGCGGCATCACCGGCGCGCGCGGCGGCGATGACGGACTCGCCGGTCGAAGCGACTGCGCCGGTCCGCCATGCATGATCGGCGGCGAGGCCGGGGCCGGACAGCCATGTCTCGATACAGCCATGCCGGCCGCAATAGCAGGCTGGGCCGGGCCGCTCATCGTCGCGGGGGGCGGGAAGCGGATTGTGGCCCCATTCGCCGGCGATGCGGTTGGCACCCGACAGGGCGACCCCGTCGATGGCGATGCCGGAACCGACGCCGGTCCCGAGGATGATGGCCCAGACGACCCGCGCGCCCGCGCCCGCCCCGTCCACCGCCTCGGAAACGGCGAGGCAATTGGCATCGTTCTCGGCGCGGACCGGTCGGCCGAGCCGTGCCTCGAGATCGATGACGAAGGGCCTGCCGTTCAGCCAGACCGAGTTGGCGTTCTTCACGAGGCCGCTGCCGGGCGTGATCGCGCCCGGCATGCCGATGCCTATGCTGCCGACGCCGCCGGCGTCACGCTCCAGGCGCAGGACGAGAGCGACGATCGCGTCGAGGGTGGCGGCGTAATCGTTTCGCGGGGTCGGGATCCGCGCCTCGGCACGAACGGCTCCGCCGGCATCGAGGGCGATGCCGGCGATCTTGGTGCCGCCGAGGTCGATCCCGATGCGCAGGCGCGCCGGGTCCACGATGCGGCTCTACTGCGCGGCGACGGCCGGACGGGGAGCGGGCTCCTGGTCCATGTTCGGTGCGTGGTCCGAGATGTCGGTGCCGATGGAGAAGGGATGCGCCATGACCTGGTTCAGTTTTTCCTGGTCGAGTTCCCCCTCCCAGCGGCTGACGACCACCGTGGCGACGCCGTTGCCGATCAGGTTGGTGATGGCCCTGCACTCCGACATAAACTTGTCGACACCCAGGATCAGGGTCATAGCGGCCACCGGCACCGGGTTGTTGGGGATGGCACTGAGCGTGGCCGCAAGGGTGATGAAGCCGGCGCCGGTGACGCCCGAAGCCCCCTTCGAGGTCAACATCGCCACGAGGATGATGGTGGCGTACTGGGCAAAGGACAGGTCAGCGCCCACGGCCTGGGCCAGGAACAGCGTCGCCAGGGTCATGTAGATGTTGGTGCCGTCGAGATTGAACGAGTAGCCGGTGGGGATCACGAGGCCCACGACGGAATCCGAGGCACCAAGGCGACGCATCTTCGTCATCATGTGCGGCAGCACCGTCTCGGAGGACGAGGTGCCGAGCACGATGAGAAGCTCATCTTTAATATAGGCCAGGAACTTGAAGATCGAGAAGCCGGCCACGCGGGCGATGCCGCCCAGAACCAGGACCACGAATAGGAAGGCCGTGACGTAGAAGGTGCCCACGAGCCAGGCGAGATCGATCACCTTGCCGATGCCGTACTGACCAATGGTGAAAGCCATGGCGCCAAAGGCACCGATGGGCGCGAGCTTCACCACAAGGCCGATGATGCGGAAGAAGACCTGGCCCGCGGTGTCGATGGCGTGGGTGATCGCCTCGCCGCGCTTGCCCATGCCGGTGACGACGACACCGGTGAGGATCGAGATCAGTAGGACCTGCAGCAGGTCGCCCGTGGCGAAGGCATCGAAGAAGCTCTTCGGGATCAGCGCCATAATGTGGCCGGTGACGGAATCGTCGGCCGCGATCTTGGCGTATTTCTCCACCGATTTACCGTCGAGCTTGGTCACATCGGCATTGAAACCGGCTCCCGGCTTCACCACCTCGCCGACAAGGATGCCAATGAGAAGCGCAATCGTGGAGACAACCTCGAAATAGACCAGCGCCTTTAACCCTACGCGACCGACCTTCTTCAAGTCGCCGATAGAGGCGATGCCGTGCACGATGGTACAGAAAATGATCGGCGCGATCATCATCTTGATCAGTGCGATGAAGGCGTCGCCCAGCCACTTGACGGACTTGCCCCATTCGGGATGCAGATATCCGAGCAGGATGCCGAGCGCGATGGCGATCAGCACTTGAATGTAGAGGACCTTGTACCAAGGTTCGTGAGGTGTCGGTACTGCCGGCGCGCTGCCTCCGGCATGAACGGTGGTCTGGGCCATGTTCCCTCACAGTCGCCTCTTCGGGCGCACGCTCGTCTGTCTTTCCGAGACGCTAGCGAGTTTAATCCCTCGCCTCAACGAGGCTATGAGCGATAATCTTTATTTCTCGCCGAAACCGTGAGGATGAGCCGCTTCTGTAACGCGATGAGGCTATACCGCGTTATTGCATACCATTGTCGTGCGCCGACTTTGCCGAATATCCCCGGCGCCGCTGGTGCGTTCCAAGCAGCCCGGAGATGAGCCTGCCCCATCTCCGGTTTCGATCATTCAGGTCTGGGGAGTGCGGCGGGGACGCACGGTCCAGCGCTCGAATTCGGCGGCCGGATCGTCGTTGCGGCCTGCAGCGCGGGACGGCTGCGACGCTCCGAGGGCCTGGGACAGGCTCTCGATCACGTCGTCGATGCGGGCGTCTGTCCGGATCGGAGCCTCGGCGGTGGGCGTTTCCTCGGTGGCTGGCTCTTCCCGTCGTTCCTCGCTGCGCTCTTCGGCGACGGGCTGCGGTGCGGGCTCTTCCACCGGGACGGCAGCGGGTGCGGCGGCCTTGGCTGCCTGAGCTGTGGCACGGCGATTCGCCCGTAGGGCCGCCTCGTCCTCGACGGCCTTCGGCGGCGGAGCATTGAAGCGGCCGAAGCCGAAGCGAGGCTCGAGCAGATCGAGGATCGCCTCGAGGGCGGCATTGCTAAGAGCGACCTCGCCGGTCTGAGGTACGCCCTGGATCGCCACGGCATGCCGGTCATAGGCGGTATTCTCGGAGACGTCCTCGCCGAACCAGGCCGGGGGTACGAAAGCAGCGGCCTGACCGGGCTCGTCGAACACAACGCTGAGCAGGTCGAGGGCCCCCGGCGTCGCGTAGCGGTCAACAAATGCCTCGCGGCCGTTGCCGAGGGCCATGACAGCACGATCATAGATCGCCTTGCCGGAGCATACATCGAGGAGCGCGTCGCCATGGGCGCGCGGAACGTCGGTCCGCTCCTCGCTCGACGATCCGTCCGGCGCCGTGGTGACGAGGACGAGATGACAATTCTGGCCATCGACGCGGACATAGGACGTGCGACCGGCCTGGGGAGCGAAATAGCCCTCGGTGATCTTTGAGCTGCCGCGTTCCTTGCGGATCAGGCGGACGAGGGAGGGCGCAACCAGAAACCGACGAACGACACTCATGTACTCTTCTCCCCCCGGATCGGCTCGTCACGGCTGCAGTCCCTCGGGAGCATCGTGCCGTGGGCGCAGTCTCTAGCCCTACTCGTAGCCATACCCTGTTTCGGCGGCGACGGAACGCCCGACCTGTGGAAACCGGGCGGCACGGACCGTACCAATGAAGCCAACCTTACACCTGGCGAGCCCGAGGGCGCGCAAGGCAGAAGGCCACGGTCTTTCGACTAAGAAACAATGGGACTAAATCAAGGCCATACGCGTATGGCCCCTCGCGATTTTTTGCCTTTCATACCAATGGGCTCAGGTATTCGGCTCAAAACGCAGTGAAATGCCGTTCATGCAATAGCGCAGCCCCGTCGGCGCCGGACCATCGTCGAAGACATGGCCGAGATGACCTTTGCAGCGGGCACAATGCACTTCGGTCCGCACCATCCAGTGACTGCGGTCGGACTTCGTCTCCACCGCGCCGTCGAGGGGATCGAAGAAGCTCGGCCAGCCGGTGCCGGATTCAAACTTGGTGGCGTTCTCGAACAGCGGCGCATCGCAGCCCGCGCAGTGGAACGTACCGGGCCTCTTCTCGGCGTTAAGGCAGCTCGTCCCGGCCCGCTCCGTGCCGTGCTCGCGCAGGACCCGGTACTGGTCCGGCGTCAGGATCTCGCGCCACTCGGCTTCGGTGCGCTGGCCAATGTCTGCCTCGGTCTCGCTCATGATCGCCTCCGTTTCTGCGGAATATTCCGGAGAGATAGGCATTCGCAGGCAATCCGGCACCCTGTCACGCCGCCGCGCCGATCGTATCGGCCATCCGCGCCTCGCGCTCGCCCATGGGCTTTTCCGGGCCGGTGGTGGTGTCGCGGGCGGTCTGGTGCTCCATCTCGGCGTTGATCTCGGCGCCGAGGAGCACAATCGTGGTGGAGATCCAGATCCAGGTCATGAAGCCGATGGCCGCGCCGAGCGAGCCGTAGGTCTCGTTGTAATTGCCGAAGCTGGCGACGTACCAGGAGAACAGGATCGAGGCGGCGAGCCAGAGCAGGCCGGCGACGGCGCCGCCCGTGCCGACCCAGCGCCAGCGCGGCCGCTCCCGGCTCGGGCCATAGCGGTAGAGCAGCGAGAGCCCCCCGAGCAGGACGACGAGGAGGAAGGGCCAGCGCAGCAGGGCGATGAGCCTCGCCCCCTGCCCGAACCCGAAGAAATTGAAGATGACCGGCAGCACGACGATGCTGGTGAGCGCCAGAATGGTGAAGAGCAGCGCCCCGACGGTGAAAGTCAGGGAGCGCAGGTTCAGCATCACGAAGGAGCGCTTTTCCTCCTCCTCGTAGACGACGTTGAGCGCATCGAACATCGCCTTCATGGCGGCGTTGGCGCTCCACAGCGAGAGGACGAGGCTGGAGAAGAAGGTCAGGCCCAGGGTGCCGTTATCCTTGGCGGCGATCCGCTTCACCTGCTCGCCGATGATGTCGATGGCGCTGGAGGGCAGTACGCCCCGCATGCTGGAGAGGTGCTCGTTGATGGCGCCCACATCGGCGACGAGACCGTAGCAGGAGACCAGGGCGGCGATGGCCGGAAACAGAGACAGCAGGGTGAAGAACGTGACCCCGGCGGCGACAGCGAGCACGCGGTCCTTGTTGAATTCCAGGTAGACGCGGACGGCGATGTCCTTCCACCCGGCACGTGTGATCTCGGTGGGGCTGCCCGCCGCCCGGCCGCGATGGACCTGCGTGGCCGCCACCCATTCGGCGCTGCGCCCACTATGCGAGCGGGCGCCCTCGTCGCGGCGCGGCACGGGCTTGCCCTCGTCCTGCGGTCGGCGGCGCGACCGGGGCGCCAGCGACAGGGCGACGAGGGCCGCCCCCATGGCCAGGGTCCAGGCCAGGGACTGGGCAGAGCCCGACCCCGTGGGCTCGGGTTGGTGAGGTTGAGACGAAGACATGACGGCAACCGGGAGGGAGACGGCGCGAGCTTGGCCGTTCGATGACGAGAACCGTCGTCCCGCTAAAGCGTTCCGTCGCCCCGGCCCTCAGGCCCCGTAGAGGCCGGCATGCTCCTCGCGCAGGAGGTTCTTCTGCACCTTGCCCATGGCGTTGCGCGGCAACTCGTCGGCGAAGAGGACGCGCTTGGAGCACTTGAAGCGGGCGAGCCGCCCTTCGAGAATCTGCAGGATCTCCCGCTCTCCCGGCGCATCCGGGCGGGCGACCACGATGGCCGTGACGCCCTCGCCGAAATCCGCATGGGCCAGGCCGATCACGGCGGATTCGACCACACCCGGCAGCGCGTCGATCTCGTTCTCCACTTCCTTCGGGTAGACGTTGTAGCCGCCGGTGATGATGAGATCCTTGCCGCGCCCGACGATGTGGACGTAGCCGCGCTCGTCGACTTTGCCGAGATCGCCGGTGATGAAGAATCCGTCCGCCTTGAATTCGGCCGCCGTCTTCTCGGGCATGCGCCAATAGCCCTGGAACACGTTCGGCCCCTTCACCTCGATCATCCCCACCGCATCGGTGGGCAACGCCCGGCCGGTCTCGGGATCGACCACCCTGAGCGACACCCCCGGAAGCGGCATACCCACCGTGCCGGCGATGCGCTCGCCGTCATAGGGGTTGGAGGTGTTCATGTTGGTCTCGGTCATGCCGTAGCGTTCGAGGATGGCGTGACCGGTGCGGGCCTGCCACTCCCGGTGTGTCTCGGCGAGAAGCGGCGCGGAGCCGGAGACGAACAGGCGGATCGTCGCCACCGCCTCCGGGTTCAGACCGGGCTCCCTGAGAAGGCGGGTGTAGAAGGTCGGAACACCCATCATCGCGGTGGCCCGCGCCAGCAGCGGCAAGACCTGCTTCGGATCGAATTTCGGCAGGAAGATCGCGGTGGCGCCGGCGAGCAGCACGATGTTGGTGGCCACGAACAGCCCATGGGTGTGAAACACCGGCAGGGCGTGGATCAGCACGTCGTCGGCGGTGAAGCGCCAGGCCTTCACCAGCGTCACAGCGTTGGAGGCGAGGTTGTCGTGGCTGAGCATGGCGCCCTTGGAGCGCCCGGTGGTGCCCGACGTGTAGAGGATCGCCGCGAGATCGTCGGGGCCGCGCTCCACATCCGTGAAAGCGATGCCGGCCATGTCCGCCGCCTCGGCCATGCTGCCGCGCCCCGCCGCATCGAGGGTACGCAGGGCGGGCACCTTCGCTTCGACGGCGACCGCTTCAAGCGCGGCGAGCCGGGCGGGATCGCAAACGAACAGGGTCGGCTCGGCATCCGAGAGGAAATACGCGATCTCCGGGGCCGTGTAGGCGGTGTTGAGCGGCAGGAAGACCGCGCCGGCGCGAACGGCGCCAAGATAGAGGAACACCACCTCGGCGCTCTTCTCGACCTGGACGGCGACGCGATCGCCCGTCTTGACCCCGAGCGCAGTCAGGGCGGAGGCATAGGCGGCCGAGCGGTCGAGCATGTCAGCATAGCTGATCCGTGCGCCGTCGCAGGTCTCGAGGAAGGTCCGGGAGGCGGGATCGGCGGGCAGGCTCGCCCGGATGAGGTCGAAGAGATGGTTACGCATGACGTCGTCCAGCCGTGATCGAACGGACAGCCGTGGCCGGACGACGCCGCGAAATCAAGCCTCGGCCAGCGCCACGGCGCGAATCGGCGGCAGGTTGGTCCTGAGTTCTCGGCTCACGCTGCTCGATGCCGCCACGGTGCCGAGATTGGCATAGGTCTCGTGGTTCTTCTCGATGGCAGAAAGATCATAGAGGTAATTGACCATCAGCCCGCGTGACTGGCCGAGCCCCTTGGGCGAGACGTCACCGAGGAAGTTCAGCCGCTCAAGCCGCGCGCCATTGCCAAGGTGGAACCGCGCTACCGGGTCGAGGGGCTTGCCGCGCTCGTTCTTGGCCCGCAGGAAATAGGCGGCGGCGGCGGGGATCATCGCCTTCTTCACCGCATCGGCCTTGGCCTTGTCGGCGTGCCAGCCCGGCTCGTCGATGGCCCGCAGAGCCTCGATATCGTCACGGGTCAGGCCCTGCGGGGAATCCGAGCGGCGCTCGCGGTCGAGCCAGGTGGAGAAGCCGGGCACCGGCGAGAGCGTGACGAAGGTCTTGAGGCTCGGGATCTCGCGGGCGAGATCCTCCACCACCTGCTTGATCAGGAAATTACCGAAGGTGACGCCGGCAAGACCCTTCTGGCAGTTCGAGATCGAGTAGAAAATCGCGGTGGTGGCGGCTTGGGTGGGCAGGGGCTCGCGCCCATGCGCCAGGATCGGCGCGATGGCCGGCGCGATGCCGCCCGTAAGCGCCACCTCGACGAAGATCAGCGGCTCGTCCTGCAAAGCGGGATGGAAGAAGGCGAAGCAGCGCCGGTCGGTGGGTTCGATACGCCGGCGCAACTCGTCCCAGCCCGCGATCTCGTGCACCGCCTCGTAGCGAATGATCTTCTCGAGGATATGGGCCGGGGTGGTCCAGTCGATGTGGCGCAGCACCAGGAACCCCCGGTTGAACCACGACGCGAACAGGTGCTCGAAATCGCTGTCGAGGCTGTCGACGGCATCGACGAGGTCGGGGTCGGCCTCGTTCCCGCGCAGGTCCTTGCGCAGGACGAAGAGGTCCTCCCGCATCCGCACCAAAGCGAGGGTGCCGTTGCGGGCGAGGTTGAGCCGACGGATGAGCTCCTGGCTGCGCGGCTCCGCCGCCTCGTGCAGCACGCCGAGGGCGGCACGGCTCGGGTCCCGGCGGTAGGCGGCGATGGCCTCGTCCACCGACTCGTGATCGGCACCGAAGACGATGGCGACACCTTGCAGGAAGACCAGCCGTTCGGCCCGCGCGAGGCTGGCGTAGCGCTCCAGGATGAGGCGGGCGAGCGCCACGCCCGACGCCTCGCCGCGCCGGGAGATCAGATCCTCGCAGAGCTTGATGAGCTCCTGCGCATTGGCCTTCGAGGCGAGGTCACCGCGGCCGATCCCGATGAGATCGCGACCACGGTCGCTGATAGTCTGAAGCAGGTCGCCGAAAAACGAGATCGCCGCCATGGCTCGCCGCCTGCTCCTTGACCCTGTCACAGGTTCCGCAAGATGCCGATCCGGCGGAACGCAACGCGTGCGCGCTGCAGTCTATGACGGGGGGCGTCCGAGAGCCAGGGCCTTACCCGTGGAACCATGCCGCAGCCGCGACGAACGGGTCGACGGGGCGAGAACTAAAAACCCGTCTTTTCCCAAGTCCGCCCCCCCACTTACGGAGGCCATAACCCGATATCTCAGCCTTGAGCGGCCTCAATGGCAACACGATCGGCCCGCTCACGCCAATCCTCAACCCCATGCTGGCGCGCGAAACGAAGTTCCGCCGCGCGCTGAGCCCGGCGAGGATCACGCGCCCGTGAAATCTCGACGCATCCGATCGTGAACGGCACGCCGAGGATTTGCTTGGCGAAGCTGACTCGGTAATTCGGCATTCCAAACTCCGTTGTCGATACGCGATGTTGTCCCCGGGATTTGAAGATCGACTCGTCTCGACAGTCGAGAGTGTGGCAGAACGACTTGGCTCCTGCCAAGTGGGACTTCGTCACAGAGACGCGCCAAGTCTTTATCCGGTAACGATTCGTATATGGGGACCGACGCATCCGATGGAAGGCTGCCGTCCATCGCGACCCGCTCTCCGACCTGGGACCATTTCGCGCGCCTGCGGGTTGCTCCCGCGCGCTGCCGCCCCTAACCGGGGGCACGGCCATCCAGTCGCCCACGGACCCGCCCCATCGGATGAGGAATAGTCCATTGCTTCTTCATCGGCTTGGCGCGACGGGCGGCACCCTTCCGGTGCGAGCGTGACCATGCAACCCGATACCGGTTCCGGCCACGGATTCACCGCCAGGGCGCGCTTCGGCCTGACCCTGATCGCCGGGGGCGCCGTCGCCAACATCTACTACAACCAGCCCCTTCTCGCGGTTCTGGTGAGCGAGTTCGGCGAGCGCGCCGCGCTCCTCGTTCCCACCGCATGCCTCGTGGGCTACGGCCTCGGCATCCTCGGCCTTGTGCCCCTGGGCGATGCCTGGCCGCGGCGGACGCTCATCGTGGCGCAATTGCTGGGCTTGAGCGTAGCGCTCCTCGGTGCCGCCCTGGCGCCGACCCTCGCCTTCCTGACGATCGCCTGCCTCCTCATCGGGTTCCTCTCCTCGGCCGCACAGCAGGCGGTCCCCTTCGCCGCCGAACTCGCTCCGGATGAGAGCCGCGGCCGGATGGTCGGGCAGGTGATGACGGGCCTCCTCACCGGCATCCTCCTCGCCCGGACGGTGAGCGGCTTCGTGGGCGCGCATTTCGGCTGGCGCGCGGTGTTCTTCGCCGCCGCTGTCGTGGCCCTGGTCATCGCCGCCGTGGCGGCCGCGACCCTGCCGAAGACGAAGCAGACCAAGCCGTTGCGCTACCGCGCGCTGATGCTGTCGATCCTGCATCTCGTGAAGACGCAGCCCATCCTGCGCAACGCCAGCCTCTCGCAGGGCTTGCTGTTCGCGAGCTTCAACGCGTTCTGGGTGACCCTGGCCCTGCTAGTGGAAGCCCCGCCCTTCGATCTCACCGCCGCCGGCGCCGGCCTGTTCGGGGTGATCGGGGTCTGCGGCGCCTTCGTCGCCCCGCTCTCCGGGCGCTACACCGACAGGAAGGGCGCCCGGCCGGTGGTCGTCACCGGCGGTGCCCTCGTCCTCGTCTCGTTCCTCGTGCTTTGGCTCGGGGGCGAGGTCTCGCTGGTGGCGGTGGCCATCGGGGTGCTTCTCATCGATATCGGCCTCAACGGCGCGCTCATCGCCAACCAGACCCGAGCCTACGCCCTCGTTCCCGGCGCCAGGGGCCGGGTCAACACCGTGCTGTTCACGGTGATGTTCGTGTTCGGGGCGCTGGGGGCCTTCGCCGGCTCGCAGGCTTTCCTGATAGCGGGGTGGCCCGGCGTCTGCGCGGTCGGCGCCCTGCTCTCGGGCGGTGGCCTCCTCGTGGCGATCTTCGACCGGTCGCGGACGAAGCCCGCCTGATCAGGCGGGTTTGAGGACACGGGACAGGCGGCACCATTCGCCCTTGTCCGCCGGCAGGCCGAAGCGCAGCCAGTGCGGGTTGGCCTCGAATCGGCGGACATAGATGCCGGCCTCGCCGAGGCGCAGAAACAAGCCCGGCGCATCGTAGAACGCGGCCGTGCGGAACAGGCAGGTGCCGCCGACGATGCGCCCTCCCCGGCAGGCGAGCAACCGATCGAGGCGCAGCGCATCGGCGTGACGGGCGATGGCCGCCCCCCGCAGCCAGGCCCCATCGGACAACGCCGCCCGGCCGATGGCGAGCGCCGGTCCCGGCACCGCCCAGGGTCCCAGCGCTTGCGCGATCCGCCGGGCGAGCGCCGATTCCGTGAGAGCGAAGCCGAGGCGGATGCCGGCCAGCCCATAAGTCTTGCCGAAGGAGCGCAGCACCACCAGACCGGGACTCGCTCGCGGCGCGAGGGATTCGACCGACTCGAGGTCGATGAAGGCCTCGTCCACGACGAGCCAGCCTCCGCGCTGGGCGAGTCGTCCCGCGAGGTCGAGAAGCGTGGAGGCCTCCCAGGTCCGGCCATCGGGATTGTTCGGGTTGACGACGACGACGACGTCCGCCCCCTCGGCCTGCGCCGGATCGGGCACTACCGTCACGGCATGGCCGCCCCGGAGCCAGGCCGCCTCGTGCTCGCCATAGGTGGGGCCGATCACGGCCACGCGCGAATGCGACCTCTGGCGCGGCAGCGTCTCGATGAGGATCTGCGTGCCGGGCGCCGCCGCGATCCGGGCCGGATCGGCGACGCCATAGGCATGGGCAGCGGCGGCGCACAGGGCGTTCAGGTCGGCGCGGGAGGGAAGTCGCCGGAACGCGCTGGCCTCCAGCGGCGGACAGGGATACGGGACCGGATTGATCCCGGTGGAAAGGTCGATCCAGGGCAGCTCGGCGTGCGGGAACAGCGCCTGGGCGGCATCGAGATCGCCCCCATGGGCGATGGGCCGTTCCCGCTCGCTCGCCTCCTCCGTCCCGCTCATCGCGTTCCCATCACTCTCCCGCACCGAACCCCATTCCCGAACAGATGACCTGGACCGCCCTCGCCCATCCGCCGGACACGCTCGTGGTGCTGGGCCTCGCCCTCGCCATCGAGGCGGCGGCGGGCTATCCGGATCGGCTCTACAGGGCGCTGGGCCATCCTGTCACCTGGATCGGCAGCCTGATCGGCGGGCTCGACCGGACCCTCAATGCGGGCAGCGCGAGACGGCGGCGCGCGGCCGGGATCCTCGGCCTCCTCATCCTTCTGGGGACGGTCGGAGCCATGTCCGTCGCCGGGACGGCGCTCGCCGCCGCCACAGGCTATCTCCCCGCCCTGCTGCTCCTCGGCTTCGCCTGCGCAAGCCTGCCGGCGCAGCGCAGCCTCCACGACCATGTGGCTCGCGTCGCCATGGGCCTCCGCGACGAGGGGCTGGCGGGAGGACGACGCGAGGTCGCGATGATCGTCGGGCGCAACCCGGAAAGCCTCGACGAAGCCGGCATCTGCCGCGCCGCCATCGAGAGCCTGTCCGAAAACTTCTCCGACGGGATCGTGGCGCCCGCGTTCTGGATCGGGATCGGCGGCCTGCCGGGAGGTGCGCTCTACAAGGCGATCAACACCGCCGACAGCATGATTGGCCATCGCACGCCCCGACACGAGGCCTATGGCTGGGCCTCGGCCCGCCTCGACGATCTCGTCAACCTCCCGGCCTCGCGGCTCTCGGCGGGGCTGATCGTAGCGGCTTCCCTCCTCCATCCCGGTGCTTCAGCAGCGGGGGCGTTCCGCGCCGTCCGGTGCGACGCGGGCCGACATCGCTCGCCCAATGCCGGCTGGCCCGAGGCGGCGATGGCGGGCGCGCTCGGCCTGAGGCTGGCGGGGCCACGCATGTACGGCGCCGAGATCGTGGACGATGCCTGGATGGGCGATGGCCGGGCCGAAGCGGGCCCTCAGGATGTGGAGCGTGCGCTCGCCCTGTATCGTATCTCCTGCGCGCTGCTTTTCGGAGTTGTTGTCCTTGGCGCATCCACACTCAAGATTGTTTTTCTATAGTTTCGATCACCGACATTCAAAGGGGCGGGCGGCAATGATACGGACTGGTCTTCTGGCGATCCTGCTCCTTCACGGAGCCGCCGCGCCGGCCCTCGCGGCAGGGGGCGCCATGCGCGACCTCGTGCCCGTCGATCCGGCCTACAAGGTCACGTCCGGCCTGAGCGGTAAAAACGGCAAGCCCGCCAAGGACATCAGCGGTATCGCCTGCATGCCGCCGAAGGACGGCAAGCGGCGCTGCCTCGTGGTCAACGACGAGAATACCGGCGCGCAGTTCATCACCCTAGACGGGCACACGATCACGCCCGGCGCCGATATCGACCTCGTCGGCGGGGGACCGAACCCGAACACGCTGGGTACCCCGCCCTCGAAGAACGGGTGCACGGGCGGCGAGGGCAAGTTCGACGATCTCGACGGCGAGGGCGTCGCCTATGCGGCTCCCTATTTCTACGTGGTCGGTTCGCATGGCTGCTCGCGCGGCAAGGCGAAGTTCAAACTCTCCACCTTCGTGCTGGCGCGTATCCGGGTCGACGCGAACGGCGAGCCGGCGGGACCGGGTGCGGTGGAGACCACATACCGCCTCGGGGACGCCCTCGGACTGGCAGAAACCGTCAGCGCCTACTACACCCAGGATCTCCAGACCGATGACGGCAACGCGACGCCCAACGGCCTCAACATCGAGGGCGTCGCTGTTGACGGGACGCGCCTGTTCGCCGGCCTGCGCGCGCCGTCCCATGACGGCAAGACCTTCATCGTCGAGGCGGATGTCGGGGCTTTGTTCGCGCTGGGACACGAGCCGCTGAAGGCAGCCCCGCAGGTGATCCCGCTCTCGGTCGGCACCGGGGCCGGGATCCGCGATCTCGCCATCCTGCCCGACGGGCGGCTCCTCGTCCTCACCGGGCCGGCGCAGGGACAGACCGACGTGCCCTACAGCCTGTTCGCGGCCGGCGCCTCCGTCAACGCGAAGCTCGAGCCGATCGGCCGTCTCACCGGAGCGGAGAAAGGCGCCAAGGCGGAAGGCGTCGCGGTGCTGGGCGACAAGCGCATTCTCGTGATGTTCGACAGCGTCAAGGATGGCGGGCCGCTCGAATACACGCTGCCCTGACGGGTCAGGCCTGGCGCGGCGCAGTGGCGTCGCTCCGTCGCGCCGCGTCCCGGCGCAGGGCGGACAGCACCACGAACATCAGGCTCGCCCCGCAGGCGAGGCAGGCGGCCAGGAAGAACATGGGAACGAGGTCGCTGCCGGTGCGGTCGCGGATGATGGGCACGGCGTTCTGCGAGATGAAGCCGCCGAGATTGCCCACCGAGTTGATGGCGGCGATGCCGGCGGCGGCACTCGCCCCCTTCAGGAAGGTAGCGGGCAAGGACCAGAACACCGGCTGGGCCGAGAACACTCCCGCCGCCGCCACGCAGAGGCAGGCGAATTTCAGCACCGAGCCCGGCAGCACCACGCTGAGCACCAGGGCGAGCGCCGCGACGAGACCCGGCACCACCACGTGCCAGACCTGATCGCCCGAACGGGCCGCACGCCGCGGCACCCACCACAGGGCGACGGCCGTGATCAGCCAGGGGATGATGTTGATGAACCCGTTGACGGTGTTCGAGACCTCGAAGCTCCGCACCACCGTGGGAAGCCAGTAGCTCAGGCCATAGGCCGCCAGCGGGAAGGCGATGTAGACCGAGGCCAGCATCCAGACCCGCCGGTCGAGGAGCGCGGCGAAGGGATTGCCGTGCTCCACCTGTCCCCCGGTCTCGCGCTCGAAGGCGAGGGTGCGGGCGAGCCAGTCGCGCCCCTCGCGAGGCAGCCACCGCGCCTGTTCCGGCCCGTCGGGCAGGATGCGCAGGACCACGACGGCGAGGATCAGGGCTGGAATGCCCGTCGCCACGAAGACCCATTGCCAGCCCTTGAGGCCGAGGAGACCGTCGAGGTCGAGGAGGGCGCCGCCGATGGCCGCGCCGACCGCGTTGGCGAGCGCGCTCGCGATCATGAACCAGCCGATCATGCGGGCCCGGTGCGATTGCGGAAACCACAGGGTGAGTGCGAACAACACGCCGGGGAAGAACCCCGCCTCCGCCACACCGAGGAGGAAGCGCAGGATGTAGAACATCGCCGTGTTCTGGGTGAAGCCGAGCAGGATCGTGATGATCCCCCAGGTCAGCATGATCCGGGCGAACCAGCGCCTCGCGCCGACCCGCTCCAGGATGACGTTGGCGGGAACCTCGAACAGGAAATAGCCAAGGAAGAACAACGACGCCCCGAGCCCATAGGCGGTCTCGCTCAAGGATAGGTCGCCAACCATCTGGAGCTTGGCGTAGGAGATGTTCTGCCGGTCGATATAGGCGATCAGGTACATCAGCCCGAGGAGCGGCATCAGCCGCAGCGTGACGGTTCGGACCGTGTCGTGGGCGAGGCGCGCATCGACCTGCGGGGGCGGCAGCGTCATCGGCGGTTTCCTCGGGGCTCACCCCTCGAACGGGGGCCTGATGGTGGGAGCCTACGCCGCAAAACCGCTATCGCGCCAGCGCCAGCAGGCGGTCGCAATCGACATGGGCCTCGATGTGTCGCGCCAATTCGTCGAGGACGCGCTCGACCCCGCTTTCGTAGGAATGGCCGTCCGAGGCCGCCCCGAGGCGCGCGAGCCAGGCAGCCCGCTGCCGGTCGTCGGAGAAGAGGCCGTGGACATAGGTACCGCTGACCCGCCCGTCGGCAGAGACCGCCCCATCCGCCCGCCCGTCGGCGAAGCGCAGCAGCGGCGTCACCGTGTCCGGACCGGCCGTGTCGCCCACATGCATCTCGTAGCCGCTGAACGGCAGGTCGTCGGCCAGTGTCCGGCCGCTCACCGCTTCGAGCCGCTTCAGCGGCGTCATCACCGTCTCGACGTCGAGCAGGCCGAGTCCGGCGACACTGCGCGGCTCGCCCTCGATCCCGTGCGGATCGCTCAGGGTACGGCCGAGCATCTGGTAGCCGCCGCAGAGGCCGAGCACATGGCCGCCGCGCCGGATATGGGCGCGGATGTCCACGTCCCAGCCCTCACGGCGCAGGGCGTCGAGATCGTCGATGGTGGTCTTGGAGCCCGGCAGCAGGACGAGGGCCACGTCCCCGGGGATCGCCTCGCCGGGCCTGACCAGCACCACCTCGACCTCGGTCTCGGCTCTCAGGGGATCGATATCGTCGAAATTGGCGATCCGCGGCAGGACCGGCACTGCGACGCGGACCCGCGTGCGGGCGGTGGCCGCGGAACCCGCGAGACCGAGCATGTCCTCGGCCGGCAACCGGGCGGCGAGGGGAAAATGCGGCACGAGGCCGAGCGCCGGCCAGCCGGTATGCTCCGTCACGATGGCCATGCCGTCGGCGAACAGGCTCGGATCGCCCCGGAAGCGGTTGACGAGGAAACCGGCGATCATGGCCGCATCCTCGGGCGCGATCACGGCCTTCGTGCCGACGAGGCTGGCGATGACACCGCCCCGGTCGATGTCGCCGAGCAGGATCACGGGCGTGTCGGTGGCTCGGGCAAAGCCCATATTGGCGATGTCGCCCCGGCGCAGATTCACCTCCGAGGCCGAACCAGCGCCTTCCACGATCACGAGATCGGCCTGAGCTTTCAGGTGCGAAAAACTTTCCAGCACGGAGGCCAGAAGGCGCGGCTTCCAGGCCTGGTAATCCCTGGCCTTCGCCGTGCCGACCATGCGGCCCTGGACCACCACCTGCGAGCCGGTCTCGCTCTGGGGCTTCAGCAGAACCGGGTTCATGTGAATGGAGGGCGCCACCCGGCAGGCCCGCGCCTGCAGCGCTTGGGCCCGGCCGATCTCGCCGCCATCGGCGGTGACGGCGGCGTTGTTGGACATGTTCTGCGGCTTGAACGGCCTCACGGCGAGGCCGCGATGGGTGAAGGCCCGGCAGAGTCCGGCGACGATCAGCGACTTGCCGACATCCGAGCCGTTGCCCTGGATCATGATGGCACGGGCGGTCATGCGTTCGGGTCTCGTCCGGTGTGCCGAGGGGCTTGGGCGAGCCCTAGCACGGCCGCGTCAGGGCCGCGACGGCGGAGCCGCGCCGCAGGCGGGATCGGGAGGCCGCGCGGCTCGGTGGAAGTCGAGGATGGCGGAGGCGTAGGTCTCTACCACCTCGGAGAACGGCACCCGCTCGGCCGTGAACAGGACCGCGCGATGGCTGAACAGGCGGTCGGGTATCGCGAGCGCGCCGCATGCGGATGCGGGCGGAGGGGCCTGTTCCCATCCGGGCGCCAGAGGCCGCCAGAGGAGTTCGGCGCCGATGGTCTGGCGGGTGGTACCCAAGGCCTGGACCGCTCTGCCGAAGGGCGTGTCGGTCGTCTCCAGAAGGCGGTTCATCTCCGGATTCAGCCGTTCCGGCACGTACCAATTGTCCGCCTCCGACAGGACGTGACCGCCACAGGCGAGCCGGACGCGGCGATATTTCAGGATGGTCTCAGGCCCGGCGGCCAGGCGACGGCGCGTCTCCTCCGAGGCGGGCCTGTCCACATCGCGCAGGAGGGTCGCGGCGAGCCGTGGGGGCTCCGCCATGCCGTGCTCTGAGCACCAGCCCTCCAGCGTCGTCGTCGCGCTGCGGCTCGCCAGGAGCCGCGCATTCAGCCCCTCCATCACCGCCAAGGCCTCGACACGGCCGAGATAGGTATCCGGCCAGGACGCGACGGGCTGCGAGGTGGCCGCCGTCGCCATGGTGGCGAGAAGACCGAACGAGAAGAGGGAAATCCGCATCAGAACTCGATCCCCTCCTGCGCCTTCACCCCGGCGGCGAAATGGTGCTTCACGCTGCTCATCTCGGTGACGAGGTCGGCGGCCTCGATGAGGGCCGACTTGGCGTTGCGGCCGGTGACGATGATGTGGAGGTCGGGCCGGCGCGCACGGAACGCCGCCACCACGGCGTCGATGGGCAGGTAATCGTAGCGCAGGGCAATGTTGAGTTCGTCGAGGAGGACGAGGCGGATGGAGGGATCGGCCATCAACTCCTCGGCCTTGGCCCAGGCCTGCTCGGCGGCGGCGATGTCACGGACCTTGTCCTGAGTTTCCCAAGTGAAGCCTTCGCCGAGCGTGTGCCATTCGATTTGGTCACCGAAGGCTTTCAGCGCGTGCTTCTCGCCCGTGTCCCAGGCCCCCTTGATGAACTGGACCACGCCGACCCGCCAGCCATGGCCGAGCGCCCGCAGGACGAGGCCGAGCCCGGCCGTGGTCTTGCCCTTGCCGGGGCCGGTATTGACGATGAGAAGCCCCTTCTCGATCGTCTTGCCCGCCACCTCGGCGTCCTGGACGGCCTTGCGCTTCTCCATCTTCTCACGGTGACGGTGGGCCTCCGGGTCGCTCGTGTCTGAAACGCTCATGCGGCTGCTCCGGGTTGGGGTTTCACGATCATCGGCAGTCCCGCCACCATGAACACCACATGGTCGGCCCGCGCAGCGAGGCGCTGGTGCAGGCGGCCCGCCGCGTCACGGAAGCGGCGGGCGAGGGCATTGTCCGGCACGATGCCGAGCCCGACCTCGTTGCCCACCAGCACCACCGGCCCCGGCGCCGTTTCGCAGGCCTCGATAAGCGCGACGGTCGCGGCCTCGACGTCCGCCTCGGACAGGATCAGGTTGGTGAGCCAAAGCGTCAGGCAATCGACCAGCACCGGCCCGTCCGAGGCGGCGACGGCCTCGGGGAGATCGATCGGCACGTCCCGCGTGATCCAATCGGCCGAGCGGCGCGACCGGTGAAGGGTGATGCGCTCCCGCATCTCATCGTCCCAGGCCTGCGCGGTGGCGACGTAGAGCCACGGCGCGGGGCAGGATTCGATCAGGCGCTCCGCATGCAGGCTCTTGCCCGAGCGCGCGCCGCCGAGAACCAGGGTCATTCGTGGGGAAGGCTGCGGCATGGCCTCCTTTAGCGCGAAACCGCCCTGCCCCGTCAAAGGCGGTAAAACGCTTTGGCAGCGCGTTGTCAGCGCTCCCGCGAGCGCGTAGAAGCGAGGTTCGGACGGTGCCCCGGCGACGGGGTGAAAAGGGAATGCGGTGAGGGCTCACGCCTGAAACCGCAGCTGCCCCCGCAACTGTGAGCGGAGACGGGCCTGCCATCGGCCACTGGAGCGATCCGGGAAGGCGGCAGGACCGGACGACCCGCGAGCCAGGAGACCTGCCTTCCGAAGGGGACATCCGTCCTCCCGCTCGATCCTCGAACGCCGCCGGCGGGGCGGCCGGAGACCTGACACCATGACGACCAACACCCTCGTCCTCACCGGCACCCGCAGCAACGAGCGTCTCGGCGCCGTGCTCATGGCCGCCTTCCTCGGCCTCGGCCTCGTGTTCATGGCGGGCTTCGCCCCGGCAATGGCGTTGCACAACGCAGCCCACGACTTCCGGCACGCCCAGAATTTCCCCTGCCACTGACCGCCTCGCGCTCAGGCAGGATCCAAAACTCATGATTATCCGACTCGTGTCGGCGGCCCTGGTCGCCGGCTTCCTGGCGGCTGTCGTCGCCACGGGCTTGCAGCTCGCCCTCACCTCGCCGCTGATCATCGCGGCCGAGCGTTACGAGAGCGGCGAGGCCACGGCCCCGGCAGCGCAATGGATGCGGCCCGGCGTCTCTCCCGCGTCCCTCATCGTGCCCGTTCATTCGGGCCACGACCATGGCGGCAAGACGGAGGGCGTCGAGGGCGGCGAAGTCGCTCCGGCCTGGCAGCCCGGCCCCGGCCTGCCGCGCATGGTCTTCACCGCCCTTGCCACCCTCGTCGGCGGCGTCGGTTATGCCCTGCTGCTGGGCGCGGCTCTCATCGCCTGCGGTCGTGAGCCGAACCCGGAAACGGGCCTGCGCTTCGCCATCGCCGGCTTCCTCGCGGTCGCCCTCGCCCCGGCCCTCGGCCTGCCGCCGGAACTCCCCGGCATGGAGGCGGCGCCGCTCGCCGAACGCCAGTTCTGGTGGATCATGACCGCGGTCGCCACCGCGATGGGGCTCTACCTCATTGCGATCCGCCGCTCCTCCATCGCCATCGCGGGGGGGATCGTGCTCCTCGTCGCCCCGCATCTGGCCGGCGCTCCGGAGACGAGCCACACCGCCTCCGCCCTGCCCCCGGGCTATGCGGCGCAGTTCGCCGCGCGCTCGCTCGGCATCGCCTTCGTGTTCTGGGCGGTAATCGGCCTCGCCTTCGGCTGGGCCTGGAACAGCGTCGGGCGCAAGAGCCCGGCGACGTCGAATGCCTGACGAGGACATCCAGGCCGGCAGGCCGGTCGTACTCTACGTCTGCGCGACTTGCCGCGTGGCCGGCGACACGTCCGAACCCCGCGCCGGGGCCCGCCTCGTCTCGGCGCTCCGCGATGCGGTGACGGAAGCCGGCACCGCCGGCGTCGCGGTGGAGAGCGTGGACTGCCTGTCGGTCTGCAAGCGTCCCTGCACCGTCGCGGTCGCGTCGGAGGGCCGCTGGACCTACGTCTACGGCGATCTCGACCCGATCGCATCCGCCAGGACCATCCTCGCGGGCATCGGCCTATATGCGGAGACCCCGGACGGTATCGTGCCCTGGAAGGCGCGGCCGGAGGCGTTCCGCAAAGGCGTCGTCGCCCGCATCCCCCCGTTTCCTCCGCCCCGCGCGGATAGAGTTCCGGACGCCGCCGAATGAGCATCGTCGAGAAGATTCCCTGCACCATCGTCACCGGCTTCCTCGGAGCCGGCAAGACGACCCTCGTGCGTCACCTTGTAGAAAATGCCGGCGGGCGTCGCCTCGCCATCATCGTCAACGAATTCGGCGATATCGGCTTCGACGGCTCGTTCCTGGCCGCCTGTGGTATCGAGGGCTGCCAGGACGAGGACATCGTGGAGCTCGCCAACGGCTGCATCTGCTGCACCGTGGCCGACGATTTCGTCCCCGCCCTCAACAAGCTCCTCGACCGGGCCGACCCGCCGGAGCACATCCTCATCGAGACGTCCGGCCTCGCTCTGCCCAAGCCCCTGGTCCAGGCCTTCCATTGGCCGGCGATCCGCTCGCGGGTGACCGTGGACGGGGTGATCGCGGTGATCGACGGACCGGCCGTGGCAGCCGGCTTCTTCGCCGACGATCCGGCGGCCCTCGCCGCCCAGCGCGCCGACGATGCCAGTGTCGATCACGACAACCCGCTGGAAGAGGTGTTCGAGGACCAGCTCCTCTGCGCCGACCTCGTCGTGATGAACAAGGCCGACCTCCTCGACGAAGCTGGCAAGGCCAAGGTCCGCGCCGAGGTCGAGCGCCAGCTGCCGCGCGCGGTGAAGATGGTCGAATCCGAGCATGGCCGCCTGGACCCGCGCGTGATCCTCGGCCTCGGCGCCGCCGCCGAGGACGACCTCGACGCCCGCCCCTCCCATCACGGCGAGGGCGAAGACCACGATCACGACGATTTCGACTCCGTGGCCATTTCCGTGCCTGCCACAACGAGCGCCGAGGATCTCGCCGCCCGCGTGGCCCGCGCCGCCGAGACCAGCGGCGTCCTGCGGATCAAGGGTTTCGCCGAGGTCACCGGTAAGCCCATGCGCCTCGTGGTCCAGGGCGTCGGCGCCCGCATCGCCCATCATTACGACCGCCCCTGGCGGGCGAGCGAGAACCGCGACGGCCGCCTCGTCGTGATCGGCCTGAAGGGCTTCGACCAGGGGGCGGTGGCGACCGCCCTGGCGGGGTGAGTCCGTTGGCGGCCCGGACGGTCCGACGGATCCCGGTGAGCGGGTGCCGCGGCCTCGCGGTCGCGTCCGGATTGGCGGCTCTCGCGGCGATCGGTGGCTGCTCGGACTCACGCCCGCCCAAGCCGGAGTTTCAGGCCTCGGATAGGCGGGCGACGGCTCGCCTCAATCCGATGGTCCGCCCGCTGGCTCAGACGGGCGATGCGAAGCTCGCCTATACCCACGACCTGACCATCGGATTGCCGCCTCAGCGGGTCACCGCGCATTTCGAGGCCGCGCGCGACCGCTGCCTGAACGAGGCGGCCCTTAAATGCGTCCTCGTCGCCGCGTCCATCGATGATGGCCAGAGGCCGTCGGGCCGTCCGCAGGCGCAGATCCAGGTCCGGCTGCCGCACGATTCCGTTGCGCCCTTCATGGCTTTCGTCACGGCTCCCCTCCCCGGCGAGGCGGCGGGCGACGTCGTACTCCGCAGGCAGTCGACACACGCCGACGACCTCACCGACGCCATCGAGGATGGCGGCCGGCGCCTGGCCCAGCTCACCGCCTATCGCACCAGACTCGACGCGATCGCCGCGCGGCCCGACCCTCGGGTGGAGGATCTGATCCGCATCGCGCAGGAACTGGCGCAGGTTCAATCGCAGATCGAAGAAGCCGATGCCAAGCAGCGCGGCCTGAGCCAGCGCGTCGACACGGAGATCGTCTCCGTC
Organism: Methylobacterium sp. W2; assembly: GCF_020662345.1. Lineage (GTDB taxonomy): Bacteria > Pseudomonadota > Alphaproteobacteria > Rhizobiales > Beijerinckiaceae > Methylobacterium. The sequence continues at coordinate 114,362 of NZ_VMOA01000001.1, read as the reverse complement.
GCCCTGCGCTCCGACGAGGCGCGCGCCGGCCCCCTAGCCCCCGTGGAAGAGGCGTGGGCCCAGGCGGGCCAGACCTTCGGCATGAGTGCCGGATCGGCCTTGCGCTTCGTCGTCGCCGGGCTGCCCTGGATCCCGCTGCTACTGATCGGCGTGTTTCTCCTCCGCGCGCTGTGGCGCCTGCGCGGTCGCCGAAGTGCTGGAACCGAACGGCCGCTCTCCAAGGCACAGCCATGACGGCGCGCCGCCCATGCATCTGATCCGCGTCGACACGGTCTCCCTCGACGAGGGCGAGGCCGCCATCGATCTGGGCCAGGCGCCCGGCGACATCGTATTCCTGTCCTTCACGGATTCCGACCTCTCCGGCATGGCCGGCGCCCACGCGGCTGAGAGGGATGCGGCCGCGCGCGACCCATCGGGGAGCGCCGTCCCGACGCTCCGCCTCGCCAAGCTGGCGCGCCTGCGCCATCCGATGTCCGTCGACCTCTACGTGGACGGCGTCGTCGCGCGCTCGAAATTCGTGGTGATCCGCTGCCTCGGCGGTCTCGATTACTGGCGCTACGGCATCGAACGCGCGGCCGCCGCCGCCCGCGCGAACGGCGTGAAGCTCGCCGTGATTCCGGGTTGCGACAAGCCCGATCCCCGCCTCACCGCCTTCTCGACGGTGGCTCCCGAATTGGTGGAGACGCTGGAGAGCTATTGCCGTGCCGGCGGGTCCGACAACCTGCGCCGGATGATCCGGCGCCTCTCCCTGGAGATCGGGTACGCGGTCGAAGCGCTGCCGCCGGTCGCCCTGCCGCGCGGCTTCGCCTGGTGCCCGGGCTGCGGTCCGCTTCCGCACGAGACCGCTCTCGCCGCCGCCGGGCGGGACCGCCCCCTCGCCCTCATCCTAGTCTATCGCTCGGCCGTGCTCGGCGGTGACACCGGACCCGTGGCCGACCTCATCGCCACCCTGGGCGAGCGCGGCATCGGTGCCGTCACCCTTGCGGTGGCGAGCCTCAAGGACCCGCTGGCCCTCGATGCCGTGCGGGCAGCGCTGGCCGCGCGCAGCCCGGACATCGTGATCGCGGCGACGGCCTTCTCCGCGCGCGAGGATGCCGGCTTCGTCCTCGATAGCGCCGATGCGCCCATTCTTCAGGCCTATACGATCGGGGCCTCGCGGGAGGCCTGGGAAGCCTCGGCACGGGGTATGAACGCCGCCGACCTCGCCATGCAGGTGGCGTTGCCCGAATTCGACGGGCGGCTCTCGGGCTTTCCGATCTCGTTCAAGGAGGACGGGCCGGAACTCGACGGGTTCAGCGAGCGCCGCGCCGTGCCCTTCCCGGCCGGTATCGCGGCCCTGGCCGACCGTGCCTCGGCCTGGGTCGCGCTAAAGCATCGACCGCGCGCCATGCGCCGACTCGCCCTGGTCCTGTCCGACTACCCCGCCCGTGGGGGACGGGCCGGCTTTGCCGTCGGGCTCGACACGCCAGCGAGCGCGGGAATCATCGCGGAAACGCTGCGGCGGGCCGGCTATGCGGTGGGCACGCTGCCGGAGCCGAACACTCTGATGCACGCGCTGACGAAGGAGACTCGGACCTTCGCGGTGCCGCTCGCGGCCTATCGCGGCTGGCTCGCCACCCTGTCGCCGGACGAGCGCGACATGCTCGACCAACGCTGGGGCGAGCCGGAGGCAGACCCGGTCTGTATCGACGGGGCGTTCCGCTTCGCGATGGTGCCCGACAGCTCTCCGTCCAACCCTCAACCTCATCCTGAGGTGCCGCGGCAGCGGCCTCGAAGGAGGCCTCCAGTCTCCGCTGAGAGTTCTGGACCCCTCCTTCGAGGCCAGCGCTGCGCGCCGGCACCTCAGGATGAGGTCGGTGGTGGGGACGACCAAGAACGAAGCGCCGGTCTCGCCGTCTTCCTTCAACCCGACCGTGGCCGGGCGGCCGACCGCAAAGCCGGCTATCACGACCCCGACGAGCCGCCGACCCACGCCTATCTCGCGTTCCATCTCGGGTTGCGGGAGGGGTTCGACGCCCTGATCCATCTCGGCACTCACGGCACCACCGAATGGTTGCCGGGCAAGGCGGTGGCCCTGTCGCCGGCCTGCTGGCCGGCGCGGGCGATCGGGCATCTGCCCGTGATCTATCCCTTCATCGTCGACGATCCCGGCGAGGCGGCCCCGGTGAAGCGCCGGCTCGGCGGCATCGCGCTGGGCCACCTTACGCCCCAGACCGAATGCGCCGGCCTGACCCCGGAAGCCGCACGGCTGCGTGAACTCGTGGAGGAATATTCCTCGGCCAGCGTGCTCGACCCACGCCGGGCCGACATCATCGCCCGCGCGATCCTCGACGATGCGGCCGATGCCGGTCTTCTGTCGGGCGCCGGGATCGACGCCGACACCCCCATGGCCGACGCGCTCACCGCCCTCGACGCGCATCTGTGCGACCTCGGCGAGGTGACGACCCGCGACGGGCTCCACGTGTTCGGATCGGCACCGGACGACGCGCCGGCCCCTGTGAAAGCCTGCGCGGCCGCCGAGCGCGAGGGACTGCTCGCGGCCCTCGACGGACGCTTCGTTCCCCCCGGCCCCGCCGGCTCGCCCTCGCGGGGCCGCACCGACGTGATGCCCACGGGGCGCAACCTCACCACGCTGGATCCGCGCAGCCTGCCGACGCGGGCCGCGACCCTGCTCGGCTCGAAAGCCGCCGATGCGGTGGTGCGGCGCTACCTGCAGGACGAGGGCGATTACCCGGCCCGCATCGTCATGGATCTCTGGGCCTCGCCGACGCTTCGCACCGGCGGCGAGGATGTGGCCCATGCCCTCGCGCTCATGGGCGTGCGCCCGACCTGGGACCACGCCTCCACCCGCGTCACCGGATTCGAGGTGCTGCCGCTCGCCCTCCTCGACCGGCCGCGCATCGACGTGACCTTGCGCGTCTCGGGCGCGTTCCGCGACACCTTTCCAGAGACCCTCTCCTTCCTTGCCCGCGCAGCGGCGGCCGTAGCCGAGCGTGACGAGGAGGACGAGGAAAACCCTCTCGCCGCCGCGCGCCGCCGGGGCGAGGCCCCCGCCCGTGTCTACGGCGCAGCGCCCGGCCGCTACGGCGCAGGTGCCGGCGAGCTCGCTTTAGACGGACAATGGCAGAGCCGCGACGACCTCGGCCAAGCCTATCTCGACGCCACCTCGCATGCCTATGGCGGCGCCGAGGATATCGCCGATGCGGGTTTCGCCGCCCGCGTCGCGCAGGCCGACGCCTATGTCCATGCCTTCGACGTCGCCGAACGCGACCTCCTCGACGGCGACGCCGCGGCCGATGCCATGGGCGGGTTCTCCGCCGCCGCCGCCCTCGGCGGACGCGCGCCCGCGCTCTACAGTCTCGACGTGGCCGATCCGGAAAAGCCCAAGGCGCGTACCGCCCGCGAGGATGCGGCCCGCCTCATCCGCGCCAAGCTGGCGAACCCGCGCTGGATCGCGGCGCAACTGCGCCATGGCTATCGTGGCGCCCAGGAGCTGGCACAGGGAATCGACGCGGTCTTCGTCCTCGCCGCCGCCACGGACGCCGTCTCCGACGCCGATCTCGACCGGCTCTACGGCGCGATGATCGCCGATCTCGACGCGTTCGATGCCTTGCGCGCGGCCAATCCCGATGCCGCCCGCGCGATCCTCGAACGGTTCGACGAAGCGCGCCGGCGCGGCCTCTGGACCACCCGCCGCAACGCGATGGCCGCCGACGAACTGATGCCGGAGGCGGCCGAATGAGCGCGCCGCGCCGCGTCTCGCCCGAGCCCGCGCGCCGGGGCTGGTGCCCGAGCCTCGCCCGGCCGATGCCGACCGGGGACGGGCTGCTCGCCCGTGTCCACCCGCCGCTGGGTATCCTCACGCCGGCCCAGGCGCGGGCCGTGGCGGAGGGCGCGCGCCGCTTCGGCAACGGCCATATCGACGTGACCGCGCGGGCGAACCTGCAGGTCCGGGGCGTCACCGAGGCGACCCGCTGCGGCCTCGCGGAGGCCCTCGACTTGGTCGCGCTCGGCGATGTGCGTGGCGACGGCGGGCCGCAGCGGCTCACCCTGACCACGCCGCTCGCCGGCCTCGAATCTACGCATATCGACATCCCGACCCTGGCCGGGGCGATCGAGACAGTCGGGCTGGCAATCCCGGGCCTGCCGCCCAAAGCGCTGGTCGCAGTCGAGGTGGCCGAGTATGGCGCGTGCCTCGGCGCGGCCCAGCCCGATTGCCACCTCGTCGTCACGGCGGAGGGCATGGCGTTGCACCTGGCGGGCGACGCGGCTTGGTGGCACGTCCCGGCCGACGACGTGCGGACTGTCCTCGGCGTCGCCTTGCGCCGGCTCGCGGAGAGCGGGCAGCGCCGCATGCGGGATCTATCCTCTGCGGACAGGGGCGGGGTGGCGCTCGGCCTGGGCCTGCACCCCGCAAAGGCCCCGGCCGGCGCATTGCTCCCACGCCCCGGCCTCCTTCCCCTAAACTCACATCTTCCCACCGCTCGCAGGCAGCACGGGTCCCCTCTCCTGGAAGGAGAGGGACAGGGTGAAGTGCGGTCCAAATCCGCAGAGGTCACACACCTCACCCCAACCCCCTCCTTCCAGGAGAGGGAGCCCTGCCGCTCATCCCCCCCTAGCGAAGCTTCGCCCATCGCCATGTTGGTCGACGCGCCCTTCGGCCGCTGCACGGCGGACGCCCTGGAAGCCCTTGCCGATGCGGCCGAATCCCTCGGTGCGGAGCCCCTGCGGCTCTCGCCCACACGGGGGTTTCTCCTCGTCGCTCCCGACGCGGCGGCGGCAGAGGCGGTGCGAACCACCCTCGCAACGGCGGGCTTACTGACGGAGGCCAACGATCCGCGCGGCGCGATTGCCGCCTGCCCGGGGGCGCCGGCCTGTGGCTCGGGTTCGACAGCGACGCTTATCGACGCGTCGCGGCTGGCCGGTGCCTTCGAAGCCTTTGCGACGCGGGGCCTATCGGCCCATGTTTCCGGCTGCGCCAAAGGCTGCGCCCATCCCGCTGCTGCCTCGCTCACCCTTGTCGGGCGCGATGGCCTCTACGGCATCGTCCTCGACGGCCGGCCCGATGCATTGCCGGCGAGCCTCCTCACTTTCGACGCGGCGCTGGAGCGCGTAAGGAGGGCCGATCCGGCCTATCCCGACGCCCTCGCCCACGCTTTCAGGACATCCCCATGAGTTCGCGCCTCGACTATCTGCGCGACGGACAGGCGATCTACGCCCGGTCCTTCGCCATGATCCGCGCCGAGGCCGACCTCGCCCGCTTCTCCGGCACCGCCGAGCGCGTCGTCGTGCGGATGATCCATGCCTGCGGCATGACCGACCTGCCGAAAGACGTGGAAGCGTCCGAGGATTTCGCCGCCAGCGGCGAGGCTGCGTTGAAGGCCGGCGCGCCGATCCTGTGCGACGTCCGCATGGTCGCCGACGGCGTTACACGCTCGCGTCTTCCCGCCGACAACCGGGTGATCTGCACCCTCACCGATCCGCGCGTGCCAGGCCTCGCCGCCGAAATGGGTACCACCCGCACGGCCGCGGCCATGGAACTCTGGCGCGAGCATCTTCCCGGCAGCATCGTCGCCGTCGGCAACGCGCCGACCGCCCTGTTCCGGCTGCTCGAACTGCTCGACGAAGGTGTCGCCCCGCCGGCCGCGGTCATCGGCATCCCGGTGGGATTCGTGGGGGCCGCCGAATCGAAGGAGGCCCTCGCCCGCGACGGCCGAGTGCCCTTCATCGTCGTCCACGGGCGGCGCGGCGGCAGCGCCATGACGGCTTCCGCGATCAACGCCCTCGCCAACGAGATCGAGTGATGGATTCGAGCGAGCGGCTTCCCCCCGCCGAGCCGGCGGATTTCAGCGAGATCCCGCGGACGGTCACCACGGGCACGCTCTATGGCGTCGGCATGGGGCCGGGTGACCCGGATTACCTCACCGTCCGCGCCATGAAGGTTCTCGCCGAGGCGCCGGTGCTGGTCCATTTCTGCAAGAAGGGCCGGCGCGGTAACTCCCGCACCATCGCCGACGCGGTCATGCGCGACCCGGCCCGCGAGATGCCGCTGGTTTATCCCTACACCACCGAGCTTCCGCCCGAGCATGGCGAGTACGTCTCCGCTCTCGCTTCCTTCTACGACGATGCGGCGACGCGGATCGCCGACCACCTCGGGGCCGGGCGAGACGTGGCGATCCTGTCTGAGGGCGATCCGTTCTTCTACGGCTCGTTCATGCATCTGTGGCGGCGCCTGAAGGACCGCTTCCCGGTGGAAGTGGTGCCCGGCGTCACCGGCATGTCCGGCTGCTGGACCAGGGCCGGAACCCCGATCACCTGGGGCGACGACGTGCTGACGATCCTCCCGGCAACGCTGGGCCATGACGCCTTGGTGGAGCGCCTGCGCATCACCGACGCCGCCGTCATCATGAAGCTCGGCCGCCACTTGCCGAAGGTGCGCACGGCGCTGGCCGAGGCCGGCCTCCTCGACCGCGCGGTCTATGTGGAACGTGGCACCATGGCTGGCGAGAAAGTGATCGCGCTGGCCGAAAAGCCGGACGACGACGCCCCCTACTTCTCCATGGTGCTGGTACCCGGCGAGGGACGGCGCCCGTGACCGGCTCCGTCACGGTCGTCGGTCTCGGGCCGGGCGATCCGCGTCTCCTCACCCAGGCGGCGAGCGAAGCCCTGGCACAGGCGCAGGACCTCATCGGCTACATCCCCTACGTCGCCCGCGTTCCCGACCGTCCGGGGCTGACGAAACACGCCACCGACAACCGCGTCGAGATCGACAGAGCCGGCCATGCCCTCCGGCTCGCCGCCTCCGGCCGCCGGGTCGCCGTCGTGTCTGGTGGAGATCCGGGGGTCTTCGCCATGGCGGCGGCGATCTTCGAGGCGGTGGAGAACGGTGATCCGGCATGGCGCCACCTCGCCATCACCGTCGAGCCCGGCATCACGGCGATGCTGGCGGCCGCCGCCCGCCTCGGCGCGCCGCTGGGCGGCGATTTCTGCGCGATGTCCCTGTCCGACAACCTCAAGCCCTGGGAGGTCATCACCGCCCGGCTGGAGGCGGTGTTGCGGGCGGATTTCGTGATCTCGCTCTACAACCCGATCTCCTCGGCCCGACCCTGGCAGCTTGGCGCCGCCCTCGGTCTCGCCGCCGAACACCGTGCACCGGAGACGCCGGTCATCTTCGCCCGCGCGGTCTCCCGTCCCGACGAGGCGATCCGGATCCTGACCCTGGCACAGGCGCGTGAGACCAAGGCCGACATGGCGACGATGGTGATCATCGGCGCGTCGGGCACCCGGCTAATCCCGCGCGGTGACGCGACGCCCTTCGTCTACACCCCGCGCAGCGTGCCGGCGTGAAGGTGGGACGTAGCGTGGCTCCCCCATCTCCCCCATCCGCTGACCTCATCCTGAGGTGCCCGCTCAGCGGGCCTCGAAGGCGCCCTCCAGTAAGCACTGCGAGAACGGGAGGGCTCCTTCGAGGCCTCCGCGGCGCTGCGGCACCTCAGGATGAGGTTCAGGATCGGGCTTCAGTGGTCCAGACGGTCCCGCAGCCACGCGAGCGCTCCTTCGGCATCCAGCACACTGTCCACGGCGGGCTTCCGCGGCGGGCGTACGATCACCACCGAGAGACCGAGGGCGCGGGCGGCGGCGATCTTGCCGTAGGTGGCGGGGCCGCCGGAATTCTTGGTGACCAGAATCTCGATCCGCCGCTCGGCCAGGAACGCCGCCTCGGCGGCCTCGTCGAAGGGGCCGCGTGCGGCGATCTCGGTGAGGCGCGGCACCGGCAGTGCATCGCCGATCGGCTCGATGGCGCGGACCACGTAATCGTGCTGCGGAGCCGTCGCGAAGGCGCCGACTTCGAGGCGGCCGATCGTCAGGAACACGCGCCGGGGCGTCTCGCCGAGGGCGAGGGCGGCCTCCACCATGGTCTCGACCTCGGTCCAGCGATCTCCCTGCCTCCGCTCCCAGGCCGGGCGACGGATGGCGAGGAGCGCCACGCCGGTTCTCTCGCAGGCGAGCGCTGCGTTGCGGCCGATCCGTGCCGCGAACGGATGCGTGGCGTCGATCACCGCCTCGATCCGGTTCTCGGCGATCCAGGCGGCGAGGCCCTCGGGCCCGCCGAAACCGCCGATGCGGGTGGGGACCGGTTCGCGCTTCGGCGCGCTGGTGCGGCCGGCGAGCGACAGCGTCGCGTCGATCCTCGGATCGAGGCCCTTCACCAGGGTGCTCGCCTCGGTGGTGCCGCCGAGGATCAGAACTCGCATCGTCGCCGTCTCCGTACGCGGCAGCCTTGTCCATGAGCGCCGCGCCCGTGTCGAGCACCACTCCCTGGCTCACTATCGTCGGGATCGGCGAGGACGGCCGCACGGGCTTGAGCCCCGCCGCCACCGCCGCCCTCGACGCGGCGGAGGTCGTGTATGGCGGTAGCCGCCATTTCACCCTCGGCGCACCGCTGAGCGCCGAGGCGCGAGTCTGGCCGCGCCCGATCTCCGACGCCTATCCCGGCCTCCTCGCCCGGCGCGGCCGGCCAACCTGCATCCTCGCCACCGGCGACCCGTTTCATTACGGCATCGGCGCCGAGATCGCGCGGCTGCTGCCAGCGGCCGAGATGCGGGTGTTCCCGTACCCCTCCGCCTTCAGTCTCGCGGCAGCTCGGCTCGGTTGGCCGCTGGCCGAGATCACTTGCCTCACCCTGCACGGGCGGGCGCTGGAGCGGATCGTGCCGCATCTCCAGCCCGGCGCCCGCCTCCTCGTCCTGACCTGGGACGGGACGACGCCGGAGGCCGTCGCCGCCCTGTTGACGGAGCGCGGTTTCGGCCGCTCGCGCCTTGTTATCCTTGAAGCCATGGGCGGGCCGCGCGAAAGCCGGCACGAGGCGCGGGCCGACGCCTTCACCCTCACCGGCATCGATCCGCTTAACACCCTGGCGGTGGAGGTCGTCGCCGATGCGGACGCGCGCGTCGTCTCCCTGAGCCCCGGCCTCGACGATGCCTGGTTCGAGAATGACGGCCAGCTCACCAAGGCCGACATCCGCGCCGTGACCCTCGCCGCCCTGCGGCCGCGCGCCGGCCAGCGTCTCTGGGACATCGGTGCGGGAGCCGGCTCGATCTCCATCGAATGGATGCTGCGCCATCCCAGCCTGTGCTCGCTGGCCATCGAGGCGAACCCGGCCCGTGCCGCCCGGATCGCCCGCAACGCCGCCCGCCTCGGCGTGCCCGACCTGCGCGTGGTCGGAGGCGAGGCGCCAGCCGCCCTCGATGGATTGGAGACGCCGGACGCGATCTTCATCGGTGGCGGCGTGGCGGGCGCGGGCGTCCTCGATCGCGCCCTCGACGCGCTCAAGCCCGGAGGCCGGCTCGTCGCCAACGTCGTCACCCTGGAGGGCGAGGCGGTTCTGCTGGGCGCCTTCGCCCGCCTCGGCGGGCAGTTGAAGCGGCTGTCGGTGGCCCATGCCGACCCGGTCGGCCATCTCCATGGCTGGCGCGCCGCAATGCCGGTGACGCAGTGGGTGTGGACGAAGCGGTGACGGGCGGCGTGGCGGTGAACCGGTCCTCCCCTTTCCCCGCCAGGCGGGGAGAGGATCGCGGGCACCTCGTCATGTCCGCGATAAGCGGAGACGAAGCCGAAGCGAGGGTGAGGGGGTCTCGCCGGATAGGCCTCATCCACCGTCGCCCCCTCACCGTCGGCTGCCGCCTCGATGTGCTCCCCGACGAGGGGGAGGCACGTCCCTCTCCCCGCAAACGGGGCGAGGGGAAATCTTTGCCCGCCGAACGTATTCAGCTTGATAGCACCGAGAAAAAAGCGTTCGGGACTCGAATCCTTGTCGCCGGCATCGGCTTCCGGCATGGAGCCATGCCCGACGAAATCGTCGCCCTGATCCAACGTGCGCTTGCCGAAAGCGGTCATAAGCCGGACCGGCTCGGCGCGATCGCCACCGCAGAAGACCGCGCGAATGAGCCGTCGATCGTCGAGGCCGCCGCTGTGTTCGGCCTCGTGCCCGTCGGAATGGCCCTCGCCGAGATGATCGCGGTCGATGCGCGCGTACCGACCCGCTCGGGCCGGATCGAGGCGAGCCGGAGGGTCGGCTCGGTGGCGGAAGCCGCAGCCCTTGCTGCCGCCGGCGAGGGCGGAACCCTCATTCTGGCGCGCATCGCTTCACCAGCGGTGACATGCGCCCTTGCGCTTCCCGCGTATTTCGCCACTCAGGCGGAATGACCGTACATTTCATCGGCGCCGGCCCCGGTGCGGCCGACCTCATCACGATCCGCGGGCGCGATCTCATCGCGCGCTGCCCCGTCTGCCTCTACGCCGGCTCGCTGGTGGCGCCCGAGATCCTGTCCTGGTGCCCGTCCGACGCCCGCATCGTCGACACCGCTCCCCTCGACCTCGACGGAATCGTAGCCGAGATCGTCGCCGCGCACGAAGCCGGGCAGGACGTGGCGCGGCTGCATTCGGGCGACCTCTCGATCTGGAGCGCACTGGCCGAACAGACCCGCCGCCTCGACCGGCTCGGCATTCCCTACACGGTGACACCGGGCGTGCCCTCCTTCGCCGCCGCCGCCGCCCTGCTCCAGCGCGAACTCACCGTGCCGGGCCTCGCCCAGTCGGTGGTCCTCACCCGCACCTCCGGCCGCGCCAGCGCCATGCCGGAGCGCGAGACGCTCAAAGCCTTCGCCGCCACCGGCGCGACCCTGGCCCTGCACCTCTCCATCCACGTCATCGAGACCGTGGTGGCCGAGCTCGGGCCGTTCTACGGGGCGGATTGCGCCACCGCGGTGGTGTTCCGCGCGAGCTGGCCGGACGAGCGCGCGATCACCGGCACCCTCGCCACCATCGCGGAAGACGTGCGCGCCGCCGGCCTCGAGCGGACGGCGCTGATCCTCGTCGGCCCGGCCCTCGCGGCCCGCGACTTCCGCGAGAGCGCACTCTATTCCACCGATTACGACCGGCGCTTCCGTCCCACGGGTGGGCCGATCCCCGGAGCCGAGGCATGACGATACCCGGACGGTCCCATCCGCCGGGCCTCCTCGTCGCCGCTCCGCGGTCGAGTTCGGGCAAGACCACGGTGACGCTGGCGCTGATGCGGGCGCTCGCCCGGCGCGGCCTTGCCGTGCGCGGTGCCAAATGCGGGCCGGACTATATCGACCCAGCCTTTCATCAGGCTGCGACGGGCTATCCGAGCGTCAACCTCGACAGCTTCGCCATGCCGGATGCCATGCTCGATTCGGTGGCGGCGATGGCGGGTCGCGATGCCGACATCGTGATCGCCGAAGGCTCCATGGGCCTGTTCGACGGCATCGTCGCCAGCGAGGGTCGGACGGGCGCCAATGCCGACATCGCCGCCCGTTATGGCTGGCCCGTGCTCCTCGTCGTGGACGTGTCCGGCGCGGCCCAATCGGCCGCCGCCGTGGCACTCGGCTGCGCGCGCTACGATCCCCGCATCCGCATCGCCGGGGTGGTCTTGAACAAGGTTGCCAGCGCCCGCCATCGGCGCCTGGTCGAGGCCGGCCTCGCGCGGGTCGGCATTCCGGTCCTCGGGGTGCTCATGCGCGATGCGACTCTCGCTTTACCCGAGCGTCATCTCGGCCTGGTCCAAGCCCGCGAGACGGGCGACCTCGCCGCGCGACTCGACCGCCTCGCCGATCTGGCGGAGGCCGGCCTCGACCTCGATGCCATCCTCGCGGCCGCATCGGGGCGTCTGCCGGACGTGTCGGATGCCGTCCTGCCTCCTCCCCCGGGGCAGCGCATCGCCATCGCTTCGGATGAAGCCTTCTCGTTTCTTTATCCGCATATGGAGGCGGGCTGGCGCGCGGCGGGCGCCGAACTGGTCGCCTTCTCGCCCCTCGCGGACGAGGCGCCCCCGGAGAGCTGCGACGCCTGCTGGCTGCCGGGCGGGTATCCGGAGCTTCATGCCGGGAAACTGGCGGCGGCCAGCCGGTTCCTGAACGGCATCCGGAGCTTTGCAGACCAAAAGCCCGTGCATGGCGAGTGCGGCGGCTACATGGCTCTCGGACTCGGGCTCGAGGATGCGGCAGGCATCACGCATGCGATGGCGGGCCTGCTCCCCGTCGCGACCTCCTACAAGGTGCGCCGCCTGCATCTCGGCTACCGCGTCGCGACGCTCATTGAAGATGGACCCCTCGGGCGAGGCGGATCGCGCCTCGTTGGCCATGAGTTCCATTATGCCAGTGAGCTGACATCCTCTCCCACCCAGGATGTCGCCCTCGCGGTGGTGACCGACGCGGAGGGCGTTCCGCTAGGCATGGCCGGTCACCGAAGCGGCCGGGTGTCGGGAAGCTTCTTTCACCTCATCGGATGACCGGAAACCATTCAAACAGTGGCAGGAGTCTCTAAACGCTTTCCCATCTTCGCTGCAGTCCGCACGATTGCCAGAACATCACGCCGGAGCTGGTCATCCTCGATCAGAGCGTAAGCCTGGAGCAGTTCGATCGCGCCGTGCGCACTCAGGAATCCGAACACCTCAGATTGTGTCCCTCCCGCGTCGTCTTCCTCAAAAAATGCCGAGACCGGCACCTCAAGGAGACGGGAAATCTCCCGGAGCCGGCCAGCGCCAACCCGGTTCTGCCCCTTCTCGTACTTCTGAACCTGCTGGAAGGTCACTCCGACGGCGGTCCCGAGGGCAGTCTGACTGAGGCCACGAGCCTTGCGCAGGGCCGTGATCCGCAACCCAACCAGGCGGTCGACATCGGTAGTTTGCTTGGGCATCATCTCTCGTTTCAGTGCTCAATACGGTCTTGGCTGGCTGTGTCGATCTCCGCAACCGACGCGTCATCGTCAATATGCCGCATTCGGTACGTTCGAAAGTTAAAAGACGGTGAACCTTCAGTCTCTCCGGCCCACCCGTGGAAGGGAAGGAATTTCCAGAAACGGCCAAGGAACCACGCGCAAAACCCTGCATCCAACGTGCGTGGAACCAGCTTGACCACAAACCAGGCAAGGATGGCAAGAGTGACTATAAACTCGCCGTCGCAAACGAGGACGGCCCGACCTCGGCTTCACAACGACGGAAGGGAATCGCGCTTATCTCCACAAGCTCTATGACAGGAATGTCGTTATTTTAATACGGAATTATGAGATGTTTCCTGTCATTTTTAAATCATGATATCGCAGCCTAGAATATCGTGCGGACGGCCGGCCGCCCCACGCTTCCGGCCTCACGAGGAAGGTGCTCAATGTTTATCGCCATGAATCGATTCAAGGTAGTTCCGGACGCAACGACAGAATTCGAACAGGTTTGGCTTGGGCGGGACAGCCAACTCGGCGAAATGGAGGGCTTCGTCGAGTTCCAGCTGCTTCGCGGCCCGTCCTACGAAGATCATGTGCTGTATGCGTCGCATACCGTCTGGGCTTCCAAATCGGCTTTTGAGGCCTGGACCCGGTCGGAGCAGTTCCGCAAAGCGCATAGCCGCGCGCCGACCACGAAGCCTCTCTATCTCGGCCATCCGCAATTCGAAGGGTTCGAGCCGATCCAGACCCTGAGCAAGACGCAGGACGGCTCTTCGGCGGAGCGGCATTCCGAAGCGGTGGCCTGATCGACCTCGCCATCCGGCGGCATCCTCTACTCCACGCCACCCGAAGGGGATGCCAACCTCGCCGCGAGGCCGAGGGCGGCTTTCCTATGCGTTGTTCAGTCTTGAACGGCCAACCTAACGTCGCCGCGCCGAACTGCGAGCGCAGCGACAACCTGATCCCGCATCACCAGAGGGGGCTCGGGCGTCACGCGCGCCACGGTCGTCCGGGCGAGGCCGAGGGGCGTGGTCGTCCAGAGCTCGAGGGCCTATCCTGTACGGCGCCTTTCATCCGCGATGGCATCATGGTGCGGCGATGGCGCATCGGCGGAACCGTCATGGACCATCGGTTTGGCAGAAGAGGGCGTGACGGCATACCGGCCGCCCGGACTGGACCACCACGGCCCGGCGGCATCGGCTCGCAGCGTACCGAACTCTCGGAAGGGTTGAGCCGGCAAAGCCCTTACCGCGATCCCTGGCGAGCCGCCGCTCGGTGAGGCAGATCTCCCCATCGGCGGACACGCAGGACCTTCCGGTCGATCCCGATAGAGTTCACGCTCCCCTGCGTGGGGCGACAGCCGTCGCGGCGTGGTCGCCGAGCCCGTAGGCTCTCCCGATGCGCGGCCCTTCGACCAGCGAGGTGAAGGTTCGGCACGAAGCCGGCGGGTCCGAGGTTTGCGGTTGGACGGGCATGAGGATGGCCGGATGGGACAATGTCCCATTCCGGCACAAACCAAGTCTCACCCCGGTACACAGCGCCCCAGATGTTCCAGCAACGTCTTCCCGAGATCTACCAGAGCCTGCCCTCCGCGCGCGACACGCGACGCAACGCATGGGCGTCCGTCCTTCCGCGGCGGTGGCGCGGTGCGATCCGCTTCGGGCTGTCCACGGCTCTTGCCGTCTCCGACCTCGTCGCGATCCTCGTCACGGCCTACCTAGTGGAGGCGATCTACTACGAGTTCACCTTCGACCAGCAGATCGCGACGGGCATGACCGGGAGCTTTCAGCTGGCGGGCCTCGTGGCCGTCTTCGTTCTCCTGACCAACCTCGTGCGCGACGAGTACAGCATCGAGACGCAGTTGACCCGCGGCCTTCACCGCCGCCGCATGGCGAGTCTCTGGCTCGCCGCATGGGGGATCGTGCTCGTCGTCGGCTTCGCCACCAAGACCACGACCGACTTCTCGCGCGCTGTGGCGATCGGCTTCTTTCTGACGGGCTTGCCGGCCCTGTACCTGTCCCGTCTTGTCATCGTGGGCCTCGTCCGTCAGACGATGTCCTCCGGCTCACCGTCGATCAGTCGCATTCACCTCGTCGGATTCGACGAGGACATTGCCAGCTTCCACGCCAACAACGACGCGCAGGCCCTGAATCTGCGGGTCATAGGGACCAGCTACCTGCGTCGCGTGGATCCGCGGGAGGATGCGTCGGTGCGGCAGGCACAGATGTCGGAAGACCTCGACCTCGCGGTCTCGGTCGTGCGGTTCCTGCGTCCGGACGACGTCTTCATCCTGGTCCCCTGGACGGATGCGGCGGATATTGAGCGCTGCGTCGACGCGTTCCTGCGCGTCCCCGCTGCCCTTCACCTCCGTCCGGGTTCGGTCATGGACCGCTTTCCAGATCTCAAGCTCGCACGGGTGGGACGGCTGTCGGGCATCAATATCGGCCGCCGGCCGCTCACGTTCGGCGAGATCGCCCTGAAGCGCGGCCTCGACGTCGTCCTGTCGGCCATCGCGCTGGTGTTGCTCGCACCGCTCCTCGCGTCCATCGCCCTCTTGATCAAGCTCGATAGCCCCGGACCGGTGTTTTTCCGCCAGCGCCGCTACGGCTTCAACCAGCAGGCCTTCGGCGTGTTCAAGTTCCGCAGCATGAAGACCGAGCAGAACGCCGTCTTCCGGCAAGCAACCCGCAACGATTCGCGGATCACCCGGATCGGCGCCATCCTGCGGCGGACGAATCTCGACGAGCTGCCTCAGCTCATCAATGTCCTCCTGGGAGAGATGTCCCTGGTGGGTCCGCGCCCCCATGCCCTCGCCCATGACCGCAGCTTCGAACGGCGGATCGCGCTCTATGCCCGCCGCCACAACGTGATGCCCGGCATCACCGGCTGGGCCCAGGTCAACGGCCTGCGCGGCGAGACCCTCACCGATCTCGACATGGAGCGGCGCGTCAACCACGACCTGCATTACATCGACAATTGGTCGGTCTGGCTCGACATCCAGATCATGATCCAGACCATCGCCTCGCGGCGGGCTTATCGCAACGCGCGCTGAGCCTTTCGCACCGGCTCTCCTACGGGTTCCGTTCGTGGCCGAGGCAGGCGCCGCATTCGCCCTCCACTTCGAGGATCCGGCTCGACGGTTTGAAGCCGGCTTTCGCCAAGGTTTTGTCGAGCTGGTCGTCCACCTCCGGTGAGGTCGTCTCGTCGATGCTGCCGCATGTGCGGCAGATCAGGAAAACGAGGCCGACCCCCTCGCCATGCTGGTGCCCGCAGGAGACGAAAGCGTTGCGGCTGGCAATACGGTGGACGAGACCGTTTTCCGTGAGAAAGTCGAGGGCGCGGTAGACCGAGACGGCTGCGACCCGACGCCCCTGACCGCTGAGCCGCTCCGCAATGTCGTAGGCGCCCAGCGGCTTGGACTCGGTCGCTACCGCTTCGAGGACGTCCCGCCGCAGCCGCGTGAATTGCAGATCACGCTCGGCGCAGAGACGCTCCGCGCGCGCGAGCGCGTCCGTGGCGTTGCCACAGCAGGCGCCGTGATCGTGGACGGCACTATGGTCGTGCACGCCATCCTCCCCTGATCGCCGGTCGATGTGGTCCGGCACGTTGAACTGATGCGATGTTACAGTGTATCAGCACCAGAGATAGTTCGCCGCTCCCGTTCGGACAATTCCGCCCCTTCCTGGTACCCGAACCGCTGTGACGCGTCCTCCCCAGATCAAACCCTCCCCCCGTCGTTCCCTGTTCCAGGCCGGCGCCGCCTCACGAATAATCATCGCCGCGATCCTGTCCGGGCTGGTCTGGGGGGCGATCTTCTGGGCCATGGCATAACGATGACACACGCCCTCGCGGGGCAAGCCCCCGTTCAGCCCGGCGCCATCGCGTTGCGTGGATTGACGCTCGGCTACGACCGACATCCCGCCGTGCATCACTTGGACGGGACGATCCCCGCCGGAGCCCTCATGGCCCTCGTCGGACCCAACGGCGCCGGCAAATCGACCCTGCTCAAAGGAATCATCGGAGAGATCCGCTGCCTCGACGGCCGGATCGACCGGCCCGGCGGCGCCGATGCCATCGCCTACCTGCCCCAGGCCGGCGAGATCGACCGCAGCTTTCCCCTGAGCGTCCTCGACCTCGTGGCGATGGGACGCTGGCGCCGCCTCGGCTTCTGGCGCAGCGCGCTCCCCGACCGCCGAACGCTGGTCAGCGCCCTCTCGGCGGTAGGTCTCCTCGGTTTCGAGGATCGGCTGATCGGCACCCTGTCGGGCGGCCAGTTCCAGCGCGCCCTGTTCGCGCGTCTCATCGTGCAGGACGCCCGCATCATCCTCCTCGACGAGCCGTTCACCGGGATCGACGGACGTACCACCGCCGACCTGATCACCCTGATCCGCGGATGGCATGCGGAGGGCCGCACCATCGTTGCCGCCCTTCACGATTTGCACCAGGTCAAGGCGCATTTTCCGACGACGCTGCTTCTGGCTCGCGAGCCGGTGGCTTGGGGCGCCACGGAGACGGTGCTGACCCGGGAAAATCTCGCGCGCGCCCAGGCCCTGTCCGAGGCCTGGGACGAGGACGCCGCCATTTGCGGGCGCGGCGAGGGCCATCATCACGCACCGCCCCCTTCCGGCGGCGAGCACCGGCACGCCCAGGATCATGACCATTCCCATGGTCACGCCCACGATCATCGACACGACCACGGACACGCCGCGTGATCGATCTTCTGTTCGGCCCCTTCATCGAGTTCGGCTTCATGCGCCGGGCGCTGGCCGGCTGCTTCGCGCTCTCGCTCTCGGCCCCGCCGGTGGGGGTCTTCCTCATGCTGAGGCGCATGAGCCTGATGAGCGACGCCATGAGCCACGCGATCCTGCCCGGCGCCGCGGTCGGCTTTCTGGTCGCCGGCCTGTCGCTACCGGCGATGACCATCGGCGGGCTCGCCGCCGGCCTGTTCGTCGCGCTGCTCGCCGGCATCGTCACCCGGACGACGTCGATCAAGGAGGATGCGAGTCTCGCCGCCTTCTATCTGATCTCCCTGGCGGCCGGCGTCCTGCTCGTCTCCCTGCGCGGCTCCCAGATCGATCTCCTGCACATCCTGTTCGGGACGGTTCTGGCCCTCGACGATCCGGCGCTCATGCTCCTCGGCGGGATCGCCACCGTGACGCTGTTCGCCCTTGCCGCGCTCTACCGCCCCCTCGTCATGGAATGTGTCGACCCGCTGTTCCTGCGCACGGTCAGCCGTGCCGGCGGGCCGGTGCATTACGCCTTTCTCGGGCTCGTGGTGATGAACCTCGTGGGAGGCTTCCAGGCCCTCGGGACGCTGCTCGCGGTGGGGCTGATGCTGCTGCCGGCGATCACCGCGCGGTTCTGGGCGGCCGACCTGTCGGGCCTGATCCCCATGGCAATGGTGGTGGCGATGGTGTCGAGCTTTGCTGGGCTCACCGCCTCGTATCGCGCCGACCTGCCCACGGGCCCTGCGATCGTGCTGGCGGCGGGAAGCCTCTATCTCGTCTCGCTCCTGTTCGGACCGAGGGGCGGCCTCGTCTGGCGCCTGTTCAGACCGCGCCACCTCGAAGGCTGAATTCTACAGGTTGAACAGGCTCATGAGGCCCGAGACGATGGCGTAGACGAAGCCGGCGTTCAAAAGCACGCCGATCGCACCGACGCCGAGCCCCATGACGACGAGCAGCCCATCCCGCTCGACGAGGCCGAGGCCGACGAGGCAGATCGCCAAACCGAGGGGAATCTGCCCCACCAGGGGCGCCGCCACGACCAGAGCCAGGGACAGTGTAAGGAGGATCAGCCCCACCGTCCGCAGGCCGAGCCCGGTTTCGAACAGACTCATGCGCGGGCGCGACCAGCGCTCGAGTCGCCGGAGCAGCGGCACCGCGCGCTTGGCGGCCCGCTCCACGTCGCTCCGAGCGATCGAGCGACGCAGGAGTGCACGCGGCAACCATGGCGACGACATCCCTGCCGTGATCTGCACGGCCACGAGCAGCAGCAGCAGGCCGCAGACGAGCGGGATCGGCGGCGGCATTGGCAAGCAATTCGGCAGGCCGAGAATGACGACGAGCAGCGCGAAGGCACGGTCCTTCAGCACCGCGACGATGTCGCCGATGGTCAAGCGATCCGTCTCCTGTGCCGCGAGCACCGTGAGAACTTCGGACGTTCGAGCAGCTGGTGACAAGAAAACTCGGCCTTTGGCGACGGTCCTGCCGCGGGCTCTATCCTAGTCCCCGCCCAACGCCAACCGAATCAGCGCCGGCCTCCATGCGGCATCGCGGGTCCGCCGTCGCGAGCACGGTCCATCCACGCCAGCGGCTGCTGCCTGCATGCCCCATATCTCAGGTTAGAACGATACATCCTGACGTGTCACGACAACGGCTGATGACATGACTATTGGCCATTACGGATACGGGCGGGTCGCATTGGCGCACTACCCACAGTCTAATTTTGATTCGACAGTACAACTTCCCATACGAGACCGTACACTCGCCCCTTGGCCAGACGGGGCATGAATGGACGTGGGAGGACCGGCGAGATCGACGATACGATCACTGCATTCGGGTCATCCGACACTCATGTGCTGTGCCACCCTCTGCCTTGGCGTCGTCTTCGGCTCGGCCCGAGCGGAAGAGGGCTCGGTCTCGGCTTTGATCTTCGGCAGTCTCGATGCCGGAGCGTCGTCCTTCATCACGGGTGGCGCGAAGATCACGTTCGACGGGCATGATCGGGACGGTTTCGCCATCCTGGCCAGTGGTGGCGCCGGCGCGAGAGTCGAGCGTGGTCCGTCGATACGGGGCGTCTCCACGGGTCAAACCCGTCTGACGGCCCTCGGCGCGGTGCTCGCCGGATACCAATGGTTCCACGATTGGGGCGTCGTCGCCGCCTTCGCCGGACCCGAGGGAAGCATGGAGGTGGAGCGGAACGTCCTCGGCACAATGGTGCTGCCCGCCCAGTACGGCATCAGGCTCCACGGAGAGGTCTGGGCGCGGCCGACGGAGGAAACGCTCCTAACCGCCACAGCAATCCTCGGCTCGACGCGCCAGAGCGCTTGGGTCCGCCTTGCCTGGGGTTACGACGTGCTCGGTGCCTATCTCGGCCCGGAGGCTGCCCTCTACGTGGATGGGACCGGCTATTCCAAGCTCGGGATCGGTGTCCACGCCACCGACTTCCGCATCGGCGACGTGAGCTTCCGAGCATCCCTCGGCTACCAGACCGAAACCGATGGCGGGGGAAGCCCCTACGTCACCCTCAGTGTCTGGCAGCCCTGGTGAGATTCAGGGCGGGGCCGAGCGCATTTCCGGCCCGTCCAGGAAGCGTGCGGCATCGGCCGTGATCTCGCTTCGTCGCGACCCGTTCGCAGACAGCGAAGAAAACTGCAATTGGCAAGGCAGCACCGCGGCGCTTAATTGCATTGCGCCTGAGCGAGCCGAGCGAAACACGAGCCTACCCTGATGTTGGCGCAACCAGGTAGAGCCATATGCTTCCTCTCCATTCACAAAGACACAACTGAATCTGCTTGGCAGATTGCACCTCTTGGCCGCCTTGCGCTAGAGAACAGCTGAAAGCCCAGCAAACTCATGGGACGGAGCGGCGTATTGCAGGCATTTAAATCTATTGTTCAGTTAATATTTAAAACATATCATGACAGAATAAAGTCAAATTTAAAGCCCGAATATCTCTTCAGAAACAGGCCATCTTAGGAAATTATCATGAATAACGCGCTGGTTAATAAAGTTTTTATTAAAGAAATATCGCCTCGCGATACTATGCGCGACGATAAAGGCGACGACGAATATTTTCGCATTGGCCGAAATGCGATGCTAAAATGCAAAAATTTCCTAGACGGTCAATCACCAGCTAGGATCATTGACTTTCCGAGCGGGTACGGTCGCGCCCTACGCTGGTTCAAGCATGAGTGGCCAGAGGCGGAACTTTTTGCAGTCGAGACTGACGGCCATGCCCTTGAGTTCACTACCGAGAGATTTGGTGCCACGCCCATTCAAGCTCATCCTCGCCTGGAGATGCAGATCCCCGGCGACGCCGATCTGATTTTCACGGGATCACTTCTGACTCATTTTGATGAGTGGCAGTGGGATCGCTTCCTTGAAATGACCATTAATGCTCTTAAGCCTGGAGGTGTTCTCGTTGCGACGATCCACGGACGCGTTAACGCCCTGCTCTTGAAGGATTACCCAACTATTTACGGCGAGATAATTGATGGGCGATCGTTATATGCCCAGTACGTGAAAACAGGCTTTGCCTATCAGCCATACGATAAGAACTATCCTGAGTTCGGAGTGTCATTATCGTCACCAGAATGGGTTTTCCGAAAAATTCAGCGTCTGCCTTTCGCAAAAGTCATCGCGTTTGAGGAACAGGGTTGGGGGCAAGATATTATCGCTTTTCGCAAAAACGAATGGTCGATGATTTAAGTAACTGTCTATTATCTGCACGTAGCATTTCACATTTAGAAGATAATTACACTGCTTTTATTTGAATAGATCGAAATTTCACCATCTGTGCACCAAAAGCCTCCTCGCTCAGGCCAAAATCGGACGATTAAAGCGGAAGGAACAGATCCAGAGATTCCATCGGCATAAGTCGCCCTGGGGTCTCCAAAAACAGCCCTCTACGTGGATGGGACCGGCTATTCCAAGCTCGGGATCGGTGTCCACGCCACCGATTTCCGCATCGGCGACGTGAGCTTCCGAGCATCCCTCGGCTACCAGACCGAAACCGATGGCGGGGGAAGCCCCTACGTCGCCCTCGGTGTCTGGCAGCCCTGGTAAGATTCAGGGCGGGGCCGAGCGCATTTCCGGCCCGTCCAGGAAGCGTGCGGCATCGGCCGTGATCTCGGCCCTTCGGCGCTCTCCCAACCCGTCGAGGGTACGGTAGGGCATGGCCAGCCTTGGGTTTCCTGCCAGGCGCTCCGCATTCTCGATGAGGAAATTCCAGTAGAGGTAGTTGAACGGACAGGCGCCCTCGCCGGCTTTCGCCGCCACATCGTAGGTGCAGTCCCGGCAGTAATCCGACATCCGGTTGATGTAGGCGCCGGAAGCCGCATACGGCTTCGAGCCCATAACGCCGCCATCCGCCCACAGGACCATGCCGTGGACATTGGGCAGTTCCACCCAATCGTAGGCATCGGCATAGACGACGAGATACCATTCCTCCACCTGCGCCGGTTCGAGCCCGGCCAGCAGGGCGAAGTTGCCCGTCACCATCAGCCGCTGGATGTGATGGGCGTAGGCATGGGTGCGGGTATCGGCAACGCATTGCGCGAGGCAGTTCATGCGCGTCTCGCCCGACCAGTAGAACCACGGCAGGTCGCGCTTGGCGGCAAGGACGTTGGTCTCGGCGTAGGCCGGCATCCTGGCCCAGTAGAGTCCCCGGACGTATTCGCGCCATCCAAGGATCTGACGGATGAAGCCTTCGACGCAGTTGAGGGGGGCCGCACCCTCGTCATAGGCGCGGGCCGCCGCCCGGCAGACCTCTTCCGCCGTAAGCAGGCCCGCATTGAGCGCGGGTGAGAGGAGGGCATGGTAAAGGAAGGGCGCGCCCGTCTTCATCGCATCCTGGTAATCGCCGAATTGCGGCAGGCACTCGTCCAGGAAATGCTTCAGGGCGGTGAGGGCGTCACGACGCGTCACCGGCCAGCGGAAAGCGTCGAGATCCCCGAAATGGTCGGCAAAGCGGTCCGATACGAGGGCGATGACCTCGGACGTGATCGCGTCGGGCGCAAAACCGGGGCGTTCCGGGGAACTGTGCCCCCGCGGCAGCTTCTTGCGGTTGTCGTGGTCGAAGTTCCACTGGCCGCCCACCGGCTCGCCGTCCTTCATCAACAGGCCGGTGCGCTTCCTCATGCCGCGATAGAAGGTCTCCATCCGCAAGGCATGTCGTCCCTCGGCCCAGCGCGCGAAATCCGCGCGCGGGCAGAGGAACCGGTTATCCTCTCGGATCTCGACGGGCATCGACAGGTCATCGCGCCAGCCCTGCATCATCTCCCAGACGCGCCACTCGCCGGGCTCGGTGACGACGATTCCATCGGGTTCGTGCCGCGCGACCGCCCGTTGGAGTTCGCCGGTGAACGAGTCGGTGTTACCCGGCGCGTCGAGGCGCACGTAATCGACGGTGACGCCCTCGGCCTCCAGATCGGCCGCGAAATGGCGCATGGCCGCGAACAGGAAGGCGATCTTCTGCTTGTGGTGGCGGACATAGGTCGCCTCGTCCCGCACCTCCACCATGAGTACGATATCGGAGTGCGGGTCGAGATCGGTGAGGGAGGAGACGCGCCGGTGAAGCTGGTCACCGAGGACGAAGCGGAGGGTGCGCAGAGACGTCACCCCTTCGTCCGCAGGGTCGAGCGACCGCCATCCGCACCGATGACCTGCCCGGTGATCCAGCCGGCTTCCGCCGAGACGAGGAAGGCGGCCAGCGCGCCGATATCGTCGGGCGTGCCGAGCCGCTGCAGGGCGTGCATGGACGCGATCCCCGACGCCAGCGTCTCGTTGCCGGTGATGGCGGCGGCGAGCGGCGTGCGCGTCAGCGAGGGCGCGACCACGTTGATCCGGATATGAGGGCTCAGCTCGGCGGCGAGGGACAGGGCGAGCCCTTCCACGGCGCCCTTGGCCATGGCAACGGAGGCATGGGCCGCGAACCCCTGCGCCACCGCGACGGTGGAGAACAGGGCGACGCCCGCTCCGGTCTCGCCCGCCCCCGCCTTAAGCGCTGGCGCCGCAGCCTGGAGGGCCAGGAGAGCGCCAAGCGCGTTGAGCTTGAAATCCGTCACCGCGTCGTCGGCGGTCAGCTTCGCCAGCGGCTTCAGGTTGATGGTGCCGACCGCGTAGACGAGCCCGGCCAAAGTCTCGCCCGCCTCTCGCGTCACCGTGGCGAAATGGGCGGGGTCCATGACGTCACCGACCGTGAAGGTGGTCTCCCCGAGGACGGCGGCGGCCTCCTCGAGCCGCCCGGCATCGCGCGCCGCCAGATGCAGCGGGATACCGCGCTTGCGCAGGGCCCGCGCCGTGGCCATTCCAATGCCGCCGGTTCCTCCGTAGATCACAACCCGATTCATGACCGCTCCCATTCCGTACCGGATCGGTTAGGTAAGGCGGGCGACGCGACCGTGGAGCCCGTGAGGCACCATCCGTAGAGTCGCATGCCTCGCCACCACGCCTGGGGATCTTCATGAAGTTTGCCTTCGCCGGCATCGATTTCCTCGGCGGCGTATTTGAAGCGCTCGTGGAAGCCGGATGGACGCCGATCAAGTTGTTCACCCGGCCCTGCGACGGACTCTACGATCACAACGAGGCGGTCGTGGCCCGGAGCCGCCGGCACGGCATCCCGATGCAACTCTCGCGGATCAAGCTCGCGGATCTCGACGCCCTGACGCAGACCCACGGGACGGACTGGACCCTGGTGGTGGCCGGGTATCCCTGGCTCATCCGGGGCTGGCGCAACCGGGCCGGCTACGCCCTGAACTTCCACCCCTCCCCGTTGCCGGTCGGGCGCGGCCCATACCCCCTGTTCAAGGCGATCACCGACGCTCGCACCGACTGGGGCGTGACCGCGCACGTGTTGGCCGAGGAAGGATTCGACACCGGCGACATCCTCGCGCAGGAAACCTTCGCCATGGCACCGCAGGAGACCCACGAAACCCTGCTCGCCAAATGCCAGATCGCAGCCCGGCGGCTGGCCTCGGGGCCGATCGCGCGCGACCTGCCGGCGCGCTGGCAGGCGGCCCGTGCTCAGGGCGAAGGCTCCTACTGGCCCCGCGTGACGGATGCGGACAGGACCCTCGACTTCCGCTGCGATGTCGAGGCGATCCTGCGGCGGATGCGGGCCTTCGGCACGATCGAGACCATCGCACGGCTCGGCGAGAACCGGGTCTTCGTCGCGGCGGCGGAGGGCTGGCGCGAGCCGCACCGCCACTCCCCCGGCACGATCGTCCACCGCTACCGCCGCCACGTCGTCGTCGCCGCCCGCGACGGTTTCATCCAGATCACCCGCTGGAGCCCGGTTGCCGTCGCAGATGTCGGACAGCTCGGAAGATAGGACGAGGCTCCCATGCCGCGCATGCGCAAGAAGGCGGATCTGCCCACCAAGGTCTGCGCCACCTGCGGCAAGCCTTTCGCCTGGCGCAAGAAATGGGAACGGGTCTGGGACGAGGTCCGCTATTGCTCCGACCGGTGCCGGAACGAGGCGAAGCGGCCGGGCAAGGCCTCCTGATCAAAAGGCCTCCTGATCAGGCGCGGGCGGCAGCGATCAGGGCGGCCTGCGTATCGATATCGAGGGTGACCGCCGCATCCATTTCCAGTTCGACGACGTCCGTCCGCGCCGCGAGGAGACGACCGGCGCCCTGATCTCCGGTGAGCGACGCCAGATCGTGCGCGAGGAGGGGGCGATGGAGGAGAACCGGGTTTCCGCGCACGCCGCGATGGACCGGAACGATGGCGGCCGGTGCCGGGTCGGCAGCCAGGAAGGCCTCGACCAGGGAGGCGAGGTGGCTGGGCCGGATACGGGGCATGTCGCCAAGCATCACGATGACGGCCGACGCCTCCGGCACGGCGTCGAGCCCGCATCTTAGGGAAGTGGACAAGCCCTCGGCATGGGCCGGGTTGTCGACGATCCGCAGGTCGAGGCCGGCCAGCGCCTGCCGGACCGCAGCGCCATGGGCGCCGAGAACCACCGCCATCGGCCCGAGTTTCGCCGCGACCGCAGTCTCGGCCGCGTGGCGGACGAGCGGCTTGCCGTTGAGCAGTGCGAGCAGCTTCGCAGCCTCACCGAAACGCGTTCCGCGGCCCGCGGCGAGGAGGACGATGCCGATGGTCTCAGGCATCCTCCGCCGTGCTTTCTTCCGACGTGCCTTCCTCCAACGTACTGTGCCGCCCCGATCTCGGCTGGGGCCGAGATACGATCTCCATGAGCAGCCCGCCGACACCGAGCCCGACGATGTCGGCGCGGCTGACCACGAGGCCGGCCAGAAGACGGTGGAGCACCCAGTCGAACCCGTTCTCGGCGGGTGAGCGCGCGCAGCCGGGCGCACCGATCACCGGAACCTCGCCGCGACGGCCGACGAGGAGCAGGTTGCCGGGATCGACGGGCATGCCGAAATGCTCCACCTCCCCGCCCGCCGCCTCGATGCCGGCGGGGATGACATCGCGCCGGTCGGCGATGGCCGAGGCGCCGAACACCACGACGAGATCGCATCCGTCGCGGTCGATGGCCTTGCGGATGGCGGTCGCCACCGCGTTGGCCTCGTGCGAGACCCGAAGGTCGGAGGCGATCCCCGCTCCGGTCGGCCCCAGCCGGCGTTCCAGGTT
This sequence comes from Methylobacterium sp. W2, assembly GCF_020662345.1. Classification (GTDB taxonomy): domain Bacteria; phylum Pseudomonadota; class Alphaproteobacteria; order Rhizobiales; family Beijerinckiaceae; genus Methylobacterium. The sequence goes on along the minus strand of NZ_VMOA01000001.1, from coordinate 88,302 downwards.
GCGCAGGGTCTTGACGACGGTGGTCTCCTTGAGCCCCGGCAGCAGGGTGGAGACGACACCGACCCGGAAACGGCGATAGGGCATGACCGTGAGGGACGCCGGCGTCGCGATCCCGCACGCTCGGTCGAGGGCGGATCCGGACACGGCATAGGGAATGATCTTGACCGTCGCCACCATCTCGCCCGGACTCACCGGCCGGAACGGTGGCAGGGTCGCGAGCGTGATCGCCTCGTCCACCGCGTTCACCGCGTCGATGACGGAACGGTCGATCATCAAAATGCCCGCCACCTCCGCCTGAAGGTTGCACCGTCCGGTGAAGGCGGGTCCGGTGGAGAGACCCGCGCCCGCCACCCGACCGGCGAGGCGGGCGGCGGCCTCGTCCTCGCCGACATCGCCCGTCTCGAGGGTCACCGCCACCACGCTATCGAGACCGGCCTCGGCGAGGCGACGCGCGTCCTCGCCCCGGATCGGCCGCCCCTTACGGACGATCACGTCATCGGCCCGCAGGGTATGGGCAGCGATGAGCCCCGCAGCCTGCGTGATCGCGACCGAACCGAACTTCACGCGGGACCTCCACCTTTGACGGCACGCGGACCGCCGCCGCGCAGGGCGGAGACGATCTGCGCCAGGATGGAGACGGCGATCTCGGCCGGGCTCACGGCGCCGATGTCGAGGCCGATCGGCGCCTCGATCCGGGCGATCTGCTCGGGTAAGAGCCCGGCCTGCGACAGGCGTTCGACCCGCGCGGCATGGGTCTTCCGCGAGCCGAGGGCGCCCACATAGAAGCACTCGGCTTTCAAAGCCGCGATCAGTGCGGGATCATCGATCTTCGGATCATGCGTTAGGGCGGCGACGGCGCAATAGCGGTCGAGGGGCGGCACGGGGCCGGCCAGGGCCTCGTCGGGCCAGAGGGGCACGAGGGGAACCTCGGGAAAACGCTCGGGCGTGGCGAAAGCCGTCCGCGGGTCGATGACGCTCACGGACAGGTCGACCGCCGCCGCCATCGGGCAGAGCGCCTGGCTGATATGCACCGCTCCGATCAGGACGAGCCGCACGGCGGGCACCTGCACGGTGAGGAAGAACTGCCGCCCCTCTGCCTCGACGAGGCCACTCTTCCCCGAAGCGAGGCGTCGCGCCAGGATGTCGGCGAGGGGATCGGCCGGGATCTCGGCCTCTCGGACCACGCGCTGGGTGCCGTCGTCGAGATCGGTGACGAGCATTGCGGCGCGGCGCGCGGCACGTTCGACGTTGAGGGCATGGAGGGAATCGAGCTTCATGACGCCGCTTCAGTCGATGCGTTCGACGAAGACGCGGATGCGCCCGCCGCAGGAGAGACCGACCCGCCAGGCGGTCTCGTCGGCGACGCCGAACTCGATCACCCGGGGCCGTCCGTCGGCGATGGCGTCCAGCGCCTCCGTGATGACGGCCCCCTCGACACAGCCCCCCGAGACCGAACCGAGGAAGTTGCCACCCTCATCGACGACGAGGTGGCTGCCCACCGGGCGGGGCGCGGAGCCCCAGGTTTCGACCACGGTGGCGAGCGCCACGCCGCGCTCGCTGCGGCGCCACGCCTCGGCCGCGTTGAGGATATCGGTTTCGGTGGAGAGCATGGGACACTCCGCGCGCTGTGCGTCCAGGGCATGACGGCACTCACGCAACGCCGCCTCGGGGAGATAGGCTCCGGTGCCCACGGCGCAATGCGCAGGCGAGGCCCATGCCACGCCCGGCTGCCATGCCCGGCCCCCGAAGCGTGCCAACCGGCACGCCGGGATCGCCCAATCGATCGCACCGCGGAAGGGCGCCCCATGTCGATCGGGCCGCGCCAATTGCGTCAGGCCGCGCTATGGAGGGGGAGCGGCTTCTCGCCGACCATCCGGGCCTCGCACCATGAGACGCATTTTTCCTGCGGTCGCCATACCCCTCCTCACTGCGCTGGCTGTCGCCGCATCCGGCGCCGTCGCTCAGAGTCCGGCCCAGGCTCCGGTCCGGATCGGCCTGTCGCTCCCTCTCACCGGACCGGATGCCGCCTTCGGACAGGGGCTCCGGGCGGGAGCCGAACAGGCGGTAGCGGATCTCAACCGCGCGGCCGGCCCAACGGGCCGTAAGCTCGCCCTCGTGGTGGCCGACGATGCCGGCGACGGCAGGCAGGGGCTCGCGGTCGCGCGGAAGTTCATCGCGGATCGGGTTCCCCTCGTCGTCGGACCGTTCAACGCCACCGTGGCGTCCTCGGTCCTGCCGATCTACGAGGAGGCGGGGATCGTCGCGGTGACGCCCGGCATCGCCTGGCCTGCCTTGACCACGCGTGGGGCCTGGAACGTCTTCCGTATCGGCGGCAGTGACGCCGAGCAGGGGCCGATCGCGGCCACCTATCTCCTCGCACGTTTCCGCGGGCGGCGGATCGGCTTCGTTCACGACAAGAGCACGTTCGGGCGCAGCCTCGTCGACGATGTCGCCCGCATTCTCAAGGCGAACGGACAGGCGGAGACGGCTTTCGAGAGCCTCAACCGCGGCGACAGGGACCTGTCGTCCCTCGTCGCCCGCCTGAAACGCGCACAGGTCGAGGTCGTCTATTTCGGCGGCCTCGCGCCGGAAGCCGGCCAGCTGATCCGCTCCCTACGCGAAGCGGGCCTCGCCATTCCCCTCGTCGGCAGCGACGGACTGCTCGACAAGGATTTCGTCACAGGGGCCGGCCAAGGCGCCGAGGGGACGGTGATGACCCTCCTGCCGGAGCCGAGAAAGCTGCCCGACCCCAAGGGCGTGGCGGCGAGGCCGAGGACGCCGGAGGCCGACATGGTGGCGGCGCAGGGCTATGCGGCGGTGGAGATCCTCAGACAGGCCGTGGAGCAGGCAAAGTCGAGCGAGGGCCGCAAGGTCGCGGATTTCCTGCATGGCGGCGCACCGCTCAGGACCGCCATCGGCGAGATCGCGTTCGACGCCAAGGGCCAGCCCAAGGCGCCCGGCTATGTGCTGCAGGTCTGGAAGAAGACGCCGGACGGCCGCATCGATTACGCCGGCAACGCCGTGACGCCCTGAGACGGGCGGCCCGCATATCGCCGCCGGCTCGGGAAGGCCGTACTCACCACAGATGCAGCCTCAGCTCGCGGAACCGGGCAGTTGAAGCACCCCCGACACTGTCGGGCTATCAGGACAGCGTGTGATTTTCTGTCGACGGGAAAGCGTTCCCGGCGGTAAAAGCTTGCTTACGGGACGCGTGAACATTATGTCGTGCCAACGCTCGCCGGTGTTGCGCATCCGATGGGATCGGACCCGCCGCCCGCAGCGTTTTGCCGAACGGCTATGTTTTTGGTGTCCCGGAATGCCCCGTTCTGGCGTTCCGGCTGGAGAGTGTGGATGGCGAAAGAAGAGTTGATGCAGTTCGACGGTCTCGTGATCGAGATCCTGCCGGACGCACGCTATCGCGTGCAGCTCGACCAGGGCCACGAGATCGTGGCCTACACGGCCGGCAAGATGAAGAAGAACCGCATCAAGACTCTGGCCGGCGACCGCGTCACCGTCGAGATGTCCCCCTACGATCTCGAAAAGGGTCGCCTCGTGTTCCGTCACAAGGACGAGCGCTCCTCCGGCCCGCGCCCGCCGATCCGCGGACAGTTCCGCCGCCGCTGAGCGAGAGCGCTGACGGACATCGTGTCTGTCCGCTAGGGACCGAGGATCTTAACGAAGGCAGCGCCAGCGCCGAAGAACGCGGCTCCGGCAGCCATGCCGGACAATGCGATCTGCCAGGGGCAAGCATACGGTCGCGATCCAGCTTCAGTGCTTCGGCCATGAGTTTTTTCTGCTCGGCGACGAATTTCTCGCTCTCTTCGCGCGCCCGCCGAATACGGCCGAGTTGCTCTTCGAGATCGGGCGTCAGCGGGCTTACGGCGTCGGCCATCCGGATACTCCTTCGTCACGCGACCACCCGATAAACATCGTCGCAGCACCAGCGCGGATCAAGCCGCGATGGTGAGTTCGGCATCTACTTCCCGAAACGCTCAAATTTCGGGAAGCTGCGGGTCATCAGCGTGCCAGCCTCGGCCCGGTGGCCCATCCACTTCTCCAGCAGGGCCGCGTTGGCGAGCCGCTCCTGGCCGGCGCTGTCGCGCCAGGGCAGGCCCTCGGCGAGGGTGAAGACGTGGGCGTCGGTGAGCGTGCTCTGGCGGCAGCGCTGGAGGCGCACGCCCTTGCCGCGCGACAGTTCCGGCAGTTCGGAGACCGGAAAGACCAGCAGCAGCCGGTCGGCGCTGGAGACCGCGACGTGGTCACCGGTGCTCGCGGTCACGAGGAGGATGGCCCGGGCCGGCTCATCGAGACCCATGATGCCCTTGCCCTTGCGGGTATTGGCCACGAGTGCGTCGGCGGGGGCGAGGAAGCCGCGCCCGTCCGAACCCGCCATGAGGAGCTTGCCACCGGGCTGATACGGCAGGGCGGCGACGATCTCGGCGCCGTCGTCGAAGTCCACCATCAGCCGGATCGGATCGCCGAAGCCGCGCCCACCCGGAAGCTTCGCCGCTTCGAGGGTGAACACCTTGCCGTTGGAGGCGAGCACGAGGATCTTGGCCGTGGTCTCGCTCAGGAACGAGATCTTGAGGGCGTCGTCGCCCTTGAAGGCCACGCCCGACAGATCGGCGACATGCCCCTTAAGGGCGCGGATCCAGCCCTTGGCCGAGACGATGACGGTGATCGGCTCGCGCTCCACCATGGCGGAGGTGAAGTCGATCCCGGCGGTATCGGGCGGGTTCTCCAGGGTGGTGCGACGGGCACCGAGCTTGGTCTCGGGCCCGAAGGCCTTCTTCACCGCCCGGATCTGCTTGGTGATGTCCGACCATTGCATCTTCTCGGAGCCGAGCAGCTCTTCCAGCCCGTCCTTCTCCTTGGTCAGCGTGTCGAACTCGCGCTTCAGCTCCATCTCCTCCAGTTTGCGCAGGGAGCGCAGGCGGGTGTCGAGGATGGCGTTGGCCTGGAGTTCGGTGAGTTCGAACCGCTTCATCAGGGACGGTTTCGGCTCGTCCTCCTCGCGGATGATGCGGATCACCTCGTCGAGATCGAGATACACGATGAGCAGGCCGCCGAGGATTTCGAGGCGGCGCTCGATCTGCGCGAGGCGGTGGCGCGAGCGGCGCTGGAGCACGACGCGGCGATGGTCGAGCCATTCGCGCAGGGCCTCGGCGAGCCCGATCACGCGCGGGACGAGACCACCCACCAGAACGTTCATGTTGAGGGGGATGCGGGCTTCGAGCTCGGTGAGCCGGAACACCGATTCCATGAGGATCACCGGATCGACGCTGCGCGAGCGCGGCTCCAGCACGACGCGGACGTCCTCGGCCGATTCGTCGCGCACATCGGCGAGCAGCGGCAGCTTCTTCTCCTGCAGGAGTTCCGCGAGCTTCTCGATGAGCCGGGCCTTGGGAATGCCGTAGGGGATCTCGGTAACGACGATGGTCCAAGTGCCGCGCCCCGTATCCTCCTTCGCCCAGCGCGCCCGCACGCGAAAACTGCCGCGCCCGGTGCGGTAGGCCTCGGCGATCGACTCGGCACTGTCGATGAGGATGCCGCCGGTGGGGAAATCCGGCCCCTTCACGAAGGTGAGGAGCTGGGCCGAGGTCGCCTCGCGATGGCCGATGAGATAGAGCGCCGCGTCGCAGAGTTCGGCCGCGTTGTGGGGCGGGATCGAGGTGGCCATGCCCACCGCGATGCCCTGGGAGCCGTTGGCGAGCAGGTTCGGGAAGGCTGCCGGCAGGACGATGGGCTCGTCCTTCTCGCCATTGTAGGAGGGCCGGAAATCGACCGTGTCCTCGTCGATCCCGTCGAGCAGAAGGCGCGCCACTTCCGTCAGCCGCGCCTCGGTGTAACGGTAGGCGGCGGGGCCGTCGCCGTCGATATTGCCGAAATTGCCCTGGCCATCCACCAGCGGATAGCGCTGGGCGAAGTCCTGTGAGAGGCGCACCAGCGCGTCGTAGATCGCCTGGTCGCCGTGGGGATGGAAATCACCCATCACGTCGCCGACGATCTTCGCGCATTTCTTGAAGGCGGTGTTCGGGTCGAGCCGGAGCAGCCGCATGCCGTAGAGGATGCGGCGATGGACGGGTTTGAGCCCGTCGCGGGCGTCCGGCAGGGCCCGGTTCATGATGGTGGAGAGCGCATAGGCGAGGTAGCGCTCTTCCAGCGCCGACTTCAGCTCGACGCTCTCGATGCCGTCGGATCCCGATGGCGGATCGAAGGGCTGGCCCATGACGAACTCCCGGGCCGGACATGGCCCAAATCAGAACATAACGCGAACGTGACTTAGGCGCTCTGCGTCCCCAACGCAACGAATCGCGCCCGCTCCGCCGGAGGGGCGATGGCGCGCGGTCCCCAGATGTGCTGGTCGAGGAAATACCCCGTCAAGGTAAACCCATTGGCAACATCGCGCTCGTCGGGCGGCATGAAGCCGGTCCGGCCGCTCTCCCGGTTGAGAAGGAAGCCCGGCAACGCCAGCAGTCTGTCCCGGAAGGGCTCCCCGGCCGAGGCGCTGACGGCCCGCCCGGTCCTCGGCGAGACGTAGATCAGCGCATCGTTGCCCCCCGTGGCGGCACAGGCGCTGAGATCGAGCCCGAAGCCGAGCTCGGACAGGATCGCGAGTTCGAACCGTATCATCAGGAGCGGCGCGATCACCCGGTCGTCGAGATGGGCGACGAGGATGCGGGCTGCCTCATAGACGGCGGGGTGGGGATCGCGCTCGGGCAGGAGGCGCAGGAGCGCGGCCATGTGGGTCACCCCGTAAAGGGCGAGGCCGGAGCCCATGAGCCGCGCGGCGGCGGATTCGAGGGGCTCCACCACGAAGGCGCCCAGGCTCTCGTCGAGGCGCGCCCGCCAGGTCAGCCGGACGTGATTGCCGGTCTGCAGCACCGGCTGCATCCGGCGCGAGCGGCCGCCATGGACGAGGCCGAGATGACGGCCGTGGTCCAGGGTCATCACTTCGAGGACGACGCTGGTCTCGCCCTGCCTGCGCAGCCCCAGCACCACGCCGTCGTCGGTCCATTGCATGGCCCCTTCCTTAGAGCGCGGAGGGTGCGTTGGAAACGGCCCGATCATTCCACTCGAGCACGCGGATTGCATCGGCTATATTGTTCCCGCGGCCCGTGTCCGACGCTATGCTTCCTGTTCCCCTCATCCGAGATTCGACAACCATGCCCGTCTCGCCGCGCGCTCGCACGGACCGCGCACCGTCCCGCTGCGCAGTCGGCGCGTGGCTGGGCCTCGTCGCCGTCGTGCTGGCCGGGTGCGGGCGGCCCGATCCGGCGCCCGCGCCCGGCGCGACCTTCACGATGCGCGAGCGGGTGGCCGCCCTGGCCCTGCGCCAGAGCGGCTTCGGGTCGATCTCGGTGATCCCGGTCCGGTTCGAGCACAGCCGCATCGCCGGACCGTTCCAGGATGACGGCCGCACCCTCTATTGCGTGTCCGCCCGGATGATGGGCCGCCGCTTCCTCAAGGGCGAGAAGGCCAAGGCCGTCATCCGCGAGGAGACTGGCAAGCTCAGCATCCTCGAGGATGTCTGGGAGGTCTGCGAGGGCCACCGGACGGAGCCGTTCAGGGAGCTGGAGGCGCTGGGGAACGCGAAGGGCTGAGGATACCCATTGTTCGGACGACTTGCCCGGACCGGCTGGTGATGCTCCGATACGGGCCATGCCGCATCGCCCCCTCTCGCTCACCCTCGATCTCATCGCCCGCGCCCATCCGACTCCCGTCGCCGACGATGCGAGCGCCCTGCATCTCCTCACCGATCTCGATCTCGCGCCCGGCCTCGACCGGATGCTCCACGGCAGGCCGAGGCAGGGGGACGGGCTCTGGGTGTTCGGCTACGGCTCGCTGATCTGGCAGCCGGAATTCGCCGTGGCCGAGCGGCGCACCGGCACGGTGCGGGGCTATCACCGGCGCTTCTGCCTGTTGCAGCGGCGATTTCGCGGAAGCCGCGACCGGCCGGGTCTCGTCCTCGCCCTCGACCGGGGCGGCATCTGCCGGGGAATCGTGTTCCGCCTAGAGGGCATCGACCCGGCCGCGACCCTGATGCCGGTCTGGCGCCGCGAGATGCGCGGCAGCGGCTACGAGGGGCGCTGGGTCACGGTGGAGACGGCAACCGGCCCGGTCACCGCGCTGACCTTCGTCGTCAACCGCGCCAGCGACCGCTACACCGGCCGCCTCACCGAGGAGGAGATCGCCGACCGGATCGCCACCGGCGCGGGGCATCTCGGCCCGAGCGCGGAATACCTCTACCGCACGGCGCAGGCCTGCGCCGAGGCCGGCATTCTTGACGACCATCTCTGGCGGCTGCAGCGCCTCGTGGCCGAGCGCCTGGAAACGGGCCACCGGCGGGACCCGGGACCCCGCCTCGCGGCGCTCTAACGGAACCGCCACGTCCAGCATGGCTTTTGCTTGGCAGGCGCCAATCCCGGTTCCACCGGGAGCGGCAACGCCATTGCGCGGGCGATGTCCAAAGCACCCGTCCCCGCGGGATCGCCGCCCGGAACCGGCGGCCGCACGGCGTAGCGGCGAGAAGGCCTCGACCCATGAGCAATGGCCCCTCCCTCCCAACAGCCGCGCCGATCCTGCCTGATCCGAGGATGCTCTTCGCCGGGTTCGCGGGGCCATCGGCACCGACGGGAGCATTCCGGGCCGCCATCCGGTCCGCCCATCGTCTCCCCGAATCCGAATGCCTCGCCCCCCTGATGGCCGCCGCGCAACAGAGTCCGGCCGAGAATGCGGTCGCGACGCATCTGGCGAGGCACCTCGTTACCACCCTTCGCGCCAAGGGCTCGCGCGCGCCCATCGAGCAGCTGATGCGCGAGTTTAGCCTGTCGAGCGCGGAGGGGGTCGCCCTGATGTGTCTCGCCGAAGCGCTTCTGCGCATTCCGGACGCGGCGAGCCGGGATGCCTTGATCCGCGACAAGATCGGTCATGGCGATTGGCAGTCGCATCTCGGCCATACCACCTCCCTCTTCGCCGGCGCGGCCACATGGGGGCTGGTCCTGACGGGGCGAGTCGTGGCTGCGCCGGACGAACCCGGCCTGACGGCGGCATTGACGCGGGTGGTACGGCGCGCCGGCGAACCCGCCATCCGCAAGGGCGTCGATCTCGCCATGCGCATGCTCGGAGGCCAGTTCGTCACCGGCCGCAGCATCGCCGAGGCGTTGCGCAATAGCCGGCGCAGGGAGGCGATGGGCTTTACGTACTCCTACGACATGCTCGGCGAGGCGGCGATGAATGCCGGGGATGCCGCCCGGTATGCCGCGGATTATGCCGGCGCCATCGCGGCGATCGGCGCGGCATCGGGCGGTCGCGGACCGCTCGCCGGACCGGGCATTTCGGTCAAGCTCTCGGCCCTGCATCCGCGCTATGCGCGGGCCCAACGCAAGCGGGTGATGGACGAGTTGCTGCCGCGACTGATGGACCTCGCCCTCGCGGCGCGCCGTTACGACATCGGCTTCAACATCGACGCCGAGGAGGCCGACCGCCTCGACCTCTCCCTTGACCTCCTCGAAGCCCTGGCAATGGACGAACGACTGGCAGGCTGGGACGGGCTCGGCTTCGTCGTCCAGGCCTACCAGAAGCGCGCGCTCCCGGTGGTGGATCACGTGGTCGACCTCGCGCGGCGGAGCGGACACCGCCTCATGGTGCGCTTGGTGAAGGGGGCATACTGGGATTCGGAGATCAAGCGCGCGCAGGTCGACGGCCTCGATGGATTCCCAGTCTTTACCCGGAAGGTGCATACCGACGTCTCGTACCTCGTCTGCGCGCGCCGGCTGCTGATGGCCGGCAAGGCGGTGTTCCCGCAATTCGCCACCCACAACGCCCGCACGCTCGCCGACATCGTCGCTATGGCGGGGCCGGACTTCCAGCCGGGCGACTACGAGTTCCAGTGCCTGCACGGCATGGGCGAGACGCTCTACGAGGAGGTGGTCGGCGGTTCGGTCCTTGACCGTCCGTGCCGGATCTACGCGCCGGTGGGTACGCACGAGACCCTGCTCGCCTATCTCGTCCGGCGCTTGCTCGAGAACGGTGCGAATTCCTCCTTCGTCAACCGGATCGCCGACCCCGCCGTCCCGCTGGACGACCTCGTCGCAGACCCGGTGGAGCGGGCGCGCCGGGTCTCGCCGCCCGGCTCGGGGCATCCGGGGATCCCCCTGCCGCGTGACCTGTTCGCCGCAAGCCGGCCCAATTCGCGCGGCCTCGATCTCGCCGACGAGGACGTGCTCGCGTCCCTCGGCGATGCCCTGCCACGCGGCGCGGCGACACCCTTCCTCTACCGACCCGTTCCGTCGGAGGGGACCGAAAGCGCCAAGCGGGCCGTACTCAACCCGGCGGACCGAGGCGATATCGTCGGATTCGTGGTGGAGGCGAATGACGGATGCGTCGATGCCGCCATCGCGCGGGCGGGCTCGGCGGCTCTTGGCTGGGCGGCGACGGCGCCGTCGCGACGAGCCGAGATCCTGTCCGCCGCGGCCGGCCTGATCGAGACACGGCGCGACGCGTTCCTCGGGCTGCTGGTGCGGGAGGCGGGCAAGTCCCTCGCCAACGCCGCGGCCGAGATCCGCGAGGCGGTGGATTTCCTGCGCTATTACGGGGTGCAGGCGGCGGGTCTCGACACCGCGACCCATATCCCCCTCGGCCTGGTCGCCTGTATCAGCCCGTGGAACTTCCCCCTCGCCATCTTCATCGGTCAGGTCGCGGCGGCCCTCGCAGCGGGCAACGCCGTCCTCGCCAAGCCCGCCGGCGAAACGCCTATGGTGGCCGGGCTCGCGGTGGAGATCCTGATCGAGGCGGGGATTCCGGAGGGCGTGCTCGGCCTCCTGCCGGGAGGGGGGCGGGTCGGCGCCCGCCTCGTGGCCGATCCGCGCATCGACGGCGTCCTGTTCACCGGATCGACCGGCATTGCCAAGGGGATCCAGACCGAGCTGGCCGGACGCCTCGGCCCGCGGGGGCGACCGATCCCGTTCGTCGCGGAAACCGGCGGCCAGAACGCTTTGGTGGTGGATTCCTCCGCCCTGCCCGAGCAGGTGGTGGCCGATGTGCTGGTGTCGGCCTTCGATTCGGCCGGCCAGCGCTGCTCGGCGCTCCGCGTGCTCTGCCTGCAGGACGAGATCGCCGAGCGCATCCTCACCATGCTGAAGGGGGCGATGGCCGAGCTGACCATCGGCAATCCCGACCGGCTCGCCACCGATATCGGGCCGGTCATCAGCGAGGCCGCGCGGCAAAGGATCGAGGCGCATGTGGTGCGGATGCGGGAGCGCGGCCATGCCGTAGACCGGCTCTCACTGCCCGCCTCCTGCGCGGCGGGCCATTTCGTCCCGCCGAGCCTCATCGCCATCGACAGCCTGGACGACCTCTCCGGCGAGGTCTTCGGGCCGGTCCTCCATATCCTGCGCTATAAGCGCGACGGTCTCGACGGGCTCGCCGCCGCCATCAACGAGACCGGCTATGGCCTGACCTTCGGCGTCCACAGCCGGATCGACGCCACCGTCGCGCGCCTCGTGGACCGGGTCCGGGCCGGCAACCTCTACGTCAACCGCAACCTGATCGGGGCCGTGGTCGGCATGCAGCCCTTCGGCGGCGAGGGCCTGTCGGGGACAGGGCCGAAGGCCGGCGGCCCGCTCTACCTCCGCCGCCTCCTGGCCTCGGCGCCCGCGGAGACCGGCCTCGCCCGGCGCCCCACCGCGATGCCCGTGGCGTTGGCGTCCCTGCGCGATGCCCTGCTGGCGGCGGGTAGGAAAAGGGACGTGGCGCGCTGCAACGCCTATGCCGAACGAAGCCTCCTCGGCCTCGACATCGCCCTGCCCGGCCCGGTGGGCGAGAGCAACCGCTACAGCCTGCATACGCGCGGCACGGTCCTGTGCCTGCCGGCCAGCGAGACCGGGCTGTTCGCGCAGATCGCGGCGTGCCTCGCCACCGGCAACACGATCCGGCTTCAGCTACCCGCAACTCTGCGACCTGCGCTCGACATCCTGCCCAGTGCGGTTCGGAGCACGATCGACTTGGCCGATGGGCCGGACGCCATGGGCTGCGCGGCGATCCTGGTGGAGGGCGGGGCGGATGCGATTCTCGCCGTGACGCGGAGAGCCGCCGCACTGCCCGGCGCCATCATTCCGGTCCTCGCCGTGTCGCCGGACGGATTGGAGAAAGGAGCCGACGATTACTCCCTCGAATGGCTGCTACGGGAGCGCAGCGTCAGCATCAACACCGCGGCTGCCGGCGGCAATGCCGCCCTGATGACACTCGGCGAGGATGCCGATGCGATCCCACCCACTACTTCAACCTGAAATGCCGAAGCGCAGCGGAGGCCTCGAAGGAGCCCTCCAGTTCGCGTAGCGGGTTCCGGGGCCCTCCTTCGAGGCTGCTTCGCAGTGTCCTCAGGATGAGGTGGTGGGGTGGAGGAGGAGGATCGTCACGCTTTCCGCGCGTCGACAGCTGTCGAATCCGCTCAGACCGAAAACGTCGCGGCCTGCCCGTGGAGCAGCCCGGCCTCGTCCACGAGTTGCCAGACGATGGCATCGCGGATCGGGAAGCGGGTTCCGTCCTTGCGGATGCGGATGCCGGCATAGTTATCGACGAACCCGTCGCGGGTGACCGCGTCGAGGAGGCGCTGCCGCTCGGCCCGCTCAGGCGCTTCTGCCGAGAATCGGGAGGGCAGACCGATGAGCTCGGCCTTCTCGTAGCCGAAAATGCGAAGCGCGGTCAGGTTCGCATAGATGAAGCGGGGGTCCTCCCCTCCGTCATGGGCGAGAACCGCGAAGGGCGCCTCGGCATCGAGCCAGGCCGCGTCGCGGCCCGGCTCCGGCACCAGCGGCCGGCCGACGGCGCGGCGGAAACTTCCGGTCAGGAGCGCGTAAAAACCGGGATCATGGGAGACATCCACGTCAGGCACCCGTGTCAGCGCGAGGTCGAGGGCCGCTCGAACCGGGCATAGGCGGCGAGCACGAGAGTGGCGACGAGGCTGCCGAACGCGGCGGCGACCGCCTTAACGAGGAAATCGCCCAGCCGCGCATGGCGGGTCGGCGACAATTCCTGGCCGAATTCGAGGAGGCCGGCCACCGCCATGCCGGCCAGCAGCCCGAGATACCAGCGCTTGGGATAGGCCACGATCAGCAGGAACCCGAACAGGGCGTAGGCGCTCATCCGCTCGACATTCGCGGACGCAACGACGGGCCGAAGCCCGATCGGCGACAGCGTCACGAAGACCAGGATCGCGAGGATGACGAAGACCGAAAGGCGCAAGAGAGTTCTCGTCATGGGAGCGTGCCACCGAACCGCGACGCCAGCTTGCGTCATGCCGGATCTTGCTGAGCAAGCACCGGGTCCAGCCTGATCTCGATCATGCTGAAGGTATTATTAAGACGCGGTTACGCGGTGGATGTTTCCCACCGGCCCTCCGGGCGCGTCTCTTTCGCCCGGAGGGCCGGTTCGTGTGACCCGCCATGGAGCGTCAGTGCTGGTCCGCGCGGGCCTTCCCGGCGACATCGTTCACCGTCGCGAAGGTCTGGTCGAACCGCTTCTCGGATTCGGCGAAGCGCAGGAATCCCACGCGCTCCACCAGGATTTCCGGCGGGGTCGGCTGCGTCGCCAACAGCGTCATCACCTCGTCCATGAACGCGCCGAGGGGCAGGTACCCCTCCCGGGTCGACTGGCCGGGCGTGAGGTCCGTCTGCACGGCGGGCGGCACGAGTTCGATGACCTCGACTTTGCCCTTCAGGGCATCCCGAAGGCTGATCGTGTAGGAATGGATCGCCGCTTTCGTCGCGGAATAGGTCGGGGTCGAGACCAGCGGCACGAAGGCGAGGCCCGACGAGACGTTGATCACGGCGGCGTCCGGCTTGGTCACGAGGTGGTCGATCAACGCGTTGGTGAGCCGGATCGGCCCCAGCAGGTTGGTGGTCACCGTCGCCTCGGCATCCGCGAGATCGCGGGACCGGGCAAGATCCTCGAACAGCATGATCCCGGCATTGTTGATCAGGACGTTGAGATCGGGATGCGCGGCGGTCACCGTCGCCGCGAAGGCGTCGATCTTAGCCTTGTCCTCCACGTCGAGCACATAGCCGATCATGCCGGGATTGGCCTCCGTCACCGCATCGAGCCGGTCGCGGCGGCGGCCGGCGATGATCACCGTGTTGCCCTGGCCCTGAAGGCGCTCCGCCAGTTCGCAGCCGATCCCCGATGCGCCGCCCGTGATGAGAATGGTGTTTCCGCTCGTCTTCATGGGACATCCCTCCTGGAACCGCGTGGTTGTCCCGGACAAATGCCGCGCCTACTCTCCGGAGGGTAGAAGGCACCGAAAAGATTTGTACTTACCAAAAGGAGAGCGTGAGATGGCGGCCCCTCACCCGCCGGCCGAGGCGGATCCACGCGTCGAGGCCCTCGTCCACGACCTGATCGGCCGCGTTGCCGACAAATGGACGATGCTGATCCTCGAAATCCTGGAGGAGCGGGGCGAGCTTCGCTTCACCGAGCTCAGCCGATCCATCGGCACGATCAGCCAGAAGATGCTGACCCAGACGCTCCGCCACATGGAGCGGGACGGATTGGTGATCCGCACCGTGCATCCGGTGGTGCCGCCCAAGGTCGAGTACCGATTGACGCAACTCGGCCAGAGCCTCGGCGCCGCCTTCTGCGGCGTGTGGATATGGGCCGAGCAGAACCTCGCGGCGGTGGAGACGGCGCGCGAGACGTTCGACGGGCCCCTCCCCTCACGAGACTGAGCCCATCGCCGGCACAAGCCCCGTCAGCTCACCTCCACCTGCACCACCCCCGGCACGGCGCGCAGGGCTCCGGCGATCTGGGGGGTCGCCTGGTACTTGCCGCGCAGCTTGACCTCGACCTCGCGGTCGCCACCGTCGAGGAGCAGGATCAGCGAGACCTCGCTCTCGCCGCTCACCTGGAGGCGCTGCTGAACGCTGCCGATGGGGCGTTCGTCCCGCATATAGACGCGCATGCCCTTCTGGTGCCGGGCCACCGCCTCGTCGAGGGGCTCGGCGGTGACGATGCGGGCGCGCACGTCCTCGCCTTCGAGATTGGCCTGGATCTGGAGCACGAGGGGACGGCCCGGTTCCAGGATCTCGCGGTACTGGCCGAGGCCTTCCTGGAAGATGATCGCCTCGAAATGCCCGGTCTGGTCCGAGAGGGTGACGATACCGAGCTTGTTGCCGGACTTGGTGCGCCGCTCCGACCGGTCGAGGACGGAGGCGGCGACCTTGCCGACGCTGGACGTGCCGGCGCGGACCGAGCGGCAGAACTCGGCCCAGCTCTGGACGCGGAGCTTCTCCAGCAGGCCGGCATATTCGTCGAGGGGATGGCCGGACAGGAAGAAGCCGATGGCCTCGTATTCCTTCTTCAGCTTCTCGGCCATCGGCCAGGGCTCGTAGGGCGGCACGCGCAACGTCACGTCGGCGGAGGCGATGCCGCCGAACATGTCGACGATACCGGTCGTGGCGGCCTCGGCCGCCCCTTGCGCCAGCTTCATCATCGGCTCGACGGCGGCGCAGGCCCGCGCCCGGTCGATCTCGATGGTGTCCATGGCGCCGGCCGCCACGAGGTTCTCCAACGTCCGCTTGTTGATGAGGCGCGGGTTGAGCCGGCGCGCGAGGCAGGCGAGGTCCTTGAACGGCGTTTCGCCGCGCGCTTCCACCACGGCCTCCACGGCGGCACGCCCCACGCCCTTGATCGCGGCGAGCGCATAGCCGATCCGGCCGTCATGGACCTCGAAATTGACGCCTGAGGTGTTGATCGAGGGCGGCTCCACCGGAATGCCGAGGCGCTGGGCGTCCTGGCGGAATTCGGCGAGCTTGTCGGTGACGTCGATATCGAGCTGCATCGCGGCGGCGAGGAACTCCACCGGATAGTTCGCCTTGAGATAGGCGGTCTGGTAGGTCAACAGGGCGTAGGCGGCGGCGTGCGACTTGTTGAACCCGTAATCGGCGAACTTGGCGAGCAGGTCGAAGATCTCGTTGGCCTTCGCCTCGGTGAGGCCGCGGTCGACGGAGCCCTTCACGAAACGGTCGCGCTGGGCGTCCATCTCGGCCTTAATCTTCTTGCCCATGGCGCGGCGGAGCATGTCGGCGTCGCCGAGCGAGTAGCCGGCGAGGAGCTTGGCCACCTCCATCACCTGCTCCTGATAGACGATGATGCCGAAGGTCTCCTTGAGGATCGGCTCCAGCTTCTCGTGCGGGTACCAGCTCGCCTCGTTGCCGGCGTCGCGGCCGAGCTTGCGCTCGCAATAGACCGGGATGTTGGCCATGGGGCCGGGGCGGTAGAGCGCCACGAGGGCGATGATGTCCTCGAACCGGTCGGCCTGCATCTCGACCAGCGCCTTGCGCATGCCGGCGGATTCCACCTGGAACACGCCCACCGTCTCGCCGCGCTTCATCGGCGCGTAGGTCTTGGGATCGTCCAGCGGCAGCGAGGCGAGATCGACGATGATGCCGCGCTGCGCCAGAAGGTCGGTGCAGCAGCGCAGCATGGTCAGGGTCTTGAGGCCGAGGAAGTCGAACTTCACGAGGCCGGCCGCCTCGACCCATTTCATGTTGAACTGGGTCACCCGCATCCCGGTCTTCGGGTCGCGGTAGAGCGGCACGAGCTGTTCCAGGGGCCGGTCGCCGATGACCACGCCTGCCGCGTGGGTCGAGGCGTGGCGATGCAGGCCCTCCAGCTTCTTGGCGATCTGCATGAGGCGCGCGACGACGGGCTCCTCCTCCATCGCCGCCTGGAGCTTCGGCTCGCCCTCGATGGCCTGGACCAGGGTGACGGGGTTGGCCGGGTTCTGCGGCACCAGCTTCGTCAGCTTGTCGACCTGCCCGTAGGGCATCTCCAGCACGCGGCCGACGTCGCGCAGGACGCCGCGCGCCTGCAGCGTACCGAAGGTGATGATCTGCGCGACCTGCTCGTGGCCGTAGCGCTCCTGGACGTACTGGATCACGCGCTCGCGGCCGTCGACGCAGAAATCGATGTCGAAATCCGGCATCGAGACGCGCTCGGGGTTGAGGAAGCGCTCGAACAGCAGGCCGAACCGCAGCGGGTCGAGATCGGTGATCAACAGCGCGTAGGCGACGAGCGAGCCGGCACCCGAACCACGACCCGGCCCCACCGGGATGTCGTGGTCCTTCGCCCATTTGATGAAGTCCGACACGATGAGGAAGTAGCCGGGGAACTTCATCTTCACGATGACGTCGAGCTCGAAGGCGAGACGATCGCGATAGACTTGGCTGGTCATGCCTTCGCATGGGCCGTGCTGGGCGAGACGCAGTTCGAGGCCGGCCTCGGCCTGACGACGGAGCTCGGACGGCTCGTCAAGGGCGATCTCCGCCGCGACATCCGGCGAGACCGTCTCCACGGGGAGCGCATCGAGGGCGGCGACGACGCCGAAATTCGGCAGGATCGGCTTGCGGGTGCGCACGCGATAGGCGCATCGCATGGCGATCTCCACGGTGGCGGACAGGGCATCCGGCAGGTCGTGGAACAGCTTGGCCATCTCGGCGCGGGTCTTGAAGCCGTGGCGCGGGGTGAGCTTGCGGCGGCGTTCATCCGAGACGAGGCGACCCTCGGCGATGGCCAGCAGCGCGTCGTGGGCGTCGTAATCGTCGGGCTTGGCAAAGAACGGCTCGTTGGTGGCCACGATCGAGAGGCCGTTGGAATCGGCGAGCCGCAGCAATTCGCGTTCGACCATGCGCTCATCGTCGAGGCCGTGGCGCAGGATCTCCACGTAGAGCCGGTCCTCGCCGAACGCGTCCTTCAGCTGGCCGAGGCGGGAGGCGGCGAGTTCGATACGTCCGCCGCGCAGGGCGGTGTCGAGGGGGCCGGTGGACCCCCCGGTGAGCGCGATGAGGCCGCCCGCGTTCTCACGCAGGGCCTCGACGGTGAGCCGGGGCGCATCGCCCAGGGGGCCGTCGAAATAGGCGCGGCTCGCCAGGCGCAGGAGGTTGCCGTAGCCGGCCTCGCTCTGGGCCAGCACCACGACGTTGGAGGTGGTGATCTGCGACAGCCGCGCCATAGGGTCCGGCGCCTCGAAGGCCACCGAGAGCTGCATGCCGGCGATGGGCTGGATCCCCGTTCCGGCGGCCTTCTCGGAAAATTCCAGGGCCCCGAACAGATTGTTGGTGTCGGTGAGCGCCAGGGCCGGCTGCCGGTCGGCGGCGGCCGCCTTGACGATGTCGGCGACCTTCAGCGCCCCTTCGAGGAGCGAGAAGGACGAGTGGACGTGGAGGTGGACGAAACCGGGATCTTTGAGGATGCGCGCCATGCCGCCACCAATGCGAGTCGTTCGTTAGCGTAAACCAAACGTCGCCGATCAGGCCGCATTTGCCTGTGGAGAGAGCTACGGGCGCAACAGCCCCCTCCCAGCCAGACCTCTTCTCGCAATGACCTCTCCTCGCGAGAAAACCCTATTCCGCCGGCAGGGCGAGGCGCTTGGCCTTCGGCTCCTTGCCGCGCGCCGTCTCGTCCAGCGCGTCGGTGAACTGGAGGGCGGCGAGCTGGGCATAGAGCGCCCCTTGCGCGAGCAGGCTCTCATGCGTGCCGGTCTCGACGATCCGGCCGCCGTCGAGGACGAGGATGCGGTCGGCGGCGCGGATGGTGGCCAAGCGGTGGGCGATGACCAGCGTGGTGCGCCCGCGCATGAGGGTATCGAGCGCCGTCTGCACCGCGCGCTCGCTCTCGGCATCCAGCGCCGAGGTCGCCTCGTCGAGGAGCAGGATCGGCGCGTCCTTGAGGATGGCGCGGGCGATGGCGACGCGCTGGCGCTGACCGCCGGACAGGGTCACGCCGCGCTCGCCAACCTGGGTGTCGTAGCCCTGCGGCAGGGCGCGGATGAAGCCGTCCGCATGGGCGAGTTCGGCGGCGCGATGGATCTCGGCCTCGCTGGCCCGGGGTCGGCCGTAGCGGATGTTGTCCATCACCGAGCCGGAGAACACGGTGGGGTCCTGCGGCACCAGGGACATGCGCTCGCGGAGCGAATCCGGATCGACGGCAGTGATGTCGACCCCATCGACGCGGACCACCCCCGATTGCGGGTCGTAGAAGCGCAGCAGCGCCTGCAGCACCGTGGTCTTGCCGGCACCCGAGGGGCCGACGAGAGCGACGCGCTCGCCATGCGCCACCTGGAAGCTGATCCCGTCCAGCGAGGGGTGTTCGGGCCGGGTCGGATAGGTGAGGCGCACCTGCTCGAAGGCCACCTCGCCCCGCGGCGGCACCGGCAGCGGCACCGGATCGGCGGGTGCGCGGATCGCGGGCTCGGCGGCCAGGATCTCGCCCAGGCGCTCTGCGGCGCCGGCCGCCTGGGCGAGTTCGCCGTAGACCTCGGAGAGCTGGCCCAGGGCGCTGGCGCCGAACACGGCGTAGAGCACGAATTGCGAGAGCTGGCCCGCCGTCATCGTACCGGCGAGCACCCCTTGCGCGCCGTACCACATCACCCCGACGACGCTGGCCGAGATCAGGAAGATCGCCACCCCGGTGAGGAGGGCGCGGGCCTGGACCGAGTTGCGTGCGGCGGAATAGGCATTCTCGGAGGCTTGCCCGAAATGCTCCGCCGTGGCGCGTCCCATGCCAAAGGCCTGCATGGTGCGGATCGCCCCGATGGCTTCTGCCGCATAGGCCGAGGCATCGGCGAGCCGGTCCTGCGCAGCGCGGGAACGCCGCCGCACGCCGCGCCCGGACAGGATGAGCGGGAACACGATGAGGGGAATCGCCACCAGCACGAGGATGGACAGCTTCGGGCTGGTGAAGACCATCATCGCTACCGCGCCGACGAACAGGAAGGCGTTGCGCAGGAGAATGGAAATCGAGACGCCGAAGACCGCCTTCACCTGCGTCGCGTCGGCCGTGAGCCGCGACACGATCTCGCCCGATTGCGAGCGGTCGAAGAAGGCCGGATCGAGGATGGTGAGGCGGGCGAAGACCGCGCTGCGCAGGTCCGCGACCACGCGCTCACCCAGCGTCACCACGGTGTAATAGCGGGCCGCACTCGACAGGGCGAGAACCGTCACCACGCCGATCAGCGCCATGAAGTAAGCGTCGATGACGCTGTGGCCCTCGGGCGAGAAGCCGTGATCGATCACCCGCCGGAGTGCGATGGGCACAACCAGAGTCGCCCCGGAGGCCGCCAGCAGCGACAGGAACGCCGCGAAGATGCGGCCGCGATAGACCAGCGCGAACGGAATCAGCGGCTTCAGCGACCCGAGAGGCGCCTTGCCGCGGCCATCGCCGCCTGAAATTTTGTTACGCCCGCGAGCCATCGTGCCTCGTCATCGTCTCAAGAAAATACGCGCCCGGGCGATCTCCCGCGCCCGGGCGCTTGTTCGGAGGAAGCACGTGGGGTATAGGCCCGCCTTCATCCGATTGCGCGTGATCTAAGGCCGCGGGCCGCCAGGCGGGCCGGTCGGCGTGGCTATTCAAGGATTTCGTCATGGCAAAGAGTGCGGCCGACAAGGCCAAGGGAACCGAGCATCCCGACTACCATTTCATCAAGGTCGTGATGACCGATGGGTCCGACTACATGACCCGGTCGACCTACGGCAAGGAGGGTGACACCCTCAACCTCGACATCGACCCGAACACGCACCCGGCCTGGACCGGTGGCGAGCAGAAGATGCTCGATCGCGGCGGCCGCGTCTCGCGGTTCAACTCGCGCTTCGGCGCCCTGTCCTTCGGCAAGAAGTGATCTCTCGGACCTGACCGCCGCGACCGTTTAGTGGCGGCGGAGTGTTCTGGAAACGCGAAAGGGCGGCGCCGACGAGGCGCCGCCCTTTCGCGTTTCGCGGCATTGGAGCCCCGCCGGGCTTCAATGCACCAGACCTCAATGCGCCAAGCCTCAATGCGCCAAGCCGAAGGCGCTGCGCAGCAGACCCTGCTGGGCGGCCACGGGGCTCTCGCGGACTATCGGGGTCGGGTGATCGTCGGAGATGAGGCCGTCGAGATGCAGGATGCGGGCATGGAGCCGGCGCGAGCGGATGGTCAGGTCCTGGAGACGCGCCGGGAGCGCGCCGAACGTCTCGGCGCGGAAGGCCTCCGGCGTCGCGAGGCGGACGCGGGTCTTCTCCTGAAGCGCTTGGGCCGGGGTGATCTCGCCCTCCGACACGGCGCGTTGCACGAGCAGCCAGGAGGCGATCTGCATCAGCCGTGTGGTCAGGCGCATGCTCTCGCTGGCATAGGACAGGGTGCTGTCGCGTGACAGCAGGCGTGATTCCTCGCGTCCATCACCATCGAGATAGGCCGCCGCCTCCTCGACCATGGTCATGCCCTCGCGGAACAGAACCCGGAAGGCCTCCGAGTTCACGTAGGTGTCGCCGAAGCTGACCCAGTCCCGCTCGTCGCGAAAGGTGACGTCGAACTCGTTCATCCTGCCTCCTGTGCCGCTATCGGACCGTTTCGTCCCGACCTGGGACACGATCGTTGCGTTCGCGACCAGAGGCGCAACACTAGCGCCGAACGCACCGCCCCGCGCCGTTGACCGGAGGTTAACGTTAACACGCGGACATCGTGCCAAACGGGCGGCGTCGCAGGTGCCGGACACGCGCATCGGTGACGACGAAAAAAAAGCCGCCCGGAGGGGCGGCTTTGGAGAAGTCGACAGAGGCATCAAAACAGCGGCAGATCGAAATCTGCCCCACATCCGGAAACCCGGACATGATTTCTTCATAGGCTGCAAAGGTTAACGGCCGGCTAACGTGGGCGGTGTCGGGCGCGACGGGAAATGCCCGTGCCAGAATTGACTTCGCCCCCCCTCTCCGTCATAAGCCGCGCCATCGCGTCGCCGCGCCCCATGTGGGCGCTCTTCGCGCTTGCAGACACATTTCAGGGCGAGTGAAGATGTCGGTGGGGCTCCTGCAGCCAGCCGGATCGATCCTCGGCCATCGGAGATCGCGCCATGAAGAGAACTTATCAGCCCAGCAAGCTCGTGCGTAAGCGTCGCCACGGTTTCCGTGCGCGCATGGCCACGGCCGGCGGCCGCAAGGTCATCGCAGCCCGTCGTTCGCACGGCCGCAAGAAGCTCTCGGCCTAAGGCATCCGTGCCCTCAGCGGCACGGAACGCCGAGGACAGCCTTGCTCAGACCATGACCTCGCCCCTAGGCCGCAGGATCGAACCGGCAGTGTCGACGATCGGACGGCTCAAGCGGCGACCGGACTTCCTCGCTGCCGCCGGGGGGCGACGGTTCCATACTGAGCTCATGAGTGCCCAGGGACGGCTGCGCGATGCGGCCTCCGGAGCACCTGTCGCCGACGTCGCGCCCATCGAGGGGCTGCGAATCGGTTTCACGATCACGAAGCGTGTCGGGCATGCCACCGAGCGTAATCGGATTCGCCGCAGGCTGCGCGATGCAGTGGCCCGTGCCTCCGTGGATCTTCCCGATGCCTCGGCGGACATCGTTCTCGTCGCGAGACGACCTGCCCTGCATGCCCCGTTCGAGACGCTGATCGCCGACCTGCGCCGCTCCGTCGGCGCGGTGGTCAAGCCCGGCGGGACGAAGAGTGGCGAATCGGGTCCTTCCTCGCGGGGGCGGCGCAGGTCCGGGAAGCCCCATGCGGGCAAGCCCGTCTCGGGCTCCGAGGCAACCGCCTCCTCCAAAGCCGCATCACCCGCCCTGACGTCGACGCATTCGCCCGCGCGAAACGCGGCGGGGACGATTCCCGCCGGCTCGGGCGACGTTTCCGTTCCATCCCCTCCTCCGAACACACGCGACGGATCTCTCGATGGGTAATGACAAGACGAACATGATCGTCGCGATCGCCTTGTCGCTGGCGGTCCTGCTCGGTTGGAACTATTTCATCGCCGCCCCACGCGTGGAGGAGCAGCGTCAGGCCGCACTTCAGAGCAAGGCGGCGCAGCAGGCCGCCAACCCCACCGGCGCGCCCTCGGCGAGCCCGGCGGAAGGCGGCCCCTCGGCACCCGTGCCCGGCACCCTGCCGAATGCGCAGACGCCGGCGGAAAGCCGTGAGGCGGCGCTCGCCCGCTCGCCGCGCGTCACCATCGACACCCCGGCCCTGGCCGGTTCGATCGCTCTCAAGGGTGGCCGCGTCGACGACGTCTCGCTCAAGGGCTACCACGAGACCGTGGACGACAAGAGCCCGCGCATCGTGCTGCTCTCGCCCACCGGCAGCGCCAATCCCTACTACGCCGAGTTCGGCTGGGTCGGGCAGAATGCCGGCCCCCTCCCCACCGGTGACACGGTGTGGACCGCCGACGAGACCGTGCTGACGCCGGCCAAGCCCCTGACGCTGACCTACGACAACGGCGCCGGACTCGTGTTCCGCCGCGTCATCGCCGTCGACGACAAGTTCATGTTCACGGTCCGCGACGAGGTCGAGAACAAGGGCGCCACCGCCGTCACCCTCTACCCCTACGGGCTCGTCTCGCGCTGGGGCAAGCCGACGACGCAGGGCTATTACGTGCTGCATGAAGGCATGATCGGCGTGGTCGGCGCCGATGGCCTGCAGGAATACACCTACGATCACGTCGCCAAGGAGCCGGTGCTCGGCAATGCCAACACCAAGGGCAAGGCCTGGGCGAACGTGACCGGTGGCTTCGTCGGCATCACCGACAAGTACTGGGCGGCAGCCACCATCCCCGACCAGGCCACGCCCTATACCGGCAGCTTCACCGAGCGCACCGACGGCGCGACCAAGGTCTACCAGGCCAGCGTGCGCGGCGACGGCCGCAATGTCGCGCCGGGCACCACCGTGACGGCGACCCAGCAGCTCTTTGCCGGCGCCAAGGAAGTCAACACGATCAACAACTACCAGAAGGATCTCGGCATCAAGCAGTTCGATCTGATGATCGACTGGGGCTGGTTCCACTTCATCACCAAGCCGATGTTCCGGGCGCTGGACTTCTTCTTCCACCTGTTCGGCAATTTCGGCGTGTCGATCCTGGTGGTGACCTTCTGCCTCAAGCTGCTGTTCCTGCCGATCGCCAACAAGTCGTACCAGTCCATGGCCAAGATGAAGGCCGTGCAGCCGGAGATGGCCTCGATCCGCGAGCGCTACGGCGACGACAAGATGAAGCAGCAGCAGGCGATGATGGAGCTGTACAAGAAGGAGAAGATCAATCCGGTCGCCGGCTGTTGGCCGGTGCTGATCCAGATCCCGGTCTTCTTCGCGCTCTACAAAGTCCTGTTCATCACCATCGAGATGCGGCACGCGCCGTTCTTCGGCTGGATCCAGGATCTCGCCGCGCCCGATCCGACCAACATCCTCAATCTGTTCGGACTCCTGCCCTTCGCCGCCCCGGACTTCATCCATCTCGGTATCTGGCCGATCGTCATGGGCATCACGATGTTCATCCAGATGAAGATGAACCCCGCGCCGCCGGACCCGGTCCAGGCGCAGATCTTCACCTTCATGCCGATCGTGTTCACCTTCATGCTCGGCTCGTTCCCGGCCGGTCTGGTGATCTACTGGGCCTGGAACAACACCCTCTCGGTCATCCAGCAATACGTCATCATGCGCCGCAATGGCGTGAAGGTGGAGTTGTGGGACAACCTCGGCGGGATGTTCAAGAAGAAGCCCGCCGACAAAAACGCACCGGCCAAGAGCTAAGCCGTCCATTTTCGGGCGAGTTCCTACCGATGCCCTCATCCTGAGGTGCCGCGCAGCGGCCTCGAAAGAGGTTTCCAGGACCCGCACAGGGCCATGGAGGCCTCCTTCGAGGCCTTCGTTTCACGAAGGCACCTCAGGATGAGGTGGTGAGGTGGGACATCCCGACCAGAGCCCGCCGCCGGAGCCGCACCATGTCCCAACCCGAAGCCGACGCGGCCCTCCTCGAATCCGGCCGCCTGCTGTTCGCCGGGGTCGCGGACTTCCTGTCTTCCGCGCCCACCGTCGCTGCCCTGCCGCCGATGAAAGGCGTCGAGATCGCCTTCGCCGGCCGCTCGAATGTCGGCAAGTCGAGCCTCGTCAACGCACTGACCGGCCGCAACACCCTGGCGCGGACGTCGCACACGCCGGGGCGGACGCAGCAGCTCAACTTCTTCGATATCGGCGGCCGTCTCACCCTGGTGGACATGCCCGGCTACGGCTACGCGGCGGTGGAGAGGACCAAGGTCGAGGCCTGGACCGACCTGATCCACGATTACCTGAAGGGCCGCGCCAACCTCGCCCGCGTCTTTATGCTGATCGATTCCCGCCACGGGCTGAAGAGCATAGACACCGATGTGCTCGACGGGCTCGACAAGGCTGCCGTGAGCTACCAGATCGTCCTGACCAAGGGCGACGCCCTGAAGAAGGCCGAGATCGAGGCGCGCATCGCCGGCATCCGCTCTGCCATTGCCAAGCGCCCCGCCGCCTACCCTGAGATCCTGCTCACCTCGAGCCGCGACGACCGCGGCGTGCCGGAACTGCGTGCCAGCGTCGCCCGGCTCCTGTCCGAGCGCGGCGCATGATTCTCGCCCTGCCCGACCGCATCCTGCTGGCGCTCGGCGCGCTGGCCGGCCTGCTCGGCGTCGCGGCAAGCGCT
Source organism: Methylobacterium sp. W2 (assembly GCF_020662345.1). Taxonomy (GTDB): domain Bacteria; phylum Pseudomonadota; class Alphaproteobacteria; order Rhizobiales; family Beijerinckiaceae; genus Methylobacterium. The sequence continues at coordinate 62,840 of NZ_VMOA01000001.1, read as the reverse complement.
GCGGCGGCCCATATCCCAGGCGCCGACAGCCTCAAGACGGCGGCGCATTTCCTGCTGTTCCACGCGCCCGCCGTGATCGGCCTCGTGGCTCTGGTCGGCATGGGCGCCACGCACCGTCTGACGACCCGCATCGCCGCCTTCGCTCTGGTTCTCGGCCTTATCCTGTTCTCGGGCGACCTCGCGCTGCGTGCGCTTCAGGGCATCCCGCTCTTTCCCATGGCTGCGCCGACCGGTGGGGTTCTGCTGATGGGGGGATGGCTTGTGGCGGGAATCGCGGCGTTCGTTCCAATGCGACGCGGCTGAAACTTCCGCGTGAATCGAAACGCTCGTACGCTGACGAACCGGGATAACCCCTGGACCATGAGCGACCGAGGCCTTTTGGATTTCGACCTCACGCCCGCACGAGGCCGCAGATGCCCGCATGGCCGGAAAGCCATGGGCGAGCGGACATCATCCGATGAGTCCACTTAACCGATAAAGGCAATGGTAACGGGGCAACATCGGGAGGGTCTTCCGTTCCCTGTGGAAGCTATGCCCGGCGGCGTCTCAGCGTCTGCATCAAGGCTGCCCACGCCGGCTGGCTTGCCATTTTACGATTAAGGCTTCCTCGGAGCTTTAGCTGGTGGATACATCACTCGCATCATGGCGTCCTTCCTGCCCGACTGATACAAATGGCGAAGCCCACAAGTCAAATAAATATCACGAGCTCGCGCGTACAGCGCACTGCCTCTATAAGTCCAACAAAAATGCGTGCTATATTTTATATATACGGTGCTTCCCATTCGGAGTCGTCGTGATGGGTGTATACTATGAACATAAATTATCGGTTCTAGGAGCGAGCAGCACTATTAGAGAATTTATCGACCGGTGTATTGACATCGGTAACGACGATATTCCAATCGGTTTTGCTTTCGAGCGAATTGCTCCTACGCCGACGGACCTCCCAGACGGCTCCGCCATCGGGCGCCTCGGCCAAGACGTGAATGTGGGAGTCGAAGCGCTGACATGTCGTCCCAGATCGTCGCCCCAAACGTTGGCCCTCGGTCTAGCGCCGATCAGCGTCTTAGAGACCGAGGGCGCTCAAGACCTGGGTCTGATGGATCACGACAGCCTGACGACGTGGCTTCGCGAAAACGATCCGGCGGTTCTGGAAGTGGGTCGAGCAGCACTCTCGGCATATGAACGGACGGGCGAATGGTCGCGCCAAGAATGGCAGACCGCAAATTGGGGTGGCAGTTACGAAGAGATGGATTCTCTCGTCCTGTCTTTTAATCTCTGGCACGACAGCACGACTGAGCTGACGATAAGGCTGTCTACGAAGAGCGTCACCATCCATCCCCTGATCGGTCACGTGTCACGAATTTTTCCATCCCTAAATCTTCGGCTTGTTCTCGCGGACGACGGCTACAATGTGGCTCTCATCGCAACTGCAACGAATGGCAAAATTTTGGACGAATATGTTGAGATAACGGATGAATTCATTGCCGAGATCAACGGAGAGCCGTTGGAAGTCTCCAACTTTTACGTAGGTCCTTCTGCCGCCAAGCCAGAGCCGATGACGCATGTCCGATTCTGGCGATCAAAACGTCGCCTTCGTTCGTCCGTCATTGACTATCCGGTCTACTCACCGCGATTTGCCGGGTATCCACCGGCACTTACCGACGAGCAAGCCGAAGCGAACGTCCGACATTTTCTCGCTACGAAAGATGAGCGAATTGGAAATCTAAAGACGTTCCTCCACTCGTTTCAGGCTGCAATCGATAATAGCGACCAGGGTATCAAGAACCTGGATCAGTGGATTTGGCAATACGGCGCCTTTCTCAAGGTCAGCGAAACCGGCGCAGCCTATCTGACGCACGATCCTATATGGGATGGACACTGGCGCACAGAGAACGTGATATTCGATCTTGCCACGTTTCTTGGTCAAGCCATCGTCGACAGGTACGATGGTTATCAATGGGAGCATTACACAGATGTTCCCCCGTGTTTGCGCGAGTTCGACGACCATTATCGATCGATGACCGTCTGGAATGGTGAAATTCCGTCGCGCGTATGGATATTTGACGAAGTCCGCTCCTTCTGCGATTGCCTCTACGAGAACAGCTTCATGTGGATGCAGCCGAGGGTTGTTACTTCTCCGGATCAGCAGTTGAAGAGCGTCGCCACGAACATTCTCGCGAAACCCGCTGCACGATGCGTATAGGCTCTCCCGTCTTCCGTAGATTAACCGATAAGGTAGCGGGCTAAGCCCTTTTTCGTGACATCGGCAAACGGCATGAAACGGGCGAGGATGCACCTTTCGGAGGAGTTGCCCCCTTTCCGAACCTTCCACGCCCTGAAAAGGTAGGATAATCCCTACGGCATCACCGGCGGGTGATACGTCAGCGTGAAGGCCAGCGCCCAGAGCAGGAACAGCACCACCGGCAGGTGGATGATGAGCTGAAGGAAGCTGAACCCGACGATGTCGCGGGCTTTCAGGCCGAGGATGCCGAGAAGGGGCAGCATCCAGAACGGGTTGATCAGGTTCGGCAGTGCCTCGGCAGCGTTGTAGATCATCACGGCCCAGCCGAGATGGACCTGCAGCTCGTTGGCCGCCTGCATGACGTAGGGCGCTTCCAGCAGCCACTTACCGCCGCCGGACGGCACGAAGAAGCCGAGCACCGCCGAATAGACGCCCATGGAGATCGGGAAGCTGCCCGTGGTGTTCAATGCCACGAACGCGTGGGTGATCACGTCCGAGACCGAGGTGCCGCCCGCGTTCTTGGCGTTGGTGAGCATGGCGCTGATCGCCGCGTAGAGCGGGAACTGGATCAGCACGCCGGCCGTCGCCGGCACCGCCTTGGCCACGGAGGCGAGGAAGTTCCGCGGCCGCCAATGCAGCAGCAGGCCGAGGGTGAGGAACAGCAGGTTGTAGGTGTTGAGGTTCGAGATCGCGGTGATCCAGGATTGGCGCGCGAATTCCTGGTAGAGCCAGCCGCCGGCGATGACGACGAGGAGCAGGGTCAGGATCGGCGAATGTTCGAGCCATTCCGAGGGCTGCTGCGGCCGGGACTGGTCCGGCGTGTCGCGCGAGACGTCAAGGCCGAGGTCGTCGGCCGTCACGGCAGTGGCGGGCTGAGGCGCCGAGACGTAAGCGATGATGATCGAGATCACGAAGAGGATCAGGGCGATCAGCATCGACTGCCACAGGAAGATCGTCTCGCTGAACGGGATCACGCCGGTGATCGGCAGCAGGCTCGGCGGCAGGCTCTTCGGATTGGCCTGGAGCTGCGCAGCCGATGAGCTGAGGCCCATGGCCCAGGTGGCGCCGAGGCCGAGATAGGCGGCGGCACCCGCGGCCCGGTAGTCCATGCGGAGTTCGGTGCGGCGGGCGAGAGCGCGAGCGAGAAGGCCACCGAAGATCAGGCTGAGGCCCCAGCTCAGGAACGACGACAGCATCGTCGCCGCCGCCACGAAGCCGACAGCGCCCCGGCCGGTCTTCGGCACCAGGGCGAGCCGGTCGATCAGCCGCTGCACCGGAGGCGCGGTCGCCACCACGTAGCCGCCGATGGTGACGAAGGCCATCTGCATGGTGAAGGGGATCAGGCTCCAGAAGCCGTCGCCGAAGCTCTTGGCCACGGTCATCGCGGGCGCGCCGTTGGCCAGCGCACCCAGCGCCACGATCACCACGGCGATGGCCACGAAGATGAACGCGTCGGGAAACCAGCGCTCGGCCCAGACCGTGAAGCGGATGCCGAGGCGGGACAGGGCCCCGTCGGTTGCGCCCTCGGTCGCAGGGCGGCCAATCGTTGGCTGGAGCGGCACGGGCTTGCGGGAATCTGGATTGCGGGAATCTGGATTGGATGCCGACATCTGTGATCCCACCGCTATCCGGCTTGGCCAACCAAGCTGGTGCCCTGCATGTTGCTCAAACATCGCACCGGCTCAAGCCCAGCATTTTCGCTTGTCACCAGGCAAAGGTGACGAAGATGCCTTCCCTTCAATCTTCCTTCAGCCCTGTACGTTTAAAAGATCTCGGTGATCCTTCGGGAAGAGAGCGAGTGACGAAACCGGCGAGCAAATCACCCCTGGAGATCCTCCGCGACCGCCGCCCCAATGCGGACGGGATGGCCCGTGATCTCACCGACGGGAGGGTGTCCGCTCATGATGATGGTGGGAGGAAGGCCTACGGCTCGCCGCTGGCCTGGCTGTTCGGCCTCCTCGCCAGCATCACGGCGATAGCCGGCGCCGTCCTCCTCGTCCTGGCGCTGCCACCGGTGCTCGATTGCCGAAACCGGGCCGCGCAGGGGTTCTTCGTGGGCCAGACCTATGGTGGCTGCGTGACGACCGGGTTGTCGGCGCGGTGGAACCTGCTCGAACAGCGGGTGAAGATGGCGCTACGCGGCTCGGGTCGCTGATCGTCGCCACGCTTCGCGTCGTGCATGCATTCGTTTCTTTGGAGAATATTACCGGAGATGGCGGCCGCCTGACCGGCCCCGGCGGGACGAACCCGCCGGAGCCGTGAGACGGGCCGGGTCTCAGTTCAGCGTGACGCTGGTCGGGCGTCGCTCGGGCACGCCGGGATCGTCGCCGATCATCAGGCCGGACGGGCCAAGCCGGACCGGCACAGCCTCACCGTCATGGATGCGGCCCGCGAGCAGCTGCTCGGCCAACCGATCCTGCACCGCCTTCTGGATCACGCGCTTGAGCGGGCGCGCCCCGTAGGCCGGGTCGTAGCCCTTGTCGGCGAGCCAGTCGCGGGCATCGGGCTCCACGTCGAGGGCGATCTTGCGCTCGTCGAGGAGGGTCTGCAGCCGCTTGAGCTGGATATCGACGATCGCCCCCATCTCCGAGCGCCGGAGACGGTGGAACAGGATGATCTCGTCGATCCGGTTGAGGAATTCCGGCCGGAAATGGTGGCGGACCACGCCCATCACCTCGTCGCGGACCTCATCCGTATCCTGCCCGTCCGTCTGCGCCACCAGATATTCCGACCCGAGATTCGAGGTCATGATCAGGAGCGTGTTGCGGAAATCCACCGTCCGCCCCTGCCCGTCCGTGAGACGCCCGTCATCGAGAACCTGCAGCAGGACGTTGAAGACGTCCGGATGCGCCTTCTCGATCTCGTCGAACAGCACGACCTGATACGGCCGGCGCCGCACGGCCTCGGTGAGCGCTCCGCCCTCCTCGTAGCCGACATAGCCCGGAGGCGCGCCGATGAGCCGGGCCACCGAATGCTTCTCCATGTATTCCGACATGTCGATGCGCACGAGCGCGGTATCGTCGTCGAACAGGAACCCAGCCAGAGCCTTGGTCAGCTCGGTCTTGCCGACGCCCGTCGGCCCGAGGAACATGAACGAGCCGATCGGCCGGTTCGGATCCTGCAGGCCGGCGCGCGCGCGCCGCACGGCGGTGGCCACCGCCTCCACCGCCTCGCGCTGGCCGACGACACGGCGCCCGAGTGCTGCTTCCATGGCAAGCAGTTTCTCGCGCTCGCCCTCCAGCATCTTGTCCACCGGCACGCCGGTCCAGCGCGAGACGACGCCAGCGATATGGGCCGGCGTCACCGCCTCCTCCACCATGCCGTCACGGGCGACGGCGGATTCGGCGGCAGCCTCGTTCTCGGCGAGCTGCTTCTCGAGGCCGGGGATCACGCCATAGGCGAGCTCTCCGGCGCGCTGGTACTGACCCTGGCGCTGGGCGTTGGCGAGTTCCGTCCGGGCCTCGTCGAGCTTCTTCTTGAGATCGGCGGCGGCGCCGAGCTTGTCCTTCTCGGCCTTCCAGCGCGACGTGATCACGGCCGATTGCTCCTCGAGATCGGCCAGTTCCTTCTCCAAGCGCACCAGCCGGTCGCGGGAGGCGGAATCGGTCTCCTTCTTCAGCGCCTCGCCCTCGATCTTGAGGCGGACCACCTCGCGGTCGATGTTGTCGAGCTCTTCCGGCTTCGAATCGACCTGCATGCGCAGGCGCGAGCCGGCCTCGTCCATCAGGTCGATGGCCTTGTCCGGCAGGAAGCGGTCGGTGATGTAGCGGTTCGACAGGGTCGCGGCCGCCACCAGAGCCGCGTCCTGGATGCGCACGCCGTGGTGCTGCTCGTACTTCTCCTTGATGCCGCGCAGGATCGAGACCGTATCCTCGACGGTGGGTTCGGACACGAAGACGGGCTGGAAGCGGCGGGCGAGGGCCGCGTCCTTCTCCACATGCTTGCGGTACTCATCGAGGGTGGTCGCGCCGACGCAATGGAGCTCGCCGCGCGCCAGAGCGGGCTTGAGCAGGTTTGAGGCGTCCATCGCCCCATCCGCCTTGCCAGCGCCCACCAGGGTGTGCATCTCGTCAATGAACAGGATAATGCCGCCCGCCGCCGAGGTCACCTCGGACAAGACACCTTTCAGCCGCTCCTCGAACTCGCCGCGATACTTCGCGCCGGCGATCAGCGCACCCATGTCGAGGGCGAGCAGGCTCTTGTCCTTCAGGCTTTCCGGCACGTCGCCATCGACGATGCGCAGGGCCAGCCCCTCGACGATGGCGGTCTTGCCGACGCCGGGTTCGCCGATCAGCACCGGGTTGTTCTTGGTGCGGCGGGACAGGACCTGGATGGTGCGGCGGATTTCTTCATCGCGGCCGATCACCGGGTCGAGCTTACCCTCGCGGGCGGCCTCGGTGAGGTCACGAGCGTATTTCTTCAGGGCGTCATAGGCGTTCTCGGCCGTGGCATTGTCGGCGGTGCGGCCCTTGCGGAGGGCGTTGATGGCCGCGTTCAGCGACGCGGCGGTGACGCCGGCTGCGGCGAGTGCCCGGCCGGATTCGGTATCCTTCTCCACGGCGAGGGCCAGGAGCAGGCGCTCCACGGTGACGTAGGAATCACCCGCCTTCTGGGCGGCCGTCTCGGCGGTGTCGAAAAGGCGCACGAGTTCGCGCGTCGCCTGCGGCTGCGCCGAGTTGCCGGACACTTTGGGCTGCTTGGCCAACCATTGCTCAACCTGGGCGAGGGCCACGCGGGACTGTCCGCCGGCGCGGTCGATGAGACCGGCGCAGAGTCCCTCGGGATCGTCGAGCAGTACCTTAAGCAGGTGGCCCGGCTGCAATTGCGGATGGCCTTCGCGAAGGGCCAGGGATTGCGCGGCCTGGACGAAGCCGCAGGCGCGTTCGGTATAGATCTCGAAATTCATCTCGTTCCTCTCCCCGTACCGACGATCCACCGCCCGCCAAGCGGCGCAGCCCCGTCGAGACGTCGCTCCCCGACCGGATGGTCCGGGGAACACCGGCGCCGCGAGGGCCGCCGGTTGTTCAGGATGTAGTGTTGCAAATGAGCACCACAAGACCCGATCACGGACTTGCGCGCAACGATGGCTTCGGGCGAGGCTGACGGCATGACCACAACGCCGACGAGCCCCCCCGAACTGCGCCTTGAAGCGCTCCACCGCTACCCTGTGAAGGGGCTCTCGCCCGAGGGGCTGGAGGGAGCGACACTGGAGACGGGAGGCTATTTTCCCGGCGACCGGCTGTTCGCCATCGAGAACGGACCGTCCGGCTTCGATCCAGCCGCACCCAAGCATCAGCCCAAGATCAAGTTCCTGATGCTGATGCGGAATGAAGCCCTGGCCCGGCTCGGCACCCGCTACGACGAAGAAACTTCCGTGCTGACGATCCGCCGGGGGGACGGCATCGCCGTGGAGGCCGATATCTCGACCCCGGAGGGGCGCGAGGCGGTGGAAGCGTTCTTCCGTGCCGAATTCGCGGATACCCTGCGCGGGCCGCCGAGGCTGCTCACCGCACCGGATGGGTTCCGCTTCACCGATTCAGCGCGCGGCTTCGTCTCGCTCCTCAACCTCGCCAGTGTCGCGGCGACGGAGGACATGGTGGGCGTGCCCGTCGATCCGTTGCGATTCCGCGCCAACCTTCACCTCACCGGCCTCGCCCCCTTCGCCGAACTCGACCTCGTCGGACGCGTCCTTGCCACGGCGGGAGGCGTGCGCCTGCTCGTCTCCAAGCGGACGGAGCGCTGCGCGGCGACGAATGTCGATCCGGCGACCGGCATCCGCGACCTCGCGATCCCCCGGACGCTCTCCGCGCACCTCGGCCATACCGATTGCGGGGTCTACGCGGAGGTGGTCCATGGCGGCCGCCTCGAACGGGGCGAGACGCTCCGGATCGAGGCGTGAGGCACTGTGACAGTTACAAAGCCTGCGGGCCGCGATCGACCTTCGCGTTCCCGCAGGCGGGATCGCTTTAGATCGCGTGACGCGGGACGAGGACGATGGCGGCGGCGTAGCCGGCCCGGCGCAGGCCACGAAAATCAGCGTGACGCCGCTCGCAGGTCACCCTGACGTAGCGCTTCTCGCCATCGGCGCTCCAGGTGGAGGCGGCCATGGTCTGGCCATGGATCATGCATTCCATCGGCGTGTGCGCGGGCGACACGATGACGTCGAGGGCGGTGGTGCGGGAGCAATCCTGCGCCGCGATCATGCTAGAGCAAACGAGGGCGACGGCTAACAATTCTGACATGACGGACCCCTTTTTCGGTTCAGCGAATAAGGTCCGCGGTGTTGCTCAGGCGTCGAGCGGCCGCGTGATTGTTGCCTGAGCGTTCCTCGTCGTTTCTCATTGGACTCGGTCTAGCATGACAGATGCCAACCCCGTCGCAAGGTCGCCCCGCTTCGGGTCGCACATGGCTCTCATGCGCGGCGCGAAGACTACGGATTCGTGCGCGAAGCGACGCCCTGCCGGCCCGCGATCAGCCGGTGACGAGGCGGTACCCAGTACGGGGCATGAGCCAGGTCGGCTGGGGCTCGGCGCGCGGCAGGATGCTGGCGACGGCATCGAGATCGACGACGTAACTATCGGTCAGTCTGCGCCAGACCTCGCCGGGAGAGGCGGTGTCCTTCCCAATTTGGGCGAGGGCGGCAGTCAGATTCCGAAGGCCGGTGAGAGTCAGACGGGGGACGGTGGGATCCGCGGCGAGCATCGGAGGGAGCGTCCTGTGCAATCTTCCAGAGGATCACAGGACAGGGCTAACCCATGGTTATGTCCTCCCCCCTTCGTGCCGGCCGTTCTCACCTCCGATCCGCCTCCCACGACGCGACCATTTTTCCGAGCTTTGGCGGCTATGGCGCTTCGCAGTGCGACATCGCTGCGCTAGAAGCGCGTCGTCGCGCATCCCGATCCGGCGCCGTAGCGAGGACAGTGCCTCACGATGAAAGAATCTCTGGCAAAAGACGCCCTCCCGAACGTGCATGTGCGCGCTGAAGTCCTGGTCCAGGCGCTCCCGCACATGCAGCGCTACGACCAGGAAATCGTCGTCATCAAGTATGGCGGCCATGCCATGGGCGACCGCGCGGCGGCGGAGGATTTCGCCGAGGACATCGTCCTCCTCGAGCAATCCGGCCTCAAGCCCATCGTCGTCCATGGCGGCGGCCCGCAGATCGGACGGATGCTGGGCCGGCTCGGCATCCAATCCGAGTTCCGCGGCGGCCTTCGCGTCACCGACGAGGCCACCGTGGAGGTGGTCGAGATGGTGCTCGCCGGCTCGATCAACAAACAGATCGTCGGCTGGATCTCCGCCGCGGGCGGCCGTGCCATCGGCCTCTGCGGCAAGGACGGCAACATGGTCCGCGCCCGCAAGGCGACGCGCACCGTCCTCGACCCGGAGAGCCAGACCGAGCAGGAGATCGATCTCGGCCTCGTGGGCGAGCCCGAGCACGTGGAACGCGGCGTCCTTGACGCGGTGCTGAAAGCCGAGCTGATTCCGGTCCTCGCCCCAGTCGCCTTCGGGGCGGACGGCCAGACCTACAATGTCAATGCCGACACGTTCGCCGGGGCGATCGCCGGGGCGCTGCGGGCCAAGCGCCTATTGCTCCTCACCGATGTGCCGGGCGTGCTCGACAAGGACAAGAAGCTGATCACCGACCTGACCCTCGAGGATTGCCGCCGCCTCATCGCCGACGGTACCATCACGGGCGGAATGATCCCGAAGATCGAAACCTGCATCTACGCGCTGGAACAGGGTGTCGAGGCGGTGGTCATCCTCGACGGCAAGGTCAGCCACGCGGTGCTGCTGGAGCTCTTCACCGACCACGGCGCGGGCACGCTGATCCGCCGGACGTAGGCAGCTCTCGCAAAGGCAGTCAGCGGTTTAGCATCTCAAGACCCGTGGCACTTTAACGGCCTCAGCGAGGGGAGGCGTTGGCGCACCAAGGCAGACTCCCCTGGCGAACCTCCCAGAAACGACGAAGCCCGGGACGTGCTATTCACGCCCCGGGCCTCTGAATCGGTGGCGGCCGAAGCCGGCCCACCATCATGCGTCCTCAGCGCCCCCCGGCTCCGGCACGCCTGCCTTCTCCCAGAAGGCGGCTGTGGCCTTGCGATACGCCTTGAGCAAAGCGGGGCCTTCGGGACCAGCAGAGCCAATCTCGGCCCAAATCTGCTTGCAGAGCCCGGCCTGCACAGTGAAGCGGCTGGGGTCCTCGGTCTTCGCAGCCGCCAGCAACGCCCCGACGATCTTGCGCATGCGTTCGGCATTCTGGGCGAACACCTCCTCGCGCTCGGCCACGCGACGGCGAGCCGCCTCGACCTTCGCAGCGCGGCGCTCGGCGGACACCGCATCCTCGGTCACATCCGCCTCATCGGGCCGGTACGCCTCCTGGACCGACTTGAGCGCCGCACGACCGCGCAGGATCATCGGCTTGGCGTCCGCCCGCTCCCGGCACGCGGCCCGCAACTCGACGATGAGGCGCTTGGCCATATCCACCATCTTGCGCGAGGGTGGGGACTCGGAGGCCGAGACAGCCGCCTTCTCCAGGGCGGCGATGATGGACTCCGCATCGGCCGACGGTCGCTCGTCGGAAACGTCGGGGCCGGCAATCGCCATTGCCTTGTGGTCCGGCTCAAAGCTCACAATGAAAACCTCTCGATCGATCCGAGGCGCCTCGGATCAATCACCCGAGGGTCCGCATCACCGTTCCCGCGCCCGAAGCCGCCACGTCGAGCAACCGGCAACGCCTCGAGGCACCATCTGTCCAGCGCACAGGCCCTCACAGGTCTGCCGCCGCGACCGGGCGTAGCCCTATCGCCTAGGCCGCGACAGCGTCAAGGCGATGCGGCTCATTGAGAATGCGGAGGATTGCAGGGTGCCGAGCATTGTCTGACCAGATCGACGGTCACATCCCCCGATCATCAGATCAATCAATGATGTAATCAGGGAAAAATGGTGCTGCTGGACAGGATTGAACTGTCGACCTCCTCATTACCAATGAGGTGCTCTACCACTGAGCTACAGCAGCCGATCGTCGCGACGTGTCGGGACGAGCGGGGAGTTAGCGGATCAAAAGCGGCTTGGCAATCACTTCTCGCCACCTTTCAGCAATCCGTTTGAAACGAGCAACCCGGTTTCCCTCTTGCAGGCGGCTCGGATGATCCCCGCCAGGCCGGATTCGGCCACGGCTTCCGCCGCGTCGGATGGAGAGAACCAGCGATCCTCGCGCTCGTTCCGCTCCGGCCAGTGCTTGAGCTGCTTGCGCACCTCCAGGGGGAACACCTTGACCTGGCAGAGGACGAAGTCGCGGCTCTTCAGGCGCTTCTCGTAGAGATAGAAGCCGAGCGGCCGCTTGCCGATCTCGCCCAGGAGACCGGCTTCCTCATAGGCTTCCCGGGCAGCGGCCTCGAAGGGCTTGCGCCCCTTCATCGGCCAGCCTTTCGGGATTACCCACCGGCGGCTCTCGCGCGATGTGATCAGGAGGATCTTGAACCCGCCATCCGGCAGGCGCCGGAACGGCAAGGCCCCGACCTGGCGCCGAGGCTCCGTATCACTCTCCAACTGGACTGAACTCATGGCAGATGAACGCCCCGCCGCCGTCCGGGTTCGATGGCCCGAGTTCGACCGCGAGATTCGAGAAGGCGCCTTGCAAGCATCAGTGACGAGGCGGGCGGTTTCGTCGCATCGGCGATCGATACGAGGACCATCGAGTTCCGGATCACCGGACGCCCCTTGTCTGTCACGCGAGTACGGGCGCGCGAGGATGGAAAGGATGGAACAGCCGAGATAGGCTTCGACGTGTCGGACACGGATTGGCTCTACCGGAAAAAGAAGATTGCCCTCAAGGCAAAATTTACCCGGCAAACTAAAACGGCGTCACGCCTCGCCAGCGTAGACACCTTCCATCCTTACGACGCGCGCGTGACACCATGAACACACCCGGCCCCGCCGGGGTCATCCTCGACAGGGCGATGCAGGGAGGGGTTCAGCCAGCGGCGCTCAGGTTCTCGATCAGGGCATTGAGGTCGGCGCGCATGGCCTGGACCTCCGGCTCCGACATGTTGAGCTGGCACATCACGGATTCCCGCACGAGGCGGGCCTCGGCGCGAAGGTCGCGACCATGCGGGGTCAGCTGGATCTCGACCTCGCGCTCGTCACTCAGCCGTCGGTGGCGGACCAAGAAACCGGCCGTCTCAAGCCGCTTCAGAACCGGGGTCAGCGTGCCGGAATCGAGCCTTAGGCGGCGGCCGATATCCGACACCGTCACGCCATCGGTCTCCCACAGGACGAGGAGGACCAGATATTGCGGATAGGTCAGTCCCAACCGCTCCAGCAGGGGGCGGTACGACCGGGTGATGCGGTGAGCGGCGGCGTAGAGCGCGTAGCAGAGCTGATTGTCGAGCAGCAGCGGGTCCGTGGTGGAACTCACCTGCTGCTCCGGAGCGTCGACCATATACATCACGCGATCGATCCCCAGATCCAGACGGCACGACGCACCAGCGGCGGCATCGGTTCCTCGCACCCGGGGGTATCGGACGCGAGCCGAACGAGGGGTGCCGACGATCCGAAACTCTCGTTATTTCGTTCCGATTGCAAGCATTTACCGGACCAACGAGCTCGTCCATACTCTAGGGCGGCCAGGGGCGGGATGCCGCACGATTGCGTGAGCGTCGCGACAATGCCCACCCGACAATGCCCGCCCGCTGACCCCGCCCTGTGACGACCGGGACGGATTGATGCGCGAACAGCCTGTGACCGCCGCCTTTTTGGCCTGTGCCTCGGCGGAGGGAGCGGCCACAATGTGGGGATCAGGCCCGCGACAGGATACCACGATGCAGTTCGCCCCCTCAGCCTCGCGCTCTCGCGCACTTCCAATGGCCATCGCCATGGCCTTCGGCCTCGGCCTGCCCCTCACACCGGTCACGGGTTCGGCGCTGGAAGGCCCGGCCCCGGCCAAACCGGGTGAGGCTACGGCGCCGGCGGCGGCGGCCAAGCCCCGTGTTGTCATCGTCGCCACCGGCGGCACCATTGCCGGCGCCGGTGCCGATGCCGCCAACAGCGCCACCTACCAGGCGGCCAAGGTCCCGGTGGACAAGCTCATCGCCGCCGTACCCGCCATCGCCCAGGTCGCCGACGTGCGCGGAGAGCAGGCCTTCCAGATCGCGTCGGAGAGTTTCACCAACGCCCAACTGATCCAGCTCGCCAAGCAGGTCTCGGCCCTGGCCAAGCGCGACGACGTCGATGGCGTGGTCATCACCCACGGCACCGACACGGTGGAGGAGACCGCCTACTTCCTCGATCTCGTGGTGAAGACCGACAAACCCATCGTCATGGTCGCTTCCATGCGCCCGTCCACCGCGATCTCGGCCGACGGCGCCCTCAACCTCCTCGACGCCGTGGTGGTCGCCGGCGCGAAGGATTCCCGCGCCAAGGGCGTACTGCTGACCATGAACGACGAGATCCAGGCCGGGCGCGACAGCACCAAGCGCGTGAACATCAAGCCCTCCGCGTTCTTCAGCCAGTGGGGGCCCCTCGGCATGGTGGTGGAGGGCAAGACCTACTGGTTCCGCGCCCCGGTGAAGCGCCACGGCACGACGTCGGAATTCGATATCGAGACGATCGACTCCCTGCCGGATGTCGCCATCGTCTACGGCTCGGGCAACATGCACCCCGAACCCTACACCTCGGCAGTGGCCGGCAGCGCGAAGGCGATCATCCATGCCGGCACCGGCAACGGCTCGGTGGCCGGCTACCTCGTCGATACGCTGAAAGACATTCGCGGCAAGGGCGTGCAGATCATCCGCTCCTCCCGCGTCGGCGACGGCTTCGTCCTGCGCAATGCCGAGCAGCCCGACGACAAGTACGATTGGGTCGTCGCCCACGACCTCAACCCGCAGAAGGCCAAGATCCTCGCCGCCGTGGCCTTGACGAAGACGCAGGACACGAAGGAGCTCCAGCGGATCTTCTGGGAATATTGAGCGGATCGCCTGACTGCCGCCTCAGCGCAGGAGGAAGCCCTCCGGCGCGAGGGGCGGCGGCGCAGGTTCACCGAGGGCGTCGAGGACGATGCCCTCCACCACACGGACGAGGGCATCGAGGGGGAGGTCGTTGGGCTCGGTGCCGAACGGATCCTCCAACTCGTCCCCCAGGGCATCGAGGCCGAAGAAGGTATAGGCGACAAGCGCCGTCACGAGCGGCGTCACCCAGCCCAGGGTGCCTGCGAGCCCGAAGGGTAGCAGCAGACAGTAGATCCAGGCCGTGCGGTACAGGAGCAGGGTGTAGGCGAAGGGAAGCGGCGTGCTCTGGATGCGCTCGCACACGATCTGAACCTGGCCGAGGGCGGCCACTTTCTGCTCCACCAAGCCGAACAGGATGTCGGAGAGTGCACCCTCGCGCCGGGCCCGCCCCAGATCGGCCATTTGGTGGACGAGCACCGCCTCGGCCGGGCTCGGCCGGGCGTGCAGATCCGTCGCCTCCGCTTCGGGAAGCCACGGCGTCGCGGCCGCCACCTCGTCTTCCCGGCGCATTTGCGCGTGGAGGGCCTTGGCGAAGGCCATGACGCGCTTCAGCGCACGCAGGCGGAGGGAGCGATGCCGCTCCTCGGGGAGGAGCGCGGCCAGGAGGCGGGCGAAGGAGCGCGCTTCGAGGATCAGCGTTCCCCAGGCTTTGCGCGCCTCCCACCAGCGGTCGTAGCAGGCTCCGTTGCGGAAGCTCAGGAAGATGGAGAGCGCCAGCCCGACCAGGGTGAAGGGACCGATGCCCGCACTCATCGGAAAGGGATGGGGCCAGGCCCGCTCCACCGCCACGACCCCGATGGCGGCCGCGGTGATGAAGCTCACTTTCAGCGCCACCCTCGGCAGGATCGAGCCCTGAAGCGTGAACAGCACGGCCATCAGGTTGGGACGCGAACGGACGATCATGGAGGGTTCGAAGTTCCGTTGAGGGGGGACTACGGCCGCGTGAAGGGACCGTCCGGTCAAGCCTGCGTTACCGGGGGGTTCGATGACAAGGCAACCTCAGCACTCTCGCATTGACGAGCCGACGCTTCCCCTCGCTCGGGCCTTCGGAGTGTCGCAGGTCGTTGGCGGGTCGCAGGACTTTGGCCTGTCGCGGGACTTGGGACGCCAGACCGGTGACCACTTCTGCGAAAGCTGCTTGGCGTGAACACCATCGATCGGCGGCGAACCGCGCCCGATCTCGCGACAGGGGCGGAGTATCGGGAATGGGGCCCGGCGCACGACAGGCCGTAGCGGTGGAACGCAGAATGTAGAATACTGTCGACTTTCCCGCACCGCAAAAGTCGTCATGCCGCCCGAGCAAGAGCGGAGACTTGCGCAGAATCCTGGCGAACCGGCGGAAAGGCCGGATATCGGGGCGCGAGAACCCAGCAATCCATTGCAGTGCAACAAGACATTCACACCGCTACTGCGCCTAGACCAGCCCCTTGCGGAAACTGGACCGTATCTTTACGCTGTCCGCGCCAAACAAGACTTCCGCACTCCCGGCACTATGCAAGATATCACTTGTGTTATGGCCGGGACGGGGGAGGCGCTCCGAGGATAGACCGGTCGATGAAGAAAAATAAGGTGATCACGGCCGAGGAGGCGATCGCCCTCATCCGGCATGACGACGTCGTCACCACAACGGGGTTCGTGCAGAGCTGCATCCCGGAGGCGCTTCATGCCGCCTTGGAGAAGCGCTTCGTCGACACCGGCGCCCCACGCGGCCTCACCCTGATCATGACCGCCGGCGCCGGCGACAGCAAAGGCCTCGGCACCGGCCGGCTTCACCACGAGGGCCTGCTGAAGCGCGTCATCGCCGCCAATTTCGGGCGCATGCCGAAGGTGGCCAAGGCCGCCCAGGACAACAAGATCGTCGGGTACAACCTGCCCCAGGGCGTGATCTCGCAGCTCTACCGGGCCTGCGCCGCCGGCCAGCCCGGCCTCTTCTCCAAGGTCGGCCTGCACACCTATGTCGATCCGCGCCACGGCGGCGCTCGCGTCAACGAGGTCACGACGGACGAGATCGTCAAACTCGTGGAAGTCGATGGCGAGGAGTGGCTGTTCTACACCGCCACCAAGATCGACGTCGCCTTCATCCGCGGCACCTCGGCCGATCCGGCGGGCAACATCTCCTTCGAGAAGGAGGCGCTGACCCTCGATTGTCTGGCCCAGGCCATGGCTGCCCGCAACAACGGCGGCATCGTCATCGCGCAGGTGGAACGCATCGTCGATGACGGCTTCCTGCTGCCCAAGGACGTGCGCGTTCCGGGCATCCTCGTCGATTGCGTGGTCCTGGCCGAGCCCGAGATGCATCGCATGAATTACGGCGTGCAGCACGATGCGGCCCTCGCCGGCCAGATCCGCGTGCCGGTGAGCGGCATGAAGAAGATGAAGCTCGATGCCCGCAAGATCATCGCCCGGCGCGCGGCCTTCGAATTGCCGCCGAACGGCGTGGTCAATCTCGGCGTCGGCGCCCCCGAAGGCATTTCGGCTGTCGCCAACGAGGAGAAGGTGACGCCCTACATCACCCTCACAACGGAGGCCGGTGCGGTGGGCGGCGTGCTCGCGTCCGGGTCGAGCTTCGGCGCGGCAACGAATGCCGATTGCGTCATCGACCAGAACCAGATGTTCGATTTCTACGATGGCGGCGGCCTCGACATGACTTGCCTCGGCATGGCCGAGTGCGACCAGCACGGAAACGTCAACACCAGCGCGTTCGGCGGCAAGCTCAACGGCTGCGGCGGCTTCATCAACATCAGCCAGAACGCGCGGAGCGTGGTCTTCGCCGGCACCTTCACCGTGGGCGGCCTGGAGACCACGATCGAAGACGGCAAGCTGAAGATCGTCACCGAGGGACGCTCGCAGAAGTTCCTGCCGCAGGTGGAGCAGATCACCTTCAGCGGTCCCTATGCGCAGAAGCGCTCGCAGCCGGTGATCTACGTCACCGAGCGCTGCGTCTTCCAGCTCACGGACGAAGGGCTCGAACTCATCGAGGTCGCGCCCGGCATCGATATCGAGCGCGATATCCTGCCCCATATGGGCTTCACGCCGATCATCAAGCACCCGGCGCAGATGGATGCCCGGCTGTTCCGGGACGAGCCGATGGAGCTCCTCTCCGACCTCCTCAACCTCAATCTGCCGGAACGGGTCAGCTACGACGCCGAGCGCAACATCCTGTTCCTCAACCTCGAAGGCTGGCACGCCCGCATCAAGAGCGACATCGACGACCTACGCAAGGTCCTGGTCGACGCCTGCAAGAAGGCCGGCCAGCGGGTCAACTCGGTGGTCAACCATGACGGGTTCCGCATCAACGAGAACCTGTACGACGATTACGCCAGCATGATCCAATACCTGTCGGCGAACTACTATCTGACGACCACACGCTACGCGACGAGCGCCTTCCTGCGCCTCAAGATGGAGGAGGCCCTGAACAATCGAGGCCTCGCCCCGCACGTCTTCGAGCGCAAGGAGGACGCCCACGCCTTCCTCGACGGCATGGACCGCAAGGTCCGCCGCGCCTCCACCGCCATCGACGCGGCGGCCTGAGACATCAGGCCGGGATGGAGATCGTGTTCGACGCCCGGATTCCATCCCTCGCGCGTCCGGCATGCGCGGGGATGCGGTCTGTGCCATGAGCGCTGATCAAGCGGTGGAATCCGACACCGAAAGATCGGCAACCAGGAAGTCGACGAAGGCGCGAACCTTCGGGCTCATCTGCCGGCTCGAGGGCCAGACGATCCTGAGCTTGCCGGTGCTTTTGATGTAGGATGTCAGAACCGGCAGGAGCAGACCGGCCGCGATCTGCGGCCGGATCGTGAAGAGAGGGACGCAGGTCACGCCCTGTCCCCGCTCCGCCAGATAGATCAGCGGCTCGAGCGTGCTCGCCGTCAGCGCGACCGGCATATGGCCTCCGACGAAAGTCTCGCCCCGGTAGAGGGGCCATCGCTCCAGCTTGCCGTTCGAGGGATAGCGGTGCTGCAGGCAGGTATGCCCGGCGAGATCCTCCGGCATGTTCGGGTATCCCATCCGGTCGAAATAGTCCGGCGCCCCCACGACCCTGTGCTCGAACTGCCCGAGCATGCGCGTCATCAGCCGGGAATCGGAGACCTCGCCGGTCCGCACGACCGCATCGAACCCCTCCTCCACCACGTCTACGACACGATCGGTGAAATCGAGGTCGAGTTCGACATCCGGATATGCGCGCATGAAGGCGGACAGGGACGGCATCAACAGCATCCCCACCAGCGGAAGGCTCACCCGTAGCCGTCCCCGCGGCCCTTCCTGGGACAGGGACATCTCGCGGGTTGCAGCATCGACCTCGGCGAAGATGCGGCGGCAGCGCTCCAGGAACAGGCTGCCTTCCGCCGTTAGAGCGAGACTGCGGGTGGTGCGGTGAAACAGCCGGGTCCCCAACCGGAGTTCCAGCCGCGCGATGGCCTTGCCCACCGCCGAGGGAGACACACCGAGCCGCCGCGCGGCCTCGACGAAGCTTCCAGCCTCGGCAGCCTGCAGGAAGACGTTGAGGGCGGACAGAGTGTCCACGGTAGCGTCCCACGATTGCGGACACCCATGTCCGGATAGACCGGAACGATAGAGTATTTTTCGTGCCACGGCAGAGGGGTATCGCCGATGCCGCGGTCGCTCGGACCGCCTTTCCACGGACGGATGCAATGGCCGAAACGATGACCCCGGCCGTATCGCCGGGCGGAGCCCGCTTGCCGGTCGTCGGCCTTCTGGCTCTGGCGATGGCAGGCTTTCTCACCATCCTGACCGAAGCCCTGCCCGCCGGGCTGCTCCCGTTCATGAGCGCGGATCTCGGCGTGTCCCAGGCCATGGTCGGACAACTCGTCACCGCCTACGCGATCGGCTCGCTCGTCGCGGCCATCCCGCTCACGGCAGCGACCCGGACATGGCGACGGCGCCCTCTTCTCCTGCTGGCCATCGGCGGCTTCCTCGCGGTCAATGCCGTGACGGCGGTGTCGACCCATTACACGCTGACACTGACCGCCCGCTTCATCGCCGGACTCTTCGCTGGGCTCGTCTGGTCCCTGCTCGCCGGCTATGCCGGCCGCATGGCCCCTGACCATCTGAGGGGCCGCGCCATCGCCATCGCCATGGTCGGCGCGCCCTTGGCCCTGTCGATCGGCATTCCGGTCGGAACATTGCTGGGCGGTCTCGTCGGATGGCGCCCGGTCTTCCTGATCCTGAGCGGTCTCAGCGTCGTGCTGGTCGGCTGGATCGCCTGGAAGGTCCCGGATTTCGAGGGCGAGGCCGATGACCGCAGACTCCCCCTCGTCGCGGTCATCGCCCTGCCGGGGCTGAAGACGGTGCTGGCGGTGACGCTGGGCTTCGTACTGGCCCACAACATCCTCTACACCTATGTGGCGCCCTTCCTCGGACGCTCCGGCCTGGCCTCCCGCACCGACGCCGTGCTGCTCCTGTTCGGCCTTGCGGCGCTGGTGGGAATCTGGATCGTCGGATCCTGGATCGACCGGAGCCTGCGGGCGCTCACGCAGATCAGTATCGTCGCCTTCTGCGGGGCGGGACTGGCACTCGCCACCCTCGGTGAACACCAGTGGGCCGTGCTGATGGCCGTGGCGGTATGGGGTGTCGCCTTCGGCGGCGCAGCGTCCCTTTTCCAGACGGCCTCGGCACGGGTTTCGGGAAAGACCGCCGATGTGGCCCAGTCGATGATCGTGACCGCATGGAACCTCGCCATCGCCGGGGGCGGCGTGCTCGGAGGCCTCCTGCTTCAATTCGGCGGTGCCGCCGCCCTACCCTGGAGCCTGGTGGTACTGCTGGTTTTCGTCGGGTTCCTGGTCTTTGCCGACCGTAAAACGGGGTTCGCTTAGGAACGCTTCTTCGACGAGATGAACATCGGCTCGTTGTAGGAGCGCGGATTGGAAACGAAACCTCGGGACGCCGAGGGGCGTCCTCTCCCCATGGCTCACGCCTCCGGGGTCGGAACGCCGATGCCGACATAGTGGAAGCCGTGGCGGGCCACGTCCTCGCCCCGGTAGACGTTGCGCAGATCGACCACCACCCGCGCCGCCATGCTCTCGGCGAGGAGCGCCCAGTCGAGGGCGCGGAAGGCGTTCCATTCGGTGACGATGACGAGGGCGTCGGCCCCTTCGGCGCAGGCATAGGGATCGTCGGCATAAGCGATGTCAGGCATCAGCGCCCGTGCGCCCTCCATTCCCTCAGGGTCATGGGCGCGGATGCGGGCGCCGGCATCCTGCAGGCCGGCGACGATGGACAGGGACGGCGCGTCGCGCATGTCGTCGGTATTCGGCTTGAAGGTGAGGCCGAGGAGCGCAATGGTCTTACCCCGCACCGAGCCGCCGCAGGCGGTGACGATCTTGCGCGCCATGGCCCGCTTGCGCTGATCGTTGACGGCGACCACCGCCTCCACCAGCCGGATCGGCGTGCCGCAATCCTGCGCGGTCTTCACCAACGCCAGGGTATCCTTCGGGAAGCACGAGCCGCCATAGCCCGGCCCCGCATGCAGGAACTTCGAGCCGATGCGGTTGTCGAGGCCGATGCCGCGCGCGACCTCCTGAACATTGGCGCCAACCTGCTCGCACAGGTCGGCGATCTCGTTGATGAAGGTGATCTTGGTGGCGAGGAACGCGTTGGCGGCGTATTTCGTCAGCTCCGCCGTGCGCCGGCCGGTGACGAGGATCGGCGCTTGGTTGAGATAGAGCGGGCGGTAGACCTCGTTCATCACGCTGGCCGCGCGGGCGTCGTCGGCCCCGATGACGATGCGGTCGGGCCGCTTGAAATCGCCGATCGCCGCGCCTTCGCGCAGGAATTCAGGGTTAGACACCACGGCGAAATCCGCATCGGGCCTCGCCTCGCGGATGATGCGTTCGACCTCGTCGCCGGTGCCGACGGGAACCGTCGATTTCGTCACCACCACGGTGTAGCCGGTGAGCGCGGCGGCGATGTCGCGGGCCGCCGCATAGACGTAGGAGAGATCGGCGAAACCGTCGCCCCGCCGGGATGGCGTGCCCACCGCGATGAACACCGTATCGGCTGCGGCCACAGCGCTGGTCAGGTCGGTGGCGAAGGTCAGGCGGTTCTGGCGGACGTTGTCGGCGACCAGCGTATTGAGGCCCGGCTCGAAGATCGGGATGCGCCCCTGTTCGAGCGCCTCGATCTTGGCCGGATCGTTGTCGACGCAACAGACCGTGTGGCCGAAATCGGCGAAGCACGCACCGGAAACCAGGCCGACATACCCCGCGCCGATCATCGCGATCTTCATCAGGCTCTCTCCTCGGCCGCCTCGATGGGGCGTCTCGACCAATCGTCTCTCGCCGTCGGCGGTGACAGATCCATGACGGATCGGGCGCTTGCCACGCTCGGCCCCACGTGACCCGAACAATGGCGGAGCACCGCGTCGGCAGGCCCCGATACCTCCACCTCCGCCGGGCGGATCGGTGGAACGGGGCTGTATAGCAGCCCCCAGTGGATGACAAACGAGTGGGCATGGCGGCCTCGATTTCAGGCGCGCGCGTCGCGGAGCGCCGCGCCCGTCGCCGTGATACGATCCGGGCCATGATCCCTCGCCTCATCGCGCCGGCCGCCGCCCGGAAACACGTCCCGTCCCGTGCCATGCAGGCGCTCGTGGCAGTCGCGATGGTCCTGGCGGGCCTCGCCCTCTCCGTGGAGGCGGCTTTTGCCCGACCCTTCGTCGATGCGGCCGGGCGAACGGTGGATGTGCCGGAGCGCGCGAAGCGCATCCTCGCCGCCGGGCCGCCGGCTTCGGTCCTGCTCTACACCCTGGCCCCCGAGACCATGATCGGTTGGGTCCGCGCCCCCTCCCCCGACGAGGCCGCCTTCCTGACGCCGGAGACGCGCGGCCTGCCCGCCTACGGCCGGCTGACGGGCAAGGGCAACACCGCCAATGTCGAGGCCGTGCTTACCCTGAAGCCGGATCTCATCATCGACGTGGGCAGCACGGCGCCGACCTATGTTTCCCTGGCCGACCGGGTTCAGGCCCAGACGGGGATTCCCTACATTCTTCTTGACGGCGCCATCGACCGGACGGGCGAAACCTATGCCAGGCTCGGCGAACTCATCGGCGCGCCGGAGCGGGCCGGGGATCTCGCCGCCCATGCGGAGTCGATGATCGCCGAGGTGAAGAGCCGGATCGACTCGATCCCCGCCGACCGGCGGCCACGCGTCTACTACGCCCGCGGGCCGCGCGGATTGGAGACGGGGGTCTCCGGCTCGATCAACACCGAGGTTCTCGATAGGGCCGGCGCCCGCAACGTCGCCGAGGGCGGAGGCGCCGCCGGCCTCACCACGGTGTCTCCGGAACAGGTGCTGGCCTGGAACCCCGACGCCATCGTCAGCCTCGACCCCGCCTTCCGGCGGGGCATCTCCACCGATCCGCTCTGGAGCACGCTCGGTGCCGTCCGCGCCGGCCGGGTCTACCAGACGCCGCGCCTACCCTTCGGCTGGTTCGATTCTCCGCCAGGGATCAACCGCCTGATCGGCCTGCGCTGGCTGGCGGGACGGCTGTATCCCGACCTGTTCCCGGAACCGATGGAAGGCATCACGCGGGATTTCTACAAGCGGTTCTACCATGTGGACCTCGATGCGGCGCAGCTGGACACCCTGCTAAGGGATGAAGGGGCGGCCCGGCCGTGACACCCACCGCCATCGCCGCCCGCCCCGCCCTGCGCCTCGCGCTACAGGGCGGGCTCCCGCTCCTCGCGCTGCTCCTCCTCGTTCTCGTCTCCCTGGCGACGGGCAAATACGCCGTGCCCATCGCCGACGTGGCGCGCATCCTCTGGGCGAAACTGCTTGGGCTCTCCTCCTCCATCGATCCGACCGCGCAGATCGTGGTGCTGCAGGTGCGCCTGCCGCGCGTGGCGGCGAGCCTCGTCGTCGGCGCGGCCCTCGCCGCGGCGGGCTCGACCTACCAGGGCCTGTTCCGCAATCCCCTGGTCTCGCCCGACATCCTCGGGGTCTCGGCGGGGGCGAGCCTCGGCGCGGTGCTCGGCATCTTTCTCTCGCTCCCCGTGGGCGCGATCCAGCTCCTCGCCTTCGCCGGGGGATTGCTCGCCGTGGGCGCGGTCTATGCGGTGGGCCTCGCGGTGCGGCGGCACGATCCGGTGTTGACCCTGGTGCTTGCCGGCGTTGCCAACGGGGCCGTGCTCGGCTCCGCGATCTCGCTGCTGAAGGTGCTGGCCGACCCCTACAATCAGCTGCCGGCCATCACCTATTGGTTGCTCGGCAGCCTCGCCTCCGTCACCCTCGGCGATGTCGGCGCGATCCTCCCGGCGATGGTGCTCGGCCTCCTGCCCCTCGTCCTGTTCGCATGGCGGATGAATTTGATGAGCCTCGGCGAGGAGGAGGCGCGGGCGCTGGGCGTGGAGACGCGCCTGCTGCGCCCGCTGTTCATCGCCGCCGCGACCCTGGTCACCGCCGCCGCCGTCTCCGTCACCGGCGTGATCGGCTGGATCGGCCTCATCATCCCGCACGTGGCGCGGCTGATCGTCGGGCCGGATTTCCGCCGCCTGCTGCCGGCCTCCCTCCTGATGGGGGCGGGCTATCTCCTGGCGGTGGATCTCGTCGCCCGCACCGTCGCGCCGATCGAGGTGCCGCTGGGCATTCTCACTGCGCTCATCGGCGCGCCGTTCTTCCTCTGGCTCCTCGCCACGGCGAAGCGGGGCTGGGCGTGAGTCTGGCCGTTCACGACCTCGCCTTCGGCTACGGTGCCAAGACCCTCGGCGCGGGCATCGGCTTCAGCGTGAGCGCAGGCGAGGTGCTGGCCCTGCTCGGGCCGAATGGCGGCGGCAAGACCACCCTGTTCAAGACCCTCCTCGGCCTGCTCCCCGCGAAAGCCGGGCGGATCACCCTCGACGGCGAGGATGTGACGACCTGGCCGCGGGCGCAGTTCGCGCGCAGCGTCGCCTACGTGCCCCAGGCTCACGCCGCCTTCTTTCCCTTCCGCGTTCAGGACGTGGTGCTGATGGGCCGGGCGAGCCGGCTCGGTGCCTTCGCCGCCCCCGGCAAGGCGGACGAGGCGATCGCCCTCGCGGCCCTCGCCACCCTCGGCATCCGGCATCTGTCCGAGCGGAGCTATACCGAGATCAGCGGAGGCGAGCGCCAGCTCGTGCTCATCGCCCGGGCACTGGCGGGAGAACCGCGCTTCCTCGTCATGGACGAGCCCACCGCCAGTCTGGATTTTGGCAACCAGGCCCGCGTCCTCGACCAGGTGCGGCGCCTGAAGGAACGCGGCATCGGCATCGTCCTCTCGACCCACGACCCCGACCACGCCTTCCTCTGCGACACGGTCGCGCTCCTGCACGAAGGCCGCCTCCTGGCGCTCGGCAGGCCGGAAGAGGCGGTCACGCCCGAGACCCTGCGCCTCCTCTACGGCGTCGACGTCGCCATTGTGCCCCTGCCGGGCAGCGAGCGTTTCGTCTGCTCGCCGATCCTGCTGCCCTGACGCGGCACACCGGCCCCCGCCCGCGCGTTGCCATGCCGATAAGCGGTGATGATGGGACAGAGACCGGATGCCAGTGCTGGAGACCCCCGACGGCCGCTACATCGTCGTGAAGGGACGGCTCTGGCGGCGCACCAATCCGAAGCTCAACGAGGAACAGCGCGACCGCCTCGTCAAGGCGCTGATGGATGCCCGGCGCGGGGTGAAGGAGGCCAAACGCGCGGAGGACGAGGCCGCCATGAAGCGGGCCCGTGCCGCAGTCGATGCCGCCAAGCACGGTCTCGGCGAACGCGGCCCCGTCTGGTGGACGGACGGCGCGCCCGACCAGAACCGCCGCATGGTCGCGAACACGACCTATGCCGAGTGGTATGCGGGACTGGACGCGACGTAGCGGAACCACCGCGCCATCCCAGGGACGCTACGGCCCACATCTCCGATGCGAGCCAGGAGAACCTGGATTGTCGTCCCGGACCGGATGTCCGGGACGATGCTTAGCGGGAACGCGTGTTTAGATCACGAAGATGAAATCCGCCGTCAGCGCCGCCCTGTTCTCGAACGTCGCGAACTGAACCGCGGCGCCACCCCCGACGCCATCAGCGTCATAGCTCAGGCTGCCGCTGCTCCGGTCGTACAGGATACGGTCATTGGCATCCAAGGCGGCCGTGCCGTTCACGAACATATCGGCGCTCAGGCGCGTGGGGGTATCCACGTTTCCGAACGCACGGAACACGTCGCTGTCGAGATGGACGGCGTCGGATTGTCTCGTCAGGAAGTCGGTGACGCGATCGATGTTTCCGCCGCCGAGAGTCGACGCGAAGCGGAAGACGTCATTCCCGATTCCGCCGGTCAGCACATCCGCGCCCAATCCGCCATCCAGCGTGTCACGCCCCGCACCTGCTGACAGCGTATCGTTGCCGCCGCCGCCCCGGAGGATGTCGGTTCCAGCCAGCGTCGTGAACGTGTCGTTGCCAGCGCCACCCGAGAGCTGGATGTTCTCGGCGTTGATGACCTTCGTGCCGTTGCCGCCAAGCTGGGTCGACGTCTCGACGCTGACCATGACGAAGGTCAGCGCCTCCCCGGCCCCGGCACGATCGAGCACGAGCGTATCGTTGCCCGCCCCACCATCGATCGCATCGATGCCCCCGTTACTGGTGATGGTGTCGTTTCCATCACCGCCCCGCAATTGTCCCTTCCCGGCAGACCCTGCGGAGTTCCCCCCGATCAGCGTATCGTTGCCGGCTCCACCATCGAGAATGTTCGTGCCGTCGCCACCATCCAGTTGATCGTTGCCTGCGCCACCCCGGAGGATATCGTTGCCCGCACCGCCAAGGAGAACGTCGTTTCCGGCGCCGCCATCCAGCACGTCGTCACCATCCTCCTCTGGGCCGTCGTAGTCATAGGGCGTCGGATCACGGCCGCCGAAGAGAACGTCGTTGCCGTCGCCACCTCTCAGCACGTCGTTGCCAAGTCCGCCGTCCAGGTAATCATTCCCCGCCCCACCCTCGAGCGCGTCGGCGCCATACCGGCCATAGAGCTTGTCGTTTCCGGCCAAGGTCGCAAAGTGGTCGTTCCCGTGTCCACCGGTGATCTCGAAGACTTCCGCGTTGATAACGGACGTCCCGTCGCCATGCATCTTGGTTGCATTCGACGTGAAGTTCATCACGAAGGTCAGGTCGGTTTTCGCGAAAAACCGATGAAGGATCACGGTATCGATACCAGCGCCGCCATCGATGACGTCAGAACCGCTTCCACTATAAACGACATCGTTACCGCTACCACCACTGAGTCGATCGTCACTCATGATGACGTGGGGAGGGGTATAGCCTACGTCACTGAGGTAGTATTCCTCGCCCGTTCCGCTCGCGAGTCTATACTCATCGTTACCATCATTCAGCTTATCGTTGCCGCTACCACCGTCGAGGACATTGTCTCCGTAGTTTCCGACCAATTCGTCGTTACCACCGCCGCCATTCATTGTGGTGCGTCTATCACCACCAAAGAGGTGATCGTTACCTAGCCCACCACTAAGAATGCTGTCGACGCCATCAGTCGTCAGAGTATCATCGCCTGCGCCACCATTCACGATGTTGGTGCCGTCGCCGGCATGGATGCTGTCGTTGCCGGCGCCCCCCGTCAGTCGGTCGTTCCCCGAGCCGGTACTGAGCGAAATGGATTCGATATTGGCGACCGTGGTCCCATCACCGATGAGAGTGGCCGAAGCCGAGAAGGAGAAAGTCAGGTTCACGGTGGATGACGTGCGATTGATGACGGCCCTATCTATGCCTGAACCGCCATCGATCCTGTCCGCACCGCCGTAGCTGGTGATGATGTCATCCCCATTGCCACCGAACAGCCGATCCGAAGCGAAATCGTAATACGCATAGTAAGAGTACACATCACCGACGAGGGTATCGTTACCATCTCCACCTTCGAGGGTATCGGCTCCATATCCACCGAAGAGGGAATCGTTACCGGCACCACCCTGCAGGATGTCGTAGCCATCGCCACCGTCGAGGCTGTCGTTACCACGACCTCCATTGAGGACGTCGTTGCCGCCATTTCCGATGAGCGTGTCGTTTCCCGACGCCGTGGTGAACGAGTCGCCGCCGCTCCCGCCGATCAGGTTGATGTTTTCGACGCCGATCACAGTGGTCTTGTCGCCCACCAGCACCGTCTTGACGGTGGAACTGCTCATCGTGAAGGACAAGGCATTCTGAGCGGTCGAACGGTTGATCGAGGCTGTGTCGTTTCCATCCCCACCATCGAGGATATCGATCCCGAAATGGCTGTAGAGGGTGTCGTTTCCGGCGCCCCCGCGAAGCACATCTCTGCCATTCATGGTATAGGCGTAAGAATATCCGTCATAAAGCGTATCGTTCCCGCCGCCACCCATCAGGATGTCGTCACCGAGACCGCCTTGGATCGTGTCGTCCCCGTTGGCAGCCCCTTGATTCGAGCCGAACTGACCGCCGTAGATCCGGTCATTCTCGTCTTGCCCGACGAGCCAATCGCCATACGTCGTGCCATAAATATAACTCACCGAATTTCCCCCACCCATTTCCAAATCAGCAGATTTCTATTTTTGTTATTCGTCAGACTCGAACACCGTTAAAATATATAAGAATAATTTTACTTCTATATTTAACTATATATCTTTATATTTTATCTATATTAAGCATATCAATACATCATTCTAAGTATATAGCTTTTTTAACTAGGCCGTACATGTTCCCACAAATCGCTCTCATCGACAGCTAGTCGGCAGGGTCATTCCGTCCGTCGCCTGCAGCAGCGATGGAAGTGAAAGCGAATCATCACAGCACAACCCAGGAGTACCGATACTACTGCTGGAGTTGTGAGGCGAAAGGCAAGAGACCTTCGGACTGGGCCCAGCGTTCCTTCGCTCCTGATGCGGAATGGCCACTCGGGCCAGGACGATTAAGCCGCTCCATCGCGGCGCTGGGCAACTGGCGGCCTTCCTGGCGCCCCTCCATTGGTTCGCCGGATGAGCGGGGGAAATCTGGACCGGACCCGCTCAAACCTTTTGTAGCCGAATTACCCTGGACAAAGTGGACGCTGCTTAGCCACGTCGGCGTGTCGACGATGGTCAGTTCCGAAAGCTCCCTCGTGAAGCGGATCGTCAGCGCGAGAGCAGCTTTCCGGTGAGGCTGCCGAGAACCAGGATCACCAGCGCGCAGACGGCGAGCGCGGTGAACTGGCCGAGGCCCTGGAGGGCGGCGCCGAGGATCGCCACGCCCAAAGCCTGGCCGCAGAAGAACGAGAAGGCGTGGAGGGAGACGGCCGAGGCGCGGGCCGTTGGCGCGACCTCAGTCACCTGCACCTGGAAGGTGTTGTGCAGCATGTAGAAGCCGAGGCCCAGCGCCACCAGGGCCGCGCAATCCACTTGCCAGCTTCCCGCGCTGCCAATGACGAGCAGGGCGCCGGCACAGATCGCGCCTCCGCCGATCAGCATCCGCCGCATCCCGAGGAAACGCAGGAGGAGTGCGACGAAGGCCGAGTAGAGCAATCCACCGGCGGCGAAGCCCGCCAGGGCCATCCCGGCCTCGCGGGGTCCACCCTCCCCGCGCGCCTCGATGAGCGGCGCGAGATGGGGGAAGATGCCGAAGACCGCGATCGCCTCGATGAACACGGCGGCGAACAGCACCCGCGCACGGGGAATGGCGACGATGGTGCGGTAGCGCGTCACCGCCTCGCCGAGCGCGAAGCGCTTCGGGGCCGCGCCGGCCGCCCATTCGAAGCCGAGGATCGCCGCCGCGCAGCCCAGCGCCGCCACCGCAGAGGTGATGGCGAAGACGCCCTTCCAGCCGACATCGGCCTCGATCAACCCGGCGAAGGTCGAGCCGGACAACTGCCCCAGGATGACGGCGACGAGGAAGCGGCCGATGGCGACCTGCCGGCGCTCGAGCGGGATCCTGTCGCCCATCAGGGCGAGCGCCAGGGGGATGACGCCGCCCGCCGCCGCGCCCGCGAGCACGCGGAGCCCGAACAGCACGGTGAGATCCGCCGAGAGCGCGCATCCGGCGAGTGCCAGAGTGAGGATGCCGAGACAGACGGCGATGACCCGCTCCTTGCCGAGCGAATCCCCCACCGGCCCGAGGATCGGCTGGATCAGCGCGTAGGGCAGCGCGAAGGCCGTCGACAGCAGGGCGACCGTATGGGGATCGCTGCGCAGATCGCGGGCGAGGACGCCGACAAGGGGCTCGATGGCGCGCCCGGCGAATGTGCTGGCAAAGCCGGCCACAGCCAGGATCACGATCAGGCGCGTGGTCGAGAAGGCCATCGGCGCTGCGGTCATTCACACCCTCGAAACGGGGACGATCCGGTCGGCCCTCGCGCGCGCGTCCACGGTGGTATTTTTTATACCCCGGTCACGACGGCAACGCGCGATGCGCCCGTCCACACCGCGTCACGAGGCAAGCGTCGGGCTCGCCCCGATCCAAACCGGGATCAGGCTTTCGCCACCAGGGCGTCGGCGAGATCGACGATCCGCTCGCGCCAGGCAAGGGGACGGAGCCAGCGTTCGGGGATCGCCGAGGCGCCGTAGCGGGCGCCCGCGAGTTGGCCGGTGACGGCACCGACCGTATCGGCGTCGTCGCCCAGATTGACGGCCAGGATGAGCGCATCCTCGAAGGTCTCGGTCCTGCCGACCGCCCAGAGAGCCGCCTCCAGCGTGTGGATGACGTAGCCGGACGAACGGATCCCCGCCCGTGTCTTCCCACGCCAGGAGCCACGGGCGATCGCCTCGACGGCCGTCGAGTCGGCGCAGCTTGCTGCGCGTGGCTGCAGAACGTCCGCCTCACCGAGAATCGCCTGGCGCAGGAGCTGAACGACATAGGTGCAGGCCTCGACGGACTCCGGCGCGCCGTGCGTGGTCCGGCTCTGCGCCTCGGCGATCCGCTCGGCCTCGCGGGGATCGTGCAGGGTGGCAAGGGCGACGGGGGCGAGCCGCATCAGAGAACCGTTGCCGGCGGTGTCCGGATCGGTGGAGCCGGACTCGGCTCGGCCGGTCTCGACGAACCGGGCCAGGGCGTCCCGCGTCGTCAGGCCGATATCGAAACAGGCGCCCGTGCAGGAATAGGCGCCCTGTTTCCACCACGCGACGAAACGGGTGGCGAGGTCGTGAGGGTCGAACGGCCCGGCCTGAAGCAGGCTTTCGGCGAGGGCCAGCGCCATGCTGGTATCGTCGGTCCATTGACCGGGCTGGAGATCGAACGGGCCGCCGCCGGTCATCTCGGTGTGGTGGGAAAGCGTATCCCGGCGGCTGAATTCGAGACTCGTGCCGAGGGCGTCACCGACCGCGAGGCCGAGGAAAGCACCGCGGGCGCGGTCGCGGACCACGGAGGAGTGGGTCGGATCGGGCAAGGTCACGATGAGGCTCCTTCGGCTCCGTGCATCCTACCCGTCGCGGAGGCGCGCGGGGAAACGGGCTTCAGCCTACCTGCGCGAGCAGTCGCTTCAGCACCTCCGTCATCCGCGCCTGGGCCGCGACCGGGCTGAGGTCGTGATCCGCCCCGTCGATGATCGTCACCGGGCCGCCGAGGCGGCGGGCAATCCTCTCGGGGGAGCGGCCGAGCGCGTCGTGCAGGGCGGCGAAGCCGCGATCGCCCGCGCTGTAGACGAGTTCGAGATGGGCACCGCGTCGGCGCAGGGCGGCGATACGCTGCGCCACCGTTCCGCCGGCGGGGCGGGGCCGGAGCAGGATGGCGAGCCGCTTCCCCACCCGCCCGATGGCGGCCCGGGCAATCGCTCGCGCAATGGCGCCGACGCGGATCTCGCCGCGCGCGAGGCGTCGCCATGCAGCTCCCTGCTTCAGCAGGCCGGCATAGGTCGAGGCGTTCCGAAACACGTTGCGGATGACGCGGTCGACATCGTCGGCCGGGTTCCAGTCGAAGCAATAGGGGTTGACCAGCATGGCGCCCCTCAGCCGGTCCTCGCGGCAAAGGGCCTGGAAGGCGAGATAGGCCCCGCTACAGGAGCCGACGATGACGACCGGCCCGGAGCGGACGGTGTCGAGATGGTCGAGGGCGGCGCGCAGGTCGTCGAGGGCATCGAGGCTGTAGAGCGGAGAGGCGCCGCCGGGCCGGGCCGGACTGTCACCGATGCCACGCAGGTCCATGCGCAGGGACAGGTAGCCCTGGACGGCAAGATATCGTGCGAGAGTGGTCGTCTGCCGGCCCCAGCCGGAATGCACGTTGGTGCCGGCATTGACGAAGAGCAGCATCGGCCGCGCCGGTGCCATCTCGCACGGATGGCACAGGATGCCGAACAGCGTCGGGCCGAACCGCGAGGGCTCCTCGCGCCAGCGTTCCCCCTGGATCGGATCGACCGGGAGCAACATGCGCGCAGCGGCCGGGATCGGACGGGGCTGAGCGCCTTCGGCGACGAGGGCGATCACCGCCGAGAAGGCCTCGTCCGGCGTCTCGGCATAGAGCGGGTTGGCGACGAGGGCGGCGAGGCCGGGAAAGGGCCGCGTGGTCACCCGCGCCCCCAGCGCGGCGTAACGGGGACCGAGCCCGCCGGCTTCCGCCCCGACGAGGAGGATGTCGGGAGCCGGTGCCCGCTCCGCCTTGGCGAGATCGATGACGGACAGTTCGGCAGCCAGAGCTGGACCGATGTGGAAGCCGCCGACGGTGAGGCAGCCCTCCTCCTGCGGCAGGGGCGATCCGTCCGGCAGGCGCCCGATGGTGCGCGACTGCATCTTCATTTCGCGCAGATAGGCGCGCCCGGTCGCGAAGGGCGCCAGCAGGATAAGCCGGTCGACGCGCTCGCCCTCTGCCGCCAGAGCCGCGAGGGTTCCACCGAGGCGCAGGCCGACGAGGACGATCTCCTCCACCCCCGCGACCTCCCGGAGGTAGCGGATGGCCCGGCGCACCGCCCCGAGCCAAGCCTCGACGCTGTCGGCGCCCGCATCGCCGGAATCGCCGGTGCCGGGATAATCGATGCTGAGGGTCACGCAGCCTGTGGCGGCGATCCCCTCGGCGAGGCCGCGCCAGGGGCGATGCGCCGAGAGCTGCTCGTAGCCATGAGTGCCGCACAGGACGATTCCGCGGCGCGAGAGCCCCGGGCTGAACCAGCCGAACAGGCCGTCGAAAGAGACGGGGCTCAGCGGCAGGGTCGAGGCGGCGTCCCCGTATGGTTGGGAAGTCTCAATCGCCACGACCGAACCTCGCGATTGCGATGCCGTTGAGGGCGCCGACATGGCCCGTTGGCGTGTCGCCCGTCTGAACGGTTCCGAATAGCGGTACGATCCGTGTCGCTCCGGGTGCCAGCGAAAACCAATTGTCCGAGGGCCGGCCGGTGCTGATCTCGATCCGAACGCCGAGGGCGTGCCGCCCGGTGGCGATCCGGAGCGCCCAGCCGGTTCCATTTCGCATCAGTTCGGCCGAAAGCCCGAGTTCCCGCGGCTCCGGATCCCGCCCCTGCGGATAGTGAAACGCTTCGGCGATCACCTCGCCCGTGCCGGCCTTGATGAGGCTCGCATGGCCGAGGCGGTGGGCCGGCGGTCCGAACCGGTAGGCATGGGTCGCGTCGAAGAAGCGCCCCAGCAGTTCCGCCGAGGACCATGATGCGGAGCTGCGCGGACCGACCTCGATCGCGCGCTCGGCCCCGATGACCACGCGACCGTCCGCATCGGTGAACGCGAGTCGAAGCGTGGCGTCGAGCCGCTGCGCCGTCTCGTTGTGGACATGGGCATGCAGCCCGTTCAGCCCCTCGTCGGACAGGGTGACCTGGACCGGCCGGAACGCGCGCTTGAGGGCGTACCAGGCGGGTTTCGGACGCCCGAGACAGTCGACGACGCCCCATCCCGGCCCCGGCGCGAGATCGCGAAAAAACCAGACCAGCCCGCCGGCATTGGGCGAGCGCGCCCGGCGCCATTCGGCGAACACTGCCTCCATGCAGACGCCGCTCGCCGCGCGGCCAAGCGCGAGGTAGCGCTCGGGATTCTCCCGGCGCAGGCGCTCGGGATCGGCACCGAACAGCGTCGCCACATAATGATCGCGCACGCCCTCGAAATCCCAATCCGCGCCCCGGTCGCGGGGGATGCCGACCGGCCAGTGCGGTGACGTCGGATCGGTGAGGCCGCATTCGGCGAGGGTCGTGGCGTCCGGAACGTTGGCGAAGGCGAGGCATTCGGAGGCGAACCCGACCTCGGCGAGGCGCGCATCCTCGAAGGGCCTGCGATAGGCGCCGACGCCGTAATAATGGGTCACCCCGGCGCTGGTGGAGAAGGGAAGATCGCCGCCCGAGGGCGAGTTCGGCACGACGACGAGGTCGGGCCGAGCCCTGGCCACCAGATCGGGAAGCACCTCGGCGGCGAAGCTGCCAGCCCAGACCTCACGCGGGAAACCGAGCATCGCCGCCTGCTGCCAGACCTCGCTGCCGCCCGACAGCACGCAGAGCGAGGGCGAGGTCTGGGTGCGGTCGAGGAACTGGGTGATCTCCTCGACGAGCGCCGCGCAAAAGCCGGGATCGTCGGTGGGATAGTCGAAATTGGCGAGCATCAGATCCTGCCAGACCAGGATGCCGAGTTCGTCGCAGAGATCGTGGAAAGCTGAAGCTTCGTAGAGCGTGATTCCGGGGACGCGCAGCATGTTCATGCCGGCCTCCCGCGCCAGATCGAGGAGGGGCCGATAGCTGTCGCGGTCGCCGGGCAGACCGACGAGGTCGGGCGGGGTCCAGCAGGCTCCACGGCAGAAGACCGGGACGCCGTTGATCGCGAGGCCCAGCCCCTCCTCGAACGGGCGGGTCAAGGCGAGGGTGCGAAAGCCGACCCGGCCGAGATCGAGGCGCCTGCCCGCGATATCCGCTTCCACGGCATGGAGCCTCGGCTCGCCATGGGTGTGGGGCCACCACGGGGCGATGTCCGGCAGCAGGAGTTCGCCCTCGAACCCTCCGGGGGCGACCTGGCGAAGGGCGACCTCACGGCCGTCGCAGATCAGGAACGCCGGTCCCTCCGCCACGCCGTCGAGTTCGATCCGCACGGTGAGGCGTCCCGTCCCGCCATTGAGGGCCGTGCGCAGATCGACGGACGCGATATCCACGTCGTCCCCGCGAAGACCTTTGCGCGTTACGGGGCGATAGGGGCCGACGCTGTCGATGGACGGGCACCAGCCCGGCATGAAACCGAGCAGGCTGGTGCGGATATGGCGCAGCGAACCCGGCGTCGCTAGGAGCGGTCGCCAGCGACCACGCTTGTGCGGGCGCGCCAATTCGGCCGAAAGCGAGCGGAAGCAGAGGGCGATCTCGGTCTCGCCGGAGAGATCCGCCTCGACCTCCTGGGCCAGGAGCATCGAGCGGCTGGTACCGGCGAGTACCCCGTCGATCCAGATCTCCGCGATGGTCGCCAGCCCCTCGAAGCGCAGGCGCTCGCGGCCGGTGCCGGAGAGGGTGGCCCGATACCAGATGTCGGATTCGTGGAGCGGCGTCGGCGCCGCCTCGGACCAGAGCCCGGCCTCGCGTAACGAAGCCGCCGCCGTGCCGGGGACGCGGGCCTGAATCCAGCCCTCGCCCGGCAGGTCGCGGGGTGTCGCACAGGCGCCCGGAGGCGTCACCACCAGATGCCACGGCCCCTCGACATTGAGTGCCGGCACGCCGTCGACGGCGAGGATACGCGCCACCGCGATCCCCCTCAGGACAGCGCGCGGTCGAGGGCGGCGAAGACCGCGTCGTAGGTGGCCGCCGGTCCGTCGAGCCGTTGGCTCAGCCCGGTGGCGCTGTGCCGACCGAAAGCGCGCGCCAATTGGAACTGGAAGGCTTTCGCCTCCGCCGCGAGCCTTTGCGCCAACTCTGCGCTGGCCGACATGTCGGCGACGCCTTGGCTGCCGAGCCAGGCGAGATGGCTGCCGAGAAGCTCGAAATTGGCCCCGAGCTGGCGGGTCGTGTTGAAGGCGTAGCCGTGGAAGACGCTGAGCGGGTTCTGGACCAGCACCTCCGCCCGCGCCGCCAGGGCATCCCGAAAGGCGAGGACGGGATTGGCGCGGGGCGCGAAGCGCCGGTGATGGCGCAGCAGGTCGAGGGCGGCGCGCGGCAAGTCGCCGTTGGGAAGCGGCGGCCCGATCTCCTTCACGAATTCCGCATAGGGAAACAGGGTCGAGGGTCCGAAAATACCCTCGTAATCGGCACCGCCAAGCCGGAAGCGGCCGGCATTGTGGAGGTAGTCGAGCTCGCGCTCGCCCGCGTCGAGGCCGAGAATGCCGATCGTGGTCTTGCCGTGCTCGCGCCCATAGGTGGTCCCCGCCGTGTCAGGCAGGTGGATCGCATCCACCTCCACCAGCACCGGGCAACCGCGCGCTGCCTGGACGCCGGCATGCGCCTCCAGGCTCTCGAAAATCGCGAGCTCCTGGATCGACAACCCGTAGAGCCGCTCGATATCCCCGGCGGGCGGCTTGAAGAAGGTGAACTGGTCGCCCTCGAAATCCTGCCGCAGGGTGAAGCCGAGCATCGCTTCCGGCACGAGGCCCCGGCCGTGCAGCAGCTCGATCCAGAGATCGACGTAGCAGTTCGTCTCCGGCCAGATCCGGTCGGAGGCATGAAGGGTATGGGAGGCGGGCGGCGGCAAGGCCGAGGCCTCTCCGCGGATGGCGGTGGCGGGCACCTTCTAGCCCCAGAGCCGGTCGCGCACGGCGTCGGGCCACGCCGTAATGTCGAGGCCGTGATGGCGGAGCAGCGCCAGGGTGATCCGCTCAAGCCCGAACCCGACGCAGGCGGTGTGCGCGACCTCGCCATCGGCCTGCCGGATGTCCCAGATCATGCCGAAATGGTCCTGGTGATAGTTGAAGCTGAGGCAAGCGGTGGGCTTGTCCTCGCTGTTCACCGGCACGTTGAGTTCGAACTTCAACCCCTGCGCCCGCTGGTTGTTGGCGAGCATGCGCCCGGCGCGGCCGAAAAACGGATCGTTGGCCGGATCCACCGCGATCGGCAGGCCGAGTTCGCGCATCATCGCGGTGCCGCGTTCCAGCCAAAGCTCGCGGAAGGCGAGCACCTGATCGGGGCTGCCCATGCGGACGTATTCGCGCATGCGGAACATCTGCATCCGCGTCGGCTCGAGCGAGGGCTCGTGCCGGAAGCAGTAGGATTGCAGGTCGAACAGCAACCCGCCTTCGGGCAGCGCCCCACGCGCGGCGGCCACCGGGTAGAGCGGGTAGCAGGCGGCGGGCGTCAGAACGATCTCGCTGGCGGCCTGGCCGCCGGTCCAATCGGTGCCGGCCTCGATGCAGGCCAGCAGCCGGGCGTGATCAGCATCGTTACCGCAGAAGCAGTGGATGGTGCCGGCGAGGTTCGGAAACCCCTTGAGGTAGCCGCTGCGCTCGAAGGCCGGGCGGCTCATGCCGGGCGGGAAGCGCAGGGATTCGGCCCCGTCGCCGGCGCCGAGCCGGGTGGCGATCCGATCCACGGCCTCGACCACGCTCTCGAAATCGCCGCTGCGCCCGTAGAGCCCATCGACGCCGGTGCGAATGAGGAGACCCTGGTCGAAGAGCCGGTCCAGCAAGGAGCGCGGCCCGGATACGGGATCGAGGGCGGGAATCTGGTCCATCATGCGCTCAGGAGCTGCGCCCCGCCCTTCTGCACCAGCAGGAGGTTTGCGGTGTTCGCGAGGATGCGGTCGTTGTTGATCATCAGCGGCGCCGACAGCACGTCGCGCAGTTGCCGGCCGAGGCTGAACGGGGTGCCGTTCTTGTAGCCGGAGAGCCCGACGATCCCCAACGCACGCTGGACGATGTCGACGGATTTCGCCGAGATCGTCGTCTTCACGTTGTTGAGCATGACGGCGAACCCGATGGAGCCGAGCTCGTCCGCGTCGCCCTGCGCGGCCTCGTAGCGTTTGAGGGCGGCGATCACCATCCCCTTCATGGCCTGAAGTTCGTTGGCGGCCTCTGCCAGACGCAGGGCGCCGGGGGGAACCTGACCCGGCCGGCGCCGGGCTTCGCCCTGGACATAGGCTCTTGCCCTATCGAGGGCATGGCTGGCGATGCCGAACCAGACACTGCTCCAGAGCAGGTGCGACGAGGCGAGCATCGATTGCGCCGCGATCTCGGCGAAGGGTTTCGGCAGGATCTGCGCCACCGGTACGTGGCGCGCCTCGAGTTTGAACCCGTCGCTGCAGGTGCCGCGCATGCCCAGCGTGTCCCAGGTGCTGGTGCGCTCCAGGGTCATCTGTCCCTTCATCAGCGCAACGAGGACCTGATCCGACGAGGCCGCGTCCGGATGACGGCGGCCGGTGGCCAGGATCACGTCGGCGTGGGCACCGTAGGATATGACGGTGGCGTCCTTGGCGAAATGGAACACGTCGCCCACCGTCTCAACCGCGCACAGGCTGTTGCGCAGGTCGCCGCCGATGCCGCCCTCGGTGGTGGCCGAGGCGAAGAGGAGCTGATCGCCCGCCACCCCTTCCATCAGGGCACAGTGCCACTCGCTGTCGAGGCCGTGCGAGACGAGGCTCGCGACCTTGATCTGATGCATGGCGAAGACCATCGCCGCCGCCGTACAGGCCTGGGACAGGGTGAAGCAGACCTCGGCGATCTGCGACAGGCTGGCGCTCTCGCCGCCGAACTGCATCGGGATCTGCATCCCGAGCAGGCGTTCCGCCTTGAGGGCCGCCACGGCCTCGGCGGGGAAGCGGGCCTCACGGTCGACATCGTCGGCATGGAGGGCAGCGACAGCCGCGACCCGCTTGGCGCGGATTGCGACAGCGTTCATGCCGCAGCCGAAACGGTCAGCTTGCTCACCGTCTCCACGATGATGCGGATGGTGGAGAAGGAGCGTCGGTTGAGGAGGCTGTCGGGGAACTCGATGTTGTAGCGTTCTTCGAGGGCGAGCATCAGCTGTACGGAGCCGAACGAATCCAGACCTTTGTCGAACAGGTTGTCGTCCTCACCGAGACTGTCGATCACTTCGGACAAGGCCGCGACGCTTTTGAGCGTTTCGCGGATATCTTCGGGAAGCACCATGTTGCCGCGCCTTTTACGTAATATTTCTCCGAAAATATCGCAGTGATCATGCCGGTCAAGCTCAATCGGGACAGGTAGTTAATGAGGGCAGCAAGTCGGCATGAAATATCGGTAAATGGACTTGCTTACCGCCGTCAATCTGGAGCAGTCACGGCACCGAGGCTATGGCACCTGATGATTGCGCACAGCCATGCCCCTCTGCCGATGCCCTATTCCGCGGGCATCGGCTCAGGAACGACGGGCCTTTTCGGCTGAGGAATGGCCTGCACGGCGGAGGGTGACACCTCCTCGTCGGCCCGCCGCTCCTCCGCCCGCTTGAGGATCTCGCGGGCCTCGTCGGCCTCGCGCTGGCGGCTCCAGAGCGAGGCGTAGACACCGCCGAGATCGAGCAACGTCTGATGGTCGCCGCGCTCGACGATCACGCCACGGTCGAGCACGATGATCTCGTCGGCATTGACGACTGTCGACAGGCGGTGGGCGATGACGAGGGTGGTGCGGCCACGGCTGACCTTGTCGAGCGCGTCCTGGATCTCGCGTTCGGTAAAGGAATCGAGCGCCGAGGTCGCCTCGTCGAGGACCAGGATTGGTGGTCCCTTTAGAATCGTGCGCGCAATGGCGACGCGCTGCTTCTCGCCGCCCGACAGCTTCAGCCCGCGCTCGCCCACCGGGGTATCATAGCCCTCCGGCAGGGAGGAGACGAAGCGGTCGATCTGGGCAAGGCGGGCGGCCTCACGGACTTCCCCGTCGCCCGCGTCCCACTGACCGTAGCGGATGTTGTAGCCGATCGTGTCGTTGAACAGCACGGTGTCCTGCGGGACCATGCCGATGGCGGCCCGAAGACTTCCCTGTTCGACACCTGCAATGTCCTGGCCGTCGATGAGAATGCGCCCCGATTGCGGCTCGTAGAACCGGAACAGCAGCCGCGACAGTGTCGACTTGCCGGCCCCCGACGGACCGACGATGGCGATGGTACGCCCGGCCGGCACTTCGAAGCTGACGCCGCGCAGGATCGGCCGCGCAGGATCGTAGGCGAAGCGCACGTCCTCGAACCGGACCACGCCGGCCGAAACGGCGAGGGGTTTCGCGCCCGGCCTATCGGCGATCTCCGGGTTGCGATGCAGGATCTGGAACATGTCGTCGATGTCGATCAACGCCTGTTTGATCTCGCGGTAGATCATGCCCATGAAGTTGAGCGGCATCGAGAGCTGCACCAGCATCGTATTGACGAGGACGAACCCGCCGAGCGTCGTGCGGCCGGCCATGATGTCCCGTGCCGCGAGCCACATCACCACGGTCATGCCGATGGTGAAGATCAGGGCCTGGCCGGCATTGAGCACCGCGAGCGAGACGTAGGTCTGGGTCGAGGCCTTCTCGTATTTCGCCATGGAGCCGTCGTAACGCTCGGCCTCGCGCGCTTCCGCGCCGAAATACTTCACCGTCTCGAAGTTCAGCAGCGAATCCACCGCCTTGGTGTTGGCGTCGGTATCCGAGTTGTTCATCCGCCGACGGATTTCGATCCGCCATTGCGTCGCCTTCCAGGTGAAGGCGAGATAGGCCACCACCATGACGAAGACAACGAACGAGTAGAGCCAGTCGAATTCGTAGGCGAGGACGCCGATGACGAGGAGGAACTCGACGATGGTGGGGACCAGCGTCAGCACCATCAGGCGCGAGAGTTCCTCGATGCCGCCGCGCCCGCGCTCCAGCACGCGGGTGAGGCCGCCGGTCTTGCGCTCGAGGTGGAAGCGCAGGGAGAGCCGGTGCATGTGCTCGAAGGTCTGGAGCGCGAGGCGGCGCACCGCATGCATCGCCACCTTGGCGAAGAGCCCATCGCGCACCTGGGTGAGTACGGCCATGATCACCCGAGACAGGCCGTAGAGCCCGATCATCAGCATCGGTGCCGCGAACAGGCCCGTGGGGAGCGTGGCACCGAGGCCGTCCTTGTCCCCCACCGCCGCCACCAGGGCGTCCGTCGCCCATTTGAAGGTGAAGGGCGTCAGCATCGTCACGAATTTCGCGACGAGGAGGAGGCCGAAGGCGAGGAAGACGCGCCGCTGGAGGTCCGGCCGGGTATGGGGCCAGAGGTAGGGCCACAGGCGCCGATAGGTGGCGAACAGGCCGGGGCGTTCGGGCGGCATCGTGCCGCCGCCCGCCACGGAGGTGGGATCGGTGCTCATTCAGGCAAACTCGGGCAGGTGAACCGGGAGCGGTCGAATTCAGCTCCGGATATAGTCCCTCGAACCGTTCCAGACAGTCGCCCGGCGGCGCAGGGCCGGGATGCAGGATGCGCGGTCGCGGCTTAGCTGCGTCGCTTGTCCTGCGGCAGCGTGGACGCGCTCTCGGACGGGACGACGAATATCTGGCCGGGATAGATCAGGTCCGGGTTGCGGATCTGCGGCTGGTTGGCGTCGAAGATCACCGTGTAGCGGGTACCCTTGCCGTAAACACGACGGCTGATCTGCCACAGGCTGTCGCCGCGGGTGATCCGGGCGGTGTTGATCTCCGGCACGAACACGCCTTGCGGTGCGGCCGAGGGCTGGATCGCCAAGGCCGAGACCGCTTTTGCGCCGGCTTCGTCGGTCGTGGGGCTCGG
Source organism: Methylobacterium sp. W2 (assembly GCF_020662345.1). Taxonomy (GTDB): domain Bacteria; phylum Pseudomonadota; class Alphaproteobacteria; order Rhizobiales; family Beijerinckiaceae; genus Methylobacterium. The sequence continues at coordinate 22,087 of NZ_VMOA01000001.1, read as the reverse complement.
CTGCGACCGGCCCATCGTCATGGCAGAGGCCGGTGTGCTCGGCGAGGCATCCTGGGGCGCCCCCTGGGCCGGGCGACCGAGGGGAGAGGCAAGGACCGGCGAGGATTTGGCATGCGGCCTCGCCGCCAGCGCCGCACTCGGCGACGGCTTGGCTGCGAGAGTCGACGGCGCCGCATCCTGTCCCAAGCCGACCACGGGCTTTGCCGCAGGCGGCATCGAGAAGGCGACTTCGGAGCGGTTCTTCACCTTGCCCGAGACCGGATCCACCTGATCGATGCGGATCCGGTAATCGCCGGGGGCGACCCCGCGCCCGATCGTGAACGAGACCCGCCCGTCGGCGCCGACGCTGCCGGGCGCGATCTGGGCGTCGTTGATGTAGAGGCGGACGGTGGCACCGGCCGGCGCCTGCCCGGTGATGAAGAGACGCCCGCCCTCCTCCGCATCGACGCTGACGACCTTCACCGGCACGGCATCCGGCTTCTGCGAGCCGGACGAGTCGGGACTGGCCGCCTCGGGCCTGACGGCAACCGCGCCATTCGCCTTCGCGGGATCGGCGGAGGCGCGGGCCGCACCGCCGGACTTGTCCGGACCGGCGCCCTTCGGACCAGCGCCGACCGCTTTGGCCGAAGCCGCATCCGTCGGACGATCCGGCTGCGACAGGACGACGGTGGGTTTGTCGGGGGACGTCAGGGCGATGAGCGGCTTGGTGGTGCGGTCGGCGGAGACCACCACCATGACGGTCTCTCGCGCCTGCCGGCCCTGGCCGTCGGCCCCGATGGAACTCAGGGTGATCTCGCTGCTACCGGCGGGGAGCGCAGGCGGGACGATGGCAAACTGTCCTGACGGGTCGATGAGCGCACGGGCAATCGGATGGTTGTCGCGCAGCATCTCCACGGTGGTGTTGGGCGTTCCGCGGCCGGCGATCACGGTCTCGCCCGTGGGCTCGACGCGGATGATGTCGAAGGTCGGAGCCTGCGCCTGATCCTGCACGGCGGGCGGGTTGCCCGTCTGCCCGGTGGCGCCCCTTGCCCCCGACGAGGACTTTCCCGGCGTCGTCGAAGCCCCCTCCTCGCGGCGGGCCGGAGGAGTCACCGGCGAGCCGGCGGCGGCGGGCGATTCCGCGGCCCGCGATTCGGGTGTGCTGGTCTCCTTCGGCTGAGGCAGCGCCGCCGCGGCTACGGGCGGCTTGTCGCCCTGCGCGCGCTTGGACAACTCGCTCGTGCCGAAGAAAACGACGACCAGAGCGAATCCGGCCAGCAGGCCACCGCCCGCGAGAATCAGGCCTCGCCGCCACTGCGCCGTCATGGCACCCCCGCTCCTCAAATCCTTCGACTTTGCGGCAGATAACATCGTCGGGTTTCGACTCTGGCTGTCGACAAAACGTCGATTGATGGCGACATACTAGCCGACATGATCTCAACACCAAATCGCGCCTCCCCCCGAAAGGCGGGATCATTCACGAAATCAGCAGTTTGGCCCCGGGATGGCGCCTCCCTGCCCCTCATCTGGGGAGGCTCGGCATGGCCCCGGTGAAAAACGTCTGCGTCTATTGCGGCTCGGGCTTCGGCGGTGATCCAGCCTTCGCCGAGGCCGCGGCGGCGCTTGGCCGCGCCCTGGCGGAAGCCGGGCTCGGCCTCGTCTATGGCGGCGGCAATGTCGGGCTGATGGGCACGGTGGCACAGGCGGTGCTCGATGCCGGCGGCCATGTCACCGGCATCATCCCCGACTTCCTGAAATCGCGCGAGCGGATGCTGGATGCCATTCAGGAGACCATCGTCGTCGGCGACATGCATACCCGCAAGCGGCTGATGTTCGAGCGCTCCGATGCCTTCGTCGCCCTGCCCGGCGGCATCGGCACCCTGGAAGAACTGGTGGAGCAGCTCACCTGGGCGCAGCTCGGCCAGCACAAGAAGCCAATCCTGCTGCTCTCGATCGCCGAGTTCTGGACGCCACTGCTGACCCTCCTCGACCACATGCGTGACCAGGGCTTCATCCGCGAGGGGCTGGAGTTGAACTACCTCGTGGCCAAGGACGCCACCGAAGTCATCGGCCTGCTGCAGAGCCAATCATCGGAGACCTCGCCGGAGGCAGAGGCTTTCGTGACTGAGCGGCTCTGACCGCACGTCGGTTTCGCCGCATCACCCCTTAGCGTACGGCACGGCCCCCTTCCCCTGGATGGGCAGGGGACCGTGTGGATGTCTCCCGTCACCGCGTCGAGGGCAGCAGCCAGTTTGGCAGCCACATGGCGATGCCGGGAACGAGGCAGAGGATCAGGATCGCCACGGCCATCAGGATCACGAAGGGCAAGGTACCCCAGATGATGTCTTTCAACGGGATGTCGGGGGCGATGTTCTTGATGACGAAGATGTTGAGGCCCACCGGCGGGTGGATCAGCCCCATCTCCATCGTGATGGTCATCACCACGCCGAACCAGACGAGGTCGAACCCGGCGGCCTTCAACGGCGGCAGGATGATCGGGGCCGTCATCAGGATGATCGAGACCGGCGGCAGGAAGAAGCCGAGCAGGATCACGAGGCCGAGGATCGTCACCAGCAGCACCCATTTCGACAGCTGCATCGCCACGATGGCGGCCGCCGCCGATTGCGAGATGTGCAGGTAGCTCATCACGTAGGCGTAGAGGAGCGACATGCCGATGATGAGCATCAGCATGGTGGATTCCCGCAGGGTCGCCGCGAGGATCGGGTTCACGTCCCTGGGGCGCCAGACGCCGTAGATGATGGCAATGAGGCCGAGCGCCAGGAGGCCGCCGAGGCCCGCCGTTTCCGAGGGCGTGGCGTAGCCGCCGTAGAGCGCCACCATCACGCCGGTGAGCAGGATCACGAAGGGCAGCACGCGCGGCAGCGTCGAGAAGCGCTGGCGCATGCTGTAGGTGTCCTCGGCCAGGATGGCCGACGGGGTACCGTGGCGCTCGTAAGCGTCCTTCGCGGCGGCGTATTCCGCACGGAAGCGGTAGACCGACCAGGCGGCGAACAGACCGACCAGCAGCAGGCCCGGCCCGATGCCGGCGAGGAACAGGCGTCCCAGCGACTGTTCGGCCGCGACCGCGTAAAGGATCATGGTGATCGAGGGCGGCAGCAGGATGCCCAGCGTGCCCCCCGCGGCGATGATACCGGCGGCAAAGCCCGGCGAGTAGCCGCGCTTCCTCATCTCCGGGATACCTGCCGAGCCGATGGCCGAGCAGGTGGCGGGCGAGGACCCCGCCATGGCGGCGAACAGAGCGCAGGCGAAGACGTTGGCGATGCCGAGGCCGCCCGGAATCTTGTGCATCCAGGCATGCATGGCCGAGTAGAGGTCCTGGCCTGCCTTCGACCGGCCGATGGCTGCCCCCTTCAGGATGAAGAGCGGGATCGACAGCAGGGTGATCGAGGCCATCTCCTCGTAGACGTTCTGCGCCACCGTATCGAGGGATGCGCCGGGCATGAAGAAGAACATGAAGGCCAGGGCGACGAAGCCCAGGGCGAAGGCGATGGGGATGCCGGCGAGCATCGCGCTGAGCGTCGCGCCCGCATAGAGGAAGCCGATGGCCGCGACGCTCATGGGTGATTACCCGTCTTCAGAGGAGTCTTGTTGAGATCGGCGCCGAGGCCGACCTTCGGGTTGGCCCAGCCGGCCGCGCGCGGGCCGTAGGTCAGCGCCTCGACGATCTGCAGAAAGAATTGCAGGCCGAGGAAGCTCATCCCGATCGCCATGAGCGCATAGGGAATCCACAGGGGCGGCCCCCAGGAGGATTGCGAGACCTGGCCGTCGACCCAGGCCTCGTGCAGCAGGGTCCAGCTCTTCCAAGCGAAGAAGGTGACGAACACGATGCTGACGATGTCGGCCATCAGCAGGCGGGCCCGGTTCACGCGGGGCGAGAGCAGGCCGCTCAGGGCCTCGATCGCCACGTGGCCGCGCCGGGCCTGCACGGCGGCGGCGGAGAAGAAGGTGGCCCCCACGATGAGGAACACCGCCATCTCGTCCTGCCAGTCGGTGGGCTCGTGCAGGGCGTAGCGCACGATCACGCTGTAGCTGAGCACGAGGCAGGCGCAGACCAGGGCGATGCCGCCGAGCAGCATAATCACCCGGTTGATGGCTTTCATGCCCCGGTCGAGATGCCCGAGGATCCCGGGGATCCGGGGCTCGGGCGCCATCGTGGCGGTCTCTGAAGCGGCCGAGGCCGCGTCGAAGGCGTGGCTCACGACACCTGCTCCGCCAGCTTGAGGAGTTCGGCGCAGCTCGCCGACTTGCCCGCGAAGTCCTTCCAGGCGGTCTCGCGGGCGATGTCGCGCCACTGGCCCAGCGTCTTCTCGTCGAGGTTCTGGACCTTGGCTCCGGCCTTGGTGAAGATCTCCTCGACCTTGGTGTCGTCCGCCTTGGCGCCGGCCTGGCCGAAGGGCTCGAGTTCGGCGCCGATCGCCATGATGAGATCCTGCTGGTCCTTGGGCAGGCGCTCGAACGCGATCTTCGACATCATGATCGGCTCCAGCATGAACCAGTAGGAGCGCTCGCGGCCCGACGTCAGGGACTTCGACAATTCCTCCAGGCGGAACGAGATCAGGCTGGTGGACGAGGTGATCACCGCATCGCAGGCGCCGGTCTGCATGGCGGCGTAGGATTCGCTGGAGGGGATCGACAGGGTGGCCGCGCCGGCCTGCTTCATCATCAGGTCCATCTCGCGAGATCCGCCGCGGACCTTGAGGCCCTTGGCGTCCGCGGGCGCGTAGAGAGGACGCTCGCGGCTGGCGACGCCGCCCGATTGCCAGACCCAGGAAACGAGGAGGATGCCCTTCGAATCGAGAATCTCGGTGATCTTCTGGCCGACCGGCGCCTTCTTCCAGGCGACGGCCTGTTCGTAGGAGCTCACAAGCGCCGGCATCAGGCCGATGTTCATCTCAGCCACCTCGCCCCCGGCATAGGGCGACGGGTAGAGGCTCATGTCGAGGGCGCCCTTGCGCATGGCGCCGAACTGGGCGTTCGTCTTCATCAGGGACGAGCCCGGATAGACCTGCACCTCCAGCGCGCCCTTCGAGCGCTCGGCCAGGAGAGCAGCGAACTTCCGGCACATGCGATCGCGGAAGTCGCCCTCGTCGATGGTGCCGCCGGGGAACTGGTGCGAGATCTTCAGAATCGTCGCCGCCCTCGCCCTTCCGCTCAGGGACAGGATCGCAGGGGCGGCGAGGCTGGATGCGACGAAGGTGCGGCGTGTCAATGTCATGGCGTTTCTCCCGTGGCGACCTTTGCGGTCTTACCGTTTTGCACCGCACCATTTATACTGCAGTGCCAATTCTTTATACCAACGGACTATGTCTTGTATATTTTGTCAACGACATTGAATAATGGGCCGCAACGAATTTCGAGACGTACAGGGACGGGAACGCCATGACCCGATCGCTCAGCCTCCGGCAGACGATCGAGACGGAGATCGTGGATGGCCGGCTGGCTATCGGCTCCCGCCTCGACGAGACCGAGCTCGCCGAGCGCTTCGGCGTCTCCCGCACGCCGATCCGCGAGGCTTTGCTACAGCTGGCCATGACCGGCCTCGTGGAGATTAAGCCGCGCCGGGGCGCCATCGTTAGCGCCCCCGATCCGGAACTGCTCATCGCGATGTTCGAGACGATGGCCGAGATCGAGGCTTCGTGCGGCCGGCTCGCCGCCCGCCGGCTGATCCCGGCCGACGAGACGGCCCTGAAACAGGCCCTCGCCGCCTGTGCGGCGGCGGCGGCCGACGAGGATCCCGAGACCTACTACCAAGAGAACTACACCTTCCACACGGTGATCTACCGCGCCTGCCGCAACGACTTCCTGTGCGAGCAGGCGCGGCTTCTCCACCGGCGCCTGACCCCGTTCCGGCGGATGCAGTTGAGGGCACGTCACCGGCTCGGGCAATCCCTGGCCGAACACGAAGCCATCGTCGCCGCCATCGTCGCCGGCGACGAAACCGCGGCGTCGGACAGACTGCGCGCCCACGTCATCGTCCAGGGGGACCGATTCTCCGATCTCGTCGCCAGCCTGCGCTCGATGAGCGACGCGGCGTGAAACCAGCCGAATGACAAGAGTGCAATATTGCCAGCAGGCTTTTAGGGCGAGGCCAAACAATCGTTAGGGATTGGCCCTCATGGTTACGGCGATCTTGCACACATTCGCTCGTTTTCCGGACCGTTTCATGCGCCTCTCCATCAAGACGACGCTTATCGGCCTCTTCACCGCGCTCGCCATCATTACGACGGTCCAGGGCGTGACTGCCTTGCGGAAGCTCGACGCCATCGGTGGCCGGATCGAGTTGCTGGCCTTGAATGCGCTTCCCTCGGTCGATGCAGCCCATGCCCTGAATGCGCTGGTGATGCGCACCCGCCTCTGGCAGTTCCGCTACCTGATGGCGGAGGACGAGGCCGAGCGTGCCCTAAGCATCAAGAATGCCGGCGAGATGATCCAGACCATCGAGAAGAGCAGGAGCGCCTATCGTCCCCTCGTCAGTTCGCCGGAAGAGCAGGCGCTGTTCGATGAGTTCAGTGCGAAGTGGCAGGTCATGCTGAACGGCTGGAATGGCCTCAGCAAGATCGATCCCAGTCAGCGCGCAACGATCACCGAATACTTCCGTGGCCCGATGAACGCTGAGTACCTCGCCGCAACCGCCGCCGGGCGCAAGCTCGTCGAATTCAACAGCCGGGCCGGATCGGCGGCCAGCGTGGCGGCGCATGAGGAACAGGCGCAAGCGGTCTTCACGACGCAGGTCATGCTGGTCGCGGCTGTCGTCATGGCGCTGGCCGCCATGGCCTTCGCGTTCTTCGGGGTGTCGCGTCCCATCGAGCAGGTGACAGCCGCCATGCGCCGGCTGGCCTCCGGCGATACCGAGGTCACCATCCCCGGCACCGGACGGAAGGACGAGATCGGCGCCATGGCCGCGACCCTGGACACCTTCCGGGACAATCTGGTCCGTACCCGTACCCTGGAGACCGAGGCCGCCGAGGCCCGTGCCGGGGCGGAAGCCCAGCGCAAGATCGCCGCCCTGGCCCTGGCCGACGGTTTCGAGAACGCGGTCGGCGATATCCTGACCCGGGTCTCGGCAGCGGCGACGCAATTGCGTTCGACCTCCCAAGGCATGTCCGGCACCGCGACGGAGACCGCGCAGCAATCCGTCGCCGTGGCGGCGGCGGCCGAGCAGGCGGGCAGCAACGTGACCATGGTGGCGGCAGCGGCCGAGGAGCTCGGTTCGTCCGTCATGGAGATCGGCCGTCAGGTCGATGGCTCCACCAGCCTGGCGCACCAGGCGGTGGAGGATGCGACGCGGACGGGCGCGCAGATGAAGGATTTGAGCGATGCCGCGGCGAAGATCGGCGACGTCGTCGCGATGATCGCCACCATCGCGGGCCAGACCAACCTCCTCGCCCTCAACGCCACCATCGAAGCGGCCCGCGCCGGCGAGGCGGGCCGAGGTTTTGCCGTCGTTGCCGCCGAGGTGAAGGAACTCGCCAATCAGACCGCGCGGGCTACCGACGAGATCGGCAGCCAGATCAGCCGGATCCAGGGCTCCACTGGCCAGGCCGTCACGGCGATCGAAACCATTACCGCCCGCATTCGCGAGATCAGCTCCGTCGCCACGTCGATCGCGGCAGCGGTGGAGGAGCAGGGTGCAGCGACACAGGAGATCGTGCGCAACATCAATCAGGCCGCCGAGGGCACCGGTGAGGTGACGACCAACATAGCGGGGGTGGCGGGTGCTGCCGAGGAGACGGGTGCCGCTGCCTCGCAGGTGCTGGCCTCAGCATCCGAACTCTCCCGGGAATCGGAGCATCTCAACGCAGAGGTGGGCCGATTCCTGGCGACGATCCGCGCGGCCTGAAACGGACCCGCCCGCCGACGTCCCACATCGAATTGTGCTCCTAAGTCCGGGTGCCGTCGTCGGATCGGCCGTTCAGGTCCCCGCGCCGAAATTCTCGGCGATGACCGGAGTTTTGGAGCGGATATGATCGCGCATGAGCGCGGCCAGCGCCTCGCCGTTCCGGGCACGGAGGAGCTCGATCATCCGCTCATGCTCCGAGACGGCGCGGCCCCATTGCTCTGCGGTCTGGTGAACGGCGTAGCGCGAACGCTGGATGCGGCCGGACAGACTCGCATAGATGGTGCCCAGCACCGAGTTGCGGCTCGCGGCCATGATCGCTTCGTGGATCGTGCGGTTGAGCCGGAAATACGTGGCCTCCTCGCCCTCCTTCCACGCCTTCACCATGGCGTGGTGATCCCGCTCGATCTCGGCGACCTCCTCGTCGCCGATGGTGCGGCAGGCGAGATCGGCGGCGGTCGCCTCGAGACCGGCGATGACCTCGATCATCTCCTCGATCTCGACCTGGGACAGGCTGGCCACCCGCGCCCCGCGATTGGGCAGCAGCTCGAGCAGCCCCTCCGTGGCGAGGATCTTGATCGCCTCCCGCAGGGGCGTGCGCGAGATGCCGAACCGCTCGGTGAGCTCGCTTTCGTTCACCCGCGCCCGCGGCTCGAGTTCCCCCGACTGGATGAGATCCCGCATCCGATCCACGACTTCGTCGTGGAGGTAGCGGCGATTGATCCCGACCGCCGAGTCCAGCTTTTCCATGGGGGCGTAGGTCTTGTCGTTGGAGGGTGGATACTCTCCCGAGGTTTAGGCGTCGGGCATCGGCCTGTCGAGGGAGTGCCTGATTAGTTGTTTTTATTGGCGTCGCACAAATAACTTAGCGCCTGCGATGACGCCCCCGCCAATCAATGCATTTCCTCGTGCCAGGTCCGTCCGTCCCGCTCGATCAGGGCGATGGCGGCGGTGGGGCCCCAGCTTCCGGCTGGATAGGCGCGCGGCGGTTCGGGCCGGTCCGCCCAGGCCTTCAGCAACGAATCAGCCCAGGCCCAGGCCACCTCGACCTCGTCGCGGCGCATGAACAGGGTCGCGTTGCCGCGCACCACATCCATCAGCAGGCGCTCGTAGGCATCGGGATAGCGCTGCTTGAACGTCTCCTCGAAGGAGATGTCGAGGTTGGTCGGCCGCAGGCGCATGCCGCCCGGTCCGGGATCCTTGGTCATCACTTCGAGCTTGATCCCCTCCTCCGGCTGGAGCCGGATGACGAGGCGGTTGGGCTCGCGCCCGAAGGATTCGGCCGGGAAGATCGAGAAGGGAGAGGCGCGGAACTGCACCACGATCTCGGAGAGCTTCTGGGGCAGGCGCTTGCCGGTGCGGATGTAGAACGGCACCCCGGCCCAGCGCCAGGACTGAACTTCGAGCTTGAGGGCGACGAAGGTCTCCGTGCGGCTCTCCGTCTCGCCGCCGAGATCGGCGCGGTAGCCCTGAACCGGTTTGCCATCCACGGCGCCGGCCGCGTACTGGCCGCGCACGGTGACAGCCTGGACGTCGTGGGGCGTGATCGGCTTCAGCGCACGCAGCACCTTCAGCTTCTCGTCCCGCACCGAATTGGCGTCGAGGGTGAGCGGGCTCTCCATCGCCATCAGGCAGAGGAGCTGGAGCAGGTGGTTCTGCACCATGTCGCGGAGCGCCCCCGACGTGTCGTAGTAACCGGCCCGGCCCTCGACACCCACCGTCTCGCCCACCGTGATCTGGACATGATCGATCACGTCTGCCGTCCACAGGCGCTCGAAGATGGTGTTGGCAAAGCGCAGGGCGAGCAGGTTCTGCACCGTCTCCTTGCCGAGGTAATGGTCGATGCGGAAGATCTGCTCCTCGGGGAAGACCTCGCCGACCGCGTCGTTGATGGCGCGGGCCGATTTCAGATCCTTGCCGATGGGTTTCTCCAGCACCACCCGCGACTTTTCGCCGATGAGCCCGTGGGCCGAGAGGTTGCGGCAGATTGAGCCGTAGAGATCCGGCGAGGTGGCGAGATAATAGGGCCGGACCTGATCCGGCCGCTCGGCGAGCTTGGCGGCGAGATCCTCCCAGCCGTCGTCGCCGGCCCCGTCCACCGCCACGTAATCGAGATGGTCGAGGAAGGCGGCGAGCTTGTCCTCGTCGAGGTCGCGGGCCGGAACGAAGCGCTTGAGCGCGTCCCGCGCCCGCTCGCGGAACGCCTCGACGCTCATCTCGGAGCGGGACGCGCCGATGATGCGGCTGGTGCCGGGGATCTGCCCATCCTTGTACCGGTAGTACAGGGCCGGCAGCAGCTTGCGCGTCGTCAGATCGCCGGTGGCGCCGAACACGACGCAATCGAAGGAGGCGACGGGGATGATGGTGGCCAAGGCTGGCTCCCAGGTTCGTGTGCGCCGGTCGAGAGGTGCGTCCGGTATCGTGCGGCTGGGGCCGCACGATACCGGGGCGAAGGCCTCCGGCTTACCCCTCTCGCAAGAGCTTCGCCAGTATGGAGACCCGCGGAGCACGCAGCGGAGCGATCGAGGAAGCACCGCGAGGCGATCATGACCGATCTGGCGCAATCTATGGCCGATTGCGCGACGCAGGCGCCTTACCGCGATGGCATGAGCGATTCACGCGATAGGGGGAACGTGATGCGGGAGAACATCGAGTTTCAATCCGAGGGCCGCACGTTGCGCGGTTGGGCCTATCGGCCCGACGGCAAGGCGGACGGGTCGCCTTGCATCATCATGGCGCACGGGCTGTCGGCCGCGAAAGAGCAGTATCTCGATCGCTATGCCGATGTCTTCGTCGAGGCTGGCCTGAGCGTGATCCTGTACGATCATGCCAATTTTGGAGCCAGCGATGGATTGCCCCGTCAGGAGGCAGACCCTGTGCTGCAACGGCGCGGCTACCGTGACGCGATCAGCTTTGCGCAGATGCTGCCTTGGGTCGATCCGGCACGCATCGGATTGTGGGGAACCAGCTACAGCGGCGGTCATGTCCTTGAGGTCGCCGCGCTCGACAGACGGGTCCGATGCGTCGTGAGCCAAGTGCCCACGATCAGCGGCCATTTATCGGCTCAGCGCCGGACCCGGGCCGATCTCGTACCGGCGTTGCTCTCGCGCTTGGACGCCGACCGGATCGCTCGTTTTCGGGGCGAAGCGCCCGCGACTCTCGCCGCCGTGGCGGACGACCCCCATGAGCCGTGTGCGATGGGCGGGATCGACGCATATGCTTTTTTCACCGGCAGTCGGCATTTCGCGCCGACATGGCGCAATGAACTGACCCTGCGCAGCGCAGAAATGGCGCGGGAGAACGAACCAGGCCAATACATCGCTCGCATCGGCCCGACTCCTCTTATGATGATCGTGGCCGACCAGGACCTGTTGACCCCGACCGATCTCTGCCTCGAAGCCTATCAACGGGCCTTGCCGATCAAGACACTGGTCATGATCAAGGGAGGGCATTTCGATCCCTATGTCAGCCGTTTCGAGGAAACCAGCAGCGCCGCGCGCGACTGGTTCCGACGCCATCTTGTCGATGACCCATCCTGATCGCCCGGTCAGCATCCATGCCGTCGCGCGCGACTATCCGAATGGAGCCCTGGTCGGCGACCATTGCCATATCGATGGCCAGTTGATCCACGCTACGGCAGGGGTCATGGAAATCCGCGCCGCCCGTCGGATGTGGCTGATCCCGCCGCAGCGCGCGCTGTGGATACCGCCTCGCATGCCGCACGGGTTGCGCGCGCGAGGCGCGGTTTCGCTGCGGACGCTCTACATTGCGCAGGACGACGCATGCGACGTGAGCGACGCGCCTCGCGGCTTCGTCGTTCCGCCGCTGCTAAGGCAGTTGATTCTGCAGGCTCTTGAACCTTGCATAAGAAGTGATTTGCAGCGGCGGCGCCATCTTAACGCGGTGCTGATGGACGAACTCCGTGCGCTCGCGCCCGATGCCCTATCGCTGGCCATGCCATCGGATCCGCGTCTCGCACGTGCCTGCGCCGACATCCTTGCGAAGCCGGACGGGGAGCACCGGATCGGACGATTGGCCCACGAAAGCGGGGCTTCGGTGCGCACGCTGACCCGCCTTGCTCAGGACGAGCTTGGCTGCCCGCTGTCCACATGGCGGCAGCAGGCACGGATACTGTCCTCCATCCCGATGCTGATCGCCGGCAAGCAGGTGACCTTTGTGGCCCATTCCATGGGCTACGAGACCCCGGGTGCATACTCGGCGATGTTCAAGCGGATCATGGGGGTCCAGCCACACCTCTATCGACAAAGTCCCGACCCGAACGATCTGCCCCGGGCCGAGGACGACGCCGAGGCGGCTCCGCAACATCCCTCGGTTCTGCCGTCAAACATTAAGTGTGATCGCCCCGTCACTGGGAGGTGCTTTGCCGAAAAGCCTCGGCAAAGTCCGGGTGCCAGCGTGAGAGCGCGGGCCGGTTCTCGATGACGTCGCCCGCTGCCCAGGCGATGCGGCGCTCGTCCTGCTCGCGGGTGGTCTCGTTGTCGGGGCAGAGGATGTAGAAATCGCCCCGCGCCATCGCCTCGATCATGAACTCCACCGTCTCCTCCGGCGTCCAGGCGCCGTCCGGCTTCTCGGCCACGCCGCGCGCCCGGGTGAGCCCGGTATAGACGAAACCGGGGATGAGGAGATGGGCGCTGATCGTGGCGCCGTCGCGCCCGCGCAGGTCGTGGGCCAGCGCCTCGGCGATCACTTTTACCCCCGCCTTCGAGACGTTGTAGGGCGTGTTGCCCGGCGGCGTGGTGATCCCCTGTTTCGAGCCGGTGACAATGATTGCTGCGGGCTCGCCGGCCTCGATCATCGCCGGAACGAAGGCCTGGATGCCGTTGACGACGCCCCAGAGGTTGGTGTCGAGGATGCGCCGCCAGGTCGCGTCGTCCGAGAACAAGCGACCTCCGGCCTCGATCCCGGCATTGAGCATGACGAGCGCGGGCGCATCGCCCGCCGCTTCGCGCAGGGCCTCCATGTCCTCGCGGCGGCCGACATCGGTGGGACGGGCCAGCACCTCGGCGCCCGTCGCCCCGATCTCCGCGCGCGCCGTCTCGAGCGCCTCGCCGGGTAGATCGGCGAGGACAATTCTCATGCCGGCGGCAGCGAACCGCTTGGCGGCGGCGAGGCCGATGCCGCTTGCGGCTCCCGTCACGATGGCCGTGCCGCCTTTCCGGATCGCGGGATGATGGATCATGGCAGGGCCTCCTCGGCGGTTCGGGTTGGCCGGGAGGTAGGGCGGGGTGTCCCGTTTTGTCAGGGTCGCCCGGCACGGAGGGGGAGGAACTTGGTAACCATCCCGCCCGCATGATCCGACCCTGTCTGCTCACGAGGGCTGCCTGTGTCGTCGCGTTGCGTCGTGTTCCCGTCGATCCTGACTGCCGGCCTGTCGCCGCTGGCGCTGATGCTGTGCCTGACCGGCGCTGGGGCCGAACCGGCTCCTTCTCTCCCGGAGGCCGTGCCGGCTGCCGCCAAGCCTGCTCCCAAGGCCGAAGCCGGCCCGAAGCCCGACGCCGCCCCCAAGGCCGAACCGGCGGCGCCAGGGAATGCGGCCCCACAGGCGCAAGGCGCAGAGCCGGCACCGGCGGCGCCGAAGAAATCCCGCGAACTGCCTCCCCTCGTGGTGGCGCGAGTCTCGGACGACCCCGTCCCGACGCTTGCCCCCTCGACCTTCCTCGACACGTTCCGCATGGCCGAGCGCTACCAGGCCATCGTCGATGCCGGCGGCTGGGGCACCCTGCCCGCCGACCTGACGATCAAGCCGGGCGCCCGCGACCCGAACATTCCGGCGCTTCGCCAGCACCTCGTCCTCACCGGCGACCTGCCGGCCGGCGTGCCGAGCTCCGACGTGCTCGACCCCATTCTCGTCTCGGCGGTGAAAGCGTTCCAGGCGCGCCACGGCTTGCCCGAGACCGGCCTGATCGGCCGCCAGACGGTGACCGCCCTCAACGTGCCGGCCGCCACGCGCCAGCGCCAGCTTTCGGCCTCCGCCGCGCGGCAGATCGGCTCGAACTTTCCCTACGGCGACCGCTACGTGGTGGTGAACATTCCCTCCGCCGCTGTCGAGGCGGTGGAGCGGGGCGTCGTGGTGCGCCGCTACGTGGCCGTGGTCGGCAAACCCGACAAGGCGACGCCGCGGATCGAGGCGCGCATCACCGACGTGAATCTCAACCCGACCTGGACCCTGCCGGTCTCCATCATCAAGAAGGAGATCATCCCCAAGATGCGCAAAGACCCGGGCTATCTCGCCCGCGAGCGCATCCGCATCCTCGGCCCCGGCGGCACGGAGGTCGATCCGACCACGATCGACTGGGCCGGCGAGAAAGCCGCGAACTACACGCTGCGCCAGGATTCCGGCCTCGACAATTCGCTGGGGCAGGTCCGCATCGACATGCCGAACAAGCAGGCCGTGTACATGCACGACACGCCGTCGAAATCGCTGTTCGCGCGGGAGGTGCGGTTCCACTCGCATGGCTGCGTACGGGTGGCACAGGTTAAGGAACTAGCGGGCTGGCTGCTGGAGGGCACGCCCGGCCCCAACGGCCCCGCCTCGACCTGGGGACCGATGGAGATCGAGGCCAATATCGCCACCAACGAGCGGCTCGACATCAAGCTGCCGAAACAGATCCCGGTGACCTTCGTCTATCTCACCGGATACGCCACCCCGGATGGTCGCGCGCATTTCCGTGACGACATCTACGGCATCGATTCGCCGGCGGTACCGATGCGGGACGCGGTCATGACGGGCTCCATCACACCGAAGAAGGCGGCACCGGCCGCTTCGGGGAAGGCTCCGGGCAACGCTCCGGTGCCGCCCGGCCTGATCCCGCAGAAGGCGGCGCGACCGGCCGTGAACTGAGCGGTTCAGCCGCGCTGCAGCAACTCGATGCGGACTCCGTCCGGTCCGTCGAGGAAAGCGGTGCGAAGCCCCGGACGGACGTCGGTGATGTCGATCACGAAGGTGACACCACGCCGTTTCAAATCGGCGACCGTGCTCTCGATGTCGTCGACGGCCAGCCCGATATGCTCGATGCCCCGGTTCGGCGGCTTGGCGGCGGGGGCGGCCTCGGGCGCGTGCTCGATGAACAGGGTGAGCCCGGACAGGTCGAGGACGACGCGCGTCACGGACGGCACGCCCTCGCGGGCGATCTCACGGGCACCGAAGGTCTCTACATAAAATCCAGCAGCCGTTACGGCATCCTGGCTGCGAAGGTGGAGGTGTTCGAAACGGAAAGTCATGCGGTCCTCGCTCTGTGCCGGGACCCTTCGCCGGCACCGGGCCGATGCCCCGAGGGGAACAGGGACCGCTCGCAGGAGCAGCCGTCAACGGATGGCAGGAAGAATCGCGATACAAGGCCCCGCCCGTGTCCGGGCGAGGCGGTCGGCGGGAGATGATCCTGCGGGATCAGGCCTTACGAATCGAGGCCGGCATCCTCGTCGATATCCACGAGGAACACGATGTCGGCGTCGTCCTCGCCGTCTTCATCCTCGTCCTCGTCGGGCTCTTCGGCGCTCTTGGCATGGCGCATATCGGGCTCGAACGGGGCGTCCTCCTCCGAATCGTCCTCGGCCAGGGCATCCTCGAAGATCTCGATCTCGTCCTCGGTGGCGGGGCGGATCTTGAGCTCGGAGGTGCCGTTCCACAGCACCTTGCCGTCACTCTTCATCGCCTGGATGTCTTCCTTGAAGCCGTCGCAGGTGAACAGGTCGCGAGCGGTTTCCTCGGTCCCGTTGATGACCGCGATGGCCACGCCATCGATATCGAGTGTGAACATCGCACAATCCTCATTCTGGGCGCGCCGGGAGGCGGCCGCGTCGGCGTGGGAATCGTCAGCCCGACAGCCGCCCGTGTAGGGGCGAACGGGGCCGAGGCCAAGAGCTCAAGCCACGTCCTCCAGCCCAGTCCTCTTGCGGTGCGGCGCTCAGACGCCGCCCGCCGCCCGGCCGATGGCGCGCTTGACCACACCCTGGACCTCCGGATTCGACAGGAACAGGTCATGGTTGATCAGGCCGCCGCCGTAATCCGACGCGTCGGCCACGCGGACCCCGAGGGCTTCGAGGCGCTCGCGGTCGGCCGCGCCCGCACGGACGATACCGCCGGCGATGGCGCCGGAGAGTTCCAGCGCGCGGTCGTTGGTGGAGGAGATCACAGTGATCTTCGAGACGTCCGGCCCCATCCGCTCCACAGCCCCGGTGAACAGGTCTATGTCGATGTCGGGCGCCGCGAGAACGATGGCGCCGATTCGCGCCATCGCCGCCTCGCCGGCCTCCGCGCGCAGCATACGGATCGTCTCCAGGGTCAGGAGCGTCCCCATGGAATGGGCGACGATGTTGATGCGCCCGCCGCTGGGCGAGCTCGCCAGCGCCTTGAGGAGATCCTCGAAGGCGTCGCGCGACCACAGGGCGCTCTCGCGGTCGTAGCCGTAATCGAAGGTGGCGGCGGCCGATGGCCAGGTGAACAGGCCGGATGCGCCCCGGAAATGGATGCCGTCGGAGAGACGGGCCGCGCTGACCGCCGCCGAGGCGAAACTCTCACGGTAGCCGTGGACATAGATCAGCACGTCGCGCCCGAAGGCCGCCTGGGTGAAGGCCGCCGCCGCGCCGGGTCCGGTCTCGACCTGCGGCACCGCCGTCACCGCCCAGTCTCCGCTGACCACGGAGGAGACCTTGCCGATGAGCGAGCGGTCGGGGGCCGAAAGACGCACTTCGGCAAAGCTCAGGCCGCGGCCGCGCTCGGAGCTGAAATACGGGCTCTTGGGCGGGTTGCCCACGGGCTTGCGCGTGGTCGCCACCAGCAGGATTGGGCTTACGTCGAGGTTCGATTGCCGCTCCGGGCCGGTGCCCCCGGTGACGAGCCCGTCGGTGACGCAGCCGGCGAGGCCCGGCGTAAGGCCCGCGACTCCAATAAGGGCGGCGCCGCGGATCAGCGAGCGGCGGGTCTGCGATGGCGCTCCCGGCATGCGGTTTCGGATCATGGCGTGTCGACGGCCCCGTGATGGCCCGGCGCTCGGTCCCGGCTCTCTCGTCCTACCCTGTCGGCGACGATCGTGACCATGGCAGGGCGCGGGCGTGGCGGGAGACGGTGTGAATTGCGGGCAGAGGCCGATCCGTGTCCCGGCGGGTACAGGTACCCCGATGCAACGACACGCGCCCCCTCGACGAAACCGGGCCGGCCCGGCATGAAGGGGCTCATGGCTCTTCCTCCTTCCCTCGACCTCGATTCCCTGCGCGAGCGGCTGCTCGCGGGCGACCGTGCGGCTCTGGCGCGGGCGATCACCCTCGCGGAATCGAAACGGGCCGATCACCGGGCAGCGGCGCGCGACCTCATCGACGCGGTGCTGCCGCGGACCGGCACTGCGATCCGCGTCGGCATCACCGGCGTGCCGGGGGTGGGCAAATCCACCACCATCGACAATCTCGGCGCCAACCTCACCGCCGCCGGGCACAAGGTGGCGGTGCTGGCGGTGGACCCTTCCTCCAGCCGCACCGGCGGGTCGATCCTCGGCGACAAGACCCGGATGGCGCAGCTGGCGCTCGACCCCAACGCCTTCATCCGCCCCTCCCCCTCCTCGGGAACGCTGGGGGGCGTGGCCGCCAAGACCCGCGAGACCATGCTGCTCTGCGAGGCGGCGGGGTTCGACGTCATCCTGGTGGAGACGGTGGGCGTCGGCCAGTCGGAGACGGCGGTGGCCGACCTCACCGATTTCTTCCTGGTCCTGATGCTGCCCGGCGCCGGCGACGAGTTGCAGGGCATCAAGAAGGGCATTCTCGAACTCGCCGACATGATCGCGGTCAACAAGGCCGACGACGGCGAGGGTGAGCGCCGGGCCAACGCCGCCGCCGGTGAATACCGGGCCGCGCTCCACATCCTCAGCGCTCCGAGTTCGAGCTGGACGCCCCCCGTGGTCACGATCTCCGGGCTCAATAACAAGCGCCTCGACGCGCTATGGGAGAAGGTGGTCGACCACCGCAACAAGCTCACCGCCACCGGCGAGATCGCCAAGAAGCGCCGGGCGCAGGACGTGAAGTGGATGTGGGCCCTCGTCCACGAGCGCCTGCACCAGCGCCTCGTCGGCTCGCCCGAGGTGCGCAAGCAGACGGCGGAGGCGGAAGCCGGCGTAGCGCGGGGCGAATCCTCCCCGGCCGCCGGCGCGGAGGCCATCGCGACGCTGATCGGGCTGTGACGCGGGGACATCTCCTCGTCATCGGCTTCGGCCCTTTTCCCGGCATGCCACGCAACCCGAGCGAGACACTCGCCCGGCAGGTCGGGCATCTCGGCCGGCATGGCATCGCGGGGGTCCCGGTGCGCACGCTGATCCTGCGCACCGCCTATGCGGCGATCCCCGAGATGCTGGAGCCGGCCCTTGCCCAGAGGCCGGCGGCCCTGCTGATGATCGGCGTCGCGGGCCGCGCCAAGCGCGTCCGCGTCGAGGCTCGCGCCGTCAACCGGGCGAGCCGGCTGTTTCCCGACGCGTCGGGGCGGATGCCCGCGACCCTCCGCCTCGACCGGGACGGACCGGCGCAGCGCAAGGCGCCGATCGCGGGGCGCGCCCTCGTCGCCCTGCGGCATCACGGGGTCGCTGCGATTCCGTCCATCAATGCCGGGCGCTATCTCTGCAATGCCAGCTACTTTCGCGCCCTGGCGGAGACCTGCCCGGTCCTGTTCCTGCACATTCCCCCGGTAAAGCCCGGCTGGCGGCGCCGAACCGGGCCGGCCATCGGGCGGCGCGATCCCTCCGCCACGCTGGCGCGGGCGGTGGCCGAAGTGGGACGCCTGATGCTCGTGGCCGCCCGGCACCGGAACCCTGCGTAAACCGCGCCTCCAACAAAAACGCACCGCCATGGTGCCCTTCGGCCACTTCGCACGTTCTGTGACCATCGGATGCGGGCGCCGCCTTGGAAGCGCCGATCACGCGTTGTCGATTCTCAGGGAGCAGACCAATGGTTGATACGGATCGGGTCGTCGGAGCGGCCAAGGACCTTGGCGGCCGCGCACAGAGCGCCATCGGCGATGCCGTCGGATCGTCGCGCACATCGGCGGAAGGCCGCTACCGCGAGGCGGAAGGCCGTGCCCAGGAGGTCTACGGACAGGCCAAGGACACCCTGCGCGATGTCGCCGACAACGTCTCGGAATATGCCGGCGACGCCTATGATCGCGGCGGCTCCTATGTCCGCGACGGCGCCCGCGCCGTGGAGAGCCGCGTCGAGGAGAACCCGCTCATCGCCCTGGTGATCGCCGGGGCCGTCGGCTACGGCCTTGCCCTGCTGCTGCACGGCCGCCGCTAAGCTTTCATTGCCCGTCGCCTGTCGATCGCCCTGCCTCGCCCTCCAGCGAGGCAGGGCTTTCTCTGTCGGCTACTGTGCTGTCCAGCCGCCATCCATCGGGATATTGGCCCCGGTGATCTGGCTGGCGTGGTCGGAACACAGGAACACGGCCAAAGCCGCCACCTGCTCCACCGTCACGAATTCCTTGGTGGGCTGGGCTGCCAGCAACACGTCGTTCATGACCTGCTCCTTGGTCAGACCCCGTGCCTTCATCGTGTCGGGGATCTGCGCCTCGACCAGGGGCGTCCAGACGTAGCCCGGCGAAATGCAGTTCACGGTGATGCCGTGAGTGGCGAGTTCGAGGGCCGCCGTCTTCGTAAGCCCGGCGATGCCGTGCTTGGCGGAGACGTAGGCCGACTTGAACGGCGAGGCGACCAGCGAATGCGCCGAGGCGGTATTGATGATCCGGCCCCATTTGCGCGCCTTCATGCCGGGGATGGCATAGCGCATCGTGTAGAAGGCCGAGGACAGGTTGAGGGCGATGATCTGCTCCCACTTCTCCGGCGGGAAATCCTCGATCGGCGAGACGTACTGGACGCCGGCATTGTTCACGAGCACGTCGACGGTACCGAAGGTCTCTTCGCCCAGCCGGATCAACCCCTCGATCTCACCGGGCTTCGTCAGGTCGGCCGGGGAATAGACCGCCTTCACGCCGAAATCGGCCTCGATCCCGGCGCGCTCCTTTTCGATGTCCTCGGGCTTGCCGAAGCCGTTGATGACGACGTTGGCGCCCTCCCTGGCGAAGGCGCGGGCATAGGCGAGGCCGATGCCGCTGGTGGATCCCGTGACGATGGCGGTCTTGGATGTCAGGATCATGGAAGCCTCTCGGGTCAACTGAGCGATCAAGCGAGATAGTCGTGCAGCACCTGCCCATAGGGCAAGGTGAAGTCGACGAGCATGTGCCGACCGCCGACGATGCGCTTTACCGGCAGGTCGGCGACCCGGCAGTTCACGTGCGGGATGAGGTCGAGGCGGGCCTCGCCGTCCCAGGCGCCGTGGACGGTGATGTCCTCCAGGCGATAGCCCACGAGCTGGGCCACCTTCGGGGCGCCGGTGACGTCGGGGAGGAGCTTGAGGTTGACGTTGAGGCGGCCGAGGCCGGCCTTCACCGTGTCGAGCTCGTTCTCCAGGCTCTTGTGCTTGTAGGTCATGGTGCCCATCGCCACCCGCTCCTCGTCGTAATGGAGGGTGCCGGTGAGGGTGTCCTTCGTGACCTTGAGGCGCGGCACGCCCCATTTCTTCGGGAAGCCCCAGATCTCGCGGCCGGCGGTGATCGGCGGCTCGTCGTCGAGATACATCTGGATCGAGAAGTTGCAGGGCTCGCCGTTATAGGTGGCGATGGCGCCCGAGCCGCTCTCCTCGTAATCGCCGAAGCCGGAGGAATCCGGCATCTTCATCCACTCGTAATAGACGAGGTTCTCGGGGTGCGGCTCCAGGGGCTCCGGCAGCGCCCGGCGCAGGGCTTCCGCATCGGTCTCGTAGGTGATGATGAGGTATTCGCGCCTGAGGAAGCGATACGGCCCGCGCGGATAGCTCGGGCTGAAGGCGGGCATCGAGGGGACGTGCAGGATCTCGTCGCGGGTCATGGCGTGGGGCTCCGGGATGAAGCTGTCGGGAAGGCTCAGTCGCGGGCGTCCCGCGTCAGGTCGAACACGGCGACACCGGTTTCGTCGTGCACGCGGTTGCGCCAAGCGGGGGAGCGCAAGGAGCGACGCAGGTCGCTGGCACCCGCCGCCCAATGTTCGAGCATGGTGGCGCGGGAGAACTCGTAATCCTTCGAGTTCCCCTCATAGGCCTTCCGCCGGTAGATCAGCTGCATCACCGTGGTGAAGTTGGCGTGGGTGACCTGGCGCAGGTAGGTGACGTCCTCGTCGCTCATCAGTTCGGGGGGCAGCTTCTCGGCGAGGCGCCGGAACGCGGCCTTCGCCCTGCGGGCTTCCAGGTTCTTGTCGGTGTTGAGCCGGGTGCGGCTCGAGAAGCGGATGTCCTTCTCGCGCTCGGCCGATTCGATGAGGGTGCGCGGCATCGGCCCGCGCGCCGCGAACAGATCGACCTGATAGACGACGAGGTCGCGGCTGCGCTCCTCGTCGAGGATGTATTGC
Organism: Methylobacterium sp. W2; assembly: GCF_020662345.1. Lineage (GTDB taxonomy): Bacteria > Pseudomonadota > Alphaproteobacteria > Rhizobiales > Beijerinckiaceae > Methylobacterium. The sequence continues at coordinate 820 of NZ_VMOA01000001.1, read as the reverse complement.
AGCGGCGTGTTCGAGACGATGCCGCCGTCCCAGTACTGCTCGCCGTCGATGGTCACCGGCGGAAAGCCCGGCGGCAGCGCGCCCGAGGCCATGATGTGCTCGGGCGCGATGCGGTCGCAGCGGTTGTCGAAATAGACGAAATTGCCGGTGCGCACGTTGACCGCACCGATGCTCAGCCGGGTCCGGCCTTCGTTGATGAGGTCGAAATCCACGAGCCGCTCCAGCGTCGCCTTCAGCGGGGCGGTGTCGTAATAGCTCAGCGCTTCCGGCGCACCGGGTGGGTAGAGGGTGGCCGGAGGAAAGCGCGGCTTGAAGAAACCGGGCACGCCCACAGTGGCGATCCAGTTGGCGCTGGCCTCGTTGAAGGCCGCCCGCGCCTGCTCACCGGGGAACCAGGGCGAGCCCATCACCCCGGAGGAGACCTGCTCCCAGAACGCCTTCAGCCGCTCCACGCGGCGCTCGGGCGGGTTGCCGGCGATCAGGGCCGCGTTGATGGCGCCGATGGAGATGCCCGCCACCCAATCCGGCGCGATGGCCTCCGCCGCCAGAGTCTCGTAGATGCCGGCCTGATAGGAGCCGAGGGCCCCGCCGCCCTGGAGCACGAGGATATGGGACTCGCCGCTGGAAAACTCTGTCACGGGCGCGGACCTCTTACGGACGTCCCTCGACGCCGTTCACCGGTGAAGCGAAGTGGACGTCGAACGATGACGGCACCATGACCCAAGGCCGAACCGATGACCATCGTCCCGCAATGCGAAGGCAGCTCGGGAGGGCGGGATGGTTGACAGGCGGTGTTCCTTCGCCAACACCGCCTGTCAAC